>NZ_OX365700.1:1830000-2555490 GCF_947241125.1 Nitrospira tepida | reverse complement strand
AGGGCAGCTATCTGCTCGTCGATCGTCAAGTCGACGTGAAAACGGGAACGATCCGGGTGGCGGCCACCTTCCCCAATCCGGGCAATCTGCTGCGTCCCGGGCTCTTCGCCCGGGTGCGCGCGCCCATTCAGACGAAAAAGGGCGCGCTCCTGGTCCCGCAGCGGGCCGTGACGGAATTGCAGGGAGACTACCAGGTGGCGGTCGTCGGGTCCAATAACCAAGTGGAAGTCCGAACGGTCAAGGTCGGAGAACGGATCGGCAGCCGCTGGATCATTATTGAAGGGCTCAAGCCCGGCGAGCAGGTCATTGTCGAGGGAGTCCAGAAGGTCAAGGCCGGGATGACTGTGACCCCCAAGTCCGCCGAATCGTCGTAAGGCAGGTGGGCGGCCCGATGGCCAGATTTTTCATCAATCGTCCAATCGTCGCGATGGTCATCTCGATCATCATGACGATCCTGGGCATCGTCGCCATGGTCCAGCTCCCCGTGGCGCTGTTTCCCAACATTGCTCCGCCTGAAATCAACTTGAGCGCGACGTACGTGGGGGCGGACTCCGTCACGCTCGAGCAGTCTGTGGCCACCCCGATCGAGCAAAAGATGAGCGGCGTGGACAACATGATCTATATGTATTCGGTCAACGCCGGCAACGGGCAGATGAACCTCCGCGTGGATTTCGACATCAACACGAAGCCGAACGACGATCAGATCCTGACCCAGATGCGCTACACGCAGGCCGAATCCCAGTTGCCGACCGAGGTTCGAAATTACGGCGTGACGATCAACAAATCGACCACGAGTCCCCTGGCGTTGTTCTCGCTCTACTCCCCTAACGGCGCCTACGACGATATTTGGCTGGCAAATTATGCCTATGTGAACATCAACGATCCCATGGCGCGCGTGCCGGGCGTCGGCCAGGTGCAGATCTTCGGCGCCGGCCAGTATGCGATGCGGTTTTGGGTGCACCCCGACGTTCTGGCCAAACTCGGGATGACCGTGACCGAGATCCTGGACGCGATCAAGAAGCAGAACACGGTGAACCCGGCCGGTCAGGTCGGCGCCGAACCGGTCCCCCCAGGTCAGGAATTCACCTATTCAGTCCGGGCGCAGGGCCGTCTCGCGAGCCCGGAGGAATTCGGGAACATTGTCGTCAGAGCCGCTCCGGACGGCTCCATTGTCCGGCTCAAGGATGTGGCCCGGGTGGAGCTCGGCGCGCAATCGTACAACATCATCAATCGGCTGAACGGAAAACCGGCGGCGCTGGTCGCGATCTATCAACTCCCCGGATCGAACGCGATCGACACGGTGGATCGCGCCAAGCGGCTGATGGAGGAAATTAAATCCCGCTTCCCTGCTGACCTTGACTATGTCGTTTCGCTGGACACGACCCTCGCGGTCCGCGAAGGGATCAAGGAGATCGTCCATACCCTTTGGGAAGCCTTGATCCTGGTGTTGATCGTGGTCTTCGTGTTCCTGCAAGGCTGGCGCGCGACCTTGATTCCGATGCTGGCCGTGCCGGTTTCATTGGTCGGCACGTTCATGATGTTTCCCCTGCTCGGGTTCTCGGTCAACACTCTCTCGCTCCTGGGACTAGTGCTGGCGATCGGGCTTGTGGTGGACGACGCGATCGTCGTCGTGGAAGCGGTGGAGCACCACATCGAGCACGGCCTGTCTCCGAAGGAGGCCACGCTCAAGGCCATGGAGGAGGTGTCAGGCCCGGTGATTGCGATTGCACTCATTCTTGCGGCGGTGTTCGTGCCGACAGCCTTCATTCCCGGCATCACCGGCCGCCTCTATCAGCAATTTGCCGTGACGATCGCCATCTCGGTCGTGATTTCCGCCTTCAACGCCCTGACCCTCAGTCCCGCCCTCTCCGCGCTGTTGCTGCGCCCGAAACAGCCGGCTCGCGGACCGTTGGGGATGTTTTTCGGTTGGTTCAACCGTTGGTTTGGCCTGGCCACCGATCGCTATGTGGGGCTCTGTGGGCATCTGATCCGCAAGGCCGGTCGGTCGATGCTGTTCCTGGCCGTGGTTGCGGCCGCCGCCGGTCTCCTCGGATGGCGTTTGCCCGCCGGATTTCTTCCCACGGAAGACCAAGGGTACCTGTACTTGAACGTCCAGCTCCCGTTTGCCTCCTCGCTTCAACGCACCAATGACGTCGCCAAGACAGTCGAGGGTATTCTGAAGGAAACCCCCGGCGTCCAGTACGCGACGGTGATTGTCGGGTACAGTCTCCTCAGCACGGTGGCCACGACATACAATGCTTTCTTCTTCGTGACCCTTGATCCTTGGGATGAACGGACCAAGCCGGAGGAAGGACTCAGGGGCATCTTTCAGCACCTGAACCGCGAATTAGGCCGATTGCCTGAAGCCCAGGCGCTCGCCTTCCCTCCTCCGGCGATTCCGGGCGTCGGAACATCGGGCGGCGTCACGTTCGTGCTGGAAGACCGATCCGGTCAGGACATCGCGTTTCTTGCCGAACAGACCAAGATCTTCATGGAAGCCGCCCGCCAACGGCCTGAGATTGCTTCCGTGAACACGACCCTCATCCCCTCCGTGCCGCAGATCATGGCCCGCGTGGATCGCGAGAAGGTCCTCAAGCAGGGAGTGAACCTGGGCGATGTGTATCAGACCCTCCAGGCCTTCATGGGCGGGGTGATGGTGAACTACTTCAATCGTTTTGGACGGGTCTGGCAGGTGTATGTCCAAGCGGAAGGAGAATTTCGCACGCGCGCCGAGAACGTCGGGCAATTTTTTGTGCGCAACGGGGACGGCGACATGGTCCCGCTCTCCACGCTCGTGACGACGGAGCGGACCCAGGGTCCTGAGTTCACGATGCGGTACAACGGTTATCGCTCTGCGCAGATGTTCGTCTCGGCCGCGCGCGGCTACAGTTCCGGCCAGGCGATGAAGGCCTTGGAGGAGGTGTTCAGAGAGACCATGCCCCGCGAGATGGGTTACGACTATATGGGGATGTCTTTTCAAGAGAAGCTGGCCGCCGAAGGGGTGCCCGCGAGCGTCATTTTCGGCTTCTCCCTGCTGTTCGTGTTTTTGATCCTGGCGGCCCAATACGAAAGCTGGACCCTTCCTTTCAGCGTGTTGCTCGGAACGCCGGTGGCGGTGTTCGGCGCCTTCTTTGCGCTCTGGGCGGTGGGACTTGAGAACAACGTCTTTGCGCAGATCGGGTTGGTGATGCTCATTGGGCTGGCGGCGAAAAATGCCATCCTGATCGTGGAATTTGCCAAGATCGAATATGAGAAAGGCCAGCCATTGGCTGAGGCCGCGTTGACCGGGGCCCGCCTCAGGCTGCGTCCGATCCTCATGACCGCCTTTGCCTTTATCTTCGGCATTCTGCCTTTGGTGTTGTCGTCAGGCGCGGGAGCCGTCGCACGGATAATTATCGGCATCACGGTGCTCGGAGGGATGCTGGCCGCCAGTCTGATTGCGATTTTTCTGATCCCGGTGACGTTCTACGTGGTGGAGCGGCTATCGCACCGTGCTGACAGGACAACGCCGGATCCGACGCCACCGGAATCTCCGCGCTCGATCGATGGAACATATCTGCCGGCGTCGGTTACCCAGTCGGAACCGCTTTCCTCGCACGTGCGCAGCGAGGGAGGGGCCCTGACATGAATCGATGGCTAGTCGCACTCGCGCTCGTGATGCCCATGGCGGCCT
This sequence comes from Nitrospira tepida, assembly GCF_947241125.1. Classification (NCBI taxonomy): domain Bacteria; kingdom Pseudomonadati; phylum Nitrospirota; class Nitrospiria; order Nitrospirales; family Nitrospiraceae; genus Nitrospira; species Nitrospira tepida. Next base: position 2,551,817 of record NZ_OX365700.1, on the reverse strand, counting down.
GCAAAATGGGTCCGGATTATGTCAGGCCGGAAAGTCACGAGGCGGATGAATGGCGTCTGGCTCCCGCCACCTCGGAATCGATCGCCAACCTGCCCTGGTGGGAGTTGCTCAGGGACCCGGAACTCCAACGGCTGATCCAGACCGCGTTACAGGAGAACCAGGACCTTCGAACGGCGGTCGCCAGCGTCGAAGAGGTCCAGGCGCAGCTCGTGATCGCTCGGTTCGATCTGGCGCCGTCGCTCGGATACGAAGGGCGGGCCTTTGTGTTCAAGACAGAACGCGATACGCTTGCCTTGCCCTCGGGAGGGACGGGAGGGATCACGATCCCGAGCCAGGTAGGGCAAGGAGGCACGCTCTCGAATGCGAATGCCTTCGCAGGCCTGAAATGGGAGCTGGACCTGTGGGGACGTATCCGCCGGTCGATCGAATCGGCGCACGCGGTCTTGGCCTCCCGCGAAGAGGCGAAACGGGCCATCGTGCTCAGCTTGGTCGGCAATGTCGCCGAGGCCTACTTCGACCTCCGCCAACTGGACCTTCAAGTCGAAATTACCAAGCGGACCCTGAAGACCTGGGAGGACACGGTCAGGCTGTCCCGAATCAAATTGGAGCAGGGGGTGATTCCCAAGCTTGATCTCGACCGGTTTGAGGCTGAACGGGCCTATGCCGCGGCGCAATTGGCGGATCTTGAGCGCCAGGTCGTTCAAAAGGAGAATCAGTTTAGTGTGCTTCTGGGACGGAAGCCCGCCCGCATCGCGCGCGGGCTTGGGCTCACCGAGCAGAGCCTGCCGCCGGCAGTCCCGGCGGGCTTACCGTCCGATCTGTTGCGGCGGCGGCCGGATATCCTGCAGGCCGAACAGGAGTGGGTTTCGGCGACGGCCCAGATCGGGGTTGCCGAGGCCTTGCGCTTTCCACAGTTTTCTCTGACGGGCGCGCTCGGGGTGGCCAACACCCAGTTGTCCGGCTTTGCGCCCGGGGCGACCTTCGCCCAGACCGCCGGGGTTTCCGTCGCCGGTCCGTTGCTGAACGCGACCGCTCTCGGTTACCAGGTTAAGGTGGCGGAAGCTCGAGCCAGACAAGCGGCGGCACAGTATGACAGGACCGTCGTCACGGCATTCAAGGAAGTAGAGGACGCGCTGATTGCGGTCCAGAAGTCCCGGCAACAGCGGGAGGCGCAGGAAGCCCAGGTCCTCTCGCTACAGTCGGCTCTCGAAATGGCCGATCTGCGCTATCGAGGGGGCCGCGCAAGCTATCTCGACGTCCTGACGGCCCAGCGGACGCTGTTTGATGCGGAACTTGCGCTGGCCAGAACGAGACGGAATCAATTGACCGCCGTTGTGCAGTTGTATAAAGCTGTGGGGGGAGGCTGGTCGCCTGATGACGTCGCTCCGACTCAGGCGAACCTGTCCACCGTCTCCCGTCCCGAGCGGGTGAGCAAGGACTAACTGAGCAACGGGGTCCTGGGCCGCAACGTTCCGTGAAATTCTCCCGCCGTCGATTTCTCCACAGAACCCTATCATGGCCCTGCTTCCAGGCTTTTGGCCTCAACCATCCTTTGCACAGGCGATGCTGTTTCCAGTTGGCCCTGTGGTCGATGCGCGATGCCCGCTCCATGATGGCAGGAGATGGATTCATTGAATCGCGGTGGTGAACTGAAACCTGCTGCTCTCGACGATCCGGGTCCGGCATCGGGGGTGGCGAAGGTGCGCGAGCATCCCCGATCCCGCCGACATCTGATCCTGCTCGCCGTTCTTCCGTTCTTCATCCTGATCCCGGCTACGGCATTCGCCGATGTCGTGTTGCTGAAGAATGGAGACCGTGTCAGCGGGAAGATTCTGAAAATGGAAAGCGAGCAACTGGAAATCGACACGGCTTTTGCCGGCAAGATCCGGATCGGCTGGGGTGATATCCAAAGTGTACGGTCCGACCGCCCCTTGGCGCTGACCTTTTTTGCTTCCTCTTCCATTCCGGACGGAGTCGGTCTTCGAGATGGAGACCGAGTGATCGTCACCGAACTGGATGCGGAGGGGCCGATTCGCTTGTCGGACGTCAAAGCCATCAACGTCTCCGACCTCTACCACCGCGGCAACATCAATCTCGGCGGCAATGTGGTCAGCGGCAATTCCAACACGCAGGCTCTGAACGCCGCGGCCTCTTATACCTTGCGGCAGGACCGGCATCGGCTCCAGCTCGACGGCAAAATGAACCGGGGCGAGGCCAATGGGGAACTCACCGCGCAGAATGGGGCTGCCTCGGGCAGGTACGACTATCTCCTCACGCGGCAGATGTTTCTCTCGGGCGGGCAGCTCTTGGAGCATGATCGATTTCAGAACCTGGCCGTCCGCAGCACCGCCACGGCGGCGCTTGGGTATGATTTTTACGATCGCCAGACCCGTTCCCTATCCGTTGGAGCCGGCCCCAGCCTTGTGTATGAAAATTTCACAACGTCCCCGGACACCGTAGTCCCGTCGGCGATGTGGTTTGTTCGGTGGTATCAGGAATTCCGGGGCGGGGACGTCACCCTCTTTCATCACCACCAGGGGTTTCGCGATCTTGCGAGGGACGGAGGATTTCGCCTCAATGCGGACCAAGGCATTCGGGTCAAGGTCTACGGTGATTTGGCGCTGAACTTCGAATACGACTTGCGCTTCAACACCAAGCCGGCGCCAGGGCGAAAAACCGTAGATACGACGGCGATCTTCGGCCTGAGTTACGCCTTCGGCGATTAGAGATCACCCGGCCCTGTTGAGCGGAGCACTCTATCGGCCCGGCAGAACGTCCGCTAAGGGGAGCGTAGAAAAGTGGTGAAGGCTGATGGCTGCGGCGGATGCCACATTGAGGGATTCGACGGCCTCTTGGAGCGGGATGTAAAAGCGAACATTGGCCGCCAGCAGGAGCCGGTCCGACAGACCCTGACTCTCGTTGCCGAACATCAGCATGGTTTTTGCTGGTCGTCTGGTGATGGCCGACAAGGGAGTGGCGCCTTGAGGGTTTGAATCGGCGGCAAAGCAAGAGAGGGGGAAGGGGGCCAGTGCGGAAAAATCGACGTCCCGAAAGGTCGGAATGGTTAGGATGGTCCCGGCGGAGGCTCGAACGACCTTCGGACTAAAGACATCGGCGCAACCGGGGCTGAGCCACACGGCATCGAGCCCAAACCCTGCGGCGGACCGTATCAATGTGCCGACGTTGGTAGGGTCTTGCACAGAATCGAGATACACGGTCAGGAGAGATGGCCGCTTGGCACTGTCCAACCTGGGCCAGGTCGGTTGTTTGACGATGGCGAGGGCCTCTTGGGCGGTGCTGGTGTCGGAGAGGCGGTCCAAGGTTGCTTGAGGGCAGTGATACAGCCGAAAAGGCTGAACAATTCGGGGGGCGAGAAGGATATCCTGGTGCTTGGTCAGGAAATCCGGCGTAACAAGGAGGCTGTCGATTTGGTCTTGTTTGCGTCTCAGGAGTTCCAGGATCAGTTTGGTCGTATTGACTATGAAACAACGTTCCTGGTCGCGGGAGAACTTGTCTCGGACGAGCGCCCGCACACGTTTGGCAACTGTTTGAGAAACGCTTGGGAACGAGGGCACGATTCGATTCGGGGAAAGGAAGGGGTGAAGGCCGACCCACGCACCTGCCACACCATGGAGCGCGTGGACGCTCCGAGATGTGGCAGGTACCCTGGTTGGATTATCGGCGCTTCTTATTTGCTGCCGCTTCGGCTGCGCGAATGCGTTGCGCCCGAGCCTTGGCACGGCGCAATTCGCCCAGCTTTTCTCGGGTCCGCCGCCTTTGCAGATCGAGTTGCGCAATCTGGGCCCGCACGTAGGCCTTTTCTTGCTTATGCAACGAGGCGCACTCGGACTTGGAAAGGTTGACCCAGTCGCCGGAGCTTCTTGCGCGCCGCATACGCTCTTGCAAAGATTCGCGAAGCTGGCGACTTCGAAGCGAAATCAAAGATTTCAGCGCCTGCTCCCGTCGGAGAATTTCCTCTTCCTCAGCCATGATCCCACGCAAATCTGACCCGAGCATATTCCGTACCTCCTAGCGATTCCGCTGGCCTACTAAGAGCCGCCGTATTATACCTGAATCGAATCAGAGACTCCATCTCCATAAGTCATTGAAAAAACTATCATTTACGTTTATCTATGGCGGTTCTTCCTGCCTGTAAGCACCAAAATATTTGAGAAAGCCAGCAAAATGGCTCGGTTGCGATGGTCTTCCAGCTTGGCTATGATGCCGCCATGAGCGGTTCTCTCTACCTGCAAGCCTGGCGAATGGCCAAACGCCAGACGCTGGAAAGCCTGGCTGAAAAATCAGGCATGGAGCTTTCCTTTCTCGCAGCGGTGGAGACTGGAGAGGGTGATTGTACGGTTTCTGCCCTGCAAGCCATTGCCGGATCGCTGGGGATTCCCCCGTCTTGGCTCTATGGACACCCCGATGATCTGAATCGGCTCCTTCAATCGGAGGATGTGGAGGACGACGAATCCGGTAAGGCTCGCACGATCGCTGATTCCATCGACCCGGTGCTGGAACGAATTCTCCGTTCGGCAGGACGGGACCGTATGCTCTATGCCCTGTTAACGGCCCTCTTGCAATCGGGTGACGAACGGCTGACTCGGGCGGCCGAAGTCAGCCTGCGCAGCCTTGTCAAACAGGCCAATCAGGCGACACAGGCGCTGGTCCCCTGGCTCACCAGACCGTCCGGACATTTCGAGCCTCCGAACGATTGACCCAGAAGCCTGGATTGGTTATCGCCGGATGCTCGGCCTTCTGAGTCTACCGATCCGATCCACTGTCCTGCCGGTACAGTTGCCAGCCGATGAGGCCGACGGTCAGGACGCCGAGCCAGGCTCCGAACGGCGGGACCGCAAACAGTTGAAACGGATCGGAGCTGATCCATGGCCACAGCGAGCTCACGGCAACCGGAATTGCCAGGAAGATGCCCATCAAGGCCTCCCCGGTTACGAGACCTGCGGCAAAAAGCAGGCCGATCCCCTCTGCCTCGGAGGAATCTCGCCGTTGGCGGTTGGCTAAGGTGCGAATCAGCCCTCCGACCATGACCGCTGCGGTCAATTTGAACGGAAGATAGATCCCCAGCGCCACGGCTAACACCGGAACCCGAAATCCCCCCGCACGACGGGCGCATTGTTGATCCACCACAATCACTGCGGCGGCAAGGAGCGCTCCCAGGCCGACCAATGCCCACGGCAGGCCGCCATGAAACACGCCCTGGGCCAAACTGGCCATGAGCGTCGCCTGCGGCGCCGCCAACGGATGGGGATGGCTGTCGGATGAAACGCCGATGCCGTACTTGGCATGGAGGAGCGACAGAATCGGCACAATCACGATGGCCCCTCCCGTGACCCCGACCACCTGCATGACCTGTTGCTTCCAGGGCGTCGATCCGACGATCCGGCCGGTTTTCAGGTCCTGCAAGTTATCGCCTCCCATCGCAGCGGCACAGCACACGACCGCGCCGATCAGGATGGCGGCGGGCGGGCCGGCCGGATGCCCGGTTCCCATCAGCAGCAATAGCAAGACGGCGCTCAGCATGATCGTGGCAATGGTGACGCCGGATACCGGGTTGCTCGAACTTCCGACCAGGCCGGCCATGTACCCGGCCACCGTCGAAAACAAGAACGCCGCCGTTGTCATCGCCAGGCTCATCACGGCAGCCCACAGCATGTTCTCCACCACCGATTGATACACGAGCATCACGGATGCCCAGGCCGCGACCAACAGGACGATGAGGACGAACAACGGTGTGTCTCGCTCGGTGCGCGGAATGGCCTCGGTGCGCTCAGACGCTACCGCTTGTGTCCGTGCGGCAAAGACTCCGGCGGAACTGCGTCGAAGCCGGAACAACCCTTCGAGGAGCGGACGGCGGACCTGAACCAGCGTCCACAATCCTCCCACCAACATGGCGCCGATACCCACGTAGCGAATCTGCTGGCTCCAGATCATCCTGGCTGTCGTCAGCGCGTCAGAAGGCTGGGAGTCCGGCGACAGGCCATACAGAGGCAGCAGGATAAGCCAGCCGAGGATTCCGCCGGCGAAGACCACCGCCGCGATCTCAGCCTTGATAATGAACCCGACGGCCAGCAAGGCAGGCGAGAGATTCACGCCCCCGTAGAAGACCGTTGAACCGAAGCGAACGGCCCCCTCCGCGGCTTCACTCCACAGGCGAAGGCCGCTTTCGCCAAATTTGGCCCAGGCGCCGAGCAACGAGGCGATCATTAAAGGGCGGATGCCGTTTCCCCGACCGGAGGAGGCTGCTCCGGCCTTCAGCACTTCCGCCGTCGCCACGCCCTCGGGAAAGCGAAGCTTCGGATCCAAGATGAGCACCCGCCGAAGCGGAATCGTGAACAGGACGCCCAAGAGACCCCCAACGAGGGCCAGCAGGGTCGTCTGCCAATAGTCGAAGGTCTGCCAGTAGCCCAGGATCAAGAGAGCTGGCAGGGTGAAGATCACCCCCGCAGCAAGCGCTTCCCCCGAGGAGGCGGCCGTCTGCACGATGTTGTTTTCGAGAATGTTGGACGTCTTGAAGAGCCGAAACAGGGTCATCGAAACCACCGCCGCAGGAATTGAGGCGGAGACGGTCATGCCAGCGAAGAGACCGAGATACGCATTGGCGCCAGCGAGGACGACCGACAGCAGCAACGACAGAATCAGCGCCTTGCCCGTGATTTCGGGAAGATGGGTGGCGGCTGGAACGACCGGTTCATCGGTTGGTGTGGAAGAACGGAACGCAGCGATCTCATCGTGGGAATCCACCGGCATCGTGTCGTCGTTCATACCATGCTTTCCCTGACAGGTCCATCGACCCCTATGCTAGACTGAGCCCGATCTTCGGACCTGACGAATCCGTGATCATGATGAACCTGAACAGGACGATTGTTGAATAGAGAGAAAGGACAGGGTGATGAGCGACCCGCGGACCATCGGGAGCCTGGTGATTGATCGGTTGCGTGCGTTGGGCGTCGAGCATGTCTTCGGCATCCCCGGAGACTATGTCCTCACGTTCTACAAATTGCTGGAGCAGTCTCCGCTGCACCTGGTGGGCACGACGAGGGAGGACTGCGCCGGCTTCGCGGCGGATGCCTATGCGCGCATACGGGGCGTGGGGGCCTTGTGCGTCACCTATTGCGTCGGAGGGCTCAACACGGTCAATGCCGTGGCCTGCGCCTATGCGGAGCGATCGCCGGTCGTCGTGCTGACCGGGTCGCCAGGCTTATCTGAACGGGCCCGCAACCCCTATCTGCACCACATGGTGAGGGATTTCGAGACGCAGAAGGAGGTGTTCGAGAAGGTGACGGTCGCCGCCGTCGTGTTGGATGATCCCCTGACGGCTGCCCGGCAGCTCGACCACGCGATTGCGGCGCTCACACGCTATCGCCGCCCGATCTACGTGGAAATCCCTCGTGATCTGGTTCACGCGAGACTCCCCGTTGCCGCGCCCGCTTCGACGATCGCCGAAGAAGCAACCGATCCCGAGGTGTTGGCCGAAGCTCTTGGCGAGGTACGATCGATGCTGGTCTCGGCGAAACGGCCGGTGATCCTGGCTGGAGCGGAGGCGGGACGCTACGGCCTACAGGACGAGTTGGTCCGGCTGGTCGAGCGGTTCAACATGCCCGTCGCCTCCACGCTCCACGGGAAATCCGTCATCAGCGAAGATCATCCGTCCTATGTGGGGGTTTACGGGGGACTGATCGGGCGGGAAGAGGTGCTCCAGTTCGTGCACGACTCCGATTGCCTGTTGATCCTGGGATCGATTCTATCGGACGTGGACGTGCTCGACCCGCAGCGGCCAGAGCTGGCTAGCGGACAGGTCATCCATGCGACGGCGGATCGGATCGCGATCAAGCACCATCGCTACGACGGCATCGAGTTCGAGGCCTTCGTGAAGGGGCTGCTTCATCTGCAGATCGCTCCCTTCGCTTCAAGGACGTTGCCCAAGCCTGAAAGGGCGGCCTACCTCCGCCCGGAGCCGGCAGACCCCATCACCTTACAGGGGCTGTTCTCTCATCTGGATACCGTGCTGGAGGACACGACCATCGTGATCGCCGATGTCGGTGAATCCCTGTTCGCCTCGGCCGATTTGCGCGTCCGCCGGCGGTTCGAATTCCTGTCTCCCGCCTATTACACCTCGATGGGCTTTGCCGTCCCTGCCGCCGTGGGAGCCGGATTCGCGGATCGGCGCCTTCGCCCGCTGGTGTTGGTGGGAGACGGCGCGTTCCAGATGACCGGCACGGAACTGGCGACGGCCGTCCGCTACGGCCAGACTCCCATCGTGCTCATTCTCAATAATCGGGGCTATTCGACGGAGCGGGAAATCCTGGAAGGAACCTTCAACGATATTCACGAGTGGCGTTACGAACGCGTCTGCGAGTTGATCGGCGGCGGAACAGGATGGTGCATTCGAACCCATGGCGAGTTTGTGGAGTCGTTGGATCGAGCCCTTCGCGACCCCTCGACGCTCTATGTGTTCAACATTCTGTTGGACCCGACCGATCGATCGGCCGGCATGAAGCGGCTGGCAGGACGATTGGCCGAGCGGCTGACTGCTCAGCGGGAATCCTGAGCATGAGCGATCAAGTGAGTCGAGAAGTCAGGCTGTCGCCCGACGCCGAGCCTGAATGCGGCTGAGCCAGTTTTGCAGCCTCGCCGCTTTGCTGGCCTGCTCGGGATCGGCCGAACCACCGGATTCCTCGGAATGCGTCATGGTGTTGGGGGTTGCCATGGACACAGTCGCTCCTTCCCCCCTCCCATTGGACTCGACCGACCGGTCGAGTGCGGTCGTCTCATTCGTCGGACCACCGGCTCCGGCAACTCCCGCGGTGGAAGCTGGTTCGAGAGGTTGGGAGGGGAGGATTCTCGTGATTTTGGCAAGGTTCCGTTCGATGGCCTTGATCTCGTCGTCCAGCGGGTTGGTCATGAGGACGACCGTGCAGGACTTCCGCGCCGATTCAATGTTGCCCTCCGCCGCGTAAATTTTGGCCAGTGAGCGATGGGCCTTCAGGTTTTCCGGGCTGAGCGCGACCGCGTCCTCCAACATCGCCTTGGCCTTGGCATCCTCACCCATCTGCTGATAGATCGAGCCTAAGACCACCATCGCGATCACATAACCGGGATAGACGAGCAGGCCCTCCTGCAGCACGACGGCGGCTTTTTGCAACAGGCCGGCCTTCACATATTCTTCTGCCAACTGGACAAACACCTTGGAATGGGGGGCCTTCGCCCATTCGGCCGCCAACCGCTCGAGTCGTTCGGAAATGGATGGGTCTGGCACAGGCGTACCGGGCATGAAGTGGATTTAGTGGCCTGGGGAGGTGCGAACGCGGTTGTCGGGTTTCAGCTCGCGCACCCGGTCGAGCAGGGCATGAGCCGCCATACGCTTGGACATCAGCGGCAGTTCCGTCAGACGTCCTGTCCTGTCCACGAGGATGATTTGATTGGTGTCCGAGCCAAACCCTGAACCTTCGGTGAGCACGTTATTGCCAACGACCAAGTCCAGGCCTTTCTTCTTAAGTTTGGCCTGTGCATGAGACACTAGGTCCTGCGTTTCTGCGGCGAATCCCACCAGGAACTGGGTGGTTCGCCGGTCAGCCAGATCGGTCAGGATGTCCACAGTCGGTTCAAGCTCCAGCGCTGTCGGGAACTTCGCGTCTTTCTTGATCTTCTGTCCAGCCGGCCGGGCTGGCCGAAAGTCGGCGACCGCCGCGGCCATGATGACGATTGTTGACCAAGCCAGATGACCGGTCAAGGCTTTGTGCATTTCCTCTGTGGTCTTGACGGCTACGGCCTGCACCCCGGGTGGAATGGCAAGCGCGGTCGGGCCGGTCACGAGGACGACCTCTGCGCCCCTTGCCGCGGCGGCCTCGGCGACGGCATAACCCATTTTCCCGGACGAGCGGTTCGAGAGATATCGCACCGGATCGATCGGCTCCTGCGTCGGTCCCGCCGAAACCAACACCCGTTCGCCCATGAAATCCTGGCGTGGGCTGAGCGCCTCGATCAACGCATCCAGGATTGTCCCCTCTTCCGGAAGCCTCCCCCGTCCCGTCCGCCCGCTTGCCAACGGACCGACCTCGGGATCGAGCACCACCACTCCCCGTTCTCGCAAGGTGGCCACATGCCCTTGAACGGTGGGGTGGTCCCACATGCCTCCGTCCATGGCAGGGGCAATGACAATCGGGCACTGGGCGGCCAGCATGAGGGATCCCAGCAGGTCGTCCGCCAAGCCCAGCGCGATCTTCGCGATCGTGTGCGCGGTGCAGGGCGCGATCACGATCGCCTGGGCCTCCTCAGCCCAGGCGAGGTGCCGCATTTCGTGGCCGGCGGCAAAGAGATCCGATGCGACGGAACCTTGCGACAGCACTTCGAATGAGAGCGGCGTGACGAACTTGGCGGCGGACTGGGTCAGCACCACCCGGACGGCCGCCCCTTCTGCCTTGAGCCGGCGGAGAAGCAGCAGGGCCTTGTAGGCCGCGATGCTTCCGCACACGCCCAGAACCAGGCGGCGGCCGATGAGGCGCGGCCGTAGCGCAGAGGCCGCGCCCGGAGCGTCACCCTGCTCCTTCTGAGTCGGCTTGAGCCGCTTCCTTCGGGGAATCATCGACATAGTTGCTCAGCTCTTTCTTGATCTCGCGCGCGTCTTCGGCCGTCATCATGGCCATGCGCTCGTTCTCGAGGTCGCGGCCCTTGCGCGATTCCTTGATGGCGTCGCGGGCCTCTTTCCCGCGCAGGTACTGGATCTGTCCCTGCAGGACCTCATCAAGGGCCTGGGTCGTTTCCTTCGCGAATCGCGCTTGGCCGAGTAATTTCGCGCCCTGCATGAGATGCTTGGCCCGCTGGGCGGCCACCAGAACCAGCCGGTGCCTGGAGTCAAAACGATCCTGAATGTTCTCCGGTAACAACTGCAGCATGTCGCTCATGGACTCTCGCCCTCCTTGTCTTCCTTGTCGAGAATGAAATTGGCCTCAAGCCATCCGATGTCGAGGCGTTTGGTCTTGATCCGTTCGGCGATGAAAATGCTTTCCAGCTCTTTCAACGATTGCTTCAGATCGTCGTTGCGAACGATATAGTAATACTCCCGATAGCTCCAGACCTCCTCCCGCGCTTTCTTCAGCCGGCGCGCGATTTCCTCCGCCGAGTCTCCCGCCCGCATCTGCAGGCGCGTCCGGAGCGCCTTAAGCGACGGAGGCAGGATGTAAATATAGATTCCATCCTGGAATTTTTTCTTGATCTGGGCCGCGCCCTGGGTGTCGATCTCCAGCAGGACGTCCACCCCCTGGTCCAGCTTGTCCGCGATGGCTTTGCGGGGGGTGCCGTACCAGTGCCCATAGACCCGGGCCCATTCGACGAACTCCTGCCGTTCGATCATCTCCTGAAACGTCCGGTCGTCGATAAAGAAATACTCGCGCCCATGTTCCTCGCCGGGCCTCGGCTGCCTGGTCGTGCAGGACACGGAATGCCACAGATTGGGAACGATGTGCACAATCTGTTTGCACAACGTTGTTTTCCCCGTTCCCGAAGGAGCCGACACGATATATAGCAAACCTCGACGTTCCATCCTTGGGCCGACACCAGACCTTTCGACGATCCTATGGGTTGGGAGACGAAGACGGCGGTGGCTACTCGATATTTTGCACTTGTTCGCGAATCTTTTCCAGCACCGTCTTCATTTGCACGACGGTGGAGGCGATGCCGGCGTCGTTGGCTTTGGACCCGAGCGTGTTCACTTCTCGGCCCATCTCCTGCAGCAGGAAATCCAAGGTCTTGCCGATTGTCCCGGACTTGGCCAGCGTCTCGCGAAACTGCTGGAGGTGCGAACCCAAGCGAACCAGCTCCTCCGTGACGTCGCTCCGATCGGCCAGCAGGGCGATTTCCTGATGCAGGCGCGCTTCATCGACCGCAGGCCCCTGGAGCAGGCCTTCGACCCGCGCCTTCAGTTTGGAGAAGGCCGCTTCCACAAGCCGCGGCGCCTGTTCGGCCACCGTCGAACGGGCCCGCTCGATTGCGTCCAGATGTCCGAGAATCGCGAGGCTCAAGGCTTGGCCTTCGCGTTCGCGCATGAGAACCAACTCCTTCAAAGCCGCTTCGACCAATCGGCCGGCAAGCTTGAGCAGGGCCTTGTCCGGACCGCCGGCCTCCTCGGACACCGTGACCAGTTCCCGCACGCCGGCCAGGGTATTGATGTCGAGCCTCCCGCTCAGGCGAAGCTGTTTCTTCAGGTCGCGCAGGGCGCCGCAGTATTGCACCGCCAGATCGCGGTCGAGCGTGATCTGTTTGCGGCCCTGCCGGGCGCCGTTGATCGTCAGCGTGACATCGACGCGGCCCCGATGGCAATGACGTTGAACCGCTTCCTTGCAGGCCTCTTCGAACGAGGACAGACTCTTGGGAATCCGGCAGGCGATGTCCAGGAAGCGATGGTTCACCGATCGAATCTCCACGACCAGGGTTCCGTCTTTCCAGGCGGCTTCCTGGCGGCCGTATCCGGTCATGCTCCGTATCATTGAGGAGATTTTCCTTTCCATGGACAGAGGTCGTACAACACGCAGGCACCGCAGGTCGGGCGCCGCGCCAGGCAGACATAACGCCCGTGCAGGAGCAACCGTTGGGATCCTTCCGTCCATTGAGACCGCGGGATGCTCTTCATGAGGTCCTGTTCGATCCGATCCGGGTCCGCCGACTTGGAGAGGCCCAGACGCTGGGCCACCCGTTTCACATGGGTATCGACCACCACCGCCGGCTGTCCATAGGCATGTCCAAGGATGACGTTCGCCGTTTTTCTTCCGACCCCGGGCAGGGCCACGAGTTCCTCCATGGTGGACGGAACCCGGCCGTGAAACCGTTGGACCAGGGCTGTCGCGCAGGCCACCAGGTTTTTGGCTTTGCTCTTGAAAAATCCTGTCGGGCGGATCATGGACTCCAACTCAGGGATCTCGGCCTTGGCAAGATCGTTGGGTTGGGGGTACCGGCGGAACAGGGCCGGCGTGACCTGATTCACGCGGCGGTCGGTGCATTGCGCGGAGAGAATGGTCGCCACGAGCAATTGGTAGGGATCGGCGTGGTCGAGTTCCACCTGAGGCCGCGGATTGGCCTCCTTCAAGGCCTGAAGGATGGCTGGCACCGATGCACTGCCCGGACGCCTCACATCCCGACCCCGTTTGCCGGCCCAACGGCCGCTGTGCGCTTTCCTTGAAGGCGCGTCGAGTCCATATCAAGACAAGGGACCGGCAGGGCGCCGCCGGAGGTCATGGGGTCGCCGAAGGCCTGGACGCGGCACAGCATGCCGTCCAGATGGGCGATCAAGGGCGTGAGCGATTGCGGTTGCATCGCCGAAATCGCGAGGGCTCCGAACCGGCGGCAGAGCCCGTCTCGTTCGCTGAGAGGTATCTGATCGCACTTGTTGAAGACGAGCAGACGCGGGATATCGGCCATGTCCAGATCCCGGAGGATATCCTCGACCGCGCGGATTTGCCGATCCGGATCCGAGGCATCGGCGGCGACGAGGTGGAGCAACAGATCGGCGTCGCGCAGCTCACGCAATGTGGTCCTGAAGATGCCCATCAAGTCTTTCGGCAGATCGCGGATGAACCCCACGGTATCCGTGACGATCACTTCCCGATCGCGCGGGAATCGCAGCCGCCGGCTGGACGTATCGAGCGTCTCAAAGAGGCGGTCCTGCGCGGACACCTGACTCCGGGTGAGCACGTTGAGCAAAGTGGATTTCCCCGCGTTGGTGTAGCCCACGATCGAGACGACCGGCACCCCCTGGCGTTTGCGGCGGGCGCGCCGTTGGTCCTGATGGCGCGCAAAGGTGGCCAACTGCCGTTCCAGATGGGCGATGCGGTCACGCACACGCCGGCGATCCGTCTCCAACTTGGTCTCGCCCGGTCCGCGTCCGCCGATGCCTCCTCCCAACCGGGAGAGGCTCGTGCCCTGGCCGGAAAGGCGAGGGAGCAGGTAGCGGAGCTGCGCCAATTCCACCTGCACTTTGCCTTCGCGCGTATGCGCCCTCTGCGCGAAAATATCCAGGATCAATTGCGTGCGGTCGATGACCCGGAGGTCCGTGACCTCCGTGATCGCGCGGACCTGGGCCGGCGACAGGTCCTGATCGAAAATCAACAGATTGGCACCCTGTTGCAGCGCAGTGATCACGACTTCTTTCAATTTGCCGCTTCCCATCAGATACTTGGGATGGACGACCGGCGTGCGTTGGACGATGCGATCCAACACGGTGAGGCCGGCGGATCTCGCCAGTTCGGCGAGCTCGAGCAGGCGCTCTTCCTGTTCCATCCGGCTGCGCGTGCTGGCGCTGACCAGGATGGCGGGGTCCTGGCCGGCAGCGACTTCATGGCCGGAGGAGGACTTGGCGATTCGGTTCTCCAAATCGGAGATAAATCTCGCGCAATCCAGATGCAGCTCGTGAAAAGAGACCGGCGGGTTGACTTCATACACCAGGCCCGCGGCGTTGGGCGGCAGAAGGTGCGCCAGACGGATCTGGCCGGGATTTCCGTCCTCGGCTACGCTCAACTTTGCCAGCAGATCAAGTCTCAACAACGCCAGGTTGGTCAGGTCCTCCCGGGGCACGGCCTCGTCCCGAAGATGCGTGTGGACCAGCCTGGTGCCGCGCAAGGAGCGGTCCCCCAGACGAAGCTTGGACACCGCGGCAATCGGTTGAGCCCAATCGGCGCCGACCACGACGCGCTCCACCGCTCCCCGCCTGGTCAACAGGGCGCCGATCGGTCGACCGATGAGGCGGGAGAGTTGTGTACAACTCCTGGCAAGTTCGGCGGAGATGACCTTGTCGGCCGGCACGCGGCGGCGTGTCAGGTGCTCCAACTGCAAGAGGTGGCTCGGCTTTAATCCCGCAATGTGTCCGATGACGCTTTGAATGGCAGACGCTCCTTATCTATGAATGGGTGACTTGGGGGCTTCGCGAATTCTCGATCGCGACCCCGTTGAATGGTTCATCCGTGCCGGGAAACGAAGCATTGGCCTGGGACTCCATGTCCCAGGATGCCATTCGCCCTTGGCAATAGGCATCCAGACCGGCCTTGGCGATCATGACGGCATTGTCGGTGCAAAGCGAGAGGGGTGGGATCACGACCTCGATGCCTTGCGTGCTTGCAGCCTCCATCAGGCGCGCGCGAAGGCGGGAGTTGGCTGAGACTCCGCCCACGACCGCCAAGGTCCGCAGCCCGCTCTGGTCAACGGCCCTCAACGCCTTGATGACCAAGACGTCCACGATGGCTTCCTGATAACTCGCGGCGATATCGGCTGTCCGAGTTGGCTGGTCCCAATCGGGATGATCCCGCAGGTGATACAGGAGGGAGGTTTTGAGTCCGCTGAAACTGAAGTCAAGACTCGTGCGCTTGCCCAGAGAGCGTGGGAACCGGACGGCCTTGGGGTTGCCCGATCGTGCCAGCTTATCCAGTGCCGGACCTCCGGGGAATCCCAGCCCCAATAGCTTTGCGCCCTTGTCAAAAGCTTCTCCCGCCGCATCATCGAGTGTGCGCCCAAGGAGGCGGTATCCCGATGTACCGGCCGTCCGGTAGAGGTGCGTGTGTCCGCCGGAGACGACCAACACCAGGGCAGAAGACCTGCTCGCCGGACGGTCGATCCAAGCCGAGGCGATGTGGCCATCGAGATGGTTGACCGTGACCCAGGGAATCCTCAAGGCATAGGCGAGCGCTTTTCCATAACTCAACCCGACCAGCAGCGCGCCCGCGAGGCCGGGCCCGCTGGTGCAGGCGATCAGGCGAAGGTTTGCCCAGCCGGCGTCTGCTTGGTCCAGCGCACGCCGCGCGATCGACTCGATCGTTTCGATATGTCGGCGGGCCGCCAATTCCGGCACGACGCCGCCATAGGGCCCATGAGTGGCATGTTGCGATGAGACGATGCTGGATCGCACCCGTCCCTCCCAATCAAGGACGGCCGCGGCCGTCTCGTCGCAGGAGGTTTCGAGGCCGAGCACCAGGCCGGAGTTATTGGCAAGCATGGCAGGCGACGGGCAACCGGATCTGGAGCGGGAATCGGTCACACGATTGAAAAACACGAAGGCCCCCGAAATCCACGGGGGCCTTCGCTGGGATGGCAATGAACGCGGACATGCGGCCTGGCGTCGTGGTCACACCCCCGCCAAGGCGCCGATTTCTTCGAATACCGGCGCACCGTCTCGAAGGACCACCCGCACCCGGCGCGCCTCTTTGAACCGGCCCTTGATGAGCTCTTCGGACAAGGGATCGCCCAGGCTCCGTTGAATCGTCCGTCGCATGGGCCTGGCCCCGTAGAGCGGTTGGTAGCCTTCCTGGATGAGCCACTGCTTGACTTCGTCGCTGACCTCGATCTGGATGCCCTTTTCAAGGAGGCGATTGTTGAGTTCCGCCAGCAGAATATCCAGGATCGCGAAGAGGTGGACCTTCTCGAGCGGATGGAACACGACGATCTCGTCGATCCGGTTCAGAAATTCCGGGCTGAACGAGCGGCGCAACTCGCCCAATACCTCGTCCTTGATCTTGCGGTCCTGCACGCCGGCTTCGGCGCTCTGGAACCCCAGCGAGACGTTCCGTTGGATCAGCTTGGTGCCAAGGTTCGAGGTCATGATCACGACCGTATTCTTGAAGTCCACCTTGCGGCCCAGGCTATCGGTCAGGACGCCATCGTCGAGCACCTGCAAGAGAACGTTGAAGACATCCGGATGGGCCTTTTCGATCTCGTCGAACAGGACGACGGAATAGGGCCGCCGCCTGACCTTTTCGGTGAGCTGTCCGCCTTCCTCGTAGCCGACGTAGCCGGGAGGGGCGCCGAAGAGCCGGGAGCTGGTGAACTTCTCCTGGTACTCCGACATATCCACCCGAATCAGCGCATCCTCCGTATTGAACAGAAACTCGGCCAGAGCCCGCGCCAGTTCCGTCTTTCCGACCCCGGTCGGGCCGAGGAAGATGAACGAGCCGATGGGCTTCTTCGTCTCCTTGAGTCCGGCCCGCGACCGCCTGATGGACCGGCAAACGGCTGAAATGGCTTCGTCCTGGCCGATGATGCGGCGGTGGAGAAACTCTTCCATGCGCAGGAGCTTGTTGGACTCTTCCTCCTCAAGTTTGAAGAGCGGAATGCCGGTCATCTTCGACACGACATAGGCCACGTCTTCCTTGCTGATGACGGGCTTTTGCTTTTCCTGGCTCTTCTTCCATTCGCGCTTGGACTCCTCCAGCAGCTTGCGCAGCCGCTCCTCTTCCTCGCGGTGGCGGACGGCTTCTTCGAAGTTCTGCATGGAGATGGCCACTTCCTTCTCGCGCGAGACGCGCTTCAACTCTTGCTCCAACGCCTTCAACTCGCCGGGAAGGGCGTAGGTTTGCAATTTGGCGCGCGACCCGGTCTCATCGATCAGGTCGATGGCCTTGTCCGGCAGGAACCGATCCGTAATGTAACGGTCTGAGAGCTTCACCGCCTCCACGATGGCCTCGTCCGTGATCTCCACCCCGTGGTGTTCTTCATAGCGATCGCGCAATCCTTGGATGATCCGTACCGTCTCATCCAGGCTCGGCGGCTGCACATGGATGGGCTGGAACCGCCGCTTGAGCGCGCCGTCCTTTTCGATGTGCTTGCGATACTCGTCGAGGGTGGTGGCGCCGATGCATTGAATTTCGCCGCGCGACAAGGCCGGCTTCAACATGTTGGACGCGTCGATGGAGCCTTCCGCCGCCCCTGCTCCCACCAGCGTGTGCAGCTCGTCGATGAAGATGATGATATTCCCGGCCTGGGTGATCTCCTTCATGACCACTTTGAGCCGCTCTTCGAACTGGCCCCGGTATTTGGTGCCGGCGACCAGAGAACCCAAATCGAGCGCGATCACCCGCCGATTCAATAGGTTGTCCGGCACTTCGGAGGCGACGATCCGCTGGGCCAACCCCTCGACGATGGCGGTCTTGCCGACGCCGGATTCTCCGATGAGCACCGGATTGTTCTTGGTACGACGGCTGAGAATTTGCAGCACCCGCTCGATTTCGTCCGAGCGCCCGATGACAGGATCCAACTGCCCCTCCTGGGCAAGCTGGGTAAGATCCCGTCCGAATTCATCCAACGCCGGCGTATTGCTCTTGCGGTCCCGTTCGCGCGGCGCCGATTTCCTGAGAAACGTGACGGTCAACTGCCGGGCGGTCAGCAGGTTGGCGCCGAGGCTTCTGAGGATCTTGCCGCCGATTCCCTCCTCCTCCCGCAACAATCCCAGGAGCAGGTGCTCGCTGCCGATGTGATTGTGTCCCAGCAGCCGAGCTTCCTCGACCGCATATTCGATAACCTTCTTGACCCGCGGGCTGAAGGGGATTTCCCCGAACGTCATCGTGGTGCCGCCGCCGGGCAGGTTCCGCTCGATCTCAAGGCGAATCTGCTCTGGGGACAGCCCCATCTTCTTGAGAATCATGAGCGCAATCCCGTCGGATTCGCGCAGGATGGCGAGGACAAGGTGTTCGGTGCCGAGGTAGTCGTTCTGATGCCGTTCCGCCTCTTCTCTGGCCAGGATGATGATCTTCCGACCCTTGTCAGTGAATCGTTCGAACATCCGCCCTCCTTGTGGGTTAAGCGTTCAGGGAGAAAGCACGGAACCCAAGGAAAAATCTAAAGTTATTCTAATCGGCAGGTTGAGGCATGTCAAGGTGCGAACAAATCTCTGTGCACGCGATCTCGCGCGTACTGTTCTCCTGCGTCGCCTCGCATTTTCTTACATCACGTACGCTTCGAAATCATTCGATTATGGTGGCCTGCGTTGACTTCGCAAAACCGGCTCCCTAGTATCTGCCCGCCCGACTACACGGTTCCGATGATCCGGCGGGGCGATCGATGAAGCGGATCGGCATCCTGACCAAACCCAAGTTTCCCGATGTGGCGCAGACGCTGCACGAGCTGTGTCTGTGGCTGCGGCACCGGCAGAAGGACGTCTTGCTCGAATCGTCGACCGCGGCCTTGATCGATGAATGTCAGCCGTTCGACCGGCCGACGATCGCGCGAGAGGCCGACATGATTATCGTCCTCGGAGGAGACGGCACGATGTTGGGCGCCGCCCGTCTCGTTGCGGCACGCAACCCGCCGATCCTGGGCGTCAATATGGGCGGGCTGGGATTTCTCACCGAGGTGACGGTCGATCACCTGTTCGACGCGCTGGAGCGGGTGTTTCGTGATGACTTTGCGATCGACGAGCGCCTGATGCTCTCCGCCACGATGGAGCGGGCGGGTGAAGTCGTGATGCAATCCACCGCGCTGAACGATGTCGTCATTTCCAAAGGGACCCTGGCTCGGATGATCGAAACGCAGGTGGGAATCAGCGGGCAATTCGTGACCAATCTGAGGGGAGATGGGCTGATCGTTTCGACGCCGACCGGATCGACGGGCTATGCCCTCTCCGCGGGAGGACCGATCGTCAGTCCGGCGGCGTCGGCCTTCATGCTGGCGCCGATCTGCCCCCATACGCTGACGCACCGGCCCCTGATCGTGCCGAGCACGGTGAGCATTTCGATTTCGCTCAGCAGCAAAGACGCCGGGGCGATGGTGACGCTCGACGGGCAGGAGGGCATGGCGATGCAGAAAGGGGATGTGGTGATTGTCACGGCGTCCGATCACCGGACGCACCTGATCCGATTTCCCGAACGGACCTACTACGAAACCCTTCGCCTGAAGCTCAAATGGGGGGACGGGTGATGGATCATGCAGGAAGCGCGACTATTTGGAACGGATCGCGTAGATGTGGCCCAACATCTCCTGGTTGGTGACATACTTGAATTCGCCGATGCAATCCCCGCTCGCCTTCTGTCCCTGCTCCGCCTGTTGAAGCGCCTTGAGTCCGGCCGCATCAACGTACGCCGTCTTCCGTTGGACCAACAGATCGGTCAGCCGTTTCATGGATGATTCGATCGCCGCGCGCGTGACCGGCGAGAGTCCGGCGAGATAGCGGCTCACCACTTCCGCGCACCACTCCCCGTCCCGCTTCGCCACGCCGACCAATCCCTCGCTGGCCTTGCGGGCCCAGCCGGCGAGAAAAACGCCGGGGAGCACCTGGCCGGACGCTTCATCGTACGCCTGAAAGAGCGCGTCGTCCGGCTCATTGCCGGTCTTGTTTGGATTGGTCACGAAGACCCCGTTCTTGTAGGGAAGACCGACCGTCTCATCGACTTTATCGCCGACGGCGAAGACGACGCTGTCGACCGGAAACTCGTAGAACTGTTTGAGGCCGACCGCGGCGGTATCCTCTCCCTTGGGCTCCAGCTTCGTCTCTTCCATTTCGAGCGCCCGGACCCGATTGTTGGCGTCTACGAGCACACGCTTGGGCGAGGCCAGAAAGCGGAACCCGAATTTGGTCTCGCTGACCTTGGGCTCGCACTTGTCGCATTCCGCCAACATGTCCTTGAGGATGGCGTCGGGCTGCTGCCCCACCGCTTCGAGCCGCGGCCTGATCCGCTCGATTTCCTTCGCCAAGGCCTCTTGATCGAGGTTGGCGCAAATGGCTCGGATTTCTTTCGGATTGTATTTGCGTTCGGCTGGTCCGCGGCGGGCAATGGCCGTCACGCGCTCCACCTTTTTATACCGGCTGAGCCAATGGGCGATATCGACCATCACGTCGCCGACCCCGATGACGGCGACATGCTTTCCCATGTCGAACGGGCGATCGCCGAAGCCGGGCAGGCGATTGAAGTGATAGACCACATCCTTCGCGTGAAAGACCCCCTGCGCCGAATCGCCCTCGACGCCGATGGTCTTGGTTCCCTGGGCGCCGGTGGAAAAGACGATCGCGCTGGCGCCGAGCGACCGCAGTTGCTCGACGGTCAGGTCCTTGTTGGCGCCGACGGAGACGTTTCCGAAATAATGCACGTTCGGCCGCTCCAGGATATCCCAATAGGTCTTCTTCAAGCCGCCCCGCAGTTTAAGCTTGCTCGGAAAAATGCCGTACTCCGCAAGGCCGCCGAACTTGATGTCGCGGTTCAAAACAATGACTTCATGCCCGGCTTTCGACAACACGTTGGCCACCGACATGCCGGCGGGGCCTGCGCCGACCACGATAATAAGATGTGTAGCTCCGGATGGCTGATGAGCGGTATTCATATGCGACAGAGGTCCCCTTGTGCGATTGCGTGGGTTTGAATAAAAAAGGCAAAATTTTCGCGGACTTTAGCACAGTGACTTTTGAACTGTCAAAGGAGTGGAAGGGGCTCCTCGGCAATCCGCCGGCTTTCCTTGAGTCTATGCCCGCATTTTTACCCCCCGGCGCTGCCCACCGGGCCGCCCGGTTCCGTCATGCGCCAGGGATTGAGCAATGCCTTGAGCCGTTGTTCTTTGAGCACCCGCTTGCGCCTCGCCACTTCCCGGACAGTTTTGCCTGTCTTGTAGGCCTCCTTGGAAATCTGCGCCGCCGCATCGTAGCCGATCTCCGGCGCCAAGGCCGTGCACATGGCCAGGCTCTGCTCGATGGACTCGCGACAACGCTTTTCGTTGGCCTGGATGCCTTCGATGCAGCGGGCTGCAAAATTGTCTGAAGCGGTGGCGAGCAATTCGATGGACTGCAGGAGGTTGTAGGCCATGACGGGCAACATCACCAAGAGTTCGAAGTTGCCCGCCTGCCCGCCGACCGTCACGGTCGCGTCGTTCCCGATGACTTGCGCGCAGACCATCGTGACCGATTCGGCGATGACCGGATTGACCTTGCCTGGCATGATCGATGAGCCCGGTTGCGTTTCCGGGAGGTGAAGTTCGCCCAGACCGCATCGGGGGCCCGATCCCAGCCATCGAATATCGTTGGCGATCTTCATCAGGCTCACCGCCAGCGTACGCAGTTCTCCGCTGGCCTCGACCACGGAATCTTGGGTCGATTGCGCCTCGAAATGGTTTTTGGCTTCTTTGAGTTTGCAGCCGATCTCCTTGGCAATCATGGCGATCACGCGGCTGGCAAAATCCGGGTGGGCGTTGAGGCCGGTCCCGACGGCGGTGCCACCCAAGGCCACTTCGCTCAGCGCGGCCTGCGCATGCCTGATCCGCTCGATTCCCAATTCGATCTGGCGGGCATAGCCGCCGAATTCCTGTCCCAGGCGCACGGGTGTGGCGTCCTGCAAATGCGTGCGGCCGATTTTGACGATCGGATCGAACTCCTTGGCCTTGCGGGCCAACGCCTTGCGCAACCTGATCAGCGCGGGAATGAGCTGCCGCTCCATCATTTCCACCGCGGCGACATGGATCGCCGTCGGAATGACGTCGTTGCTCGACTGCCCCAGATTCACGTGATCGTTGGGATGGACGAGCTTGCTCCCCCTGGCTCCTCCGAGCAATTCCGTCGCCCGATTAGAGATGACTTCATTGGCATTCATGTTGGACGAGGTGCCGGAGCCGGTTTGAAAAATATCCACGGGAAACTCCGCATCCAGCCCTCCTTCGATGACTTCCGTCGCGGCCTGCTTGATCGCCTCGGCCTGCGCCTTGTCGATCAGGCCCAACGAGTGGTTGGCGGCCGCGGCCGCGCGCTTGATCAGGCCCATGGCGCGGATGAAGGAGCGGGGAAACCGGAGCGCGCTGATCGGAAAGTTCTCGATGGCGCGCGCGGTTTGTACGCCGTAATAGGCTTCCGCCGGGACGGCGAGTTCGCCCATCGTATCGCGCTCCATCCTGGTCGGCCCCTGCGGGATTCGAACGCCGGTCCGGTTGTTCATCGGTTGTGCGGAACGTGTCGGCTTCATCGTGCTGGGTTCCCCTGGTGCTGGTCAGATTGATGCAGACGGATTGCGGCTGCCTGCCGTCACAGAGCGAGGCATCTTAATCATTTGACGGTCCGTTCACAAGTCCATTGAGCGAGAAGGAGGGTCGAGGCCGGAAAGAAACCGGTAAGGACTCGTCCGTGAATGACTCCGGAACAGTGACATGGATGCTCGCACAACCTGGCCGAGCTAAGGAGAATGCGAAAGGAAAATTCGGATGGCAGGCCGAATGCAGAGCGGAGGGACGAGAAACACAAGGCCCGCCGTACCGGCGGGCCTTTCGTAGTCACTCGAACGATGGCTCGACGAGCCGAAGCGATTAGGCGACCTTGACCTCGATAGCCCTGGGTTTCGCCTTATCGGATTTCGGAAGGTGAAGGTGCAGCACCCCGTCCTGGTACTCCGCCTTGATCTTGCTTTCATCGACGTAATCCGGCACGACGAAGCTGCGCACGAATCGTCCATACGCCCGTTCAATCCGATGGAACTTCTTGTTCTTCTCCTCCTTCTCGTGCTTTCGTTCCCCCTGAATGCTGAGGACACCCTCCTCGAGGGTGATCTTGACGTCATCCTTCTTGACCTCGGGCAGCTCGGCCTTAATCAGATACTCGCCGTCCGTCTCGCTGATATCGACGGACGGAGTCCAATCGGCCAC
Source organism: Nitrospira tepida (assembly GCF_947241125.1). Taxonomy (NCBI): domain Bacteria; kingdom Pseudomonadati; phylum Nitrospirota; class Nitrospiria; order Nitrospirales; family Nitrospiraceae; genus Nitrospira; species Nitrospira tepida. The sequence continues at coordinate 2,528,438 of NZ_OX365700.1, read as the reverse complement.
CGTCATGGTTTCTTTGCCGTCGGATTTCGCCGTTGATGGACGTCCGAAGACACGGTTCAAACGATCCGACATTTCTTCCAGTTCCCTGAATGGGTCCCACCGTACCAGATTCATCATCGCACCTCCTTGAGTGTAGCGGCTCCGATCAGCCGGCTTCTAGGTATGTAGTTAACCCGGCTTGCCGAATCGTCAAGGGGAAGGGCGCGAGTGGTGAAGGTTTTTGCGTGAGATCGAGACGTTGACTTCTCAAGAAGAAGCCTTATGATTTTCTACCCTTGCGCCAAAAGGCGAGGAGATCCTGTTAGCGGCGTTGGTCGATCGGCACATAGGGGCGGTTATGTTCCCCGGCGTAGATTTGTTCGGGCCGGAAGAGCCTGTTTTCGCGCAATTGCTCCAGCCAGTGCGCCAACCATCCCGCCACCCTCGCGACGGCAAAAATCGGCGTGAACAGCTCCATGTCGATGCCCATTTTGTCGTAAATGATGCCGGAATAAAAATCGACATTGGGATAGATTTGCTTGGCGTCGAGATAGTCGGCCGCCACCTTTTCGAGTTCGACAGCGATCTCGTACAGGGGCGACGGGCCAAATTCGGCAAACAATTGCTCGCAAAGCCGTTGAAGAATGACCGCCCGCGGGTCCTTTACCTTGTATACCCGATGGCCGAACCCCATCAGCTTGCCCTTGTTCTTGAGTTTCTCGTCGACATAGGCGCGGACGCGGGATGGACGGCCGATCTCGCGGAGCATCTGAACCACTTCCTCGTTGGCGCCCCCATGCAACGGTCCCTTCAGCGCCCCGATGGAGGACGCCACGACCGTATAGGGATCGGCCAGAGTCGAGGCCGTGACCAATCCCGCGAAGGTGGAGGCGTTCATCGTGTGCTCGGCGTGCAAAATCAGGCAGACATCCAAAATATGCGCCCAGACCTTGGGTGGCTCCTGATCGAAGAGCATGGCGAGAAAGTTCGCGGCGAAGCCCAGATGATCGCGCGGCGGCACATGGTCGTCTCCATGGCGCATACGGGCGACCGCAGCCACAATGGTCGGAACTTTGGCAATGAGCCGAACGGCGGACCAGTAATTATTGTCGAGGTCCTCGACGTTGCGGCCCGGATAGAACATGCCGAGGGCCGCCACAGCCGCTTGGAGGGCATCCATCGGATGGCCCGTCTCCGGCAGGCACTTGATCAGGTCGATGATCTTGAACTTGATGCGGCGATGATGTGTGACATCATCGACAAACCGACTCAAGTCCTGTTCGACCGGAAGGTGGCCGAACAGCAACAGGTACGAAGTTTCGAGAAACGAGGAGTTGGCACAAAGGTCCTCGACGCGGATGCCCCGGTACTCCAAGACGCCTCGTTGGCCGTCCACGTCGCTGATCGCGGATTTGGCGGCCGGAACTCCGGCCAGGCCAGGCATGAAATCATGCGCCATAGTCGCCCCTCCTCTCGTATCGTTCCAACCTCGCCGATCGCATTGCCGAGAACGTGACGACGCCGCGATCTGACTTCATTATGCCGTTCGACCGCGACTCTGTCGAGTGTTCGCATCGGCCTTGCAGCCACCAAGATCCGGTTCTCGACCTTGCAAAGGTCCAAGACGATTGGCATACTGAATATACGTAGGCATGACAGCATGGATGCGGGGATCCGGGTCTGGCGATGAAGACAGCATGGTTTCGGGTCATGACGGTCCTCGGCCTGTTGCTCCTTGCAGCCGGCGCCCTTGTGTGGTGGCGCCAGGAGACACAGCCGCTCCCGGCCATCGTGTCGCCTAATGGGCTGTCCGCTCCCTCCTCTTCACGCGTGGGGACCAGCGCCTTGAGCCATGGCGGTGCGATGCCCGAGCCGGTTCGGCAACCGCCTCAGGAGGCGACCCGACCCGATGGTTCTGGCGGATCGGCTCCCTCATCACCGTCAAGACAGGAAACGGCAACCGGCTCATGATGAAGGCGGCGGCAATGCAGATGAACAGAGCCTGTGCAGGATGGGGCGGTCTCTTGCTGCTCACGGTCGCACTCGGCGCCGCGGATCCGCTGTCGGCCCAGGACGGAGAGTTACAACTCTTCGCCGTCGTCACAAAGCCGCCGAAGGATAAAGCCGCGGTGACCGCCCAGGTCTCGGTCGAGGGGACCGTGAGCGAGGCCAAACTGATGCCAACCGAGCGAGTGCTGGGCAATCCGGTCTGGCGGACGCTCGAAATGTGTCATTCGCTGAAAGCTGAGGTGAAGAAGATCCCCGAAGGGTATCAGGTGCTGTCGGTGAGGATTTTGGATGCGTCGATGTTGCCGATGAATTTGCAAAGCACCGCGGGGGACTGCTTGATCCAGAAGGCTATCGAAGTGGCGCCGCTGGTGGATTGACACAGTGCTGAGTGCTCAGTGCTGAGAGGGTGCTTCCGGAACTTTCTATAGTCAGTCCCCAGCACTCATCACTCAGTCCTGAGATCGGCACTCGGGGCAGTCGGTCGGTTCCGGGTCCTGCCGGTACTCCTCGGCCGTCAACGGAAAGAGTTGCTCGCAACAGCGGCACTGCCTGATCTCGAAATACGCCACCCCCTTCTCGTCGATTTCCGTCGGCAGCAGTAATTCGACCGGGTCGTATCCGATCGTGACTCCGTCTTGAAATTTCACGACGGCCAGGCGGACATTGAACAATTCGAAGGTGGCTTCCTGCCCCTTGCGCTCGTTGATATGGCCGAGCACGAACACCGGTTGACCCTTGCGTTTGGTCCGGAGTTCCCGTAACGTGCGCTGGCCTGGCGCGGCGATGGCAAAACTGCCGGTTGAACTGGTTCCCGCCGAGATGATCATGAGCGCCTCTTTCCACCAACCTGAGCTGAACCCGGGCAACGTGAACAGGATGTAACAACCGAGATCGGAAGGTCAAGACGGTCCGGACGTTCCCATAGAAGATAAGATAAAATCGAGAAGGACAACGCCATGGCGAAGATTACCATTTATCAGAAACCCACCTGCTCCACCTGCCGCCAGGCCCTGCAGATAATTCGCGAAAGCGGGGCCGACTATTCGGCTGTAAATTATTACGAGACACCCTTTACCAAGGCTCAGCTCAAGGATCTCCTGAAGCGTGCCGGCTTGAAACCGAGGGACGTGCTTCGGACCAAAGAAGACATCTATAAGCACCTTAAGCTGGCCGAGCGCCAGCTCTCCGATGACGAACTGATCGACCTGATGCTGAAGCATCCCGATCTCATTCAACGTCCGATCGTCCAGAAGGGAGAAAAGGTGCTGTTGGCGAGGCCCGCCGAATCCGTTCAGGAACTCTTGTCTCCGTCCTGATAGAAGGTCACCTGCCCGGTGTCCGCTGTGATCCGGAGCGCGGTTCGGCCCTCCAGCACCGACAGGATCAGGTCGCCGGCGATCGTCCTCCGCCAGCCTTCCAGAAGCGGCACGGTCGGCGTGTTGCCGGCCGCACGCTCGTCCACGATTTTCTGAAGGTCGCCGGCCGTGGCCAGCAACGTCGGCGCGATCCCAAGCGCCGCGGCGCGGGCCTTGAGGGTGGCTTGCAGCAATTCGAATTGCCCGGCGGATTCCGGTTCGGGCTTGCGGTCCCGGGGGACGTCCGGCCATTCGCTGGCCGGCAGCGTCAAGGCCTGCGCGATCACGGTCAGGATCGCCTCACCGCTCCGCGCGACTTCCTGCGGCGGGAATCCCCGGATCTCCCGCAGGTCGGCCTGGTGCTTGGGAGCTTGTCGGGCGACTTGCAGCAGAACTTCATCCCGCAGCACCCGCCCGCGCGGCACGTTCCGCCGCCGCGCTTCCGTCTCCCGCCAGGCTGTCAGTTCCCGCAAGACCGCCGCCTGACGCGGTTTCAAACTGTCCCAGCCGCGTATCCGCTGGTACCGTTCCCGGCTCGTCTGCTCGCGCTCCACCACCAAGGCGCCGAGACGGTCGAACTCCTCCTGCACCCATGCCAGCCGCCCAAGCGAGTGCAGCCGCCGGAGCAGTTCATCATGGATAGGCAGGAGGTACCGCACGTCGGCCAGCGCATAGGCGATCTGGTCGTGCGACAGGGGACGCTGGCTCCAGTTGGTGAAGGTGTGCGACTTTTCCAGTCTGGCCCCCTGGGTCCGCTGCACAAGCTGGGCATAGGCGATCTGGGCCCCGTACCCGAGCATCGCCGCGGCGATCTGCGTATCGAAAAACGGGCGCGGAAGCTGGCCCATGTGTGTGGCCAGCAGTTCCAGATCCTGCCGGCCCGCGTGGACGACCTTCTCGATCTTCGTCGAGCAGATGATCTCCCACAGACGGGGCAAGGCGCGGGTCTGTTGCAGCGCCGGAAAATCCAACACCACCTGGAGATCGGCCGTGCTCAACTGGATCAATTCCAGCCGGGGAACGAAACTCTCTTCCCCGATGAATTCCGTGTCGATTCCGAGGCGCGCACAGGAAGCAAGCTGATCGCACAGTCGGCTCAGAGCCGGTTCGTCGCTGATATAGTGCGGGGGGGGTTGGTGAGGCACCGGTTACTCGGTCGGCCGGAACGGGGCGTCAGCATGCCGCGGGGGTTCGACGTTGCTGAGGCTCAGTGATTCCTTGAGAAATTGGTACGCTTCGATGATCCGCCGCAGTTCCGGCTCCGCGCTGCGATCCCCTTCCCGCGCGTCGGGATGGAGGTCTTTGGCCCGCTGCCGGAACGCGCGCGTGACCTTTAAGAGGGAGGCGCCGTCCTCCAAACCCAGGATGTCGTAGGCTTCGCTCATGGTCCGGACCTCGCCCCTCGGCCCCGTCCCGTCCCAGGAGTTGCCTCCTCCGCCGGCGGCCTTGAGGAAATCGGCCAGGTTGATGCGGCGGCGACGGCGTCGGGGCCGCTCGCGGACTTCGCTGTCGAGATCATCCCAACGATCTTCGACGAATTCAAGCCTCGCCTCCAACCGGATGGCGTGCGACAGGTCGCAGACCAGCGGAAGCTCCGCATCGATCATGTCCAGCGAGCGGCCGATCTCCTCCAAGGCCTGCTCGACCTGAAAGAAACTGTCGACGCGCTCCTCCATCATGTGGTCGACCGCAAAGTCCAGGCTGTCCGCCGTTCTCGTGCGCAGCACCTCGATCCGGCGGCGCATGCCGTTCTGATACCGCAGGACCTTGCGCTGATCAAAAGGCATGACAGGGTTCCGACGGGTTCGCAGGTTGATCAACAGAAGGAGGATTCTAGCATATCCTCCGGGATCGGCGCAGAGAGAGTCCCTCGCCTGCGCCTTGCGCAGGGACACGAAGCTGGCGGCGGGCGATCAGTCGGCAAGAGGCCCCTCGCCGCCCCGGTCCCGGCGGCGGGCGACGCCGGTCTCGCGCGCCGCGGCGGCCACGGCCTGGGCGATCTTGGGCACCACCTGCTTGTCGAACAGGCTGGGGATAATATAGTCGTCGCTCAAGGCCGTGGCCGGGATGATTTCCGCCAGCGCCTGCGCCGCCGCGAGTTTCATGGATTCGTTGATCTCGCGCGCCTGCGCATCGAGCGCCCCGCGAAACATGCCGGGAAAGGCCAGGGCGTTGTTGATTTGATTCGGATGGTCCGACCGGCCCGTCGCGAAAATGCGGGACTTGGCTGTCCCCGCCAGGGGAGCGATCTCCGGATCCGGGTTCGCCATGGCGAACACGATCCGGTCCTTGTCCATGAGCATCAGGTCGTCCGGAGTCAAGACATTGCCAACCGAAAGGCCGATCAACACGTCGGCCCCTTTGAGCGCGTCTTGCAGCGTGCCGGCCGGCCGGCCTCGATCGATCGCGGCCCGCAGATCGTGACGGCAGGCTCGCAATTGATCCCCATCGCCCTGCAGTACAATGCCTTCGGGTTCGATGCCTTTTAAATGCGAGACCCCCGCGGCCAGCAACATCCGGCAACAGGCGGTCCCGGCCGCGCCGAGGCCGATGACGACCACCCGCGCCTTGTCCAGCCGCTTGTTGACGAGCTTCAGCGCATTGGTCAAGGCTGCCAGAATCACCACCGCCGTCCCGTGCTGATCGTCATGCATCACCGGAATGTCGAGCATCTCCTTCAGCCGGCGCTCGATGTCGAAGCAACGGGGAGCCCCGATGTCCTCAAGATTGATGGCGCCGAATCCGGGCGCGAGGTGCGTCACCGTGCGCACGATCTCGTCCGGGTCCTGCGTGTTGAGACAGATCGGCCAGGCGTCGATGCCGGCCAGTTCCCGAAACAGCATCGCCTTGCCTTCCATGACCGGAAGCGCGGCCTCCGGCCCTAAATTGCCCAGCCCAAGCACGGCAGACCCGTCGGTGACGATGGCGACGCTGTTCTGTTTGGTCGTGAAGGCATAGACCTTGGAACGGTCTCGCGCAATCGCCTGAGAGACACGGCCCACGCCCGGCGTATAGACCATCGAGAGGATGTTGCGGGTGGAAAGCGGCAGCTTGCTCTGGACCTTGATCTTGCCGCCGAGATGGAGCAGGAAAATCCGATCCGAGGCGGACAGCACCCGCACGTCCGGAATGTCGTCGAGCCGCTTGAGGACGTGCTCGCCGTGCGCCTCGCTGCTCACATCGAAGGTGATGTCGCGGACGATCCGGTCCGCTGTGGCGGAGACGATATCGACCGCGCCCAAATTGGCGCCTTCCTCCGCCAGCCTGGCCGCGACCTGCGCAAAGGTGCCGGGACGATTGCGCAATTCGAGCCGGACGGTCAGCCGGTAATTGGAATAGGGCCCGATATCCATCCTGGTTCCATCCCTTCTGCCTTCCTGCCTGACAGAGAGAATAGCACAGAGATTCCACCGTTTGCGCACGGAGCCCATAACGGCGTCGAGCGTTTCCCGGACAGACGGAATGCATCCCCTCTCTGGCTGAGCGGTTGACCCTGTTCTTAAGCCGGTGTTAGGTTCCCCTCATGACACAGACAACCGAAACCCGTCGTTCCAACCGTCTCATCAACGAGACCAGTCCGTACCTGCTGCAGCATGCCTACAATCCGGTGGATTGGTATCCCTGGGGACCGGAAGCCCTGGAGCGGGCGAGGCGGCTCGATCGGCCGATCCTGCTGTCCATCGGGTACTCCTCCTGCCATTGGTGCCATGTCATGGAGCGGGAATCGTTCGAGAACGACGAGATCGCCCGGCTCATGAACGAGCACTTCGTCTGTATCAAGGTCGATCGCGAGGAACGCCCGGATCTTGATGAAATCTACATGCAGGCGACGGTGGCCATGAATCAGGGCCAGGGCGGCTGGCCCATGACCGTCTTTCTGACCCCGGAGCAACAACCCTTCTTTGCCGGGACCTACTTTCCTCCGACCGACCGGTGGGGCCGTCCGGGCTTCGGGACGTTATTGAAAAAGATCGCCGAGTTTTGGGTGAAGGACCGCCAGGGCCTGCGGGAACAGGCCGGCCACATGACCGGCCGCCTGAGGCAGGAGGTCCAACTCCCGGCCCCCGTCTCGATCGGCGATGCGGAGTTCGATGCTGCCGTCCGCCAGTACGAGGAGGAGTTCGATGCGCGATACGGGGGGTTCGGCGGAGCGCCCAAGTTCCCTCCTGCCACCGGCCTGTCGTTCCTGCTGCGGCAATTCCATCGAACAAGAAACCGGAAGATCCTGGATATGGTCTGCCGCACGCTCGACAGCATGGCGACGGGAGGGATCTACGATCATGTCGGCGGAGGCTTTGCGCGGTATTCCACCGATGCCAAGTGGCTGGTGCCGCACTTCGAAAAAATGCTGTACGACAACGCGTTGCTGGCCAAGGTCTATGTGGAGGCCTATCAAATTTCGCAAGAGGCTCGGTATCGCCGTGTGGCGACCGAAACCTTGGAGTACATCCTGCGGGAGATGACCGGACCGGAGGGAGCCTACTATTCGGCGACGGATGCGGATTCCGAGGGAGTCGAAGGCAAGTTTTTTGTCTGGACGCCGGAGGAGATTCGCCAAGCCATCGGCGACGACACGGAAGCCGCGCGCTTCTGCGCCTATTACGACATCTCTGAAAAAGGGAACTGGGTGGAGCCGGCCGGGCACGGCGAATCACAGGGAATCCGGAATATCCCCCATACGTCGAGGTCGATCGAGGAGGTGGCGCGGGAATGCGGGATCACGGCCCTGGAGCTGGAGGCCAGCCTCGACCGGTCGCGGCGGCTGGTCTATGAGGCGAGACAGAAGCGCGTTCCTCCCGGCTTGGACGACAAGATCATCGTGGCCTGGAACGGCCTCATGATCAGCGCGATGGCGGAGGGGGCCCGCGTGCTTCGTGAGCCACGATATCTGTCGGCCGCCGTCAAGGCCGCGGACTTTCTGCTACGGACCATGGTCAAGCCGGACGGACGGCTCTTTCGCACGTACCGGCTCGGGCGCCCGCAACATGAAGCCTGCCTGGAAGATTACGCCTGCCTGGCCGAGGGCTTGATCGATCTCTACGAGGCGGGCGCGCCGGAGCCGTACCTGAAGGCAGCCGTCCGTCTCGCTGAACGGATTGTGGAAGATTTTCGGGACGAGGAGCGGGGCGGGTTCTATACCACCGGGCGGCAGCATGAAGCGTTGTTGTGGCGCAGCCGAGAAGGGCCCGACGGCGCCACGCCCAGCGCCAACGCCGTGGCGGCCTCCGTGCTGGCGCGGCTGTCCTTTCACTACGGCCGGGACGATTGGCGGGAGTTGGCGACCAATGCCATTCGTGTCTACGGCCGATCCATTGCTCGCTATCCTCGCGCCTTCGCGAAGAGCTTGATCGTCGCCGAGTTCTTACTAGAAGGGCCGGTCGAGCTGGCGTTGATCGGCCGACCGAATGAACCGGGCTTCGAGGCGCTCCGCGCGGCAATGAACCGGCCCTATTTGCCCCATCGCATCCTCGCCCAGGGTGATCCTTCGGGTGAGCCGGTGGAGCACCCCCTGTTATCGGGTAAGTCGTTGGTCGGCCACCGGGCGGCCTTGTACATCTGTCGCAATTTTGCCTGCCAGGCGCCGCTGACCGATCCTGCTTCGGTCGAATCGGCCTTGGATGGCGGGCCGACCTCCCCGCCTGATTCTCAGACTCCTCGCTCCCTGTCCGGTACCAGGCTGGTCGGCCATGCCACTCCCGGAGGAACAGCCGGCTACGCGGCCCGAAAGCTCGGCGCCGATCCGTCCCTCTCCGGCAGCGCCTATACCTCGTTCGGTTCCACAGGCCTCACGACCAGCCGTCTGGGCTTCGGCTGCTATCGGATCGATACGAGCGATCCCGAGTTCGGCTCCGCGCTTGCGCTGGCGCTCCGAAAGGGCTGTAACCTGATCGATACCTCGACCAACTACGCAGACGGCGACAGCGAACGGCTGGTCGGCCTCACGTTGGCCGAGCTTCAGCGCAAGGGAGAGATCAATCGCGACGAGATCATCGTTGTGACGAAGATCGGGTATGTCCAGGGGCACAATCTCAAACAGGCAGAAGAGCGGGAGCGGATGGGACGGCCCTATCCTGAGATGGTGAAGTACGGCGACGGCATCTGGCATTGCCTGCATCCGGAGTTCCTAGCGGATCAGTTGGCGTCTTCCTTGGATCGTTTGGGGCTGGCGACGGTTGATGTCTGCCTGCTTCACAATCCGGAATATTTCCTGTTGGACGCGCAACATCAGGGGCGGCCGCTCGACGAGACGCGCCGTGAATTCGACCGCCGCCTCGGCCAGGCCTTCCAGTACCTCGAGGAGCAGGTCCGACAGGGCCGCATCCGATATTATGGCGTGTCCTCCAATACGGTCATCGGGCCTGCCGAGAGCCCTGAGACAACCTCGCTGTCTCGCATGCTGGAAATCGCGGAAACGGCGGCCCGCGAGGCGGGCCAGGCCTCGGCTCATTTTCAAGTCTTGCAATGTCCGTTGAATCTATTCGAATCCGGGGCTGTGTTGTTGCCCAATACAGGGCTTAATAACGAACAAACGGTCTTGGACCATGCAACCGTCAAGGGCATCGCGGTCCTGGCCAATCGGCCGTTGAACGCCATGCCGGCCAGACCGGAATCCAAGGGCGGCATTGTCCGGTTGGCACAGGTGTCGGTTGAATCGGAATCGATCGACTTTGCAGCCCAACGAGACAAGGTCGCCGCGCTGGAGGCGACCTATCTGCGCGAACTGGCTCCACATGTGCCCCATGCAGGACAGGGGTTGGATCCAAAAGAATACTTTACTTGGTCGCAGGAATTGGCGAAGATTCGACCACATCTGGACGGGCTGGAACATTGGGAGCAGGTCGAGCACCATATGATCGCGCCGCACCTGAACCAGGTCGTGCGCGCGCTCAATCAAATCCTGACCGGAAAGCTGGCCGAGCAATGGGAAGTCTGGAGGGATGGCTACCAGCCGGAGCTGCTGCGCCTGCTGAAGAGCCTCAAAGGAGAGGCCGCAGAACGAAGCCGGCTTCGGGTTGAACGCATCAGCGCCACCATCACGCCCTTCCTGCCTCCTTCCATGGCTCAGGTCCCGCTCTCGCAGAAGGCCCTGCTGGTCGTCATGAGCACCGCCGGCGTGACCTCGGTGTTGAACGGGATGCGCACACAGGGTTACGTGGAAGACTCGTTCGGTATGCTCCGAGGGACGATGCTCCCGAACGTTCGCCCCATTTATGAAGCAGCCCGGCGAATTCAGTGGTCGTGACTCGGATATCATGGCGCTTCGTCATCTCAGGCGAAGGGTAAGTGCCACGAATCCCTTGAGGAGTTGTCTCCGGCTACCGAGAACAACCTGAAGGCAGCCGGTTAAACCGAAGGTAGGTATAAAATAGTACGATGAAATAACTAAAGGTGTCCCCTCCTGGCGGTAGATTCCTGAGAAGTTATGAAGAGCCTGTGGCTCAAGCTTGTTATGTATGGAATGCGAAGAGTCACTGGAGGTGTCTCTCCGGCGCCGTCATATGCGATACAACGAAGAAGAGGCGCCGGTTCAACCGAAGGTTGGTATGGAGGACCGATGAAGATCGAGCGCCAGCACCGGTGGTTTCTGCTCTCCAGCCTGTTGGTGATGGTGATATCGAGCGGCTGTGCGACCAGATCCGGCTCCGCAGTCGGACAGGAGAAAGCGACTGAACCGGCGGCCGCAGAGCAGGATGCCATGCGGGCGGAGCAAGTGGCCGAACCGGCCTTGAAGGAAGTGCCGCTTGAGCAGGCGCAGGAAGCCGAGCCGCTTCCGCCTGAACCGTCTGAACCGACCAAAGCCTACCTGCTCGATGTGCCCTTTGATTTTGACCGCTATGGCCTGCGAATGGACGCGGTGGCGATTGTCGAGACCAACGCCCAAAACTTGAGCAAGGACACCGTCTCCCAGATCGTGTTGGAGGGCCGCGCGGATGAAATCGGGACCGCGGCCTATAATATGGTGTTAGGCGAACGGCGTGCCAAGACGGTCAAGCGTTACTTGGAAAATCTGGGATTTCCTCCTTCCATCTTATCGGTTGTGACCTACGGCAAAGACCGCCCCCTCTGCTTCGAGCACACACCCGAGTGCTGGCAGAAAAACCGCAGCGTGCGCTTCACGGTCAAGTAAGGCCTGCTCCCGTCTGGAGGTCCCCGGGAGTATGTTTAAGCGGGATCTCCGCGACCCTCTTTCACTGCTCCCGCACACCATTGGCCTTCCAGAAATTTTACAAGAATCTGACAACCCGTTAACCGGCTTGGAGCCGACCGTCTGGTATCGTTCCCAGAAAAGGAGGCGAGATGCCGGACACCTTCCACACATTCATCATCCTGGGACTTGGACTGGCCGCCTGCTCCCCGATCATCTTGGCGATTCAGACCTTGCGGGGGATGCGGACCAAACTCCTCTACCCTCTCTTGAGGATCAAACGTTCGGGGAGGAGCATCGAACCGTTGATCGTGCTCCTGAAGCAAGCATAGAGTCGGTCCCGGTTCGGCAATCTGTAAGAGTCGTATCGCAGAAACGGGCAAACACACATAACCAAGGAGGAATCAGATGGTCAGAGTCGGGCAACTCATGACGGCGGAGCCGGTGACGGTCGATCGGGGGACATCGGTGATCGAGGCGGCGAAGGTCATGCGCCACCGGCGCATCGGCAGCGTCCTGGTACGATCTCGGGACCAATTGATCGGGATCGTGACCGAGCCGGATATCATCAGGAAGGCGATTGTGGAAGAACGACCTCTGGCCGCCATTGCGGTGGAGGACATCATGAGCAGCCCGATCATCGGAATCGACGAACGGCGCCCGATCACCGAGGCGGCGGATTTGATGCAGCAGAATCAGACCCGCCACCTGGCGGTGACCCAAAGCGGAAAAATTGTCGGGATGGTCTCGGTGCGGGATCTGTTGCATCCGGTCTCGATCGACGAGTTCTAGCAGAACCGTCGCCGCTCACGAGATCCTATCCGACTGGAGCTTGTATCCGACGCCGCGCACGGTCACGACGTAGGCCGGGTTGGCCGCGTCGGTTTCAATCTTCTGCCGCAGCGAATAGATGTGCACGTCGAGCGTATGCTCTTCCAGCGCCCAATCCTCTCCCCACACCCGATTCAACAGTTCCTGCCTGGTAAAGACCCGCGCGGGGTGCTGCATCAGGTGAGAGAGAATCTGAAACTCCTTCGGCGTCAGCTCGACCTCGCGTCCGTTGACGCTCACCTCATGTCGCTCCACATCCAGACAAAGTCCGCAGATCTCAAAGCGCTGGCCGCGGGTTGACGAAGCTCGAGTCCGTCTCAGGAGCGCTCTAATCCGCGCCACGACTTCCCGATAACTGTCCGTGCAGAGCACCTGATCGACGCCTGTCTGCAGGTCTTCAGCGCATTCCTCTTCTCCACAAGGTTGGCCGGGCGGCTGGAGCGACACGACCGGGATGCACTCCTTGGCGGCTGCCTGCAGCAAGGCCGCCAGCGATGGCTGTCGGCGATCGATCAGAACAAGAGCCGGTGAAGATTGTCGATACTTGGCGATCCCTTCATCGGCACTGCGCGCCAGGACACAGATATAGCCGTTGCTGGAAAGGCACTTGTCGAGCGATCGGGAGACGGTCTCGTCGCTCGTAACCGCCAAGATTGCTAACGGCCCGTTTGCCATGGCACCCTCCTCTGAAGAAACCGCCGCGAGCGTATGTTGGAAGCGTTGCCAAACAGTAATGCGGGAATTACGTGTCAGTAAATTCTGACTCGGCCCGACCCTCCTACTAGAGCCGCCTCGGGCGGAGCTTTGGATTCCTGCACAATTAACACGGAATTTACACTGTCATGAATTGTACGACACGGCGTGAAAGTATACGAGGTGCGCCATGTCAATCCTACGTGTACCTGACGAATAAATTACCCGATTGTCATTGCACCATACCCGAGCATTGATCGTACCTTACAAAAAAGGAGGGGCGAGTGAAGAACGAGCGAAGGTGGTCAGGCAGTATCCGTCAGTTCCTGAAGGAGCACATCATCGTTCCCATATTCAGGATCTGGATCTTGCTGATCGGTATGGCGTTTGTACCTGGTCTGGCAGCAGCGACCGGCTTGATTCAGCAGCAGGTAGGCGACCCCTCGCTGATCGGACCGGTCCGGTCGGGCGATCGTGGGGCATCCGATCCCCGATCGGTTGTCGCGCAGTCGACGACGAGCGCCGAAACGATCCAGATGACTGATCCGGTTCAAGTGACTGGTCAGTATGAACGCCCCGCGACCGGACAACGGCTTGCGATTCAAAGCTCAACCCTGGAGAATCTGTTGCTCGAAAAGGGGATCTTGACGCAAGAAGATTGGGTCCGGCTCAAGGCGGAGGAAGAACGCCGCATTTTCGAGCAAACCGCAGAAATGCAATTTGCTGGAAATCCTCGCTGGTATGAGCGGATTCGGATCAATGGTTATACGCAATTCCGCTACAATCTCGGAGCCACGGACGGACGGTTCGACCTCCCGTTGACGGATAGTTTCGGCGATCAACAGGGGAATGAATTTTATGTCAGGCGGCTCCGGTTGGTCTTTCAAGGGCAGGTCTCTGAACGGATAGCATTTTTTCTACAGTTCGCGTTGGAGGGCAGCCAACAGGTCCTCTCCAATCAAGAGATGATCGATAACTATGCGGACTTCTATCTAACAAAGGACCGCGTCCATCGCTTGCGGTTCGGGCTCCACCGCGTTCCGAATTCATTCGACACCTACCGATCGAGCACCAATCGACAAGAACTCGACCGGCACGAGTCCATCCAGAGCGGCGCTCCCGGCGAGAGAGACTTGGGAATCGCCTATTACTACAGTTCCAAGACCGCCCAAGAGCGGTTTGCACAACTCGCCGCCTATCATAATGGACCTGGCGATTACGGCATGTTCGGGATCATGGTCTATAACGGACAGGGGCGCAGTCGACTGGAGCTGAACAAGAACAAGCACGTGGGGGCTCGTCTCGCCTATCCGTTTCAGTTCCGAAACGGCCGATTGTTGGAAACCGGCGTCCATGGCTATTACGGCTATTTCTCCGTGCCAGGAGTGAGCCAACCGAATGTCGCGAGCGCGGCCCGATGCCACGACCGGTTAACCGCAGAAGGGGGGTGCGACGTCAAGGACCAACGGTTCAACGCCTACATCTGGACGCCGCCGCAACCCTGGGGCATCATGGCCGAGTTCACGATCGGCCGCGGTCCGCAACGCAACCAGCAGACCGGCTTTGTCGATGAAACCCAAGTCTTAGGGTACTACATTCAAGCCAACTATACCTGGCGGTATTCGGACGTGGGCATGCTCACTCCGTATGTTCGTTGGGGGGAATACTATGGTGGGTTCAAATCAATTAACGGAGCACCGGATGGACAATCGAGAACCTTGAATTTCGGATTGGTCTGGGAGCCGGATACGCATCTCCGCTTTGTGGCTGATTGGATGATCAAGGACGGATTGAACAGCACCCTGGTAGCCAATCAGTCCCAGATCGATTTTGACGCCTCGCAACTCCGGTTCCAGGCTCAGTGGTTTTGGAACTAGGAGATGGACGGCCTGGGAGGGGAATCCGGTCCCGGCTGAGTGGCGTGACAGCCGATAGGACACCGTCCGGAGGCTCGCACACCAGAATGACTTCCCTCGCTTCATATCGCAATCCTCATGAGCCAGTAAGCGTGACTCCAACTCATTCAGGACAAGCACAATCCTTACCGGAACTGTTCGCTCCACCCCTGCCGTGGATACTGGCCCTTGTCTTGGGGGGCCTTCTACTGATCGTTGATAGTCTTCTGCCCCTGAGTTTGGGCAACGGTACGTTGTACGCCCTCCTAATGTTATTTGCCTTTTTCATCCCCTCACCCCGGGCTCCGATGGTGCTCGCTAGCTATGCGACAGTGCTATTGCTCGCCGGCTTCCTGCTCAGCACGGAACTCCTGGGTGTGCCAGAATGGGTCTCTGTGTACAATCGTCTTTTCGCACTCATCGTCATTTGCGTCTCGGCCTGGTCTATTCAGGAACGCCAGAAAGCGGGATCTGCGCTCCAGCGTCTCTACGACGAACTGGAGCAACGGGTCCATGAGCGCACCAAAGATCTCTGTAATCTGAATCAAACCTTGATCGAGGAAATTCACCAACGTCGTGAAGCGGAGCGTATTCTGCGTTCTCATGAAGCGGCGCTGGAAGCGAGCCAGGCGGCCTTGGAGCAAAGCCGACAAGACTTGCAGGACCTTACCGCGAAACTGTTGACGGCCCAGGAACAGGAGCGCCGCCGCATCTCGCATGAGTTACATGACGATATCAACCAACGGCTGGCATTGCTGGCGATGGATCTACAGGCCTTGGAACAGGATGAGCGAGGCATCCCGGTTGCGATTCGAGAAAACCTGCGGTCTTTGCTCTCTCGGACGACCCAGCTTTCCGACGATATTCGGGGACTGGCCTACCAATTTCATCCTTCGGTCCTGGACGACCTCGGCTTGAACGCGGCGCTTGAGTGCCTAGTCGATGATTTTCAGACCCGAACCGGCATCAAGACGATCCTCGTGTGCCAGGACCCTATGGAAGACCTACAGGAAGACGTGAGTTCATGTCTTTACCGCGTCGTCCAGGAGAGCCTGTCGAATATCGCCAGACATGCCAGGTCCGCGCGGGTCGAAATCGAGTTGACTGCGGACGAACAAAGACTCGAGTTGTCGATCCGCGATCACGGATGCGGGTTCGAGGTGCACAATGTGAAACGAGGCCGCAGGGGCATGGGGATACTGAATATGCAGGAACGGGTCCGAGCCGTGCAGGGGGTGTTCAAGCTGGATTCTCAGCCCGGACGAGGCACCCTGATTCTCATCACGATCCCACTTTCTGTGAGGTTTCGACAATGAAACCACGAGTGCTCCTTGCTGACGACCATACCCTCGTCCTCGCCGGATTCGTCAAGTTGCTCGAAGACAGTTGCGAGGTTGTTGGGTTGGTGGAGGATGGTCGTGCGCTCCTTGATGCAGCCCAGCATCTACAACCTGACATCGCCATTGTGGATATTTCGATGCCCCTGTTGAACGGCATTGAGGCCTGCAGTCGAGTCCGCGCGGCCTCCCCCCAAACCAAGTTGATCATCGTGACCATGCATGCGGCGATGCCCTATGTCCAGGCGGCCTTCAAGGCGGGAGCGGCGGGCTACGTTCTTAAACGATCTGCGACCGATGAACTTCTGCAAGCTATCCGCACGGTGCGAAGCGGGAACTATTACGTGACTCCGCTGATGACCAAGGAGGTGGTCAATGTCTTGGTGAAGGGCCCGTCGGACTCGAACGCCTCTCTCGATGACCTTTCAACGCGGCAACGTGAAATCCTCCAACTGGTGGCCGAGGGGTACACGGTCAAGGAAATAGCCGGTCAGTTAGGCCTTTCGCCGAGAACCGTTGAGTTTCATAAGGGGCGCACCATGCAGCAGTTGCAGGTGCGCAGCACGGCTGAATTGGTTAAGTATGCTATTGCCCACGCCTTGATTGTTCCGACCTAGGCAGTGGCGAACGCTCCAGTGGCATCTATCACGGTGTGATGCTTCCGGGCGTTCGATGCCTCTGCCTTCCCACCAAACACCCTCGCGACTGCCGATCTCCTGTTGTATTCCGATCGTGGTGCCCTTGAGCCAGATCCAGAACGACTCTGCCAACTGCGGCTTTTACGTGCCGACGGATCGAACCGATACCGGCATCGCCGACCATTCATACTGGACCCCCGCCCCCGCAACACACTGTTAACGCCACTTTCATGACCTCGTGACGCGCCCTCTGCATAACCATCGATGCGAAGACGGAAGACAGGCTGCCCCGAGAGGTGCCGCTTCGACAGCCGTATCGCGCAGCAGCATTGAGGCACACCATTCACCATCGCTTTGCGGGCTTCATGAAGGAGGGATGCATGCGGGAACGGTCACAGGGACGAATCTCACACAATCAATGGATTCTTCCGGTTTTCTGGTCGATCGGTCTGACATTCGCAGCCGGCCTAGCATCAGCAGCAGGCCCGGCTGACCAGCAGTTGGCCGATCCTTCCATGATCGGGCCGGTTCGGCCGAGTGAACGTATGATGATGTCTCAGGCAGGATCGGTCCTCGCGCAGGCGTCCGGCAGCGCTGAGCCGATCCAGATGACGGATCCTGTCCACGTGACCGGTCAACAGGAACGGGTCACATCCGGCCAACGGCTCTCCATTCAGAGCACAACTCTGGAGAATCTTTTGCTCGAAAAAGGAGTCCTGACGCAAGACGACTGGATACGGCTTAAGGCGGAGGAGGAACGTCGCATCTTCGAGCAAACCGCGGAAATGCAATTTGCCGGAAATCCTCGCTGGTATGAGCGGATTCGCATCAACGGCTATACGCAATTCCGCTACAACCTCGGGGCAAGCGATGGCAAGTTCGATATCCCGTTGAACGACAGTTTCGGCGATCAGCAAGGCAACGAGTTCTATGTCCGCCGGCTGCGGCTGGTTTTTCAGGGCCAAGTCTCCGAACGGGTGGCCTTCTTCATTCAATTCGCGCTCGAAGGCTCGCAGCAGGAACTCTCTAATCGAGAAATGATCGACAATCACATGGACTTTTACCTGACGAAGGATCGAGTCCATCGCCTGCGAATGGGTCTTCATCGTGTTCCAAACTCCTTCGACACCTACCGCTCCAGCACCAATCGGCAGGAGTTGGACCGGCACGAATCGGTGACCAGCGGGGCTCCGAATGAGAGAGACTTGGGCATCGCCTATTACTGGAGTCCCAAAACCGCTCAAGAGCGATACGCGCAGTTGGCTGCCTATCACAATGGCCCGGGCGACTACGGCGTCTTTGGCATCATGGTCTATAACGGGCAGTCGCGAAATCGTCTTGAGCTCAACAAGAACAAGCACGTGGGGGCTCGTCTCGCCTATCCGTTTCAGTTCCGAAACGGCCGATTGTTGGAAACCGGCGTCCATGGCTATTACGGCTATTTCTCCGTGCCAGGAGTGAGCCAACCGAATGTCGCGAGCGCGGCCCGATGCCACGACCGGTTAACCGCAGAAGGGGGGTGCGACGTCAAGGACCAACGGTTCAACGCCTACATCTGGACGCCGCCGCAACCCTGGGGCATCATGGCCGAGTTCACGATCGGCCGCGGTCCGCAACGCAACCAGCAGACCGGCTTTGTCGATGAAACCCAAGTCTTAGGGTACTACATTCAAGCCAACTATACCTGGCGGTATTCGGACGTGGGCATGCTCACTCCGTATGTTCGTTGGGGGGAATACTATGGCGGGTTCAAATCAATTAACGGAGCACCGGATGGACAATCGAGAACCTGGAATTTCGGATTGGTCTGGGAACCGGATACACACCTCCGCTTCGTGGCTGATTATGTGTTCAAGAACGGATTAAACAGCACCCTGGTAGCCAATCAGTCCCAGATCGATTTTGACGCCTCGCAACTCCGGTTCCAGGCCCAATGGTTTTGGAACTGAGGACTTCACCGCCCGTGAGGGAGTCCTGGAATCATCCCAGGGCTCCCTCTTCCCGGAGGGTGTACTGATCTTAATCGGCTCACAGGGGTTTCATTCTTCTATCGAGGTCGAGCATGAGAAACCGAACGCATGTCGGTAACGCCCGCGCGCTGATTGTCGATCCTGAGTTTACCTTCGGACTACCCTTCGCTGATTGGCTGGCCGGCGGCGGGTATCATCCAATTTTAGTTCGCTACCTTGACCCGGTGGTGGACCAACTGCGCGACATCGATCTCGATGTGATTGTATTGAGCCTTGAGTCGACCCAGCAAGATGGGGCGACTCAGCACTGTGATGGATTGCGGCTGGTCCGCAGTGCCTGCCCGAGCCTGCCGGTCATCGCGATCACCAAGTCCAGCCCAAAAGCCTGGGTCGATATATTCTTGCGGGATTCTGCAGGAGATATATCTCCAATCCCAGTAGAGCTGACTCGAATGGTGGCTTGGATTCAAACAAGACTGGATACTTTTCCCTTCCCCACTTGTTTCCTTTCGGCCAACCAGGCGCTCTGGGAATGAAACGGGTGTGGCGACATACTGACCCCCTGCAAAGCCAACCGATGCCAGAAGGCATGTGAAAAGATTCGCATCGATCACATGTCTGACGGAAGAAAGCCGAACGGTCGAGCCAGTTACCGTTTTGAAGCCGACGGATCCCCCTTCATCTCGTGGTCGAGCAGCTTCAAGTCAACCGCAAGGATGCGTCCCTCGTCGATATAAGGCCACGGCCGGCGCTCGTCAGGAGGCACCAAGACATAGCTTGGCACGAATGAGGCACGGAAGCTGTTACGGGAAATGGGTTGCAAGGGATTATCGACGGGATCGATCTCATACATCATGTTGATATTAATGGAGTCGGACGGCAACGTGCGATCATTGGCCAGGATGAAATAGAGGTGCTGGTCTTGTACAAACAACCCTCCTGATGTGACAGCAAGTCCCACACTGACATCCGTGTACCGACGATAAAATGTGACGAGTTCCTCCGGTTTCGCCTGGGCGAGTGCGTGGCTTAACTGAGGAGCCAGTGCTTGAATCTCCATGGGGGAAAAGGCCGCAGCAGCCTGCGCCTCTCCCATCACCATCGAACCGATCATCCCCTTTCGGGAGATCACGCGCACCCCATTCAACACAGCCGCCATTTGTTCTGTGCTCACCCGTGCAGGATGGCCGTGCTCCCCGTTCCTCCGCTCATCAACCTCCAGCCGAATTGAGGTCAGAGAATCTCGATACAGCTCGCGGGGAGGGGGCGAGCTTGCACAGCCTTCGGCCAACACCAGGAGGGCCACGAGCACAGAGCCAACCCAGGATGGGGAGTTGTTCTTCATCGAGATCACCCCTTCTTCGTCGGAAGACAAGACATTGCGTTTCGCTGAACGGTGCCGAGCGGTATCCTATCAGACGTGGCATAAGAAAAGGGAGCGTCCTCCCGATCAGAGAACGCTCCCCTCACGTGTGAACTCTGCCTACTGGCGTGATACCAAGATCGCGTCTATCGCCTGCCTTGTTCGGCAAGCCGAAGGTCCGTTTCACCGGCCGCCGGTATACCCGCTAGGCCTGTTTTCGCAAGCTTCAGTTCTTGACGGTTCCTGGCAATCTGGGTTCCAGTCAAGGGGTAGTATCCTGCACGAGCGACCGTCTCTTGTCCTTGGCGGCTATTGACAAAGGAGAGGAACTCCCTCAGCACTCCATCCAATTCACCAGTTGGATTTTTCTTCACATACAGATATAGCTCTCGACCCAACGGATAGGCGCCCGATATGACTGCTTCCCGAGAGGGAAGGACGGCAGGCTGGCCGCTGTCCGGCGCAATCGGCACTGTGCGGACGGCGGAAATCTGGAACCCCTCACCCGCATACCCGATTGCTTGGGGATCTTGGGCGATGGCGATGATCTCCGAGGCCGAGCCCGGCTGCTCAATCAACGTGTCATTTAGCTCGCCGTCTTTGAGAGCGACATGTTTGAAAAAGTCCCGCGTACCAGAGCGCTTATCTCGTCCGAAGAGATGTATGGGCTCGCTGGCCAACGAGCCCGGCACACCGATCTGACCCCAGTGCGTAACGGGTGCGTGTCCGCGTTTGCGATCCTTGCCGAAGATCGCATCCACTTGCTGCATCGTCAGTTGCTGAACGGGGTTGTCCTTCTGCACATAGATGGCGACCGCGTCCATTGCAACAGGGACTTCGAGCGGACGGTGTCCATGGTTAGACTCAAAGCCCTGAATTTCATCCTCGGTCAGTCGGCGGGATGAAGCCAGTAGCTCCACTGTGTTCGATCCCCCTGTCCCCCGCCCCCGTACCTTGTCCCCCCGTCGCTGATAAGAAATACCGAGCTGAAACTCTCGGACGGCAGCGCCCGATCCTACCCCTTCCACCGCAATCTGGGTGGAGGGATGCAAAACCATAAATTGGGCGGCAAGCTTGGTCAGGAGCGGGCGCATCGTATCGGAGCCCGCGATGCTGAGTTTGCCCGACAGCCCGTTCTGACTCACGTAGGGCTCAATCGTGGAATCAACGGTCACCCCTCCAGTTTGATTATGTCCGGCAAGCTCTGCCGCCGCTGTGGACACGAACGTTGCCAAGCAGGCCGAGGCCACGACACCGGGGATGAGCCTCCAGTAGGCGGGAACATGACGGGTTTGTGTCATCATCTGAAACCTCCTTCGCTGCAATGGATGATCGTGATGGTCCGGGATCTGGACAGACATGTCATTGGCGGGGACTCTATCGTTGCCCCATTGCTGACCAGTCATCCGGCTGTTAACTCTACGTTAACTCTTTGGTCGGCCGCCCACTGGCTGGTCGGGAACAGACTCAAGGCCGCTCCCTCCTCAACATCATCCGCCGCGCGGTTCCAGTCATTCCGCAGCCCGAGGCTTTCCGCGAGACCTGTTTGCTTGGGCACAGAGTTAACCTCGTTGCAACCCGTCCTTGACCCTTGGAGAGGCCGCTTCGGCTATACTCACAGGAAATTCCATCCGTATGAAGGTTACCGCCAAGGGAGCAACTGTATGTGGGACGATCTTGGAGAAGTACCGCTGACCAGCTTGGAATTGTTTGGCGGCATACTGTTGCTTTGGTTCGTTTGGTCGATCGGATCCGATGTCCGGAATATTTTTCGGCTTCGCAAATAGACCGGTGGCAAATCACAGCGAGATGGTTCCGCCTTCCATTTTATTCTGCTGAACGATCCATTTGAGGACCGTTCCATCTCATCTTGTCGCGTGGAGAAAGCTTGCAGGCAATCGTTTCAGGTTGAGGTCTGCGGGGCCATATGCCGGATGATCTTGCCTTCGACCATGTAGACCACCAGTTCGGCGATATTGGTGGCATGATCCGCCACCCGCTCGATGGACTTCGCGACGAACGTCAGGCGGATGGCGCGCGAAATGGTCCGAGGATCTTCCAGCATGTAGGAGAGCAATTCCCTGAACAACTGCCCCATGAGGTCATCGACGAAGTCGTCGTCTTTCATCACTTTCTGCGCGAGAGCGACGTCGCCTCCGACAAAACTGTCGAGGCTCTCTTTGACCATGGTGACCGCCCACTGTCCCATGCGCGGAATGTCGATGTAGGGTTTCAGTTGCGGCTCTCGATTCAACTCGATGGCCCGTTCGCTGATGCTTTCGGCCAGATCGCTGATCCGCTCGAGTTCGCTCGCGATCTTCATGGCGGTCGTGATCAGGCGGAGATCGCGGGCGGCCGGCTGGTGGAGCGCCAACAACCCGATACAGTCCTCGTCGATTTCCACATCCAGCGCATTGACGCGATGATCCCCATCGATCACCCGGACCGCGAGAGCGGAATCCCTGGCGGTCAAGGCCCGCAAGGCGTTCTGGATCTGCCCCTCGGCCAACCCGCCCATTCTGAGCAACTTGGCCTTGAGTTGCTGAAGCTCGTCGTCAAAATGCCGCTGCATGGCGTGCTCCCCTTTTCTCCTACCCGAATCGACCGGTGATATAGTCTTCGGTTTGCTTGTTCGAAGGGGTCGTGAAGATCGTCTTCGTCTGGCTGAATTCGATCAACTCGCCCAGGTACATGAAGGCGGTCCAGTCGGACACGCGCGCCGCCTGCTGCATGTTATGCGTCACGATGAGAATCGTGACCGTTTGCTTCAGTGTAAGGAGCAGCTCCTCTACGCTGGCCGTCGCGATCGGATCGAGCGCGGAGGTCGGCTCATCCAGCAGCAGCATTTCCGGGTTGGTGGCGAGGGCACGGGCGATGCAGAGGCGCTGTTGCTGCCCTCCCGAAAGCGACGCACCGGACTGGTCCAGGCGGTCCTTCACCTCTTCCCAGAGGGCTGCGCCTCGTAAGGCCCGCTCCACGGCCTCGTCCAGGAGCGCCCGGCTGGTGATCCCGCGCACCCGCAAGCCGTAGGCGACGTTTTCGTAGATGGACTTCGGAAAGGGATTGGGCTTCTGGAAGACCATCCCGATCCTCATGCGCACGTCGATCGGATCCATCCGAGGGGACAGGATATTGCACTGGTCCGGATACAGCATGATCTCGCCCTGGTACCCGTTGCCGACATAGAGGTCGTGCATGCGGTTGAAGCAGCGGAGAAACGTCGACTTGCCGCAACCGGACGGACCGATCAATGCGGTAATTTGATTCTGCCCCACCGGCAACGTGATGTTCCGCAGCGCCCTGGTGGCCCCGTACGAGAACGAGAGGTTTTTGGCTTCCGCCTTGAGTGTGGCCGGCCCGCCCAAGAGAGATGGCTCATTCATCACGCCGACTCCTGCTGTCTCTGTTGTCTGTGTGGGCATGGCTTCGCTCCTCTACCAGGTAATCCGTTTGCGCATGCGGTACCGGAGATAGATGGCGGCGCCGTTCATCATGAGGGTCATCACCATCAAGATCACACCGGCCGCAGCGGCATTGCTCAAGAAATCATCCCCTGGACGGGAAACCCAGGAAAACATCTGGATCGGCATGGCCGTAAAGGCCGAGTTCAGCCATTCGAACGAGACAAACGGCGGTTCGGCGGTGATCGGCGCCGGTGGAAGAAACGCAATAAAGGTAAGGGCCCCGATCGTGATGATGGGAGCGGTTTCCCCGATGGCCCGACTCAACCCCATGATGACCCCGGTCATGATGCCGGCCAGCGAATAGGGCAGGACATGCTCGGTGACGGTCTGCCATTTGGTCGCCCCCAGCGCGTAGGCAGCCTCTCGAATCTGAACTGGAATGGCACGGATGGCCTCCCTGGTGGCGACAATCACGACCGGGAGGATGAGCAGCGCCAGGGTCAACCCCGCCGTCAGGATGCTCTCCCCCATGCCGAACAGGTACACGAAGGCGCCGAGGGCCAGAAGGCCGTAGATGATCGAGGGAACGCCCGCCAGATTCGTCACGGTGATTTCGATCAACTCGGTCATTCGATTGCGGGGCGAATATTCTTCGAGGTACAGGCCCGCCGCCACCCCGATCGGCACGCCGGCGACGATGGTTACGAGCATGATCAGAGCGGTTCCGACCCAGGCGGACAGGATGCCGGCGTCCGCTGCTCGGCGGGAGGGAAAGGATGTGAGAAACCGCCAGTCGATTCGCGACAGCCCGTCCAACAAGAGCTGGCCGAACAGCAGGACCAGGGCGATGACTGCAACAGCCAGAGTCCCAAGCCCGAAGACCGTGAACAGGCGCTCAGCCAACCGCCGGCGGGCTAAATTTCTTTTTTGGCCGGACAACAACGGTGACGGCATCAGTACACCTCCCGGAAGCGTTTGCGCAGGAGATGACCGAATACATTGAAGGCCAAGGTCATGAGGCAGAGGACCAATCCTGCCGCAAAGATGCTCTGATAGCCGATGCTCCCGTGTGGCAGATCGCCCAAGGCGACCTGGACGATATAGGCGGTGATCGTGGCGGCCGGTTCCATGGGGTTCCAGGTCAGGATGGGATTTTGCCCCGCGGCGATGGCTACGACCATGGTTTCGCCGATCGCGCGCGAGATGGCCAGGATATAGGCGGCGACGATGCCGGAGGTGGCGGCGGGGCCGACGACTTTCAGCGCCGTTTGCAATCGAGTTGCCCCCAGCGCATAGGAGGATTCCCGTAGCGCCATGGGAACGGCCCGCATGGCGTCTTCGCTCAGCGAGATCACGAACGGCATGATCATGATGCCGATGACGAGGCCTGGCCCGAGCATGTTGAATCCCGGCAGATCCGGCAGAATCACCTGAAGCCCCGGCGTGACGACCAACAGGGCAAAGTAGCCGTAGACCACGGTGGGGACCGCCCCCAGCAGCTCCAGAATCGGCTTGATGAATTCGCGCAGCGGCGCCGGGGCAAATTCAGATAGATAGACGGCGGCCACCGTGCCCAAGGGGATGGCGACGAGCAACCCAACCCCGCTCGTGACCACGGTGCCGGCGACCAACGGCAGGATGCCGAAGTGCGCGTCGGCAAACAGAGGCGTCCAGAGGGTGTCCGTCAGAAAGTCCGTGAGCGACACATGCTGGAAGAAGGCCAGCGATTCGTAGAGCAGGATGGCGAGAATACCGAAGGTCACGGCGATGGACGCGCAGGCGGCCATGAACAAGATGCCTTCAGCCAGCCCTTCATACAGGCGTCGGAGCTGGCGGCGCGACAAGCGGACGTCGTTCTTGTCGAATCCCACTTGCTTGTCGGCGTCGGAGACGACCGCGACGGATTTATTCACAGCTTGGGGTCTCGCTTGAGAATGTCGTCGATGGGCAATCCGACCTCCGGGGTTCCGCCGAACCCGGAACCCAGGCGCCCGTCCCGGAACCGTTGCAGGGCTATCCTGTATGCACCCTCCGGCAACGGAATGTATCGGACCTCTTCCGCCAGCTTGGCGCCCTGCGTCAGATAGAATTCGACAAATTCTTTGATCTCCCCTCGCTTCGCCGAGCTGTCCTTGACATAGATGAACAGCGGGCGCGAGAGCGGCGCATAGGCGCCCTTCAGCACGTTCTCCACGCTGGGAGCCACGGAGCCATGTCCATTGTCGATTGGGAGCGGCTTCAACCGTTTGGCATGGGGCGCGTAATAGGCAAAGGGAATATACCCGAGCGCGTTCTTGTTCGCTTCCACGCCTTGCACCAGGACGTTGTCGTCTTCGCTTCCGGTGTAGTCCCCACGGCTGGCCTTGGCCTTCCCGACCACGGCTTCCGTGAAATAGTCGAACGTGCCGGAATCGGAGCCTGCGCCGAAGAGGACCAGCGAGGTGTTCGGCCATTCGGGCCTGATCTGATTCCATCGCGTGACCGTGCCCTGGGCCGCCGGTTCCCACATCTTCTTGAGATCCGCCACCGAGATCGAGTTGAGCCAGGTATTGTGCGGGTTGACGACGACGGTCAACGCATCATAGGCGACGGGCAATTCGATATACTTGATGCCGTTCGCGCGACACAGTTCGATCTCTTCTTTCAGGATGGGCCTGGAAGCGTCGGCGATGTCGATTTCTCCGCGGCAGAATTTCTTGAACCCTCCCCCGG
The DNA here is from genome assembly GCF_947241125.1 of Nitrospira tepida. NCBI lineage: Bacteria > Pseudomonadati > Nitrospirota > Nitrospiria > Nitrospirales > Nitrospiraceae > Nitrospira > Nitrospira tepida. The sequence continues at coordinate 2,502,105 of NZ_OX365700.1, read as the reverse complement.
TTCCTGAAATCCCGACCGTCACGCGAACCGCCCCCTTCGCGGCCTTCTGGAATTCCTCCGCCACGGCCTCGGTCACCGGATAGACCGTGCTGGACCCGTCGATCTTGATGATGGGCTTTCCCTGGGCCGGCAGGGGTGCATCCGGAGCGACCGCAGCAATCAGCAGGCTTGCGAACCCGATTCCCATGAAGAAACGAGTCATCATACGCCCCTTTCAGATCCATTCGCGTAGCAGGAGAGGAGCATGGAGAACGGGGATTACCCCGCCGTTATTGAATGATCAAGAAACAGTTACATCTGGGACCAGGCCGACGGGGACGCTACAGGAAACTTCCCCGGAAGTTTACGCGCAGGTGATGCGGTCTTGACGATGTAGAAACGAGGACAGGCGACTATCAGCACATATGGTCGGTTGAACGCAGGGATACAAGAACCGGAAAGGAGAGAGGCGCTCCATGAAGAGTTGGGTCCATGATCATATCGCCATCGTGCCGGTGGGCGAGACGGAACGAGAGGGAGTCGTCAGGCAAGCGCTGGTCCGCATGCTGGCGTTCGACCCCTCCCAGTTGTGGAACCGGCTGACGAGGCTTTCGCTCAGCCTCTTGATCGTGACGATCCAGATCGCCTTCATCTGTGGGGTGGGACGGACGCTGCTCGATATTCCGCTGATGTTCCAATCGGCTCTCGAGGTGGGCCTGCGGCAGGTCATCGTCGATGCTCTGATACTCCTGGCCGTGGTCGAGGTGCTAAAGACCACGCTCACCTACTTTTCGGCCGGGCGCGTCAAGGTAACGTTCATCGTGGACACGATCCTCGTCGTCATGTTGACGGAGGTCATCTCCGAGTGGTTCCAAGGCGCCGATCCCTTCCGGTTCGCCATGCTCGGCGGGATCCTGCTGGTGTTGGCCGTGACCCGCGTGGTGGCGGTCCGGTTCTCCCCCGCCGGCTCTGTCGAACGGGAGCAGCAGGAGGAGGCGATATCACCGAGCGACCGCGCCGAAGCTTGCTGATGATGATAGTCCTCCAGGAGGCGGCTGATGCAACAAGATAACGGCAGAGCTGACGCGCTGATACTCGATCTCTTGGCACAGGATGCGGCTCATCCTCTCACGCTTGAAGAGGTGGCGGCGATGCTGCCGGAGCTGAGCTGGGCGGAACTGTTCCATGCCGTAGACCATTTGAGCCGCCGGAGACGGATCGTCCTGTCGAGGCATGGTTTTACCTACCTGTTGGCCGATCTCGCTCGCTCCGGCCAACAGACGGAGGTGGTCATGGCCGGCTCCGTGCGTGATTCCCGCTGATCTCAACCAATCCCATTTGGGCCGAGCAGGTCTGTCGCAAGGGCTCCCTGGCTTATGCTAAGCTCGGAGCCCAAGGTGACAGGGCTTGTCCGCCGTTCTCCACCGCAGAGGCGGATGGTGCACGGAGCCGAGAGCAGTCTCCTGCATCCGGCTCCGTTAGCCGCCGCCTGCTAGGGTTTCATGGCCAAACTCGGCATTCTCGATATCGGCACCAATTCCATCCATCTCGTCCTGGCCGAGGTCGAACCCGACTTCTCCTATAAGATCGTCGATCGTCTCAAAGACATCACGAGATTGGGCGACGGGGCGTTTGTCGCCAGACGTTTGTCGGACTCGGCGGTGGCGCGCGGGTTGGAGGTGATCCGCAATCTCGTGCGGCTCGCCAGGAACCGGGGCTTCGAGCGCATCGAAGCGGTGGCCACCAGCGCCGTGCGGGAGGCCAGAAACGGCGGCCAATTTCTGGAACAGATCGCCCGCGAGACTGGTTTGACCGTCCGCGTGATCACGGGGAGCGAGGAAGCCCGGCTCATTTTTTTGGGCGTCCAGCACAGCATGACGCTCACCGAACGCCCGATTTTGGTCGTGGACGTCGGTGGCGGATCGGTCGAACTGATGGCAGGCAACCGGGAGGGCCTGCTGCGGGGATGCAGCCTGAAGTTGGGCGCCATTCGCCTCAAGGATCTGTACCTTCACCGCAATCCCAACTCCAAGTCGATGCAAAAGCAGATGCGGGCCTTGATCCGGACGCAACTGGAAGAGGCGTTCAAGGACTTTCGCCGCACGCGCTTTGAGCGTATTGTCGCGACCTCCGGCATGGCCGGCAATCTGGCGGAAGTGATTCACCTGGAACGGACGGGACGCCCCCTGCCCCAGCTCAACCTGGCCACGGTGGCGCGCAAGGATCTTGAAGCGATTGAAGCGCGTCTGGGCCGATCCGGTCCCAAAGAACGCCTGGCGATTCCGGGCATCGATCCCAAGCGGGCCGACACGCTGTTCCCGGCCGCCACGGTGCTGCGCATGGTGCTCGAGCTCTGCGAAGCGGAGGAGCTGATCATCAGCGACAAGGCCATCAGGGAGGGCGTGATCTATGATTTCATTCAGCGCCATCGCGAGAAGATCAAGGCCGAACAGGAGATCCCGGATGTCCGGCGGAGAAACGTGATCGGTCTGGCGCGGCGGTGCCAGGTCCCGCTGGACCACGGCGACCATGTGGCCAAATTGGCGCTTCAGCTCTTCGACCAGACCAGGGCCGTTCACGGCTATGGGCGGAAGGAGCGGGAATGGCTGGAATATGCGGCGCTGCTGCACGACGTCGGCTACATGATCAATCCCCGGCAGCACCACAAGCACACGTACTATTTGATCAAGCACAGCGACCTGTCGGGATTTCAGTCGGAGGAGATCGAGGTCATCGCGAACGTTGCACGCTACCATCGGCGCTCGCATCCGCAGAAGAAACACGGCTCCTTTGGGGCTTTGTCCGGCACGATCCGCCGGGTCATCGAGATACTCAGCGCGATGCTCCGCGTGGCCGACGGCCTCGACCGCTCCCATTTCGCCGTGGTCCGCAGCCTTCAGGTGCGCCTCGGCGCCACCATTACGATCTCGCTGCAGACCGCCGGCGATGTCGAGCTCGAACTGTGGGCCGCCAAAGGCCGCGCCGATCTGCTGGAGAAGGTCCTGGGCCGGAAGGTTCAGTTCGTGAAGATTCGCGCGAAGGGAGCCGCGGCATGACCGCCCAGACAAGCACGTTCGCCCAACCCCATCCCTATCCGGGAAAACTCATCATCGTCGAGGGCATCGACGGGTCCGGAAAGAGCACGCAACTGTCGCTGTTGCAAAAATGGCTGGAGTCGAAGGAATACAAGGTCTTTTTCACGGAATGGAATTCGTCAGAACTCGTCAAGGACACGACCAAACGAGGCAAGAAGAGCAAAAGCCTCACGCCGACCACCTTCAGCCTGCTGCATGCCACCGATTTCGCCTCTCGCTTCTACCACGAGATCCTGCCGCCGTTGAAAGCCGGCATGCTGGTGTTGGCGGACCGCTACGTCTATACCGCGTTCGCGCGCGACGCGGTCCGCGGAGTCTCCCCGGCCTGGGTGCGGAAAGTCTACCAGTTCGCGGTGCGCCCGGACATGGCGTTCTATTTCAATGTCCCCATCGACGTGGCCATGGGACGTCTCTTGCGCGGCACGCGCGCCCAGCTCAAATATTACGAGGCTGGCATGGACATGAATCTCCACCCGGACCTGACCGAAAGCTTCCGGATCTTTCAATCGCGGATTCTCATGGAATACGACAAGATCGTCGGCGAGTACGGCCTGACGGTGATGGACGCGACGAAGGATATCGAGGTCCAGCAGAACGAAATGCGCCGGCTCGTCGATCAGGCGCTGGTCAACTACAAACCCAAACGGGGCACGCATGGCAAGCGGACAGTATTTTGGCGACGGTTTAGCGTACGTCGATCCGAGTGATCTCAAAGGGCAACTGATCGCGATCGAGGGGACCGACGGGGTCGGCCGGTCCACGCACATCGAATCGTTGCAGGAGTGGCTGGAGGTTCAGGGATACGGGGTCGTGACGACCGGCTGGACCAGGTCCACCCTGATGTCCAAGACCATCGAAATGGCCAAGCAGGGGAACATCCTCGACCGCTGGTCGTTCAGCCTCCTCTATGCGACGGATTTTGCGGATCGGTTGGAGCACCAGATCATTCCGGCCCTGCGATCCGGCTTCATCGTCCTCGCGGACCGGTATATCTACACCGCGTTTGCCCGGGACATCGTCCGGAGCGGCGACCGCAAATGGATTAAAGACGTGCTGGGCTTCGCGCTGGTGCCCGACCTCGTGTGTTATCTGCGGATCGACGTGGACACCCTCGCGCTCCGGGTCATTGAAACCAAAGGCATGGATTTCTGGGAATCGGGCATGGACCTTCGCCTCGGAACGGACCTCTACGACAGCTTCAAGAAGTATCAATCGCTGATGATCGAGGAGTTCGACAAGATGGCGGAGGAATTCGGGTTCGAAGTCGTGGATGCCCGGAAACCGCCGGAGGAAATCCAGGAGGAGCTGCGTTCGCACATTCAACCGTTGCTGGAACGGACGTCCAAGAAGGTCGAGTTGCTCGGCGCCGACATGGCCCCGCCGATTTCATAAGACGGTCCCGCGTTCACCGTCCTTTTATCCGCGTATCCGCTTTACAAGGCTCGGAGCGCGGAGGGCGGCATCCACCATTCGAGCAGGCCCCGTCCCGGCTTGGGATGTTCCCCAAACGTGATCAGGCAGGCGCCGGCCTTTTTCATCGAGAGGGCCGCGGCGGGCTTGCCGAACAACATGAGGCTCGCGGCCTCGCTGAGGTGCGGTTCGTGCCCCACGCAAATGACCGTGGCGTCATTGGGGAGGGTGGCCAACAGGGGAAACAGCTTGTCGGGCGGACTGTCGGGAATCAGTTCGTCGCAGATGCGGGGCGAGGCCTTGATTTTCAGCATGTGATACAGAATCTGAGCGGTCTCATGCGCGCGAAGAAACGGGCTGGTCAGGATATGGGTGGGACGGATATCAAGGTTGGCGAGTCCCTCGGCTGCTTGCCGCACGCGGTTCTCGCCCTTCTTGGTCAGCGGCCGCTGCGCATCTTCTCCCTGCCAGTCTTCCCGTGCGACGGCGATGCCGTGTCTGAATAGGACACACTGCATGATGGGCCGATCTCCTTTCTCTGATGATCAAACTGGCGGGATTCTATCATCTTTATTCCTCTCCCGATAGGTTGAGCCGTCTCGGCCGTCGCGGACCGGCCGTATCTCCTTACGATTTCCCGCCCAGCACGCGTTGAATGGTGTGCACGGCATCTCCCATCCAGGACCCCTCCGCGGCCTTTCTGCGAGCAGCCGCTTCCGCTTGCTGCTTGATGTGTTCCAGCCTCGCGCCGGTATCTTTGTAGTTGGGGTCGAGACGTTGAGTCCGGCGATAGGCCGAGGTGGCTTCCGACCAGCGTTCGAGATCTTCAAGCGTACGGCCCAGAAGATAATGGAGCGTGATCGTCCGATGGTCCAATTGCGCGGCCTGCGTGCCCAGGGCCTTGCGGAAGGCCACGACGGCCTCCGGCAATCGTCCTGAGGCGCGTAGACAGATCCCGATTTGCGCATAGGCCTGCAACGCCAGGCTGGGATCTCCGGTCAGACGTTGAAACCGGTCCATGGCCTCCTGATAGCGTCCCTCTTTCTTCAAGACCATCCCTTCGTCATACAGGGCTTGCGGATCTTCGAGCGCCGGATGGGTGTGAGTCGCTTCGGGCGCCGGTGAGTCGGCCGGCGGTTCAGCCAGCGATTCTGCTCGTTCCGCCGCCGTGGGTTCATTGTTCTGTGGCGACGGCACTCCGTCAGTCTCCGGCAGTTCGTCCGAAAGCCCGTCGTCATCCGTGGCGACGGTCGGATCCGCCTCGCTCAGTCCGGGGAGCAAGCCGCCGTGAATGAGATCGGGGCCTGTCTCGATCAGGAGGCGGCTCGTCACGTAAGCGGCTGGCTTGAGAGACGCCCGGCTCAGCGCGGCATCGCAGACTTGGTTCACGACCCGAGGGATTCCGCCGGCCATACGGCAGATCACGGCGCAGGCCCGGTCGGTGAACAGCTTGCGCCGGCCGCCGCCGATGGTCAGACGGTGCTGAATGTACTGCGAGGTGTCTTCAACGGAGAGGGGCGTCAGGTGATGGGCCACCGCGATACGTTGTGCAAAGTGCCTGGCATCCGGACGTTGGAGCAGGCTGCGAAGGTCCGGCTGTCCGAAGAGCAGGATCTGAAGCTGCGCGGTCTGGCCGTCGTTCAGATTCGACAACAGGCGCAGCTCTTCCATCAGCGGGGCCGTCAGGTTCTGAGCTTCATCCACGACCAGCAGCGCCCGCCGACCCCGCGCCATTTGATCCCGCAGGAAACCGGACAACGTCTGGAACGATTCGACTCGGTCGCTGGCCTGCCGGTCGAGGCCGAAGGCGAGCAGAATCCAAGGAAGCAGTTCGGCGGTATTGTTGGGGCCGACGGAAATCGTGCCGGCGACGAACCGGTCCGCATGCGCCGCGAGGAACTTGCGGAGCAACGTGGTTTTGCCGGTGCCCGGTTCGCCGGTCACGACCACGAAGCCCGCGCCGTTCAGCAGTCCTCGTTCCAGCATCGACCAGGCCTTCTGCTGTTGCGGGCCGGCCCAGAAAAAGTCAGGGTCCGGCAGGAGGGCAAAGGGGTTGGTCGTCAGCCCGTAACACGCTTCGTACATGATCCGCCTGTCCGGTTGATGCGAATGGCTTGATCGAATTCAACCTAGCATAGCCGTCCGTGAAGGAAAGCGATTTACAATTCCGAACAGGGAAGCATAGCAGACGGAGCCAAACGGAATTCGCAATCATGGCGTCCGATGACCATGTATCCGGAACCCTTCAGAACGACAGTTGCGCAGAGGAATCGTGTTTGGAAGATCGGCCCGGAGCACGCCGCCGCTCCTGTTCCGGTGGCCGCCCTTGCTCTGATTGTCCTTGCCCCTGGCGATAAAAGCGCCCCGACGGATGACCCTCATCGCATGACCGCGTCTCGCTCCGTCTGAAATCGTGAATTCCGGTATTTGGTTTGCTATTTGCTAGATCATCACGCTACCATGACAGGCTGCGCGCCCGGTATCTGATCCTTCGGTCTATGAAAAACTTAAGCCGCCAGGCTGTCGTGCTCGCCTTTGTCGCGATTGCCGCCTTTCTGGTTGCCCATACGCTCAACGCTTTTGTCGCCCAGGCTCTGTTGCCGCCGTTGGAGGGGACGGAAAGCTCCATCGTCCGGCCTGCCGCGGCCGGTCATGTTCAGGATCTGCGTCAACTGGCCCGCGAGATCGAAACCAGCCGCCTGTTTGCACCGCCTCCACCGTCGATGCAGGCCGCTTCTGGCAGCCCGGTCATGGGAGGGCCGATGGGACAGCCCGCCGTTCTTGCCGCTCTGGACGCGGTGAAGAAAATCCGGTTGCTCGGCACCGTCGTCGGAGACGGCGCGCAATCCTTGGCCGTCGTGGAGCATCTGACCGGCCGCCGTCAGGCCGCGTATCGCGTGGGCGACCAGGTGGAAGGGGTCGGCACGGTGAGCGAGATCCGAAAGGAGTCCATTCTGCTGACGCAAGGGCCGCTCCAGGAAGAGTTGTTCTTGGATATTCTCCAGCAGGCGGCCCCGGCCGTGGTTCCGGCCGGCGCGGTCGTGGCCCCGGCCTCCATGCCCGGACCGCTCCGGCGGTCCGTCGATCGAGCCGAACTGTCGCAGATGTTATCGGACGTGCCGAAGCTGATGACGCAGGCGCGGGCCGTTCCTCACATGAATGAGGGAAAGGTGGACGGGTTCCGCATGGACTTCATCATGAAGGGCAGTTTCTTCGAGAAGATCGGCCTCCAGGCCGGGGATGTGCTGCAACGGATCAACGGCGTCGAACTGCGCGATCCGGGCATGGCCCTGGGCCTTTTTCAACAATTAAGAAACGAACGGACTGTCGCGGTAGACGTGCTTCGGAACAGCCAGCGCACCACCTTGACCTACGATATCCGAGGGTAAGCGTCGTGACCCCGTATCCCCATCTTCACCAACCGATGTTCAATCTCTGGAAGCGACACGGTCGGCTGGTTGTTATCTCGGTCCTGCTTATCGGTTTGATGCAGACCTTGAATCCGTCATGGGCGCAGGTGACGGCGCCGAAACCCAATGGGCAGGGGGGGCGCGTCACGCTCGATTTCAACGAAGTGGACTTGCCCGTCGTCATTCGTTTCATCAGCGAGCTGACCGGCAAGAACATCGTCGTCGATGAAACCGCCAAGAAAAACAGCGGCAAGATTACGATCTTTTCGCCGACGAAGGTCACGGTGGATCAGGCCTACCATATGTTCCTCGCCGCTTTGGAGGTGAATCGTCTGACGGCCATTCCGAAAGGAAATGTGGTGGAGATCGTACAAACCGCCGAGGCGCCTCCGGAGCGCGCGGTGTTCGTCTATAAGCTCAGACATGCCAACGCGACCGATGTGGCGGCCCTCCTCACGAACTTGGTCGCGCGGGCAGCGGCTCAACCGGTCAGCACCCAACCGGGCGGGCGGCCGCCGATCCGACCGCTCACCGAGTTCGAAGCGCCGGTGCAGGTGTTTGCCGACAAGGCCACCAATTCGATCGTAATCAGTTCGACCAAGAACGCCTATACGATGCTGGAAAGCGTGATCCGCGGGCTGGATACGAAACGCAACCAGGTGTTCGTGGAAGCCGTGATCCTTGAAATCGGCGTGGACCGGCTTCGTCAGATCGGCACAGATCCTGTGCAGGCTGTCGGTGCGGGCAAGTCCGGATCGGTTCAAGGGCTGTTCGGCCTGAACCGCACGCCCGAAGATATCGCGACGATCGCACAGATTTTGAGCGGCGCCACCTCGGGCAATACGTTGACGATTCTGGACACCCTCAATGTTCGAGTCTTTCTGCAACTTCTGATGACGATGACCGACACAAATATCCTCTCCACGCCGCAAGTGTTGGCCTCCGACAACCAGAAGGCCAAGATCGTGGTCGGCGAGAACCGGCCTTTTCCGACCGGCCAGGCGCAAGGCATCACCGGGGGCACGTTGGTGACCATCGAGCGCAAGGACGTGGGCGTGACCTTGGAAATGACGCCGCAAGTCTTGGACGACGGCCTCATCCGCATTGAGGTCAAGCAGGAGATCACGGCGATCGCGGAAAGCGTAGCGCAGACGATCGGAACAGGCACGGCCTCCGTCCCGGTGGGCCCGACCACCACCAAACGGGCCATGGAGACCACGACCGTGGCGAAGGACGGGCAAACAATCGTGGTCGGCGGGCTGGTCCGCGACAACGTGACGATGAATGAACGAAAGATCCCGTTCCTGGGCGATATCCCTTGGCTCGGGTGGCTGTTCCGCTTTCAGAGCAAGCAGTCGGAGAAACTGAACCTGCTCGTCTTTTTGACTCCTCATTTGGTTCGCGATGAAGCCGACATGATCGAACTCAACAAGCGCAAGGCGCAGGAGGCGAATCTCGTTCAGCGGCTCAACCGAATCGACGAACCGACCGGCACGCAGCGTCAGATCCTCGAACAACTGATGCCGAAGACCGCCCCGCCGGCCGATGTCCCTCTGGAGGGAGTGGAGCCGACAGAAACCCCCGTTCCCCAGCCCTAACCCACATTATTCACGAACCGTCATGAATAATGTGGGTTAAGAGACGCGAAATACGTCCATTCCCTATCGCTTAAAAATACACGTATTTCGTCCTACCATTTATCCCGTTCCACTTCTTGCAATCTTCACCACGTCATACTAGGATGCGCCCGCGTGCCTCCGTCCCCGGTACAGCGCAAGCCTGGAGGACCTGTCCGTCCATCCTGTGAGACTCCGCCAAGGAGGGATTCTCGATGCGGAACTGGAATGAATCCCATTCCCAGAGGGATTGGGTGTATCGGCGACTCGTGCTTCTCCTCGCTCTCTTGCCGGTCGTGCTCATCGGGCCACATGTCGCAATGGCGGCCGAAGAACAGCAGGTCAAGGGCGTCACCAAGTCGGTGGCGGCTCCCCATGCGACCGATCGGCTTCAGGAAATGGAGAAGCGGGAGCGGGCGTCGGCGCCTCCCCGTCAGATCCAGCGAGCGGCTCCCCACCATGAAGAAGCCCCAAACAAACCCTTCCCTGACGTAAAAAAAAAGCCGGGAGGCCCCGATCGCGACAGCAATCTGTTGATCCAACCATCTCAACCAAGTGAACGTTCTGCCAGATTGCAGGCCCCCGCGGCTCCCCCGCTCAACAGAAGTTTCCCAGGCCTCATTGATACGGGATGGATCCCTCCCGACACCCAGGGGGCCGTCGGTCGCGATCATCTCATGGAAATCCTGAACAATGGAGTCGGCTTTTTTGAAAAAGCGACCGGGACCTTGCTGACCCAAGTGACCCTCAGGACCTTCTGGTCCTCGCTCGGCACGGGGATCCAGGAACCGGCCAATGATGTCTTCGATCCCAAGGTGCTCTACGATCAATATGCGGAACGATTCGTGGCGATCTCCATCGGCGGACGCGAGCCGCCCTGGTCCTGGATACTGATCGGTGTGTCCGCCACCTCCGATCCGACCGGTGACTGGTTTCTCTATGCCATCGATGCCGACCGCTTCAACGACACCCAGTTCAGCGAATGGGCGGACTATCCTGGACTAGGACTCGACGCCCGGAACTACTATGTGACGGCCAATATGATCGGTGGCGGCTCAAACAGGAAACTCTGGGTCATTCCCAAGCAGCCGCTGCTGCAAAATTCTTCGATTATGCAATTTACGGAGTTCAGGACATCACTGCTAGGCGGGTCATCCCAACCGGCCCACGTGTTTGGGAATTCTGAGTTTGAGTACGTAGTCTCCGGGAAATGGTTGATTGCCGGTGGGCCGGGACCAAATGCGCTCCGCATTGGCCGCGTCCGGTTCGCGCCGGACCCGATGTATGAAGATCTGGGCTTCATTGCCGTGAATCAGCAGCTATTTGCCCCCTCGGCGCGTCAGTTGGGAGGGGTTCCGAACTTAGAAGTCCATGGACAGGGACTCCAGAATGCGGTCTTCCGGAACGGCCGTCTGTGGACCGTTCAGCACCTCGGCAGTGCTGATTTTCAGCGGGTAGAGATCGCGTGGTATGAGATCGACCCTGCCGAAGCCTCGCTCACAGAGGCAGGGGCACCGGTGCAGGAGGGGCGGATCGGCGACAACGTCATGTCCTTCTTCTATCCGTCGATCGGGGTCAACAAGGACAACCATGTCATGATCGGCTTCAGCGAATCGTCTCCCGCGATGTATGCCGGGGCCGCTTACACCGCCAGAGAAACGGGAGACCCGCCAGGCTCGATGCAGCCGGTCGAACTCCTCAAGGAAGGGTTGGGGCCCTACTATAAAACGTTCGGAGCAGGGAGGAACCGTTGGGGCGACTATAGCGCGACAACGGTCGATCCTGACGATGATCGTACGTTCTGGACCATCCAGGAATATGCCGAGCAACCGGTTGGATCCGGCACGGTCGATGGGAATGGGCGGTGGGGCACCTGGTGGGCCGGTACCAAGTTCGGCATCTTCAACCTCACGGTCGCGAAGAGTGGCAGCGGAGCGGGCACCGTGGTTTCCGCTCCGGACGGGATTGATTGCGGTTCGACCTGCGAAGCTGTGTTCGGCAACGGGACCTCGGTCGTCCTCACCGCCACAGCGGCTTCCGGCTCGACCTTCGCCGGATGGACAGGAGGAGGCTGTTCAGGCACCGGGACCTGCACGGTCTCCACCGACGCGACTGTGACGGCGACGTTCAACACGATCCCGCCACCGCCGCCCCCACCGCCTGCACCAACTCCTTCGGGCACCGGCGGTGATGATGGCGGCGGATGTGCATTGAATCCCTCATCACCATTCGATCCTCTGTTACCCCTGCTGGTGGCCGCATCGATCGGCTATCTGATCTGGCGACACCGGCGGAGACGGTACTGACATGGTCCAGGCTGGAAAAGGATCGATTCCATGCTGAAATCCGCCTGCTCCGATCATCCGATCGGGAAAAGTTGGCTTGAGGCCTGGCGCAACGTTGCGGAAACCTGCGGCCTCATTTATCGGCCCGGATGGAGCAAGGATTCCTATTTTGTGGGAGCAGTCCTCGCCGCGATCGGATATTGGATCGTCCTGTCCGTTGCCGGCGCCGTCTCGCCGCAGAGAGGGACCGGCAGCGACTCGCTGGTTGTGCTGTCGATCGTCCTGTGGCAGCCGCTTTGTGAAGAAGTTTTCTTTCGCGGCGTCCTCCAGGGGATTCTGCTGGAAGAAACCGGCCGCCGCCTTCTCTTCGGGCCGCTCACGTTGGCCAATGTGGTTGCCAGCGTCGCCTTCGCCTCGGCTCACCTCCCCACCCATCCGCTTCTCTGGGTTGGAGGCATCTTCGTCGTCTCTCTGGCGTTCGGCTTTCTCCGGGAACGGCTCGGCAGCCTGTACCCGCTGGCATTGCTGCATATGTACTACAACGGTGGGTACCTGCTGCTGACAGGGTGGATGCAGACCTGAAGAATTTGGATGGAAACCTGTTACTTGAGCGTCTTTTCCGTCCACCAGTCCGGAAAGGCAGCCCGCACCTCTCCGGAACGGTACAGCTTGTTCGCGAGTTCCAACGCGGCCAATCCCGGAGCGGTCTTGATCACCACCATATTCGTCCCGATTGGTAGACGGGCCAACACTTCCACTTGATGCCTGTCTGCCCAGTCCTGCACCTTCTCCTGGGACCAGGATGGCTCGAGATCGACGATCACGTTTCCCGGCAGCAGGCGCATTGGACTATCCGGTGACGGGGCATCCCGAAGCACCGGCGAGAATGAGGCCCTCCCACTTCCGGAGCCGAGTTCCTTCACCAACCGATCAGGAGTCACCCCCTTTTCGACCTCCCAGAGCCGGAGACCGCGGGGGCTGTGAGGAAGGACATGGCCAAGGGGCAGGGTGGTCGCGGAACCTTGATCGGGAGCCAATTCCGCCACCTGTTCAGCGTCGAGCCAGACCCGCCGTTCGTTTGTCCCGTCATACCAGATGAAGGACGTCCCCCAACGGCCTTGGGCCGGCTCCTGGGAATGGGCCTGCGGAGGACCGTCGATCCATTCCATGCCGGCGCAACTTGCGATCGTGACAAATGCCAGAACCATCAATGGAGCCGTGTGTCTTGCCACGTGGTCCACTCCCCGTCACGTCCCGTAAAAGGTCAGCTTCCAGGAGACCAGCGTCCCTGTCAGGCCCGGACTCGAGTCTCGAATCAGCAACGTCCAATTGCCGTCCACACCCTCCCCGAGATGGCGCGCGCTGCCGAAGATCCACGCGTTGTAGTCGCCGCAGAGATCGACGCCGCTTCCCGAACAGGTGCGAGGCTCGGCCAGGACGCTCGTGGTTCCCGTGGTTTCATTGCGGAGGACGATTTCCAGCTCCTCGTCGTTGGCGTGATTGAGCGTCACCTCAATCTCAATCCATTCGATTCTGGCGATCCCGCTCGAAGCGATCGCGACCGTATTCGTGGCGGTCCCGCCGTCGGCGAGTGCCAACGACGGCGTGAGGGTGCGTGAAAAGGTGCGCTGCGGGCCGAGGTTCGTCCAGGTGCGGGCCCTGGTGACGGCGGCCTCGGCATCGACCGTGCCAAACCCGTACTTGTGATTCACGTGAAATCCGGCCCCGTTGATCATCCAGTCCGAGTCGCCGGGATCGTTCTGCCTGGCCGTTTCCGCCAACACCTGTCGCACGTCACGCCATCCCAAATGCGGATTCGCCTGGAGCATGAGCGCGGCAACTCCGGAAACCACGGCAGTGGCGGCGGACGTCCCGCCGAACTGGGTCGTATAGTTGGGATCGACCGGATCACCGCCCGATCCGGAGATATTGTACCCTTGGGAACCGGACCGGTCCGTGGTCGTGATGCCGGGCAACGCAAACCCGGGCCCGACCGTATTGGATGGAGCACAGACCCAGAGGTTGGCGCCGGGATCCGAATAGGGCGGTTGTTGCCCGGCCGCGTTGACCGCGCACACCGCCATCACGCCGCGAAAATTGGCATAACCTTCGTAATTCGAATTGTCGCCTCTCCGCGGACCGCCGTTTCCGCCGGCCCAGACATAGATGGTGCCCAGCCCGTTTCGACCGCCGGACAAACCGGCCAGCACACCCGCTTTCCAGAGTGGACCGCTGGGATGCAGGCGCCCGTCATCCGGCGCGCCCCAACTATTGTTCGAGATCCACACGCCGGCCGCATTTCTCGTCATGGCGTCGGCTTCCAGACTATCCGGGCTGATGACCCCGCTTGCGAGCAGGTTGTATCCGACCAGATTCGCATAGGGAGAGACTCCTCGGCCTCCGGCCCTGTTCGCAAAGGCCGCGGCCACCCCCGCCACTGCCGTGCCGTGACAGTCCGCCGACCCTCCGGCTTCTCTACAGGTCCCGGTGCTCACCGGCGTGGGATCGGAGCCATGGGTCAGATAATTGTGGCTCTGCCCGGAAATCACATTGGGAGCGAGATCTTCATGACCGATCTCCAGCCCGTCGTCCACCACGGCGATCCGGACTCCGCGGCCGCTGATGTCCTGATTCCACGCGCCGACGACCCGCGCATCTTCCCCGACCGTGCCGCCGCCCTGGCCGGTATTTTGGAGATGCCACTGTTGAGAGAACAGCGGATCGTCGATGACGGCGACCGGCCCGCCCACGGTCGATCCACCCGACGCCGTTTGCGTGGTGGCCGGGTTTGCGTCCTCCCCTGCCGAACAGCCGGCGAGGAGCAGATAGAGTGCCGCACCAACGACCGGCACGCCGAGTCCATGGAAGAAAGGTTGCATCATCGGGTCATGGCTCAGCGTATGCGAGGGATCGACCGGCTTTTCAGAGACGGTCTTCAGGACTATTGATCAGAGTGAGTGCCGAACGTTACCAATGAGCCCAGCTCAAATCATCTATACGAAAGAGCTAAGGCCGGCGACAGTCCCTCGTCCTCAGGCAAGCGACGACCGCCCCTTTTCTCAATTGCCTGGTCAGTGAATTCTCGACTGTATTACTATTCCTTCATGAGTTCAGGTGAAGTTCAGGATAGAGACCTGAATCATCGCCTTTTCCCTTGATCCCTCGGCCTCTAGCTAACCCGGCGCGGAACTTGCTTGGGTACTGCTCTTTCGGATAAGGTACTTCGGCAGCAATCCCGGTCGGTATTCCCCGCCTGGAGAAGCAGAGCCCGCGGTTGCCGGCCCGTGCGATTTCGTCGATAAGAAAAGGTGCGTTGGTGGCCTACGGACTCTCACTCCTCGGGAGGGTCTTGCGTGAAAAATTTCACCTCCCCGATCCCGTCCTTGAAGACGCGCTCACGCAGCAGCGGGCTCGCAGGGTACGCTTGGGCGAGTTGCTGGTCAAGAACAGAACGATGAAGGAAGAGGAAGTTCTCCAGGCGCTCGCGCAGCAGTTGGACCTCCCCTGGGTCCCCTTCTTGGATGCCACGTTGGTAAACGGCGACCTCATCAACAAGGTACCGATCGGTTTTGCCCGGCGATTCAAAGTTCTCCCCTTGCGGGAGGAGGACGACGGCGTCGTCGTAGCCACAGCCGATCCGCTCCAAGTCGAGGCCCTCGACGACTTGCGCTTGTTGCTGGGGAAACCGGTGAAGCCCGTCATTACCACGCCAATCGTGCTCCTGTCGACCCTGAATCAAGTGTATGACCGCGCGGCGGCTCCCGCGGCCGAATCGGTCATGGAGGATCTGGTCGCCGAAAGCAATCTGGACAAGCTGGCCCACGAGTTGGAAGAACCGAAAGACTTGCTGGACGCCACGGACGAGGCGCCGATCATCCGGTTGGTCAACTCGATCCTCTTTGAGTCGGTCAAACGCCGGGCAAGCGATATCCACGTCGAATCCTTCGAGCGGGGCCTGGTCATCCGCTATCGAATCGACGGGGTGCTCTATCCCGTGCTGACCCCTCCCAAGCATCTCCAGTCGAGCATCACCGCCAGGCTCAAAATCATGGCGGGGCTGAACATCGCCGAGAAGCGGCTGCCCCAGGACGGACGGTTCGGCATTCGGACCGCAGGGAAGGATGTCGATATCCGAGTCTCGGTGTTGCCGACTTCCCATGGTGAACGGGTTGTGCTGCGGTTGCTCCAGAAGGAAAACAAGCTGCTCAACCTGTCCGAGATCGGCTTTTCACAGGATCAGTTGACCATCATGCAGCAACTGATTCACCTGACCCACGGCATCATTCTGGTCACGGGGCCGACCGGCAGCGGGAAGACCACGACGCTCTACGGAGCCTTGAGCCAGATCAATGCGCCGGACAAGAACATCATCACCATCGAAGATCCCGTCGAGTATCAGCTTCAGGGCATCGGCCAGATGCAGGTCAATCCCAAGATCAATCTGACCTTCGCGGCCGGCCTGCGGTCGATTCTCCGGCAGGACCCGGACGTGATCATGATCGGGGAAATCCGCGATTTGGAGACGGCCGAAATCGCCATCCACGCCTCGCTGACCGGCCACTTGGTGTTCTCCACGCTCCATACCAACGATGCGGCCAGCGCGGCTACCAGATTGATCGACATGGGGATCGAACCTTTCTTGGTCGCGTCATCGGTAGTGGCGGTGCTGGCCCAGCGGCTCGCGCGCGTGATCTGTCCGGACTGCCGGCGCCCCTACGAGCCCAGCGATGAGGAATTGGCGCGGCTCGGGATCAATCCGGCCAAGGGCCATCCGATGCTGTATCGCGGGGTCGGCTGCCCGTCATGCGGCAATACCGGCTACCGGGGACGGACCGGCGTCTACGAGCTGTTGGTGATGGACGACGAGATTCGTCGCTTGATCGGCGCCAAGGCCGATGCCTCTCGAATTCGGGAGGCGGCCATGGGGAAGGGAATGATTCCCTTGAAGCTCGACGGAGCTGCCAAGGTCGTCAAGGGCGTCACGACGACGGAAGAGGTGATGCGGATCACCCAGCAGGAAGTGGAAATCTAGCCCGCAGTATGAAGGATTGAGAAACATGCCGGTTTCAGTACAGGGTGGCTTCGACGACAGACAAGCCCGCCGGGAGCGGCGCACGGACGCTGGGGTTGCATCGGTTTCCATGCGCGTCGCCACATTGCTCCTGCCGTGAGTTCACGACCGCCAGTCCTTACGGTCAATGACGCATAATTCCGATGCCGGTCTATGCCTACAAGGGCCTCAGAGCGGACGGCGGCACGGCGGCCGGGATCATTGACGCGGAGAGCCTCCGTGGGGCTCGGCTCAAGCTGCGCCAAGGCGGGGTCTATCCGACCGAGTTGCGCGAAACGCGGGCCTCTGGCTTGGACGCGGGCCACGCGGCCGGGCATCCGTCGCACGGCGCGCGCCCCCGTTCGCTCTCCCCGACCGACCTCGCGCTCGCCACGCGGCAACTGGCCACGTTGCTCGTCGCCGGCCTGCCACTGGTCGATGCCCTGGGCATTCTCGTCGATCAGGTGGAGAAAAAATCCGTGCAAAGCCTCTTTGCGGATATCCGGGAACAGGTGCGGGCCGGCAAGGCCCTGAGCGCCGCCCTGGGCGAATACCCGCGGGAGTTCGGGCAGATTTACACGCAGATGGTGCGGGCGGGGGAGGCCAGCGGGGCCTTGGACCAAATCCTGTTTCGCCTGTCGGAGTTTCTTGAGAAGCAGCAGGCCTTGAAATCCAAGGTGACCAACGCGCTGATGTATCCGGTGGTCATGCTGGTCGTCGGACTCGGCGTCCTGTTTCTCCTCATGACGTTTGCGATTCCCAAGATCACCGCCGTCTTTACGGACCTCGGGCAGGCGCTACCCTGGCCCACGGTCGTGCTGATGCGCGCCAGCGACCTGTTGTCCCGCTATTGGCATGTGCTGTTGATCGGTCTCGGCGCGACCCTGTATGGCCTGCGCCGCTATGTCCGCACGTCAAACGGACAATACCGGATGCATCGGTTGATGCTGAAGCTGCCGCTGATCGGCGAGATCGCGAGGAAGGTCGCCATCTCCCGGCTCAGCAGCACGCTGGCCACCATGCTGTCCAGCGGTGTACAGTTGCTCGATGCCCTCGACGTGTCACGGCGCGTGATGAACAACCGCGTGCTGGAGGCGGCCGTGGAAGAGGCCCGCCAGAACATCCGCGAGGGGGAAAGCATCGCGGTGCCCCTGAAACGGAGCGGGGAATTTCCGCCGCTGGTGACCCACATGGTCGCCGTCGGGGAAAAAAGCGGCGAGATGGAGGAGATGCTCAAGCGGATCGCCGGCATTTACGACGGCGAAGTGGACCGGGTGGTGGCCCGGGCGACCGCGCTCCTCGAGCCGATCATGATCTTGTGCATGGGCGTGATCGTCTTATTTATTGTGGTGGCGATTCTTTTGCCAATCTTCGAAATGGGACAAATGGTCCGGTGAGGTGACAATGGTCAGGCGGCGGATGAGGGTGCGAATGGGCGGGCAGCGGTGGATGATGGGCTGGCGGATCGGCCGTGCGGCCGGCTTCACGTTCATCGAGATCATGGTGGTCGTGGCGATTCTCGCCATCCTGGCGGCGTTGGTGGTGCCCCGGATCATGGGGCGGACCGATGAGGCCAAGCGCACGGCGGCGAAGGTACAGATCCGCAACATCGAGGCGGCGCTTCAGCTCTACAAGCTGGACAACGGGGTCTACCCTTCGACCGAGCAGAACCTCAAGGCGCTGGTCGAAAAACCGACCACCGGAGTCGTTCCCAAAAAGTGGAAGCTCGGCGGTTACCTGCAGAAGGTGCCGGAAGATCCCTGGGGCAACCCTTACAAATACATCAGCCCGAGCACGCGCGGGGACTACGAGATCATTTCCCTGGGGACCGACGGCGAAGTGGGCGGCGAGGGGCCCAATGCCGATATCACCAATTGGAACCTGGATAAGGACTAGCCCGCATCGTGAGACCGTTGCGATCCTCTCAAGCAGACACGGAGGCCTGGCCCTACAGAATGGGGCGAGGCTCGCACGAAGGCGGGTTTACCCTGTTTGAAATCATCCTTGTGCTCGGATTGTTGGGACTGCTCCTGGCCATTGTGGTCCCCAGGATCGGCTTGCTTCAGGATGCGGGGACCGCCGGCCGTTCATTGATCGGGTTGATCCATACCCTGAAGGGCCAGGCCGTTTCCTCGCAGCAGGTGTGGCGCCTCCACCTGGACTTGGATCAGGGGCAATACTGGGTCACGACCGTGTTTGCCGATGGAGAACGGATCCCACTCGATCCCCGATATGAAAAGCGATTCGAACTGCCCGTCGGCGTCAAGTTCGAACGGGCGGTGACAGTGTTTCAAGGCAGGCGGGAAACCGGCACGGTCTACGTTCAGATTCTGCCGAACGGGTATCCGGAGGCGGCCATTATTTCGCTGCGCGATCTGGACGACAATCGGACGCTCGTCGCGCTCCATGTCAGTAATCTGACCGGCCAGATTCGCGTCAGCGACGTGGACGTGGATCTCGCCCCCCTCCCTCCCCTTCCGGAATATGTCCGGCCGCTGTTGTTCCCGGAGATCTACGGAGGCAACCTCAGCGTCTAGCCATGCACCGAGCCGAATCTGAGAACGGTCCCCTACTTCCCAAGGAGGAGGATGCCCGCGGGTTCACCCTCTTGGAGGTCATGCTGGCCATGGCCCTGTTGGCGATTGTGCTCCCGGTCCTGTTGGGCCTGCGCAATCGGGACCTGGACCTTCGCGAACGCGCGAGAGAAATCACCACGGCTACTCTCTTGGCCCAGGAGAAGCTGCTGGAGACGGAGTTGCTGCCGGTGCTGCCGACAGGAGGAGAGCAGAGCGGAGACTTCAAGGATGCGCCGCCGGGTCTCTCCTTCCGCGCGACGGGCGAAGATCGGGCGCCTGGCTACCGCTGGAGGCGGTCCATCATGCCGACTCCGTTGGAAAAGGTCCAGGAGGTGCACGTCGAGGTGCTCTGGACTCATGGATTGAACGAAGAATCCGTCGAGCTCAGCCATTATGTCTTTCAGACCAGCGGCGCGGCCCTCTGATCACGCTGATCACGAGGAGCGCGGCTTCACCCTGATCGAATTGATCCTGGGGGTGGCCATTCTCGCGGTGGCCGCTACCTTCATCTTCGGATCGTTGACGGCGACCACCGACGCGATCGAGCGCGTGCGCGAGGACAGCACACGGGAACAGATGGTCCGGAGTTGTTTGAGCCTGCTGGCACAGGATCTCATGTTGAGCCGGAACTCCGCCACCCAGCCGTGGATCGGACAGAACCTCATCGGCGAGGGCGGCTACCCGGCGGACACCTTGGCCTTCGTGACCGGCAATCAGCAGAGCCAACAGCGAGATCGTCCGGAAGCAGACGCCGCGCGGGTGGTCTATGCGAAAGTCGGGAGAAAGCTGGTTCGATTCGTCCGGCCCAACATCTACACGCTCAGCGAAGAGGGAGTCCGGCAAACGGATGTGGCGGACCAGGTCGCCGGCTTCAACATCCGGTACTATGACAGCCAGGCGCGCGTGTGGATCGAGCAGTGGGACGGGCGCTCGCGCAAGACCCTGCCGCAGGGCTTTATGATCGAGCTCATCTTGCAACGGGAAGACGAGCCTCCGAGGACCTTTACGTCATGGCTGACACTGCCGAGTTGACGCTGGGACAACCCTCCTCCTGGTCCTCCTCCGTCCGCACCATCCTGCTCTGGTGCGCGGTGGGGGTGGCGCTCACGTTGCTGTTTTTCTTGCTGACGTTTCCGTTCGAGGCGGTGCAGGCTCGCCTGCTGGCTGAGATCGAGCGGGGCACAGGGGCCAAGGTGCAGATCGATCGGTGGCACGTGGCTTGGCCGCTCGGACTTGAATGGAAGAACGTCCAGATCAGCGTACGGGACCAGCAGGCCTTCCGGCTGGCCCGCATCGAGGCCCTACTGTCGGTGGCCGACGCGTTGCACGGCACCCCTGTCGCGGATCTCTCAGTCTGGTTGGAGGACAAGGGTGAACCGGCCGCGCTCCAGACCAGAACGGTCTTTACGGGATGGAATTTCCACGGCGTCGCCCTGGTGGAGGGCACGGCGGATCGGGTGGAGCTGGCCAAACTGATCGGCGCGCCCATTCGAGGCGGCCGGCTCAAGGGCCGGTTCCAGTTCTCAGGGAACCCGTCGGCCCAGGCAGGGAATATCGCGATTGGAAACGGAGAACTGACGGTCGATGCAACGGAGGTCGCCGTGGACCCCGTCTCCGCCCAGGGAGGGCGCATGCCGGAATGGGGCCTCGCGGTCGTTCATGGCAAGGTGACCTGTACGGCAGGACTCTGCCGCATCGTGGAGCTACGGGGAAACGGCCCGGACGGATCGGTAACCGGCAGCGGACAGGTAACGCTCGCGCAGTCGCTGGACGAGGCTCGTCTGGATCTCGCGCTGACGATTACCTGTAGTCCGTCTCTGTCTCAGCGGATGGCCGCAGTCGGAGGGTTTCCGCTGCCTCCCGGCACCCCCATTACCGTCCGGCTGGTCGGGCCGGTCGTGCGGCCGCAACTCTCTCTCTGAGCGCGAAACCAAGGAAGGGATCGTGTGACCCGTGAGTGAAAGCGTCGGACTCGACATCGGAGCTTCCGCCATCAAAGCCGTCCGCTACCGCCGGTCGTTGGCGGGACAGGACGAGGTGGAGTATTTTTACCAGCCCCTGCCCTTCCTCCAGCCAGACCAGAGAGACATGGCCGAGCGGGCCAGGCTGATCCGGCGTTTTCTCGAACGGCATCAACTGCACCGCGCGCCCATCGTGACGGCCCTTCCCTGCCGCAACCTATCGTTGCGTCGGCTCGCCCTCCCCTTTACCGACCCGGAAAAGATGGCCCAGGTCGTGCCGTTCGAGATGGAAAATCTCATTCCCATGTCCATCGAAGATGTGGCGGTCGAAGGCTTGATGCTGGCGACGAAGGACGTGACCCCAGGGACCAGGCCACAGAGCGATGTATTGGTGGCGGCCGCCCCCAAGAAGACGCTGAGCGAGCATTTGGAGTTTCTGAGGGCCGCGCGCGTGCATCCGGCGGCCGTCAACGTGGACGCGTTGGCGCTCTTTTCGGTCGTCCAGTTGCTCCGCTCCGAGGGCGGCGCGGTGCCGGAAAACTTGGCCGTCCTTGATGTGGGAGCCACGAAGACGACGATTTGCCTGATTCACCGGGATCGTCCCTGGTTGCTCCGCACCCTCTCTTGGGGCGGCAACCACCTGACGCAGGCGTTGGCCCAGCGTTATCAATGGACGCTCGAAGAAGCGGAGCGGCGAAAGCGGATGGCCACCGTCCAACTCGGCGAGGAATGGATCGAACCGCTCGTGCGGGAGGTGAGGTTGGCGCTGCATGCGTTCGAGTCCTCCACCCAAACGAGAATTCAACATCTGTGGGTGTCCGGCGGCGGCGCGAAGTTCCGCCACTTTCCCGAGTACCTCGGCCAGAAGCTCGAACTGGATGTGGTCGGCCCTCGCGAAGGGTTTGGCCAAACGAGCCCACGGGCCTTCTCGGTCGCCTTGGGGCTGGCGTTGCACCCCAAGGTGCTGGGCCGCCGCTGGTTGGCCAAATCCAACGGCGCCGCGCTCGGCTACGACCTCAAGCGGCAACTGCACGAAGGTCAGAGGGTCCGCAGCCAGGAGATCAAACAGGATACGATCTGGGCGTCGGTCGGCTTGGCCTGCCTGATCGCCCTGGGCATCGGTGATGTCTGGACGCATGTGTCGCTGAAACGTGACCAGGTCCGTCAGGATCGGGCGGCCTTGCAGGCGTTCTATCAGCGGGCGATCGGAGGCGACGCGCTTCCCGGGGAAGAAGTGGACCGGGCGCGCAGCCAAGTGGTCTCCCTGTCCAAACGGATCGAACTCCTGGAATCGCAACAGACGCCGGTGATCCCGACATTGGCCAAGCTGGTCCGGCGGCTGCCCTCGACCGGAACGGTGAGAGTGCGGGGCCTGTTGATGGAGGGACCGGGGGTGCAGCTTGAAGCGGAAACGGATTCCTTCGACTCGGTCGAACGCATCAAGAAGGCCCTGCAACAGGAGACCGGCTTTCAGGAGATCGCGGTGAGCGATGCGCGGGTCGGGGCATCGCCCAACCAAGTGATCTTCAGGCTCACGTTTACGGCGGAGGCACGCTGATGGACGCGTTGCGCCAACGTTGGAATCAACTCTCGCCGCGCGAACGGTGGCTGGTCGGCGCCGGCATGGCGGTGCTGGCCTTGGGACTGCTGTTCGCCTTGGTGCTCGACCCGCTGCTTGACGAGGCCGCCGCGCTCGACCGCCAACATCACAAGAAACGCCGCAACTACGAAGAACTCGTCCAGATCGCGGTGCAGCATCAGGAGTTGCGCGACCGGCTGGCGTCGATCGAACAACGACTGGCGCGAAGCAGCGGATCGTTCTCGTTGCTGGCGTTTCTCGAAGAAACGGCCGTCGCCACCGGCGTCCGCGACCAGATCGTCGGCATGCAACCCCAACCGGCGACCGAGGTGTCCGGCTATCAAGAAAATGCCGTGGAAATGCGGCTCGACGGTCTGCAACTGCCGCAGCTCCTGGCGCTGGTCGGCGCGATCGACGGGGCGCCGGCTTTGGTGGAAATCAAGCGGCTCCAAGTCGTCCCGCGCTACGACAGCCCCCATTTGCTTCAGGTGACGATCAGGATCTCCTCCTATGAAAAGGTCGGATGAGCGGGGCATTGCGCTGCTCCTGGCTCTGCTCGTGCTCACGCTGCTGGTCGCGATTATTCTCGACTTCGACGCGGAGGCGCGGCGGGAGTTTCGGGATGCGGCCGTGTTCCGGGACGGCTTGAAGGCGACGACCATCGCGCGGGCCGGCATCCAGGCGGCGCGCGCGGTCCTCCGGCAGGACAGCCTGTTGGAAGCGAGAACCAAACTCCACTACGACGGGCCGGGCGACCTTTGGATGATGCCGTTGACCAACTTTCCCCTTGGAGACGGCATCATCAACGCTGTCATCGAAGACGAGCGCGGCAAGCTGAATCTCAATCTCCTCGGGGGCTTGAACGATCCCGTGGCCAAACGGTCCACCCTGCTCCGCTTCAAGCGCCTGTTCGAGCTGATCCAGGTCGATCCCCGCGTAGTCGACGCCATCGTCGATTGGATCGATGCCGATGAAGCGCCGGAGGCCGACGGGGCGGAATCGTCGTATTATCAGACCCTCCGCCCCCCCTATCGGGCCGCCAATGAACCGCTGCAAAGCTTGGAGGAATTGCGGCTGGTCAAGGGCGTCACCCAGGACATGATCGACAAGATGGCCAAGTACGTGACGGTCTTTCCTTCACAAACAGACGGCCGCATCAACCTGAACACCGCCCATCCGTTGGTCATACAGGCCTTGGACCTGCGCATCAGCGCCGCCATCGCCGGCGAGATCATCCAAGGACGTCCCTACAAGACGATGCAGGATCTTGATCGCATCTCCAGTTTCGAACCGATCGCCAAGGAACTGCGATTGACGCAAGCCTACGACATCAAGAGCCAGTTTTTCTCTATTCGCGGGACGGTGCGGGTCAACGAAGCGGTGAAATCCGTCCTGGGGGTCGTGAAACGGGACGAAGCCAAGGGAGACACCACACTGCTCTTTGTACAGATCCGCTAAGGTTCATAGACCAATTTTCGACAAGGCGACATAAAGCAACATCTCCACATCTCCATCGATTGCACGCGTCTCGACGCAAGTCGTCTTATCGAAGGACGCGGTTTCACTCACCTTTCTTGCTCACGAACAGCATAGCCTTGCGGCCGGAGCGGAGCTTTTCTCCCACGCGCAGTAGCCATGGATACTTGGCTTCTCCCGCCAAAGAGGCGCTCAGAGCCCCTTGCGACCAGGAAGAAAAGTCTGTTACTGTTCCATGCACGGTTGGCACAAGGAGGCTTCATGAACCCGGCAGATACCCTCATGCTTGACGCGAAGCAGGCCATCCTCGATGAGGCCCACCGCCGGTTTCTGGTCCTTCAAGAGGAGGGCCGGAGCGAAGAGGCCATGCAGCAGTTTCAAGTAACCCTCAGTTGCGCCTCAGACTTGCTGAACGAATCCTTGCAGATCCTGGAGCGAGTCCTGGCGGAGCAGCAGCGTGCGGAGCAAGACCCTTCCGACTCGCCTGGCGACAAGCCGCTCTCCTAAGTCCTTTCTCGTATTTGTCCTTGGACAGGCCCTGCATAGGGCCAGTTGTCTTTCTCTTGTGCGTATCGCAAATCCCTGTTTCACACTGTTGAAACGGGTTTGCCGTTCCGAGTCAGATGCGAAAGTCAGACGAAGCGCTGGCCTTGGTTGCCTTGACAGGATGGGGAGCGGCTGATATAGGAACACGGCAACGGTGGCTACGACTGGAATTTCTGGCGCTGGCGTAGCTCAATCGGCAGAGCAGCGGTTTTGTAAACCGCCGGTTGGAGGTTCGATTCCTCTCGCCAGCTCCATACCCTGCTTGACTCGACCCGGAGCAATTGACGCCGCCGGATACATCCCTCCAGCGATACTTCGATTGCTTGACTGGCCAGGGGTATACGGCAGCATAAGCAACCGCTTTTTCGTTCCTGTCTCACCCTGACACTCATCGAGACCCAAGGCACCCACCTGGTAGCAAGGTGTTAGCAGCATTGATTAAGCGCGTCTCATATCAGTAGGACATCTGGCTACCGCTCTGCTACCGAAACAAGCCAAACCACGTCCATCCATCCGTGACGATGGTCTCTCGGAATCCTCGACTTGTCGGACGATAAATCTTGCTGGATCAGGTCTAGCAGGGTGTTGAAAAACTAGCATGCACGGCTCAAATTTTCCCCACCTCGCTCAACCGCCAACAGCTTCTGGCAATCCGAGAGGAGCCTGGCCGTTGTCTTCTGGTCTGTTGCGGCTCGCTGAACATAACCAGTCCCTCTTGGGGAGATCAGGTGGCCGGTGCCGGCGCCTGCAGGCGGCTGATACGGAGCAGGTTGTAGGCGGCGCCGACGAGCAAGGCGGCATGCTGCGTCCGTGCGAGACCTCGGAAGCGGGTCTTGCGCAAGCCGCCCACGGTCTTGAGCCAGCCGAAGATCTCTTCCACCCGTTTGCGAATCCGTTGGCTCAGCGCGTAGCCCACCGTGCGCGTGATGCGGCCATCGAGGCCGGGTGTGCGCCGGCCTGCCACCCGCGCCAGATGGGGACGAATGTGGCGCCGACGCAATTGGCGCACGAAGTCCCTGCAGTGATAGCCCTTGTCCGCCCCGAGTGTACGGGGGCGAATGCCCCGGCTGGCCTGCCGGCGCAGCATGGCCAGGGCCGTCTCCCGCTCGGCGGTCCCGGTGGCCGGCGCGATCTGCAGATCCACACACAGGCCGTGCCGGTTCTCCATCAAGACATGGCCGGAGAAGCAGAGCTTGGCCTCTTTGCCCTGGCCCTTACGGGCCAACCGAGCTTCCGGGTCCGTCGTGCTCTGATGCGTGGCGTTGGTGCGCCGCTCCCCATGAAAGTCCACGGTAGGATTACCGGGATCGTCCGGCGGTGCCGCCGCCGGGGCGGCCTTGGGCGTGACACTTTTGAGCGAGGCCCAGGCTTCGATCAGCGTGCCGTCCACGGTGAAGTGCTCATCCGAGAGCAGCCCCTCGCGGCGCGCGGCGGTGACCACCGCGTCAAAGAACCGCTGGGCCACCTCGTGCTGGAGCAGCCGCTCACTGTTCTGGCTGAACGTGCTGTGATCGAACCCCGGCTCATCGAGATTCATGTCCAGAAACCAGCGAAACAGGATGTTGTAGTTGAGCTCCTCGCAGAAGAGCCGATGCCCACGGATGGAGAACAGCGCGATCAGCAACTCGCTCTTCAGCAGCCGCTCGGGAGGGATCGACGGCCGTCCCGTCGAGCTGTACATCTCGTCAAAGGTCCGCTCCAGGGTCGCCAAGACTTCGTCAGCCCTCGCCTTGATCGCTCGCAGGGGGTGGGTGGCCGGAACTCGGGCTTCGGGAGACACGTAACTGAACATGGCTTGCTGAGCAGTCACCTCACCGCGCATCGTTCTCCCCCCTGGTTGTGTGAACGGCTGCACGGTGCTAATACTTATTCTGTGAAAGTCAATGGCTTTTTCAACATCCTGCTAGTGGGGTATGTTCTGAACTTGTCGGCCGTTGTTCGCCAACTCCATTGGCTTGAAATCGCGGACCTGGGATCGTGGACGGTACCAAACCCCTCATTCACCTCGTCAATCGCACGATCAATCTCCATCGCATCCTCTACTGCGAACGGCAGGTCTACCAGGACGAATGGACCGTCAAGGTGTTTCTGACTGGACAGACGACTCCACTGGTCCTATGCCAGGCGGAGGCCAAACTCTTCTGGAGCCATCTGGAGGGGATGTCGACGACCTTGGGCTAGGAACCTGTCCGACATTGACCTTTCTACTGCGGCGAACGATGTCCCGGCATCTGCTTTGTTCTCGTCCCGAAAAATCCTCAACGTATTCCAGCGAATACGCCTCCGGTTTTTCGCAGCCTGCGGCCGTGCATCTGCCAGCACCTCCTTCACCTCGTCACGAACGGCAATGCCGGACAGGCTCCTAGTCACCGGCCCACAGCCGGCTACGACTGAATAATTTCTTCTCCGGCTTCGAACTCTTCCGCCACCTCCTCCACCTCTCCCTCGATACGGCTCTTGGTCGTGGAGGGATGCAAGCCGTATTTTCTGAGCATCTTGTAAAAATCAGCCCGATACCGGCCGGCAAATTGGGCGGCGCGCGAAATGTTGCCGTTGGTGAGTTGCAACACGCTTTTGAGGTAGTTCCGCTCAAAGTCCTCTTTTGCCTCGGTCAACGGCTTAAGCGGAGCCTCCGTCACCGCCGTGATGGACGGCAGGAGATCCGGCGTGATCAGGTCCTGGCGCGACATGATCACGGCCTTTTCGATCGCATTTTCCAGCTCGCGCACGTTGCCCGGCCAATGGTACATGCCGAGTTTCTGCATCGCGGAGGGGGTGAACCCGGTCACGTTCTTGTTGGTTCGGCTGACCGATTGCTTCAGGAAATGATGGGCCAGCACGGGAATGTCGTCCCGCCGTTCTCGAAGCGGCGGAATGACCAGGGGGACCACTTGCACGCGATAATAGAGATCGCTCCGGAACGTGCCCGACTTCACGGCTTCGCCCAAGTCCCGATTGGTCGCCACGATGATGCGCACATCGACTTTCGTGGTATGGTCCGCGCCGACTTCCTTGACTTCCCGGTCTTGCACGGCGCGCAGCAGCTTGACCTGCATGGAGAGAGGCATCTCTCCGATCTCGTCGAGAAACAGGGTTCCACCGTTGGCGCTTTGGAACAGGCCCTTCTTCGCGGCATGGGCGTTGGTGAAGGCGCCTTTGACGTGTCCGAACAGCTCGCTCTCGAACAGGGTTTCGGGAATCGCCGCGCAGTTCAAGGCGATGAAGGGCCCCTGGGCGCGGCGGCTGTTGGCATGAACCACGCGTGCCACGACTTCTTTTCCGGTTCCGGTTTCTCCCAACAGACAAATCGTCGCATCGGTGTCGGCCACCTGGGCGATCTGTTGGAACAGCCGCTGCATCTGCGGGCTCCGCGCGACGACGTTCTCCATGCCGTACAGCTCTTTGACGAGCAGCTTGAGCCGCTGAATCTCCCGGCTCATCCGCTGTTGGGACAAGGCCTTCTCCAAGCTGGCCTTCAGTTCCTTGTCGTCAAACGGCTTGGTCAGGTACCCAGTGGCGCCCCGCTGCATGGCTTCCACCGCGTTCGGGATGCTGCCGTGCGCGGTGAGGATGATGACCGGCAGGCCGGGATGAATCCGGAGCAGCTCCTCCGTCACCATCAGCCCATCCTCGCCCTTCAGGCGCAGGTCGGTAATGGCCAGATCAAACACGCCCTTTCTCGCCTCGGCAAAGGCCTCCTGGCCGGTCGTGCAGGTGGTGACGGCGAAGCCCATGGACGTGAGCCGCATCTTCAGGAGATGCAGCAGCCCTTCGTCGTCATCGATCACGAGAATCTTTTCTTTGTCCATGGCATTCCTCATCAGGGTTTGGGCTCCCCTTCGAGCGGGAGCGGAGCGGGCGGCGCCGGGGGCCGCACGGGTCTGGCCTTTTCTCTCATTTCCTGGTCGATTCGCTTGAGGGCCTCAAGCTGATTGGTCAGTTCCTCGATTTTCTTATCTCGCTGCTCGAGTTGCGCTTGCAGCGCCTGCACCATGGCCGGGTCCGACCCGGGACGGGGCGGTTCCTTCTTTCCGGCCAGTTCCTCGATTTTCTTCTGCCGTTCGGAAAGTTCCCGCTGCAGCGTTTCAACGGTGCTGAGATCGGATTCTTTCGAGGACGCGATCTGTTGGAGTTCTCCTTGTCTGACAAGCAATTCTCGGGCCAGATACTCGACCGTTTGGGTTAGCAGCTCCCTTTCTCGAGCGATGGCCTGGGCGTTCCAGTGCGCCGCCATCCAGGAATCACCATCCTTCGCATTCGACCCCGCCCGTAACAACTGCACCCAGGCCTGGCTGGCCTGCGACAATTTTCCCTTTGGGGCCAGGCTCACAACCTTTTGAAAATGTGTGATTGCGCTATCGCGATGTTCGAAGAGCGCCGTCAGACCACGGTTGAAGTAGGCCTGGTCGCAGGTATTGGTCGCCTGGCATTTGGCAATCAACGCATCCTGTCGCCGGATGAGGGATTGAAACCCCCGTTGGTCGAGCCCATCCAACCGAAACACGGGGGCGGAACCTGGTTGAGGTGTATGGATTGTACTACAGGCAGCCGCGAGAAAGCACCACCCTATCATCAGACTATAGGGTATGGCATCACAGGCCCGAGGGAGGAGTCCTCTCATGGCTCTGAACCCTCTTTGGCCAAACGCAGGATGAATTTCACCGTCGCTCCTTTCCCTCGTTCGCTTTCGATCCAGATTCGCCCCCCATGGGCCTTCACGACCTGTTTCGCCAAGGCGAGGCCCAGCCCGCTCCCGGCGACGGCTCGCGATCCCTGGCTGCGGCCTTGATAAAACCGCTCGAAAATATGCGGCAGGTCCTCCGGATTGATCCCCGGCCCATGATCCACGACCGAGACCAGCAGCAAGCCTTGCTTCGGCTTGGCTTCGGCGAGGATCCGCACGACCGACCCTTCCGGGGCGAATTTTAGAGCATTGGAGAGCAGGTTATCGAGCACCTGTTCAATCCGCATGAAATCGGCCTTGATCCACAGGCGGGATTTGGGCAGGTCGCTGAGAATCTGCACATGCTTGGAGTCGGCCAAGAGCCGGATCTTGTTGACGCAGACCTCCACCAGCCGGTGAAAGTCCGTCGGGACTATCCGATACTCCATCATCCCGGCTTCCATTTTGGAGAGGTCCAGGATCGTGGAGATGAGCCGGATCAGGCGCCGGCTACTGTCGGACATGATGCGCAACGTCTCTTTCTGATCGGGCGTGACCGGGCCTGGGATTTCGTCCAGCAGCAGTTGCGTGCCCTCTTGAATCGAGGCCATGGGCGTCCGGAGTTCATGGGAGACATGCGCCAGGAATTCCGACTTCATGTCGTCCAACTGTTGCAGCTTCTTCCCCATCCAGTTCACGGTGTCGACCAGTTCCTGGAGATCCTGCGGCGCCGAGATCTGGAGCGGCGCTCCGAAATTCCCCTGCCCGATATGTTTGATGTGGGACTGCACCCGGCGGAGCGGACGCAGAATGCTGTAACTGGCGATGCCGGCGACCACCAGGCCGAACAACAAGGCCACGACGATCAGGTGTCGGGTCGCCGCCTCGGCTTTGGCGGCACTCGCGTACGCATGGCTGATGCCGATGCTGACGCTGGCCTGCCGCAGATCCGTGTAGGCCTGCAAGGTCTGCGTCATGCGATCGACGATCGCATCCCTCGTGCTTTCATAGGAGGGGGAGAGCCGGCCCGGTATCGCCGGCTGTCGCTGCGTTTCCTGACGGAACAGGTTGACCTGTTCTCTTCGCAGCCGTTCCACGTCGGCCAACAGTTTTTGGGCTTGGGGATTCCGCTCGGTCGCCCGCAGCGTCGCCAAGGTCCGGCTGAACTCCTCCCCTTCCTCTTCTGACTGAAGCAGAAACGCCGGATCCCGGACAGCCAGGAATTTCTTTTCACTCTGGATGCCGCCGAGCAGCAAGGTCGTCAACCGCTTGCTGGTTTCGATGGCGGGGTAATGGCTGACGGCCATTTCCGTGGTCAGGATCGTGATCTGCCTCAATTGGAACAGGGCGTAGATCGTCACCCCGGTCATCACGCCGATGATGACCAGGATGGTCAAAACCAGCCGCCAAAAAATCGGAAGTCCCATGGGCGTCCGGCGTGCTCTCAGACCTAGTCCGAGATTCCTTACACTATTTACCGTGGCGGAACAATGTCTGGCAAAGCAATTCTTCACGGGCGCGCCGCGGGCTCGCGGCGCGCACAACCGCCATCAGGTCTCGCCGGGCGCCAGAGGTCGATTGCAGGGGTCTCTC
Source organism: Nitrospira tepida (assembly GCF_947241125.1). Taxonomy (NCBI): domain Bacteria; kingdom Pseudomonadati; phylum Nitrospirota; class Nitrospiria; order Nitrospirales; family Nitrospiraceae; genus Nitrospira; species Nitrospira tepida. Next base: position 2,470,866 of record NZ_OX365700.1, on the reverse strand, counting down.
GCGATCCGGTATCCTGCGCCATCACAACCCGGCCGGCGCGGCGGTGGAAGCGGTCGGGCCGTGAATCGGACGGATCGTTCACCTGGATTGGGCAAGCAGGCAATCGATGGCGACGCGGGATCACGAGTGGCCGGCCTATGTGCAATGGTATTGTTGCCCCTCTTGCCGGCGCTTATGGACATACCAAGGCAGTGAGATGGTCGTCTTGGAAAGCCAGTTTGCCCTGGCGCCCGCCCTCCCAACCCCCGGCGTGCCGGCACGCCCCTGTCTGGCTTGCGAAGGCAGAGTCTCGGCTCCGACGACGAGAATTTAACCCGCATTATTCATGAACGCTTCTGCTGCAATCGCGGATTCGCCGCTGCAACAAGCTGGCATGCAGTTTCACGGCCTGCCAGCGGGCGGGCTCGCCACTCGGTCGGTTCGACGTACTGTTTCAAGTACGCCTTGTATCTTGGAATTGTGGTACATGAGACATACGGAATGTGACAGATCGATACGCCTCCGGTCCGAAGAGACCGCGGCCGAGCCGGGTCGTCACATTCCCTATTCCATAAGCCCGCACAGTTGCCTGGGCCACCGAGCCCGCATCAAGACAAGGACGGGCTTCACCAAGGAGGAGGCGATGCAGACATCGTCGGTGTGTGTCGGAATTGATATCTCGAAAGCGCAGCTGGACGTCGCCATGCGGCCGGCTGGCACGCCGCTGAGCGTCCCGTATGATGCCCAGGGAATCAGCACGGTGATCGCACGGCTGAGCCAGGTATCGCCGATACGGATTGTCGTGGAAGCCACCGGGGGCTTGGAACGGCCGTTGCTGCGGGCGCTGGTGGACGCCGCCTTGCCCGTGATCGCGGTCAATCCGCGCCAGGTCCGGGACTTTGCCAAAGCGACGGGCCGGTTGGCGAAGACCGATACGCTGGACGCGCAGGTGTTGGCCCGCTTCGCAGAGGTCATCCAACCGGAAGTGCGGGCGCTCCCCGATCCGCAGACCGCGGAACTGGCGGCCCTGTTGGCGCGACGCCGCCAAGTGCTGGCGATGCAGCGGGCCGAGCAGAACCGGTTGGACCGAGCTCCAGCCCGCGTGCGGAAGCGGATTGAAGCCCATCTGCGCTGGTTGCGCACCGAACTGGCCCGGCTCGACGAGGACCTCGATGACATGATTGAAGAGAGCCCCATCTGGCGTGCACGCGAAGATTTGTTGCAGAGCGTGCCCGGCATCGGACCGGTAATGAGTCGCACGGTCTTGGCCGAGCTGCCGGAGTTGGGCTTGCTGAATCGCAAGCAAATTGCGGCCTTGGTGGGCGTCGCGCCCTTCAATCGGGACAGTGGGCGGCTGCGCGGCCGACGCACCATCTGGGGTGGGCGGGCCCCCGTCCGCACCGCGCTGTACATGGCGACCTTGGTGGCGACGCGCTGGAACCCCGTCATCCGGCAGTTCTACCAGCGACTGCGTACCGCCGGCAAAGCATCCAAGGTCGCGCTGGTCGCCGCGATGCGCAAGCTGCTGACCATTCTCAATGCGATGGTACATCATGGGACTCCATGGCAACCGGCCGCTGCACGGAGAGCTTGACATTCAAGACAGTTGCTTGGTCCTTCGCGGCTGTGCTTGCCCGTCTCGCCTGGCGACTGCACGATTTCGCCACGAATCGCCATGAATAATGCGGGTTAGACCTTCCCACCTCTCCCCGATCAAACTCCAATAGCCCTACTGCCGGTGCAGCGTCTTATAGAGCCGCTGGCGTCGGGAAGAGCCTTGCAGAGCCTGGAACAGGTGGCCGCGGAACAGGAACATGAGGACCGTGAGCGGTGGGGTGCAGATCAGGACCAGCAGCGTACTCAGCTCTTCCGGCACGCCGAGCTGCGCCAGCCAGGCGGTGAGCGCCGTAAAGGGCAGGACCAGCAACTGCGTGAAATCCAGACCGGCCCCTCGCCCCAGGCGAGCGGACAGGGTAAAGAAAAACGTCAGCCCCAAGGGTCCGATGACGACGACCAGTGGCAAGAACCATTCGATCCAGTTCTCAAGCACGAATTCATAACTGGCCTTCATCACCTCCAGCGGCGAATCGTGTCGCAACTGATAGATGACCTCGGGCGCCGGGTTCAGCAGGACAAACAGGAGGAAGAACACGGCGGTGGCAAGAAAGGCTCCCTGGGGATTTGCGGCCATGCCCTGATCGAGCAACATGAGCGGAATCCACAGGACAAACCCGACTCCGATGACATCCCAAAAATACTTCCCGAAACTCTCCTGAATATCGCGCAAAGAGATCGGTCTGGTGCTCTTGACCGCCAACTCGAAGAGAAAGAGCGTCGCGCCGATCACCAGGGCGTTTACCGCGCCAAGAATGAATCCTCCGGCGATGCCAAGGGGAGCGGCGAGCGTAGTCGCGATCATCATGATCCCGAGGAACAACACCAATGCCAGCGCGACGATCCACCCCAGGCGAAACGACCGCATCGTGGCGCTCAACGCCGACCGATAGAGGTCCCATGTCGCGAGAAGATAGCTCATGTTCGGATAGACGGCTGCTTTGGCTTGGACCGGCCTGTCAAGGACCGCTGGATCCACCAGCCGGTCAACCTGGCCCAGAACCGATCGGGCAACAGGACCCGGCCCAACCGTACGAAACGGCCGATGAATCCGGTCGGCACCACGACTTGCCCCGATCCAAGCTGCGAGAGCGACAGGCGCACGACCTCCGACGGCAATTGGAGGCCGATCGGATCATGGGGCTCGGAGCCGGCTCTGCTGTGAAAGTCTGTAGCGGTCGAGCCGGGACAACAGGCTTGGACGTTCACCCCGTAGGGCCGCACCTCTTCAGCCAAGGATTGCGAGAAGGCGATCAGGAAGGTCTTGGTCGCCGCATAGACCGCCATGTACGGGATCGGCAGGAACCCCGCCACGGAGGCCACGGTGACGATGCCTCCCGAGCGCCGAGCGATCATGTGGGGCAGGACCAAACGAATCGTTTCCACGACGGTCAGGACGTGCAGGCGCACCATGGCTTCCAGAGCGGCCGGCGACATCCTAGCAAATTCGCCGAAGAAACCGAACCCCGCATTGTTCACCAGGAGATCCACGTGAGAACGCCATGACTGGGCGGCCAGATGAAGTTGTTGCGCCGCTCCCGGCTCGGCCAGGTCGATGACCGCCGTTTCAACGACTCCTCCATAATTCGCCATGAGGGTCTCGGCCAGACTGCGGAGCGCCGCCTCATCCCGGGCGACCAACAGAAGATCGTAACCGCGAGCGGCCAGGGCTCGTGCATACTCGGCCCCGATTCCACGCGACGCGCCGGTGATCACGGCAAAGGGCCTGTCGCTATCTGGCTTTGTCACGGTCGACCGCGCCATGTGCCATACATAAAGGGACCGCCTCAGGCCGGTCAAGGAGAACCCGCGCACATCAGTCCATCGAGCGAACGATCGTCCATCCGGCGAGGCCGGCATTGACTTAGAGGGGGCGGTGATTAATCTTACAGAACGGGCAATGACACCCTCATCGGCTTGAAGGAGCGCGAGACACGATGGACATGAATCGCATGACAATCAAGTTGCAGGAAGCTCTGCAGGCGGCCTCCGGCCTGGCGATGCGCAGAAGCCATCAGGGCATCGATGTCGAGCATCTGCTCTCGGCCATCCTGGATCAGTCCGGCGGCATCGGCCCCAGCCTTTTGGAATCGGCCGGCGTCTCGCTTCAAGCCGTCCGCCAGGCCATCGAGCAGGCGTTGGCCCGTGTTCCCCAGGTCCAGGGACCAGGTAGCGGTCCCGGACAGATCCATGTCACGCCTCGCCTCTCGCAGGTGTTGAACCGGGCTGAGCAGGAAATGCAAGGTCTCAAAGATGAATACCTGAGCGTCGAGCATGTCATCTTGGCGATGGTCGAGGAAGGCGGCGTCTTCAGGAAGCTCGGCCTGACCAGAGACAAGGTCTTGTCGGCCCTTCAGCAGGTCCGGGGCAACCAGCGCGTTACCAGCCAAGATCCGGAAGGGACGTATCAGGCACTGGAAAAATACGGCCGCGATCTGACGAAACTCGCCTCGCAAGGGAAGCTGGACCCGGTCATCGGCCGCGACGACGAAATCCGGCGGGTCATTCAGATTCTCTCGCGGCGGACCAAGAACAACCCGGTCTTGATCGGCGAGCCCGGCGTCGGCAAGACCGCGATCGTCGAAGGCCTCGCCCAACGGATCGTCAAGGGCGACGTGCCGGAAGGCCTCAAACAGAAACGGGTCGTGGTGCTCGATATGGGCGCGTTGGTCGCGGGCGCCAAATTCAGAGGCGAATTCGAGGAACGGCTCAAGGCCGTTCTCAAGGAAATCCAAGCCGCCTCCGGACAGATTCTCCTGTTCATCGACGAGTTGCATACGGTCGTCGGGGCCGGGGCCGCGGAGGGCGCCATGGATGCGGCCAACCTGCTGAAACCCATGCTCGCGCGCGGGGAACTCCACCTGATCGGCGCCACCACGCTCGACGAATACCGCAAGCACATCGAAAAAGACGCGGCCTTGGAGCGACGGTTTCAGACCGTGCTGGTCGATCAGCCTTCAGTCGAAGATACGATCTCGATTCTCCGCGGTCTGAAAGAACGATACGAAGTCCATCACGGGGTCCGGATCAAGGATGCCGCGCTGGTCGCCGCCGCCAAGCTCTCGCACCGGTATATCTCCGACCGCTTTCTGCCCGACAAGGCGATCGATCTGGTGGACGAAGCCGCCGCCCGTTTGCGCACCGAGATCGACAGTCTTCCGGCTGAGCTGGATGAGGTGTCGCGGAAGGTCCTGCAACTGGAGATTGAGCGGGAGGCGCTGCGCAAGGAAACAGACGCAGCGAGCCGGTCCCGCCTCAACACCCTCGAAGACGAGCTGGCCGAGAAGAACCGTGACTTGCAGGTCCTCAAGACCCGCTGGGAAGCCGAAAAGGTCTCGGTCGGCCGGCTGAGAAAACTGCGCCAGCAAATCGAACAGGTCAAACAGGAGATCGAACGGGCGGAACGCGCCTATGATCTCAACCGCGTGGCGGAACTGCGATACGGCGAGCTGCCCAAATTGGAGCGGGAGCTGGCGTCGGAGGAGCAACACCTTCAGAAAAAACAGGGCGAGCAACGTTTGTTGAAGGAAGAGGTGGACGAAGAGGATATCGCGCTCGTGGTCAGCCGGTGGACGGGCATTCCGGTCACGAGGCTGGTCGAGGGCGAGACGGAGAAAATTCTCCGGTTGGAAGATCTGCTCCACGAACGGGTGATCGGGCAGGACGAAGCGGTCCGGGCCGTCGCGGACGCAGTGCTGCGGGCTCGATCCGGCATCAAAGATCCCAAGCGGCCGATCGGATCGTTTCTGTTCCTCGGCCCGACCGGCGTCGGCAAAACGGAACTGGCGAGAGCGCTGGCCGCGACGCTTTTTGACGACGAGGGCAACCTGATCCGGATTGACATGTCCGAATACATGGAAAAACACACGGTCGCGCGGCTCGTGGGAGCGCCTCCCGGCTATGTGGGCTATGAAGAGGGCGGCCAACTGACCGAAGCGGTCCGCCGGCGCCCCTACTCCGTGATACTGTTCGACGAGGTCGAAAAGGCTCATGCCGACGTCTTCAATATTCTCCTGCAAGTCCTGGACGATGGGCGCCTCACCGATTCTCAGGGCCGGACGGTGGATTTCAAGAATACCGTCCTGATCATGACCTCCAACATCGGCAGCCAGCACATTTTGGAGGCCCAACACCTGCGAAAATCGTATGAGGAGATCCGGAACCTCGTGCTTCGGGAGCTTCGCCAGCATTTCCGCCCCGAATTCCTGAACCGCGTGGACGAGACGGTCGTGTTCCATCCGCTCACCGCGCAGGAACTCGGTCGGATCGTCGATATCCAACTGGGCCGTCTCCGGGAGCGGCTGGCGGAGCGGCGAATCACGCTCAGCCTGACGCCGGCGGCACGGACTCACCTTGCGGCCTTGGGCTACGATCCGGTTTACGGAGCGCGTCCACTGAAGCGGTTGATCCAACAGGAGGTGGAAACGCCGATGGCGCGGCAGTTGGTGAAGGGAGAGCTGAGAGATGGCGACAGCGCCGTAGTCGACGTGAAGGACGACCGGATCGTCGTCATTCCGGTGGTTGAAACGAAACCGTAATGCTCGCCGGTTCCGCCGCCTCCGTGAAGGGGTGTCGGCGGAACCGTCAGCCGATCGCCGCAGCCCCGCCTTTGGCATCCGTGTCGCCGCCGCTTAGCCGATGTCTGTCGATCCGGCATTCCGTCGGGGAGATCTCGCACAGATGCCCTTTGATGGTCCAGAACGAAGCCTTGTTGATGACGACGCGATCCGGCTCGCGCTGCTCCAGGCGCAGCACAAGCTTCCCCGACTCGATTTCCTTGAGCTCAACCGTGTTCGGCGATTTGTTCAGCTCATAGGCTCGCTTCTCGTTGAACGCGAGGGTGCTGTCCACGATTTTGGCGACCATGCGACCGGCCTGGTCGAACAGGGCAAAATTGACGAGCAAGGCCCCGTTCGACGGCTTCACCGCCAGTTGCGCCAACGGCACGCCTTCGATGTCGATCACTCCGTTTGAATTCCGATAGAGGTTCGAGCCGATTTCAATATCCATGCACCCCTCCGCTGTCTGTCGATCGAATGATCACTGCCTTCTGCGCGGGTTCCCGTTCACGCCTTCTTGATCCGATTCAAGATTAAGGCGATGCACCCGCCCATCAACCCGCCTCCGGCCACGGCCGTCAGGATCTCCAGAAACTTGGCCTCCCAGACAGACCCTTGGGCCTGCATCACTTCCCTGATGCCGCCTTGCAACATGATGACCGCCAAGGCCATCGTCGCGCCGATAAGAAACCACCACAGGAAGGTTCTCAGAGATTGCATGAAAATCGCCTATGCCTCGACCTTTCGATCAAGCGACCGATACTGCACCGCTTCGGCCACGTGAGCCGTCGCAATCCGGTCCGCCCCGGCCAAGTCCGCGATGGTTCGCGCGACGCGCAGAATACGCCCGTAGGCCCTGGCGGACAAGCCCAGCCTCGTCATCGCCTGTTCGATCAACCTTTGCGCCTCGTCATTCAACGCACAATACTTTGAGAGCTGCTTCGGCTTCAACTGGGTATTGGTGAACCAGCCTTCCTTTCGATAACGCGATCGCTGCCTGGCCCTGGCCTCGACGACGCGGCCCTGGATCGCGGCGGAACTCTCCGCAGGAAGTCCATCGCGGCCGAGATCCTGGATCGGCACGGGCGGGACCTCGACGTGCAGGTCCAAACGGTCCTGCAACGGGCCCGACAACCGTCCTCGATAGCGGCGGATCTGATAGGGTGTGCACAGACACTCCCGCGAGCGGTCTCCATAGTAGCCGCAGGGGCAGGGATTCATCGCCGCGATCAACATGACGCGGGCGGGATAACGGACCGAAGCATTCGCGCGGGTCAACAGCAGCACACCCTCTTCGAGCGGTTGCCTCAACCCGTCGAGGACATGCCGTTTGAACTCCAACACCTCGTCCAGAAACAACACGCCCTGATGGGCGAGCGACACTTCCCCGGGGCGAGGAATCACGCCGCCGCCGATCAATCCGGCGTCCGAGATGCTGTGATGCGGGGCGCGAAACGGCCTGGTTGCAATCAGCGGCGCCTGGCCATCGAGCAGGCCGGCGCAACTGTAGATCCTGGTCGTCTCCAAGGCCTCTTCCAGCTCGAACGGCGGCAGGATGCTGGGGACTCGGCGGGCGAGCATGGTCTTGCCCGACCCAGGCGGCCCGACCATCAGCACGTTGTGTCCGCCGGCCGCGGCGATCTCGAGCGCCCGTTTCGCATGTCCTTGTCCCTTCACATCGGCAAAGTCTTCGTGCTCCGAGGGTAAGTCGCTCAGGTACGCCTGCCGATCGACGACCGTCGCGTCAATTTCTTTCTGCCCCTGCAACCAGGCCACGACCTCGGGAAGGGTTCGCACCGGCAACACGCGGACTCTTTCGATCATCGCAGCTTCGATCGCATTCTCAGCCGGGACGATCAGCGTCTTCGTCGATCCGGCCGCCATGCTCATCGCCAGCGCGCCCGGCACCGGTTTGACCCGGCCGTCGAGCGACAGTTCGCCCACGAATATCTTGTCTGCCACGGCCTCCCGTGAAACCACCTCTTCCGCCACCAGCAAGCCCATGGCGATGGCGAGGTCCAGGCCGGACCCTTCCTTCTTCAAGCCGGCCGGTGCGAGATTGACCGTGATTCTCTTGATCGGAAACGAAAACCCCGTGTTCTTGAGCGCGGCACGAACCCGATCCCGGCTCTCCTTGACGATTACGTCCGGAAGGCCGACCACGGAAAACTGAGGCAGCCCGCCGCCGACATCCACTTCCACCTCGATCAGGTGGGCGTCCATTCCGACGACCGTGCTGCTGAGGACTTTCGAAAGCATGGAGTCGTGGGAGGGTGATGAATGGAGGTGATGATGGTTCAACAGACAGGCACGGAGATGATCCGGTGTTCCTCGTAGGCAGCGGGATTATAGGGACGGGACCCTTTCGTTTTCAACAATCCCACCCAAATTGGGTATAATGAGGCCGCCGTCGAATGTCGGGCCGGCGACGCACCGATCACGAGAGCCGTTCAACCATGTCAACCACGCCGCGCTTGCCGAGATCCGCGCCCCTTCGACGGACCATCCTTTCTTGGTTCCATCGGCTGCGCCAACCGGCCGCCTGCTTCCTCGCCCTCATTTTCTTGTCGTTTGCATCCTGTTCCATCGGTCGAGCCGACAGTCCCCTGCCGGATTCCGGCACCTGGACCACTGCAGCCCCCGCTCCGACTGAACGGACCGAGGTCGCAGCCGCTGCCCTGGATGGGCGGATCTACGTCGTGGGCGGCTTTGAAGCTCCCGCGCTGGGCAACCTGTTGAATCTGAGCATCAGCGAGAAGGTCGAGGTCTACGACCCGCAAACCGATCGCTGGACGTCCAAGGCGCCGTTGCCGGTGGGGTTGCACCATGCTGGTTTGGCGGCGGTCGGCCGGCATCTCTACGTTGTCGGCGGCTACACGCGCTCGGGCCTGTCCGTCTGGAAGCCGGTAGCCTCGCTTTACCGGTATGACCCACAGGAAGATCGTTGGTCCGAAGGCACACCGATGCCCACTCCCCGCGGCGCTCTAGCCTTGGCCGTCGTCAACGGACGCATTCTGGCGATCGGGGGCTATAACGGCGACATTAACGTGCCGGCCGTCGAGGAGTACGATCCCCAAGCCGATCGATGGGCCACAAAGGCCCCCCTGCCCGATCCGCGCGATCATCTGGCGGCTGCCACCGACGGCCGTTTTGTGTATGTGATCGGCGGCAGGTTGAACGGCAGCTACAGCCGAAACGTGGCGCTGGTCCACCAATATGATCCCGAAGCGGACCGTTGGACCAGGCGCGCCGATCTCCCGACCGCCCGGAGCGGGATCACGGCGGCGGTCCTGGCCGGCCGGATCTATGTCTTCGGAGGCGAAGCTCCGGCTGGAACGTTCACAACCACGGAAGCCTACCAGCCTGGCTCCGACAAGTGGCAGACGATGGCGCCGATGCCGACCGGCCGTCACGGGTTGGGCTCTGCCGTCGTGGGGGACCGAATCTTTGTGATCGCCGGAGGACCGAAGCCCGGCGGGTCGTTCAGCAACGCGAATGAGGTATTCGTACCGCCGCGCGACGGACCAGGAACCAAGACCAGTCAGAAGGCTTCGCCCGCGCACGTCGGCAGCGTCATGGCCGTGTTGGCGACTCTCAGCGAGGCCGAAGTGTTGCCGCCGGAGGGAACGACGGAAGCCAACCGCGTGATCAAAAGCCTGATCCAGTTTCAATCGGCCATGATGAAGAGTCCCGATTCGCAGGTGCAGACCTTTTTTGCAACAGCCGTCGAACGCAAGTTCGGAGCCGAGGGCCGGACGCTGTTGGAAGCCGCCCGTCGGAAAGGCTGGACCTCCGAGGTGCTTGAAGCCGTCGCCGAGTTCGCGCGGGGACCGGTCCAGTGGGATCAGGCCAGGCTGGACGAGGGGTGGAGGACCTACAACGTGACCCAGTCGGACTTGCTCCTGCTGGCAGGCCTGTTCACGGAGGCTCGGACAAGATTCACTGCCAAGCGTCAGAATATTCACGACGTGTTTGCGTCAAAACGTCGATCCATGCCGGGCGCGGGCCAAAGCGCACCTGTGCCGGACGAGACGGTGATGTAACCGTGAGGAGCAAAGGAGGGTTCGATGGCAACGAGAGCCTATGTACTGATCAAAGTCCGCGCCGGGAAAACCAAAGCGGTTGTCGAAGCGCTGCGGAAAGTCCCCGGCATCGAACAGGTCCACCCCTGTTTCGGACAGCCCGACATCTTCAGCTTCGTCAGCGTCGCAGACGAACGGGCTCTCTCTGAGGTTGTCATCACCAAGATCCACACGATCGAGGGGGTCGAGGAAACCGATACCCACATCGTGGCCGACACTTAATCATTCGGCTGTTCGGGCCCCGCTACGTCACGACACCGGGCTATTTGATAGCAGGTTTCCACCAGCCTGAGCGCTTCCAATCCTTCCTGCCCTGGGACTGGCAGGGGTTTGTTGCAGGCGATGGCCTCCAGAAACGCCGAAAGAACTGCCGCAATCGTCGGCTGCTCCGGCTCGCTCCATGCGACCGGAGCCTGTCCGTCTTGCCGGACGATCAGATGATGCTTGACCCAGTCAACGGACAAACAGCCTGTTGGCCCCGAGGCCTCGGCTGTGCCAATTCGTTCCGATTGCGACCAGGCGACCAGCAGGTTCATGGTCAATCCCTCGGCTGTCGAAAGCCGGATGTCGGCCCTGGTCTCAAATCCGGCCAGCGGCAAACGATCCAATACACAGGCCTCGACCCTCGGACGAGAACCCGTCAAGTATCGAGCGAGATCCAGGACATGAATACCCAGGTCGAGCAGAACTCCCTTGCCACCAAATCCTGGATTGCCGGGCGGTCGTGGTCTGGTCGGCACGGCGAGCGTCATCATGAGGGTATGGATCGTCCCAAGCTCCGGCAGGCGGCCACGAAAGGCTTCCAGCGCGCGGTTGAAGCGGAGGGTCTGGGCGACCATCAACGGAACACCGGCCTTGCGAGCCCTGTCGACCATGTCCGCCCCATCTGTTTCGGTCGTGGCGAGAGGTTTTTCAACCAAGAGCGGCTTGCCCGCTGCGACGGCGGCCCGACAGATCAGGGGGGACAGTTGAGGTGGTGCGGCTGAGACCACCACCTCGACAGAGGGATGCTGCGCCAGGTCTGCCACCTGGTCCATGACTGCAATGGGATCGGGAGCTGAAAGCGGAAACCCTTGGCTCGCATCCTTGCGGCAGACGGCAACCAAACGGGCACCGGGCACATCCTCCAACAGATGGCGCGCATAGCGGAGCCCCTGCCGTCCCAGCCCGATCAAACCGACCCCGACCGGTGCCTGTTTCATCAGAGTCCTTTGCTGATGAGTCGTGGCCTCATCCGACATCCTCACCCATGGACTACACGGCCTGAATCCCACGGGCCTTCCGTTGACACCCTCCGAAACAGATCTTTATAGTACCGTCGGCCTGTCGCAAGGTCCCCCATAGGGATTCCCACAGGCGACGACGAACAGAACGACAACCATTACATGAACCCAGCAAGGATCCACCCATGACTGCCCATGTCTCGCCCTTCACTCCCCAGCAGATTGGCACAGGCGCCATACGCTTTCCAAGCGGCGCCACGATTCCGACGTACGCCGATGCGGCGGTCGATCCCTATTTCAAGACCCGGGTTCCCAAGGACATCCAGGTCGAGGCCATTTACTACTGGCCGCAGGAAAAAGGCGTGTACCCTGGCATCGTCCTGCTGCATGAGTGGTGGGGCCTGACCAGCCAGATCAAGGACGTCGCGCTCCGGCTGGCCTGCGAGGGGTATGGCGTGCTGATTCCCAACCTCTATACCAGATTGGGTGGAATGGTTACCGCCAGCGAAGAGGTCGCGGAAGCGCTCATGGGTCGGTTGAACGAGGCCGGCGTGTTGCAGGATATCAATTCCTGTTGCGAGTATTTCAACACGCGGGAATTCCTGAAGCGAAACATCCACGCCGTCGTCGGATTCGGAATGGGGGGCTCGCTGGCTATTCGTTTCGCCTGTCAACGCAAGCGGCTGCGAGCGGCCGTGGCTTATTATGGCCTGCTCAGAGGAGTCCAGAACCGCGTGTCCGAGCTGTACTGTCCGCTGCTCTATCACCAAGCTGGGGCCGACGCGCTGGTGCCGGCCGACGAGGTTGACCAGCTCCGCCGCACCGCCGCGTCTCATGGCAAGTCGGTGGAGATCAAGCAATATCCCGGGGCTGCTCACGGATTCAGCAACGAAATGCGGAAAGATGTTTTTCACTCCGATGCTTCGCAGCAGGCATGGGACGCCACGCTTGCCTTTCTTGCCGACCATCTCCGAGCCTGAACCGTCCCTTTCATCCAGTCGTGATCGTTCAGCGGATAGGCGCTGCCGGCGACCTGACCTTGCGATAGGTCTGGGGTTGTCGGACAATACACCATGGTAGGAACCGTCATGAGTCGGCATCGTTTCCCCTCCATCCTGTTTGCCCTGTGTATGGCCGGGAGCCTGTCTCCATGGGCTCCACCCCGGCTCGAAGCCGGCGAGCCGATCGAGGCAAATCAAGCCGGATCGTCGCTTCCCGATTTCCAACGCCTCCTCATCGATCTCGATAGCTCGCTCGCCGGGCTGACTTCTGCGCAAGAGATGGCCAAGGTCTTCGTGACGGCCGTGGCACCCAGGCTTGGGGTGAACGATGTGGCCCTGCTCCTCAGAGCCGGCGAACGGGCCCTCCCCCCTGGCGCAGGCCTGTCGCATCAGGACCTTCAAGCTTCGGCGATTCGCTTAGTTGGCGAGTTGAACCGCTGGCGCCTTGCATCCGGGCTTCGCGCCGTCGCCGAAGGAGACCATCAGAAGCCCCTGCAGGAATCCCTGGCGCCTCTCCTGGATCAGCTTCGAAAGCAGGCGTCGTTCGAGAAGGCCGCCACCAACGGAGACGCGACACTTCGGTTGATTGCCCTGACTGACACACTGCTCGCTGGTGCGGCTCTGCCTCAAGCACAGGATCGGCTCGCTCCATACGAGCACTATCAAGCGACAGTGGAGCAACGGTATCCTTTCATCGAGAATGGACGGATGGCATGGCCGCTCATCGAGGAGAAAGGCGCCGAGGCCCTTCGCACCAGATTGTTCGACAGCGATTTGATGCCCACGGTCGCCGAAGACGTTCGCGCGCAACTGGCCGGGCAGTATTTCGTCAATCGGTTGCTGCCGTATCTCCTGGCCCGGCTTGCGAAGGAAGCGGCGGCGGTTGAGCAGGCGGCCTCGCTCGCCGTGATACGGGAATGGGCCTGGGAAAAGGGGGTTCGCGACAGAGTGCGGGAGACCATCGGCCTCAAGCGGCTCTGCGGAACCTGGCAGTGGGTGGTGCACAACCACCGCAATCACTCGGACAGCAAGAGCGTCCTGACATTCGGTCCCGCAGGGCCGGATGGCTCGGATGCGGTCAAACCAGCCGAGGTGGTGGTGCTGGGGGATAGCGTCTATTTGCGATGGGAGTTCGGTGGCTCACAACAACAGGAAGACAGCCTGTTGTTCGTGGGGGAGGGACAGAGGCTGGAGGGATCGTTCGTCAACACGGCTGGCTCATGGGGCAGCATCACGGGCAAGCGGCTCAAGGCCTGCAAGCCGGAATCAACCCGATAGGCGGGCGCAACCCGTTTATGCACTTAACTAGGTCCCTTGCGAGCCGGCCCCCGGCGCGACCACGTATCCCAAGCGAGAGAGGCCCAGCCGCCGAGAAAACAGATCCCTCCGAGAGGCGTGAGGGCGCCCAGCCATCGGATCCCTGTCAGGGCCAGCATGAAGAGGCTTCCGGAAAAGACGACGATGCCGGCGGCAAAAAGGACGGCGGCCCGGTTCAAGTGACCAGACCAATCCTGCCGGCCCAAGAGCCCGACGGCCAGAAGCCCGAAGGCGTGATACAGTTGATATCTCACCCCGACTTCAAAGACCTGGAGCGATTCGGAGGTCAGGATCCCCTTCAGGGCATGGGCGCCGAAGGCTCCGGCTGCTACCCCGAGGAGAGCCAAGCAAGAGCCAAGCGGGAGTGCGAATCGTCTCATACGGTGTCGCCAGGCTATACTCTCTATCGAGCGAAGGGCCGTCAAGTCAATGGCTATTGAGTGTCCCCGTTGTCTGCTGAGCCATGAGGACCATACCTTGCGCTGTTCCTGCGGGTACGACCTCACGCTGCTGTTCGGACGGCAACGTTCGGCCCGGTCGTCCGGCTCCTCACCCCGAGCGGAGGAGACGAAAGAGATGGGGCGTGTGCCCTTTCTCATCGGGGTCGGGCTGATCTGGGGCCTGTTGGTAGCCGGGGAATGGTTTCGGGTGACCGGTTCCAACTTCGGCGCCATTGGATTTGAGGACATGCGATCGGTCCTCTTCTGGGCCTCGACCAGCATGGCAGGGGCGGTGGTAGTCGGCATGATCGGCTGGTTTATCGTGTGGATCTTTCGTTCCTACGAAGGGTTGGAACGGCGGCCCTGCGCCAAACGAATGACCTTGCTGGTCACGGGGATTGCCGCCTGCATGATGTTCCTCATCCGGTTTTTGAGCCCGACCACCATTGCCGGCTACCTGGTCCCCACCCTGTCCATCATCCTTGTCTCGGTGGTCTTCTATTTGGCCGGCACCAAGCATTGGCTGGGCCGGTGGTAAACTTACAGTCCAACCACCGGAACAGGACCACCATGTTCAAAAAACAGATCGATTTCCGTCACAACCCTCGCCATGAGGTCCACCTATCGGTTGAATTTACGGGCGATCAGGTCACGGGCAAGGGCTTGGTTTGCAATCTCTCGCGGTCCGGCTGCGGCATTAAGGGACAGACGCGGGTGCCCGTCGGAGCTTTCGTGGAGTTGATCATCAGCCTGCCTAGCGGGCTGGCGCCGTTGATGATCGATCTTGGCGTGGTTCGGTGGTCGGCGGGGGAGCGATTCGGAATCGACTTTCTTCAAATGCAGGAGCCCGAGACGCAGCGGTTGAAGCAGTTCCTCTCGACGCTCTGAACGCTCGGAATCTACCGCCCCATAAACCTACAGCCCTCAGGTGCTGTTCCAACCCGCTGTCGCGAAATGGATCATGCCGCCGCAGGCGAACCGGAGGGGAGGACCTTGGTGAGCCGGGCTTTTTTGAGCGACATCAAGCCCCGTTGGATTTCCGTCGGATACAACGGCCCGGTCTTCTTCTTCGCATAACGTTTCTCGAACTGGTCGATCACCGCCAAGGCGTCGCTGTGCCGGCGTTGAGCAATCAACAAGTCGGCCATCCTCATGAAGGAGGGCAACACACATTGAAGATCGCGGACCTGCTTGGCATGGTCGATGACATAGCGATAGCCCATAATGGACGTGTCGGGATTGCTCAGCTCATAGGACAGGGCTTCCAGCATATGGACCGAAATGCGGTCGGTTTCCGCGCTCACGCTCTGCTCCCAAGGCCCGTTGATCAGCCGCAACAACTCCTCATCATTTAATTTCACGGGCTTTCGTTTAGCCGTCCGGAGCCGCTCGACCAGGTGACGGCCTTCGGGCCAAGCCCCATACAATCCGATCAAGAGACAGCGGCATCCGCCAGGGTTGGTGCAATGGCCCTGCGACGGATTGCTCAGCCGTTTCGCGACCATGCTGGGAAGGAAGACCCGGCCGTGAAGGTCCTGGCAACCGGCACAGGTATCGTTGTTGGAAGGAGCGACATGGATATACATGCGGATGCCGGATCGATCAAAAATATCGACGGCCTGAATCCGCCCCTTCAGCACCAGGATCTGGTGATACTCCCAGACCACGAGAAGAGCTAGAAGACCCGCCAAGTACGGGACGATTTCCGGGACGATCACCCCACCCATCACTGCACGCCTCCGTTCTGATGCAGCCGGATACGTGAGGAAGTATAGCACCAGGCCTATGGGGACCCCTTGAAAAGGAGCTGCGACAGATTGAGAACGTGGGCACAGAAACCGGACGGAGAGAGGGTCTCAGATAGGCGGTCGAACGCCGTTTCACGGAGCCGGGGGCGGATCGTCCTTTAGGCAGGCTTCAAGACTTCCCGGATCGCCTGGAGGAGCTCTTCCATTGGGAAGGGCTTTTGGAGCACCTTCTGGGCGCCGAAGAGCTTGGCCACATCAAGAAAGTTGGTCTTCCCGCTGGCCCCTGTCATGGCGATGATCTTGGCGTCCGGATACTCTCGGGCGAGTACCAAGGTGGCTTCCAGCCCATCCGTGTCGGGCATCAAAATGTCGGTGACCACCACATCCGTGGGCGCCTGGCGATACAGCTCCAACGCTTCGCGCCCCCCTCTGGCTTCTTTCACCTGATAGCCGGCAGCCTCAAGGTTCAGGCGCAAGGCGGTCCGGACACCTTCGTCGTCATCGGTCAGCAAGATTGAAAACATCGTGTCTCCTTGATCCCTCCCCATGCAGTGGTGCCGGAGACCGGGATCGAACCGGTACACCCCTTTCGGGGTGAGGGATTTTAAGTCCCTTGCGTCTGCCTATTCCGCCACTCCGGCGTCAGCTACGCCGTAAGTAGAAACTGTAACATTGACGGGTATTTGAATCAAGACAAAGGGGAGGAATCGCGCCCGGGTCGAGACTCGGCCGTCTCGGACCCGGGTTCAAAAGGGAAGGAAACCGGTAACGAAGGAGAGGGTCCGCTAGGCCGCCTCTCCCATCTTGTGGGACTCGCGCCTGTCGGCCAGGGATTTTCCGACCTCCTGCGCGCCGGTCTTGAGCGCCCGTCCGACGCGGATGGCCTCGATCTGCACCCGCTTGGCGTACCGTACCATCGCTCGCCTGCTGTCAGTGCCTGCCTGCGGAGCCAGTAGCAGTCCCGCCCCGACACCGACCAACGCCCCCCCTGCAAACCACCCGGCCAGCTTGGCTGCTTCACGACCATTGAAAGACATGGGATGGCCCTCCTTGAAACAACAACAGGGTGAATAACCGAGCCTGTGCAAACCGTTCTGATCGGGCGCCCGAATCGCCGAGTACTCGCCCGTTGGCTCAGCATCATTCGTGCCACTTCCGGTTCCATGCGACTTTCAAGAATTCAGCGGAGTTCGTCTCGCATCGCTGAAGTCCCTGGCTTGAGGCTGGTCACATTTTCACCACAAGTGTGGCGACAGGGTTGCAAAAAATAGACAGGTGCCTTCAACCTCGGCAAAGCCGCTTCCTTGGCCGGTTGGCCGGCGTTGCAAGTCATCGGGCAATCACCTATGATGCGCCCATCACCTGCAACCAGCTCTAACCATCGTTTCAGATCACATCATGATCCCCTATCCCAATATCAGCCCGATTATTGTGCAAATCGGACCATTGGCCTTGCGCTGGTACGGACTGATGTACCTCATCGGTCTGACCAGCGCCTATTTTTTCATCCGCAACAGGGTGACGAAGCGGGAGCTTCCGATGACCGCCGATCATGTGTACGACATGATCGTGTTCGGCGCCCTGGGGGTCTTCCTGGGAGGGAGGCTCGGCTACGTGTTGTTCTACAATCTCCCGTACTACCTTCAAAACCCCTTGAAGATCGTGGCGGTCTGGGAAGGGGGCATGTCGTTCCACGGAGGCTTGATCGGGGTCTTGGCTGCCCTGATCTTCTTCAGCTACCGCCGAGGAATCCCCTTCATCACGATCGCCGACCTGGCGGCTGCGGCCACCCCGATCGGGCTGGGCTTCGGTCGGCTGGGCAATTTCATCAACGGCGAGTTGTTTGGCCGGCCGACTGATGTCCCCTGGTGCATGGTGTTTCCGGCAGGCGGCCCGGAGTGCCGACATCCATCTCAACTCTATGAGGCCATGCTGGAAGGCGCCCTCCTCTTCACCCTGCTCTGGTTGATCAGCCGGCGTCCCGTTCCTCCCGGAACCCTCTGCGGAAGCTTTCTCGCTGGTTACGGACTCTGTCGGGTCACGGTCGAATTCTTTCGGGAGCCCGACCCTCAGATGGGATTTATCTTTGACCAGATCTCAATGGGACAAGTGCTCAGCACCCCAATGATCCTGATTGGCATCGGGATCATCTGGTGGGCCTATTGGCGCCAGGGTCGTGGCCAATCCTCGATCGCCTCCGAGAGGAGCCGTGCACGACGCGCGTAACGTTTCCGGCCGGACACAGGCGCCCAGCCGCTGTCACCCTGCGATCATCAGCCCCTGCCGGAGAAAAATGAACTGAAAGCCCACCTGCTCAACGGCGAGGGCCTGTCGCACTGCAGCTCGATAGACCTGGGCCTGCCAGGCATAGCGGCCAGCCAGTTCCGGCAACTCGTGGTTCTCCGCCGCATCGGTCTTGTAGTCCGCGACCCAGACCTGTCCGTCCAGGCGATAGACCACGTCGATCGTCCCCGTCATCACCTGCAGCGAGGGCCGGTCCGTTCTTGATGCTCGGCCCTCTCCTGGTGCCCAGGGAATCGAGAACGGCACCTCGCGGCCGAGCAGTTCGGCCCTCTGTAACGACCGATAGGGCTCGGAACGGCCAAACGCCTCGAAAAGCCCCTCCAGTTCAGCCTGAATCTGCGTTCGATCCGCTTCGCAATCAGGGGGAAGCTGGGACCGGCAGAGGGTTGCGATCACGGAAGGGAACTCATCTAGGCTTGCCCCAAAATCCCATTGTTCGAGAAGGTAATGGGCCAACTGCCCGATCACCTGGCTGATCCGCCGGCTCCGCCCTTGGCCGCTCCCTCCTCCTTTCCATGGCCGGCTGACGCTCATGGCCTCCGTCATGCCGGATGGGGTCAGAAAACGAGGCCGTCCCTGAGCTGCACGCCATCGTTCCGTGCGGCCGGTCCAGCTTTCGATGACCGGTGAATCGCGATCGGCTGGTTTCAGCCCTCCGGTCCAGCCGACCCTCGGCAACTGGCCCGACGCCTGCGCGGGCGCGACCGTCTGCCCGATCACCGCATCGCCGATCGTGAGGCGAGAGACCGCGGGATCGCCGAGGCCGGATTCCACAATCTCCCTCAACAGGGAGAGCGTCGTATCCTGTCCGGTCCGGCGGGTCACCCCTCCCGACAAGACCAGTCGATCCTTCGCCCTCGTCATCCCGACGTACAATACGCGCCGCTGCTCCGCCTCTTCCCGTGCCTGCTGTTTGGACTGCACGAGCACACTGCCAAGGGTCTGGGCCCTACCGTCGGCCAGCCACAAACCATAGAGGCCGCTGGACCAATCATGGCCGATCAAGCGCGACCGGCCCTGGCCTCTTGCGCCCTGATGCAGGCCGGGCAAGATCACGACGGGAAATTCCAATCCCTTCGCCTTATGGATCGTCAGCACGTGGACTGAGTCGGGGGAATCCTCGGCCAGCGCGCTTTCCGATTCCTGGGGCTGCTCCTCCAGCCGTTTGATCATTTCTTCGACGAACCCGTTCAGGGTCAGGGATGGGCGATCGGAGAGCGAAGCCGCCATTTGTTGTACCTTCAAGAGAT
This sequence comes from Nitrospira tepida, assembly GCF_947241125.1. Lineage (NCBI taxonomy): Bacteria > Pseudomonadati > Nitrospirota > Nitrospiria > Nitrospirales > Nitrospiraceae > Nitrospira > Nitrospira tepida. The sequence goes on along the minus strand of NZ_OX365700.1, from coordinate 2,451,349 downwards.
TGGCGACCGCCTGTTCTCCGTGCAAGGACGCCGCCGCCAGCTCGAGCAAGGGAAGGCGGGCAAAGACCTGTGCCACGGCTTCGGAGAGCGGCAGCCTCGGCGACTCGCGGTGCAACTGCCGCAGCTCGTGATACAACCGGCGAATCGCCTCGACGTGGGAACTGTCCCAGGAGTCCAATCGATCCGCCAGGCGATAGTCCAACGCCCGGCGGGAACCGAGTTCATAGAGGTCCCGGTCCGACAGGCCGCCGATGGACGACCGCAGCAGGCCGACCATCGCAATCGCATCGTTGGGGTTCTCGATCACGCGCAAGACATTCACCAAGTCGATCACTTCCTGACGCCGGTAGAAATGTTTTTCTCCATCGGTGACGTAGGAGATTCCGTGCCGGCGCAGGGCATCGAGATAGTCCTGCGCCTGGGTGAGCTTGCGAAAGAGGATCGCGACATGCCCCGGCTTCAGCGGACTTGCGGTCCCCCGTTCGTCCATGCACTGCTCCCGCGGCAGCAAGTCCTCCGCGATCCACCGGGCCAAGGACTCGGCCTCGGCCCTTGTGGCGGCGGCCGAGTCGAATTCTTCTTCCACTCCCTGCCCGGTGACCAGATGAAGTTCGACCCCCGGCTGTCCGACCAAGGGCGAGCGGTTCGGTTTGACGTTTAACCGCACGGGCGAGGGTTGCAGATGCGGTTGCGGGACGAAGGCTCGCTCGAACAGTTCGTTTACGACCGACAGCACCGAGCCGTGGCTGCGGAAGTTCGTGGTGAGGGTGTGCCGCTCCCCTCCTCCGCTCTCCAGCATCTCCACCACCCGGTCGAACGCCTCGATGTCGGCCCGCCGGAACGCATAGATGGATTGCTTGGGATCGCCGACGATGAAGAGCTTGCCCGGCTCCAACTCGATGTCCTGCCAAGCGCGGGCCTGTTGTCCGAGCTGCTCGGCAAGGTACAGGACCAGTTCATATTGCGCCGGGTCCGTATCTTGGAACTCATCGACCAGCAGGGCGCGATAGTCCCGCTTGAGCCTCTCGCGGACGAATGGATGGTCGCGGAGCAGGGCGCGCGCGCGGGCCGTCAACCCATCGAACGACAGCCAACCGGATTCGACAAACGACCGGCGGACCTCCCTGGAAAAGGGCGCCAACAACGCCATCACCGTCCCGGCGAGGTCGGTCTCGACCGTCAGGCAAGCCTTTGCGGCCCTGATTACGATCGCCGCAGTCTCGAAGGCCTGCTCGCCCATGCCCTTGGGGCGGCCGCCGATGTCGCGGTCCAGTTGTGCTCGATCCGGCTCCCCGAGGTGGCGAAGGCCGTCGGTTCCATGAGCCAGGAGCAGCCTGAACAATGAAGCCGACGCCTGAAGCATCTCATCGATCTTGAGCATCCTGGATCCCGCCCGTTCCGCCACAAGCGCCTCTGCGATCCGCGTAAAATCGGCAAGCCACTGTCGCAAGGGTTCAGGAAGTTGCGGACTGCGCACCTGGGCGATCAGCTCATCCAGCGAGACGAGTTCGCTACAGAGTTCACGCGCCAGCTCCTGCATTTGATCCAGCCGGAGTCGACCCAACACGAACTTCCACTGCTCATGCTGCGTTCCCTCCACTCCAAGTTCTCGATCAATCCAGACTCGCCAACAGGTGGTCACATGCTCGTCGAACCGCAGGCCGTCATCCTCCTGGAACAGAGGCGGGACCATACTTTCGAGCGGGTAGAGCCGGAGCAGATGGGCGGCGAAACTGTGGAGGGTTCCGATTTGGGCCTTTTCGATATCCTGAAGGGCGGCCTCCGCCCGGCGGACGATCTCATCCTCGGACAACCTGTACCGTGCCCGCAACTCGTCCACCTGACGGGCTGTTTCATTCTGCCCGGCTTCCGGTCGCGGCGCGGGAGCCTGCCATGGCAATCTGGCATTGGCGGCCGACGACACCAGCGCGTGCAGCCGGTTGCGCAACCGAATCTTCATCTCGGTCGCGGCCTTGTTTGAAAAGGTCAAGGCCACGATCTTGGTGATCGGGATCGAACCGGGCTCCCGCAACAGCAGATGCAGAAACCGATTCACCAGCAGGGTAGTCTTGCCGGTCCCGGCTCCCGCCTCCACGACAATGTTCCGGTCGAAGGTGGTTTCCGCCGCTGCGCGGGCCTCCGCATCGGATAACAACGGCTCGCTCATTCCGGCACCTTCTGCTTCCGCAGCGCCCGCATGGTCCGACCCTGGATCGAATGAAAGGCCCGGCTCCAGGTCGGTCCGTGTTGGAGGCGGCAGGCCGAGGCCAGCTCGCAATGCTCGCAGTAAGAGTCCGGCAGGATCACGAATTGTCCTTCGCGGATACCGCGGAGCCAGGTCTGAATCGTCCGCTGCAAGAGAGAACCGGCGGCTGATGTCCAAAGGGCCGCCGGGAAGGACGAGCGATCGATCCTGGGAGTCCAGTGAGGGGCCAGAAAGAGAAACTCCACGAGGTCCGGATACGAGAGACTGTCATCGGAGGCGCCGGTCTGGCTTTGAACCGGGATGCTCATTCGAGCATAGAGTGGTGGCTGCAACCGAGCACCGCGCAGGGCGGCGGTCGCGAGGTCCCGATCCTCTTTTTTCTGATTGAACCCCTGTTTGTACTTGTAATCGACGATGCGCAGGCTTGCATCCTGTTGCCGCTGATCCACGCGGTCCAAGCGGCCTCGAATCTTGATCACGGGCGTCTCCGGCGTCTCGCAGGCGGTGAGCCTCCCCTCGACCTCCAACTCAAACGCGACGGGACGATAGCCGGTTTGAAGGCAATCTTCCCGATCGGACAGAATCGCCTCCTGCACCAGGTCCCTGACAAGGTCCCATGCGAGGTTCCAGAGGAGCTGATATCCCGTGGCCATGCTCGCTTCATGGGCGTCAAAGACCTCATGGACTGCCGTGCGGATGATACCGGCCAGCGCGCTGCCGTCGCCAAGGGCATCGGGCCATCCCGCTGCCGTCAGCCGTTCGTAGCAGAGGCGCAGCGCATCATGGCAGAGGGTGCCGATAAGCCTGGGCGCCGGACCTTCTTCACGGTCCGGACGTACGGATTTGAGCCGCAGGACCTGCCTTCCAAAGTACTGGAAGGGACAGCGAGCATAGGATTCCAGCGCGCTCGGCGAGAATCCCGCCTCGAGCGCCCTCTTCCAATGGTCCGCCAGCGGACCGGTGAGCCCGTCATAGTCTCCGACCTGACTTGAACCGAATTCCAGCGGACGCAACGAGGCATAGCCCTGTTGAAACAGCTCCACGGGTCGTTCCATCGCCTGCAACAGATCGCCCGGATCCTGCTGTCGAAGAATCCGGTGAAGGATCACGGTCTGGATCGGGAGCAATCGGATCACCGATGGACGCCGATTCACGAGTTCCGTGAGCTGTCTGGGAACCGCTTCGTCCTGCTCCGCCGACAAGCCGTATCGACGGCGCGCCTCTTCCAGAAAGGTGGAGGAGGCGAGAAGCCGCCCTTCGACATCGGCCCGCTGATAAAACAACAACAACCGCGAGGTCGCCGCCTGACAGAGCAGCGAGAAGAGCAGGCGCTCCTCGTCATAGCCGGCCAGCTTTTCATCGATCTTGTAGCCCAACGTCGCGTCGAGCACCCGCCGAGACCGGTCGCGCAAGAAGGCATCTTCCCGGATCATACGGGGAAACACCTTTTCGTTCAGCCCGATCAGGCAGAGAGCCTTGAACGGCAACCCGCGGGCCGACATGGCGTCCAACACCTGCACACCCTCATGGTCGGCCTCTCCGATCGGGATCACTCCTCGTTCGAACACCTGCTGCAAGAGGACGGTCCATTCCTCCCACGTCCGCTCCAGTCCCAGGCGATCGAGTTGGCGCAATCGGTCAAACGCCTCCTGGAGGGCCGCTGCGACGGATGTCGCATGCTGATCCTTGAGCGTTTTCCCGTCCGACAGCTCGCCGTCCTCGGTCAATCCAGGGATGGAAAGGTGTCGGACAGCGAGCTCAAGAAACCGATTCGTCAGCTCCGCAACAGTCCCTCGATCCGGCAGCGAACGGCAATCCTCGATCAGCCGCGAAACCAATCGCCATAGGTGGTCATATTCACGACGGCCGACCTTGACCGGCGCCCGATCCTCCTCATCCGAATCCTGATCTCGTTCGTCCTCTTCGCCCCCGCTCAGCGGGTTGGCATTGCTCTCGTTCGTCTCCTGGCCGGCCTCGACCAAACGCCGCCACTCTTGTTCGCCCTTGGTGATACCCAGTTCCTGAATTGCCAGCCGCCAGAGATCCGGCCGCCACTCGAAGGCTGTAAGACCCGAGCCGTCGGTTCGATAGTAGGGTGAGCTCAACAGATCCAACAGGGTCGTGGCGTAGAAACCAGAGTTCCTCAATGAGGCCAATTGCCAGAGGGTCTTGGTCACAGGCTCGGCAAAGAGCAATCGGACCGCCGTGGATGTGAAGGGAATACGGTGCTGCTCGAACAGCCGCGACAGCAGCGGGGCATAGGGCTCCAATGTTCGGGCGACGACCCCGATTTCATCAAATCGATAGCCGTGCGTTTCGACGAGCGCGAGAATTTCCCGGCAGACGGCGGCCAGTTCCTCCTCCGGCCCGACCGTGTGTGTGATCTCTACGTCCAGGCTGTCTTGCCTATTCACAGTTCCCTGCCCCGTTCCCCCGGCGTTCGGAAGATCCGTGACCGGAGAGAAGGCCGTGGAAGCAGCCAGCGGCAGGAGACGCCGCTCATAAAACCTCAATGCAAACTTGAATTCCGATGTTTGAACAAGTGGAAAATAGACGGTGGTTTCCGTTCTTTGTGCGATGCGCTCCAGCAGAGACAGTTGGACCTGCGAAAGGTCGTAGAAACCGTAGTAGATGGCCTGCCTGAGGTGAGCCAGAAACGGGGAGTGGGGGATCCAAGGAAGAACGTCGGCCGCCAGGTCGTCGGCTGAGCCGATGCCAAGGACCCTGCTTCCCTCCAGGACTCCGGCATAGAGGGTGAACAGGGCCTCCAGCCAGGGACAGTCTTCCGAATCAAACTGCCCTTCCCGAACGGCCTGGATGGCGGCGGCAGGATCGACCGCGCCGTCCTTCATGTCGCGCAGGGTGGCCCAGAGCGCGGCCCAGGTGCCGGCGGCGGTCCCGAGCTGCTCCAGGGGTTCCATGCCGGACAATGGTCTCTCCAACACGATATGCCGCGCCAACTGCTCGAAACAGAAGTCGTCCACCGATGCCGGCGGCCGGGTCTCGGAATCATCGAAGGCTCGTTCCGACGTCAACTTCAGCACCAATTGATGGAAGGTCAGAAAGTGGACATTCAGCAGAGGCAACCGTGCGTCCAGCACGAGCAACCGCCGCAGCCGATCGATAAGCAACTGCGAGGGAACGATGATGGCGAGAGGGGCCAGGGGCTCGCCTGTCTTCAGGCGGCGCACGTCCTCGACGAGGGCTGATTCAAGCGTGGGATGGAAGGGGCCGGTGCAAACGCGGAGCATTGCGCGCGTGTTTCGTGAGGCGCGAAACGTGAAACGGAGAGGGCGGGTTCAGGCAGCGCCCTTGCTCGCCACGCTTCACGGGCGGCGAAGCACGTGAACGGCTACCCGGTCTCCGGGCCAAGCAGCTCGCCGTTGCAATCCACGCAGGCCCAGTCGCCGTCGATGAAAGACATGGGATCTCCGCAAATCGGGCAGTCGGGAGGCGGCCCCTTGTCAATCCGAGGGAGAATCGGCAACTCGATATCGTCTTCTTCGACCATGAGGACTCCTGTTCCCGTGGGGCGTCTGAAGGGTTTTGCGCCAGGTCCGGACGCTCTCCGTCAGCCCTGGCGCTGTTTGATTTTCTGTTCCAGCGCCTTTTCAGCGCTTTGCCGGCTGGGCACTCCGATAAAGGTCAGCCGCCCGTCAATGATCGTGGCCGGCACGGCCCGGATGGCATGGCGTTCGGCCAGCTCCTGTCCGTCCGGGGTGGTGATGTCCACCTCGCGGTAGCTGAAGCTGTATTTCACCCGCAATTCCTTCCAGAGGCTCTTGGCCGAGGGGCACGCGCCGCAGGAGGGAGAGACCAATAGGGTAATGTTCGGCATAGGGCGATTCCTTGATGAACGAGAGGGAAAATCTTAACACCCCGGAAAAAGCAGGCGCAAGGGCGACGCCGAGTCTATGCGATGGAAGCGGCGCGCTATACTGGTCATGACGGCGCCGTTGAGTCGCCGCGATGGAACGAGGGACAGGAAGCCCCTCGCAGGCGGGAGCCAAGGAGGGATCATGGGACAAACTGCCGCTTATTGCAGCGACTGCTATAACAAGGTCGCACGCTCCGAGGACGCGGGAGTCAAGGCTGCGGAGAACGAAGGCAAGACCCCGATGACCAAACAGGGGTCCTGCGCGAAATGCGGCAAGGCCGCAGTCGTCGTGTATTACGAGTGAGTCTCCGTCTCGAGGGCACGGATCTGCTCGATCAGTTCTTGGAGGCGGTGCGACACATGGTCCCGTTGGCGTGGCGTCAAGATCCTATCGATCCGAAGAGCCAGGGTCTTGACGCCGGCGCGCCAGTCGAGAACGGCGTCACGATACCAGGCGGGAGCCGTGTGAAGCTGGTGGATCAGGACCTCCCGCCACTCTCCGGTTGCCGTCGCGGACGTGAGGGGGCGGCGCAACAGCGCAAGCCATCTCTGTTGTTGTTCTTTCCGATAGCGAAACCACAGGGGCTCACTGTCGGGTAATACGCGGCTCCAGGCGCGAATCTGCGACCGTTGCTCCTTGGACAGGGACCCCGTCCAGTCCTGTACAAGCTCAACGGTCTGCTCACCTCGCTTCCGAATGCGATCCTCCACCGGCCCTTCGGCCAGACGGGCGGCCTTCTCGTTCTCACGCAATAAGACCGACTCCAGATGCCCCACTTGCGAAGGCGCCATCGAAACCAGCAACGGGCTGCCATCGGCCACCACCCGTTCCATGAGGTCGGCCCGCATCCGTTCGAGCACCTCGTAGAACCAGTCAATATCGTCGCCGGTCAATCCCCGTTCCACCCTGCTTCTGACCTCGGCCAGGAAACGTTCGTACTCCGGCAAGGCCTCTCGGCGATGACGAGACAGAACCGACTTGAGGCGGGTAATGAGTTCCGATCGTTGCTCGGAGGTCAGGTTGAAATAGTGATCGGCCTGCCAAGCAATCAGGGAATCTGCATGGCGATAGGCAAAGGGAATCGCCGCGCAACCGGCCGTGACTGCCACAACGCAGGCGACGATCCATCGTTTTAGATAACGAAATCCCACGCGGCCTCTGTGCAGACCATGGGAGGAGGATTCTCGTTCGTACTGCAGGAACGGGCTTCGATCATCTCACAGACCCCGCGTGGATGCCACCGGGCCGAGACGGAAGGGCCGGGACACGGCCTTTTCCGTCGGCTCGGGCGATCCGGACTGCCGCACAGGGCCACCAATCTCACCGGCATCATGCTCGGCCGTGGCGACCTTGAATCGATCGCTCAGCCAGTCGATGCCGTTGCTCACGGAGATGCGGCGGGCGCATGCGGCGGGTCCGGAATCGGCCGCGCAGGAGGCACGGTTGGCGGCGGAGCGTTCTTCTGCGAGAGTGGCTCGTCAAAAGGCAGTTCCGGCGCCGGTTGATCCGGCGGAACGCTGGCCTTGGGATTTGGAATGGTCTGCGGGTGAGATCTCATCTCCGGACGGACCCCCGGTGGTGGAGGAAGCGGCATAGCCGGCGGCGTTGTGCCGGAGTCTTCCCTTACATCGGGAGGCGGCGGCGGCATCATGTCGGCGGCCCATGACGGTTGAGATGCGGCCAGGAGCCATCCGGCCATGACGGCTATACGCGCCACGCCCCTGATGCCGTTCGAACAGGGCGAGCGGCCGGTCATACGTACTGTTTTGTCCTCCATGAGCCGACAATACCATCGGCCTGACGGCTGCCCCACTAGGGCGACCCCCAGCCTGCCTACAGCCTGTTGCTAACGCCTTGGTGTACCGGGAGGGACCGGCGTCGGCGGCGCTGGAACGGGGTCGGGCGGAACAGGATCAGAAGGACCGGGATGGGGAGTTGGTTGCGGGACCGGAGAATCTTTCAACGGCTCCCTGGTCGCGGGATTGATGGCCATATCAGGATCGACCTGGGGTGGAGGGACCACCGATTCGGGATTCGGAATGGTTTCAGGATACTGTTGAATGCCGGGATCGATCTCGGGCGGCGGCAGCGGCGGCATCAAGCCCGGTTGTTGAAGTGGTTCGCTCTGACGGCCAGGTCCTGACGATTGGGCGGACTTGCCTTTCCCTTCCGCGCCCGCATCCTGCGGCGAAAAGCCCAGCAGGCCCACGCTGAACGACAGAACGAACACCACTGGAACAACGGCCATCTTAACACCTCGCTCCGGATCAAGGTTTCCGACCATACGATTCACGGCCTCCCAGATTCTCTAAATACAGCCTACCCTTTAACCGAGATCCGCCCCACTGGGGTGCTCCCTAGCCAGGCGCGGAATCGGTTTATTGGCAGGATCGCTTCGGATGAGTTTGAACGAAAGCGGGTGGTTCGAACCGGCCTACTCGCAGCGACAGTTGGCTTTGTAGTCCGTGCAGATAGGGCCGAAGGACCGCTCGCAATCGCAACTGCACTTGGGTGTTTGTCCGGCCGGACAGGTGATCTTGCAGGTCTGTTTGATGCCCATTCCGCAAGAGATGATTTCGCATCCGTTAGAACCTTCCGCCATGAGCAGCGGCGGTTCGGCGGCACAGACTTTCGCCCCGATCACCCGCTCTCCGGTTTCATCCATTAACGGCAGGCGGACGGATGTGCTTCCGTTCGCAGCGGGGATACGGACAATGAGATTCTGCTCCCAAGGAGAGAGCCCGAGCGGCAAGCGGCTCGGGGCGGCAGCATGAGGCTCGATTGAAAAACTCTGAGCCACGCCAATGGAGGGATGAAGCGGCATGGTCAGGAGCAAGGCAAGCGATAGGAGAATCGCCAAGCGAGAGGCTGGACCGGACTGCATCGGCATTCCCCTCCCGGTGAGCAGCGGGCACCAGGATAGGCGCAATCCTGTACGAAATCAAGCGGAGCCTACAGGGCGGTGCCGGTTCAATGGAACTGAGACCGACACCGCCAAGGTCGCTGCCGGCCGATCATGCCGCATCAGGCAGCCGCCGTCCGTCACGACCGACTCTTGCGCTTCCCCCCTCCCCGTGCCGAGGCATCTGTTTTGGAGAATAACTGCTCCCGCCGCTTCATGACCTTGGCTCCGAGAACGTCCCAATCGATGTCGGCCTCCTCGGCCTGAGGCAACATTTCACCTTCCTCTTCCTTAATGTGATGCTTGACCAGCTCCCCGAGCACCTTGAACTTGGCGTCGAATTTCGCATCACCAGGCTTGAGCTTCTTGAGCTCTTTGATCGACACATGGACCAGATGATGTTCCTCGATCGCTTCGTTCATTAGCGCATCGTCGTCAATCGCCTCGCGAACAGCGGGATAGATGAGCTTCTCCTCCAGTTCCGCATGCACCTCCAGGTCCTGAAGCGCGGTTTCGGCGATATCCTGCTTTCGGCTGGAGTCGGCCTCCTCATACTCCGCGAACAATCCCTTGACCTTTTCATGGTCCTCCTTGAGCAGCTCGACCACGGAGTTGGCGACCGCCTGTGATGGTGTGTGGGCCATAGATCCTCCTTCAACTTGGAACATGGATAAAAGGGTGATGGAGCCCACACGGTACCATCAGGTCCTGGCGAGACAAGCTGGACGAACCCCTAGCGTGTGAACTTGGGCTAGCGTCAACAGGGAATGTCGAGAGCCGGATCGCAAAAGAGCGGACCGATCACAAGAGGACGCATATATTTGGAGGAAGGATCCTGCGCGCCGTTCGGCGAGGTCAGGGGAGGCCCGCCCGGCATGCCTGGCAGGCCCTGCCCAACCGTGCCGAACGACTTACGGTCGCTGGAACTCCCGGTGGTGCCGACTGTGGGAGCGGGGGCCGGTTGCGCGCTGGGCGTGATCCCGCCAGCCCCGGTCACAACCGGTTGCAAGGCCGGTTGGAGACTCGGTGTCGATGGAGCCGGCGTTGGAGAAGGGGCGGGAGACACCTGCGCGCCGCAAGGAAAGGCAAACGCAAGCAGGCCGATGGCCGTCAGCGCATGAACCCAGGAACAGCCTCTCATGCCGACTCTCTCTTCAATTCCCATCAATCCTATCTTCATCTTGCCCATCTTCATCTTTGCCCCTCTGGCGGCGATGCGAAGCACTGATCCAGACAGCCGCAAAGATTACTCCCAGCCTTGAATCTGATACCCGCGCGCTGCGAGGCACCGTTCAATGGCTTCTCGATAAGCAGACTGGGAGGACCAGACTCGATGCGGTGGCGCGACGGTGCCGAGCACCACCGTACCGACCGGGCTGCCGACCGTGCCGATCGGCGGAAGGCCCAAGGGTTGGATCGTCAAGGGCGCTTCCTGGTTCACCTCATGACGACAAGCCTGAAGATCCTGTTTTGCATCGTGCGCGTCCGCCGCTCCAAGCTCGGCTCGGTACAGCATGATCGGTTGGGGGATTGGACGGTCCGGCTGGCAGGCCGTAAGAGCAGCACAGGCTAAGGTCAGCGATACGAAATTAAGAATGAGAGGTTTCATACAACCCCCTTAAGAAGATTGTACGCCTCCAGGCTTGGCTCAGCAAACCCGCTCTTGCCGAACCGCAGACTCCAATCGGTGCATCGATGCCGAGTCAGGCTAATCTAGCCAATCCTTCTCCTTGAGCTTTCTGGGAAGATATTTCTTCGTCAGGTATTGAAAGTCCTTGTTGGCCAGCGCATCCAGCTCGTATTTGAGCCCGCTCGTAAGCATCCGCTTGATTTCCTGTTGCCAGGCCGGTTTCTGGAACCAGGGGTAGTTCATCAGTTCGCGCGCCCTGGTCGTGTCCTTGTCGTTGAGCTTGATGCCGACATTCCGCGGCAGCTCATACCGTTCCGGATCGGCGCTGGAGAGGCCGATGAACTTGGCCTTCGGGATCGCCATGCGCTGGCTTTCGAAGGCCAGATTGATCGAACCCTGTTTGATCACCGAGTAGATATAGTAACCCCAAGGATCGTTATCCACGAGCACATAGACTGGCAGCCGGTGCTCTTCGTGGAGCCGCCGGGCCAACCGGCGGACGCCGCGCGGGGGCTGCCCGTTGCCGGTCAGCAGCACGCAGTTATACCGCCGCCAAAACTTGTCCTCCGAGAGCCGGTTCCATTGGGTGCCCTTTTCGACCAGCAGCACGAAGTCGGCGGTGCAACGCCGGATCTCCAAATACTCCGGCTCGACGATCGAGGGCACGGAATAGCCGCCCTTCCCGAGCTTCGCGCAATCCACCCGGTCTCCGTCGTCCCCCAGCACCAGCGGTCCGACGACGCTGCCGCCGTTCTCCGCGCGCACGTGCAGCTCTTCGCGCAGGGCCGTAAGCGACACTTCCAGGTCCTCGATGATCGGGTCCGATTCATCCTGGGTGTCGAACGTGTTCTCGTGCGAGTTCTTGATCGTGTGCTTGGTCCGATAATAGATCTCTCTGAGCGAGGTTGTCAGGTCCGCCCGTTGGAGCTCGGACAGCGCGTCGGCCACCAGCATGGTCTGCATGAACTTCTTGGCCATGCCGACGTTGAAAAACGAGCGAGCCTGTTTCTTGTGGCCCATCTCGATCAAGCCCTTCCGTTCGTTGAACGAGACGTTCGAAAGCGCGCGGATCGGAATCGCAAACGTCGGGTCCTTGGACCGATCCGCGGCGGCGATGACCACATCGGCCAGGCCGACAAGTTTCTTCTCCACCACTTCGTTCTTCTTTTGCTTCGTTGGTGCCATGCGATTCCTACTTCCCTTTGCGCGGAGACCGATTGGCTCCGCGAGTCTTGCCGGATTTGCCGGTTGCGAGGCTAGTCCGTTTGCCGGTCTGTCCGTCGCCGGAGAAGAGAGGCAATTGCGCTGCCTTGCCCTTCAGCTTTGCGGCCTTCTTGTCCCTACCCGGGACGGGGTTTGCACCCTTCCGGCTTGTCTTTGGCTGCGACACTTCCGTCGCAGCTTCCTCTTCATCTGGGCCGACCTCGGTAGATGGGCCAGGGGAGCCTGATGGGGCCGGTTCCGTCGCCGCAGCCGCTTCGTCCACCACGGAGAGTTCCCCTTCCACCCCTTCCGCCGTCACGACGATCGAGTGGGGCAACCCTTCTGGTCCGGCGCCGGTCTTACCGAGGACCTCATCGGTCTTGGTTCCACCGGTGCGAGACGTGGCGATCTTCTGGAGCTGAGCTTTGAGTTTCTCCTTGGGCAGCTTCCCGCCTTTGAGCCGGTTACAGGCTTCGACGACTTCCTCGATATAGAGTTCGAAGATGTTGCGCCGCCGGAATTCGCTCTCGGCCCGATCCCGGCGCCGCATGAACAAGCCGAGCCGCCGGCCGCATTCGCGCAGGGCCAGCGTGATTTCCTTCCTGATCTCGTCGTAATCGGCGATCGCCTCTTTGGATTCGCTGGTAAACGGGACCCACACTGAGGCCATGTGGACGAAGATCACCATCGGCCCGGCTGGGAGCGCCCCGCGGGACTGAGGGATGCCGTAGTTGCGCCAGGTCGTGTCGAGCACTGCCTTGAAGGTGGCGCAGGCCGACTGTTGATAGAGCAATGGCACGCGGTTGGCGTACCGGATCACCCGGGCCAGTTCCTGGTCCTCGTCCTGATGCTCCCCTTCCGCGCGCGGCTGCTCGACGGCCTTCTGGGCCTTGGCTGCTTCTTCCGGTCCCCGCCCATAGGCCAAGCCCGCTTCGATGATGAAGGGATTGCCCCGGTACACGGCCGGCGGCCGGCTGACCGCCGTATAGAACTCGCCCTTGATCTGCTTATACAGGCCAGACAGAATCGCCTTCTCGCCGATAGGCGAGAGGCAGTTGGTCGGCGGCGCCATGATCTTGGTCGTCTGAATCGTCTTGTACAGAATTTCCGCCGCATGGCCGTGAATGGACCGGGGCTTGGCGTCGGGCGAGACCTTCGCCGTCTTGCAGATCTCCTCGGCCAGCGCGGGCGACACCCGGCAGAAATCGCTCGCGAGAAAGCCGGCCACCGAATGGCTTTTGGTGTCGTGGAGCATCTTCAGCATCATCCCGAACTCGATGCCGTAGGGATGCGGCTTGATCTCGCGGGGCGAGGGCGGCAATTCGTGATACGTCCGGGGATAGGTTTTCGACTCCCCTTCCGGCGTCAGATATGTGAGCTTCACGTGTGGGTTGGCGATGATCGTCTGCTCCACATATTCATCGACCGACGCCCGTCCCTTTTGGTAGCGGCCTTCGACCTCCAACGTGACCTGCGTGCCGCGGGGCTGGTCCCAGTCAATCTGCTTTTTCTCCAGAATCAGCGGCTCGTTCTTCTTGGTGTCGATCTGCACTTCGAAATAATGCGCGGTCGAACGAGGGCTGGTGCGGGAGATGATCTTGACCGGCTTCCCGGTGGTCAATTGTCCGTACATGCCGGCCGCGGAGATGCCGATGCCCTGCTGGCCCCGGCTCATGCGCAGGCGGTGGAACTTCGAGCCGTAGAGCAGCTTGGCGAAAATTTTTGGGATCTGCTCGCGGACGATGCCCGGCCCATTGTCAGCGACGGTGATCCGAAACCGAGTGGCTTGGCTGGCCGGCGGCGGCGGTTCCCCGTGCGAGGCCACTTCGATCTTCACCAGCACGTCGGGAAGAATCCCCGCTTCCTCGCAGGCGTCCAGCGCATTATCGACGGCTTCCTTCACGCAGGTCAGCAAGGCCTTGCGCGGGTTGTCAAATCCCAGCAGGTGCCGATTCTTCGTAAAGAACTCGGAAACGGAAATCTCGCGCTGCCGCGATCCCATCTCCACCGCCGTCACGGCCTGGGCCGTTCGGCTCGCGGCTGGCGCGGACTTCTTGGCAGCGGTTGGGGCAATCGGAGATGTGGATATCGATGCGGAGGCGGAGGGTGATGCGGGCGGCTTGCTCTTGGCCATTTAACCTCTCATGGGTTCGGACAGATTGCGTCCCTTCCGCTTCCTGAGCGGGTCAGTGGGACGCTCTCCGATTGGTCACGGTGGACACGAAGGATGGTACAACCAGCGTCACACACCAGATGCAGCGATGCGGTTAAGGTGGGAGGAGGACGCACCTACCGAGAGCTTGTAGGTACGGCGGAGATCTTGGTGAGACATTAGGCTTCCCAGTCGAAGCTGGGCTTGCACACCGTCCTCAGCGCTCGACCCCCTGGTGATCCATATTCCCTCGGGGCGTTAACTCCTCCCACGCGGGTACGATATGCCCCTCGCGCGCGCGAGTCAAGAGAGTCGTCATACCGAGCAGGCAACCTTCGTCGACGATCGGCGCCGATCGTCTGGAGCCCGGTGTACATGGTCGCGGTTGAGCCGTTCTTCCTCCCGTTTCGACTCTCTCCCCACTTGTGACATTTTCTTAAACGGCCTAAGATGTTTCCGGACTTACATCACCATGCCGTTGCTCCTCACTCGCCAAGGAGGTGCGCCATGCCGACCTACGTCAGTCTCGTGAAGTTCACGCAGCACGGGCTCCAATCCATGAAGGACAAGGGCGTCGAGCGGGCCGAGATGGTCAAGAAAAATGCGCAGGCGCTCGGCGGCAAACTGGTCCAGGCCTATTATTGTCTCGGCGAGTATGACGTGGTCGCCATCTGGGACTTCCCTGACAACAAGACCGCCATGAAGGCGGCGGTGCTTAACGCGTCGCTCGGCCATATCCAGATCAAGACGATGCCGGCGGTCAACCGCGACGACTGGAAGAAGCTCTTGCAGGAAACGATCGGCAAGCTTAAGTAACGAGCCCGCGACAGACCGGTGTTCGAGGCCCGCTACAGGAAGGGGGCTGGATTCCTGTCTGGTCTTTTGCGGGTGTTGTCCGGCGCCTATCTTCGGCGAGCGGGCCGGCAGCGAACAGGGACCGGAGCGGTCACAATCACGGCGGCATGGAGCCGTCCCCACATCCACTCTGGTTTCCGGCCCGCGGAATGATGCGGACGATTGAGGCGGCAACCTGGAATCCCTCGGCCGTGGCCAAGGGAGCTAAGCCGATCTCGACGGGAAACTCGGTGCCATCTTTTCGCAATCCCATCAGCACACGGTCGCGGCCCATCCGACGCTCGCCGGGATGGGCGAAAAACGCCCGCCGGTGCTCGGCGTGCTCGGCTCGGACCCGCTCGGGAACGAGCAGGTCGACGGACTGGCCGAGCAGTTCCCGCTCGTCGTAGCCGAACAGCTCGGCCAGAGCGGCGTTGGCGAACACGATCTGTCCCTCCCGATTGACCAGCGCGATCCCGCCCGGCGAAGACTCCGCAAGAATTCTGAGGCATTCCTCGCTGGCTTGCAGGGCCGCTTCCGACCGTTTCCGATCCGTAATGTCCTGGGCAAAGACCAGGACACCGAGCACCGTTCCGTCGGCATCGCGATAGGGGACCTTGTCGGTCTGCACCCAGCGCTTTTCCCCCGATCCCGTTCGGTATAACTCAACGATCCCGAGCTTCGGTTTGCCCGAAACGATCACCTCCAGATCATCCTGGTGATACTTCTCCGCTTCGTCCGGGTAGAGGTCGTAGGTGGATTGGCCTTCGATCTCGGCCACCGTTTTGTTGATGGATTCGGCCGCGCGGCGGTTGGCCCGCAGAATCCGGTTATGCGCGTCCTTGTACCAGACCATCGCGGGGATCAAATCCAAAAGCGCCTGCTGCTCAATTTGTTGGCGGCGGAGATCTGCCTCCGCCGCCTCACGGGCGGTCACATCCCGAAGAATGCCGCAGAAAAAGCGCTGGTCGTGAGACGTCCAACTGCTCAATGAGAGTTCAATGGGAAATTCCCGGCCGTCCTTCCGCAGCCCACGCATCTTGATCGCCGTCCCCTTGTACCGCAGCTCGCCGGTCACCCGAACATGCTCCAAGGCACGCAGATGATCGTCACGATAGCGCGCCGGCATGATCATGGTGAGCGGTTGGCCGATGACGGCGGCTGCCGGATAGCCGAAGAGCGACTCGGCCGCGGCGTTCCAGGACAGAATCCGGCCCTCCGCATCGGCCAAGACAATGGCGTCAGGCGCGGTCTCCACGACCTCTCGAAACCGCTCCTCGCTGGCCGTGAGCGCCTGTTTCGCCGCGGCGGCCTCACCGGAGAGATGCTTGACGCTGACGGCCCGCCGAACGAGGGCTTTCAATTCTTCCGTGTCGTAGGGCTTCGCCAAGTACCCGAAAGCCCCTTCGCTCAACGCTCCGTGTTTGGTCGAGACGTCGGCCACCGCGGTCACCATGATGACCGGCAGGGTGGGATCGATGCCTCGAAGCAGAGGCAGCACGACGAGCCCGTCCATATCCGGAAGCATGATATCCAGCACGACCACATCGAAATTCCTGGATCGAGCTTTGGCTACGGCCTCGGCGCCCGTGTGCGCCACCTCCACCTGATAGCCGACGTGGGCGAGCAGGTCGTGCAAGACCAACGCGATATCGACATCATCGTCAACGATCAAGACGGAAGGCGACTGCACCGACGACGGGTGGGGCATGATCTTAGGTGCTCCGGAACATGGCCGCGGCCAAGATGCGCGCATGCCATTCGGCGGCCGGTTCGGCAGGAGGGGCAGAGGCAAACACCGCGACAGGCATCACCACTGCGAGTACCTCATCAGGAGAAGAGGGGGAGATGTCGTATAGTCTACGACAAGGTCTGGCCCGAAGAAAAGGCCGTGGCCTCTGGGACTGGACCGTTTCAAGTCCGGCCGAGAGCCGGCGAATGCGGCTGAGGTTACCAGCCCTGTGGTATGACGGAGAGACTGCGTAGATCATCCTGCCGCGGTTCACCAGGATCGTCCGAATCGTGTTGACTTCACTCGGCGAAGACCGGAGACCCATCGCCGCCGTGACCGGCGCGCACAGTCACTTTTTCCGATAGACGTTCAGCCCGACTTTCTCCTGTCGGTTCGGAATCGTCACGTTCCCCTCGGTCGACGCAATAATGATAGTCTTCCCGGAGGCCGACGGACCAAACTCCTTCGACAAATCCACCTTGATCGTCAGCATCGTCCCTTCCACGGCCATCTCGACATTCTTCATGGTCTGATCCTCTCAATTTTCTCGACGTAGAAACCCTTCGCGTGTCCCCGGATCACGGCTCTTCCTCCTCGATGGCTTCAATCGACTGCTTGAGCGATGCGACGAAGGCCGCCGGGTCTGCCAGGTCCTGTTCGGTCAGTTGGAACTCCGAGACCAGCGCGCCGTCCTTGTCCACCACTATCAAGCGATACCCAGCTTGCACCGTGAGTCCCTTTCTCGTCACGCCCACAACTTGAGCCAGACATAGGGCGTCAGACAGTAGGCCAAGGCTGACACCATCACCGCCAGGGCGACTCCCAACAATCCCATGATCGAAAGCCCGACGAACGGGAGCAAGAAGACGATCAGGATCATCACGATCGCAATGGGTTTGTGGTCCTCATAGAATTCCCGGCGGACGTCACTCTTCAGGGAATCAACGAAGGACAATTCGGACGATTCCGAACGACGCGCCATCAGAAAAGTATAGTCCGATCGCGAAACGGAGATAGCAGGTGAGCGAAGCCGCTTTGGCACACTGGCATCCTAACGCCGAACGAGCGGTCTAGAACCGTTACATTACCTTCCGGGAAACACCAGCCTGACTCCGGCATCACTCGGGATGCCACTGTTTTCCTCTGGTGGCTCTGAATTTGATTCGTCCTTCCTTCACCTTCCCTCAGACGCGATAGACCGGCAGGCATGAACGAGTCTCGGGAAAACATCCCTGCCACAGGTGTCGGCTTCGGTGATCATCATGAATCCGGGCTCCAGCATACCTACTTTCACGTAACGGGACAACGGGGCTGATCGGATGGGTGTGGAACAGCGGAACCGGACAGGGCTACCGCAGCATCTGTCCCTGAACGAAGAGCGATTGCCCCAGAGTCCGGAAGAACTGTTGGTAGGGTTCGGGGGTTTCAACGGCCCGGAGATAGAACTGAGCGCTGGCCCGCACCACGAGTTGGGATTGGTCCCGCGCGCGTACCGTGACGGTGAGCCGCACAAGATCGCTGCGGTGCCAGAAGGGCCCCCAGGTACGGTAGTTTCTGGTCAGAAACAGCAGCGTATCAGGACGGTAGAGCAGGTAGGACGGGTCCGGCCCGATTTGGGACCGTTCGAGTTCGACGTATTTCTTGCCCGAGACGACGCCCAGCACTTCGTCCAAGACCTCGACCTTGAAATCCAGGTCCTGCATGGTGGCCACGATCGCTTGCAACAGCTTGGTGCGGTCCGTCGTCTCGAATACACGGGTTTGCGCGGCCCGTACCTTGACCTGGCTCGCTTCCGACAGCCAGATCTGCTCGCGCGAATTCCACTGGTTCTCGTGCCGCCATTCGTAGGGCGAACAGCCTTGGGCCAGCAGCGCCGCAAGAAGGATCTGCGCGGCGATCAGGCCTCGGGCCATCTGGCATGATCTCGTCGCCCGTTCCGTCGGTTGGACCGCCATCGCCGGTTCGCTCGCGTTATTTCCGCTCTTCCCGGCCGAGGAATAACGACCGTTCCAGCGACGCAAAGAAATTCTGATAGACCTTGGGATCTTCGATCGGCCGGTTGTTGTAGATGGCGTTGGCCCGGATCATCATACGCTCCGCCCCATCCTGTCGCACCGTGACGGTCACGCTCACGACATCGTAATAGTTCGGCTCGGCAAAGCGCGCCGCCGTTACCAACCCCAGCGGTTCGTTAGCGCGCTCGATGATGAAGCCCAAATCCTGTAGCGCGGCGATCACCCCGCGAATGGCGAGGTTCCGGTCCTTCGTCTCAAACGACCGAGACTGGAGGCTCCGGATTTTCATCTGCGCCTCGGTCGGGGCCAACAGCTCCGGCTTGGGTTGCGGTGTTTCGCACCCGTACAATAGGAGGCTTCCCACGAGAATCACTGCGGCTCGGACGACGCGATTGCGGCTCATGCGGTCTCTTGAGTTCGGTTGCTATATGGCAAAGGGTTCGAGGAAGACGGCCTTGGACAGTTTGGCGAAAAACTGCTGATAGATCTCCGGATCCCGGATCATCTCCATATATTGCTCGCCGGGAGGAATGTATTGCCGGTCGGCCTGCCCGTCGCCCTTCCACACGACACGATAAAACATGATGCGCACTTCCTGTCTGGTCGCCTCGCTATTCAGGGGCCTCGTGATCAAGGAGGCGGCGATCTTCTGGTGCAGATCGACCGGCATGTGCAGATGCCCCAGCGACAACAGCAAGAACAGCGCTCGCTGGATGTCCTGCCCATACTCGCGGGCGCTCCGCTCCTTCGTCGCACGAAGAAACCCGACTTCCCGGACGCTTTCCTCCACTTGAAACCCGAGGTCCTGGAGCACGGCGGCCGAGGCCGAGAGCAATTCCTGTTCGTTGGACGTTTCGAAGAACCGGGTTTGCATCGCGCGGTTTCTGGGGATCTCCGGCGACAGGGCAAAGAGGTCCGGCGGCTGCGTCTCGGGAACGCAGCCGGCGGCCATGATCAGCAGCAAGCCGAGCGAAGCCGGAAGCCCCCAACCCCGATCCGCCCGCCTGGCAGGGACCCGGCTCCGGCGCGCCGGACGGTTGCGGGCAGGACTAGAACTGCGTGGCGTTGTAGGCAAAGTCCCGGACCTGCTTGTCTTCGTCGTACTTGATGATGATGGTGAGCGTGCGTTGGCGTTGTGAGCTGGAGCTGTCCTGAGAACTGGTCCCCAGGATGATCAGGCTGGCGAAGGAGGAACTGCGGGTATCGACGCGGTCCGTGGAGACCTTGTCGTAAATCCAGACTTCGCGGCGTTTATCGTCGGTTGTCACGATGTTCGGTGAACCCAGCAGCTCCGCAACCTGCGCGGCGGACATGCCGACCTTGATCTCCCCCTGGACCTTCCCGACGGTTAACCGGTCTTCCTTGATTTCAGCCCGGTCCGATCCGCAGCCTGCCAACCCTCCGAATAGCCCGACCGACAGACACCATCCCAGCACGATCTTGCTCGATTTCATCATGCCTTCCTTTCTGGGCGCGTTCCCTCCGTCCTGCTGCGGCCAGAGAGGAAATACGCTGTTTCGTTCTTGAAATCAACAAGACTTCCAGGCCCCTTCCTCCAAGGCCGCCCACCTGGTCCGTTGCCATCACCGTTGTTCCACAATCGGACGCCGCCGTACCCAGACTTTTCGGGCATTCCCCCTTCTTCTGTGCTCTTTCCGATCCCGGCCGGACCACCCTATGCTCTAGCAACGGTTTCACGGGACCGCCTCTCACCCTCGGCATACGCGAGTTCCAGGGCACGATTCAGGGAGGTTGCACATGACCCGCACCTACGTACAGGCACTCGGGCTTCCAAGCATGATCGCCCTCAGTTCCATCCTCAGCGGATGTCTGTCTACTGCGCCCGCCTCGCCCCCTCCCTCCACGGTCGTCAAGGTGGTGGCCCAGCAGATTCCGGACAAGGGCACAAGGGTCATTGTCTGGGATGTGGCGAATCCTCATCGAGGAGCCGCCTCGGATGCCGCGCAGGCGGCCATCTTTGAACTGTTGGCCAAGGAGATGATCGTGACGGAGCGGGCCGAGATCGAACGCCTGTTGCATGTTCAACAATTCTCATTGACACATGGAGCCGAGGACACGATTCTTCGAGTCGGGCGTTTGATGAATGCGCAACAGGTCGTGTTCGTGAAGCAGGAAGAGGGCCGCGTCCATCTCAGGGGAGTCGATGCCGAGAGCGGACGCATTCTCTGGACCGGAGAGGGCTGGACCGTCGTTCCTCGTTATTATCGATACGGGCACAGGTGGCAGGACCGGTGGGGCGACGAAGGCGCCAAGATCACCCACGCCATTCTCGCGGAACTATGGAAGCAGGATGATCGGTTGTTCCCGCAAACTGCCGTTTCATCGGATCTGAGCCTGTCCGCTCAGCGATAGGTCGAGGATGACCGGGGTCTTCCGGTCCAAGAGCTAGAACGGCAGGTGAAGGCCTGACTTGCCTCCGATCCCACCCGTGCCCAACTTCAGGATGTCCTTCCCCAGATTGAGGCGACCGACCAAGTCCTGAAGGATCGGATCGAAGCCGCCAAGGTTTCTCCGCACGTCGCTCAGCTTCGCCTCGACCTTCTCATCAATAGCCACCCGTAGTTGTCCTTCGAGCTTGGCGATCTGAGCCTTGGCCTGTCGGCCGACCGCATCCTTCAAGACCTGATCGAGGTCAGAATCGAGCCGGACCTCATACTGTTCCCGGACTCCAGCGATCTCGGCGTTGACCCGAAAGGTTTGGATATCCGCAAGCGCTCCGGCGATCGCCTCCCCGACTGGCCCGGCGCCCAGTTTTCCTCCCACAGCCATTTGCACGGACCGAACCCGCGAACCGACCGTCGCATCGATCCTACGGCCTTCAAGGGAGGCCTTCACATCAAGATCGGCCAGGCCCTGCTTCAACGTCACCGGCGCGCCCTCACCGCCCAGCCCCAGATGCTCGAGCCGATAGGCCGCCACCTTCACCTGTGCCGTATCCTTGGGCTTGGCCCGGTTCACCCGATTGACGGTCCCGTCGAGCGTCACGGATTCCAGCCCCTTAAGCTGCTCCCCCGCAAAGGAGAAGGTCATCGGCGATCCGAGAATCGGTTGATCGGGTGTAATGTTCTTGACCGTTCCCCTGATCATCCCGGCGGGAACTTCCACGGACGCGCGAGCGGTTCGGACCAAAAAATCCGGGAGCGGCGCCCGCTCCTTGAACCGAACATCCACGCCCTTTCCACGGAGCGGCTTCACCACCTCCACCTCGATCGCCTCTGCCTTGCCTTCAGTCGATCGCGAAAGCAGGGGCTCCAACCGCTGATGCCACCGAAGGGCCGTCTCGACATAACCGGCCAGTGGCCCGGCGAACAAGGCACGGGTGAGATTGGCCAGACCCTGGCCGGAGAGAGAGTATCGCTCCATCAGACGCTTCACATCTTCCTGCGGGGTCTTGGCAATGTCGCCGGCTCGTTGCTTGAGCGACGCCACCGTCTGTTCGAGATCCTTCTTGGCGCCAGTGAGCCGATCCAGATCGCGTTTCAGCTCCTCCTGGATCTTTTGGACTTCTGCGACACCGCCCAAGATCTCGCCCAGTCCGCCTTTCCCCGAGGACTTCAAGCCTTCGATCCGTTTCTTGTACTCGTCAAGCTTGGCCCTGTCCGGCAATTCGGCGATCCGTTGTTTCCATTTCTCCTTCTCGGTTTCGACTTCCGCGCGGAGCTGATCCGCCAGACTCAGGGACTTCAACCCATCCAGTTCCTTCGCGAGGATATCCTTGGGGTCATGCAACCGGATGTCCGGCAGGGCAAACAACTCGCCGGTCTTGGATGGGATACCGTCCGGCTGCTTCGGCTGCTCGGTAAGGGCCCCGGATGTGGTGCGTTGCGTGTGAAACCGTACTCCGTCCAGGGCCACTTCTTCGATGATCACCTTGCGGCGCAGCAGATTGAGCCCATCGAGCGAGCCGGCGATCCGCGCGATCTCGACGGCATTGGTCATCGGCTCGTCAGGATTGGTGACCTGGAGGCGCGAGAGCGTGACCCCCAGTGGAATGAGCGTAATGTCGGCCTGGTCCAATTCGACCTTGGCACCGACGGCGGCCGTGCCGGCCTGTTCGATGAGCCGCTCCACCGCCCGGTCCACCAGCAGGAACCACACGGCGGCAACAAGGCCGGCCACCACCACAAAGGCGACTACACCCTGCCACCTGATCCACCTGCCCACGCTCAGCCCCCCCAGCCGGACACGGATTGGTAATAGCCGTAGAGCTTGCTGGCCTGAAAGGCCTGCATGAGACGGGATCTCAGGACCCATTGCATCACATGATCGCGATATTGCCGCACGAGCAGATTCCCCATCACGACAACCGGTGCGAACAAGGCCAGCGAAACCGTGAGGCTCCCCATCACGATGGAATTGTTGAACCGTTCCAGCCGCCAGAGGGTCGAGTTATAGAGCGTGGTCCAGAGAGCTTCGAGCGCCGGCGCCGTGAGGAGAGCAAGTCCCAGGCGATGGAAGAGCGGATCAAGGGCAAAGGCCAGCGTCGAAAATAGGGCCAGACCCAACAGGAAGGATGCCAGGTTCACCCGGAGCACGAGCACAAGAAACAACACGATCAGATTATGCAGGCTCATCAGGGGCGTGAAGCCCGCAACCATGGCAAAGGCAAACCCCAGGCTGATCTGGCCCGGCGCTGCATCGGAGTTAAGAATCTTGAGGAACTTCGCAATTGTCTTGAGCATGGGAATGTTCGTGAAGGATCGGTTCCCGCTCTATGCCGACCGAATTCACATCAGATTACCCTCTCTCAGAAGGAGTGGAAAGCGAATGTCCACTTCCTGTCTTTCTCCTTTCATTTCCCCATCCATGCCGATTGTCCAGCAGGCTTGATTCGATCGGTTCCCCCGTTCATCCATGCATGAAAGCGGCGGCTTGGATTAATTCCGTTCCCGCCGCTAGAATGCCGTCACCGAGCCCAGCCATTCTTTCCCGAGGAGCTTGCGGCCTGTCGATGCCTTCCTCCTTACCGATCGAACAGATCCAGAGCGAATGGAGGAACCTGGCGCAACAGATCCGGACCGCCGTGTTGTTGACGCTGCGTCAAGGCAGGCCCTTTGGTTCGCACGCGCCGTACATCTTCGGCGACGACTGGACCAGAGCCTATCTTCACCTGAGCGACCTGGCGCTGCACAGCCGCCATCTGCGCGACGATCCCCGTGTGGGGCTCTTTCTGTCGGAGCCGGATCAGCCGGGGAAAAATCCTCTGGCGTAGAAACGCATGAACCTGCAAGGGGACGCCGCGCTGTTGTCCGACCAGCGGCCGGAGCATGAGCGGATCAAACAGTGCTATCTCGATCGCTTTCCCCAGTCGGCAATGCTGTTCGGGCTGGGCGACTTTCACCTCTGGGAACTCCGCCTGCGCGAGGCCCATCTGATTCTTGGCTTCGGCCAGGCCTATCTCGCTGACGACCGAGCCCCGGGTCAGTGGGTGCACCAGGTGCCGGACCGCAAGCCAGGCTGACCGTCGTTCCCTGTTTCGCTCCACGCGCTCGTTTTGCTCTTTCGCAGGTCCGATGCTTCCGCCTCTTCTCCTTTCCGCTCTGCGCCGTTGATCGTCGTCCCTCCAAAGCAGGGACTCACCTACCAATGCCCGATGGTTGGCAAGCGGTCAATTTCGATACCCTGACGCAGCTTTTCAGCGGACGCCCATCGAATTGATGACTTCCTCGAATCCCTGATGTTGCGACTGGCGATAACGGCGGCGAGTTATATGGGATTGTTGACGCTGTTGGCCGTCGCCTCGCCCGGCGTCGGGCTGATCGGCTCCGGCATCACGATTGTGCCGGATGAGCTTCGAGGGTGGTCTCATGTCCCGCTGTACGGGGGCCTCGCTTGGTTGGTTATCCATTCCTTTCAAGTCCGTGGTTGGCCCACCGCGGCAGCGGTGATGGTCGGGGCCTCCTTTTCGATGTTGTTCGGGCTGGGGACGGAGCTGGCCCAGATCTCGGCGCCCGGCCGAGAGCCTTCGAGCGAAGATCTCTTGTTCGACGGCCTGGGCATCACCATGGCTGCGGCGCGGTTGTCCCTGAGGGCTGTCACGTGGCGCGCCGTTGGACCGACGACTTCTACTTCACGGTTCAGACCCTCTGCTCTTTATCTTGATAGGAGCGCGCGATGACTTCTCATTTTTTCCAGCGCACGGGCAAGCGCACCAACCTCCGCTGCGCGGTGTACTATTCCAACGAGCGATTCCACGCGAGCGGCAGGACGGGCAACCTCTCCCGAACAGGAGGCTGTGTCGAAGGGACCGAGCCGGTCCGGCCCGGCATGAGACTCTCCGTCCTGGTCATCCCGCCTGATCCCCACGATTCGATCTGGGTACGGGGTGCGACGGTTCGATGGTGCAGGGGCACAAGGTTCGGCGTTGAATTGACCGATCTGCCGCTGGATACGACCATGCGTCTCGCTCGTCTGGTGGCCTCCCAAGTCCCGAGTCTCTGGGCCAGCTTCACAGAAGCCTAATGTTCTTCGCGCAGTTGATCCGGCAGTTCGTTGGGATTGTCGCCCGGTCGGGACGGCGCCACTTCGGCCAGGAAGGCTCCGCAGCGCACGATGGCCTCGCAGATGGCGTCTGTGGCACGCCCGTGATGGATGCCGTCGATAATCCCCCGCACGAGGTTGTCCCAGGTGCCGGAGGGCACCCGTTCGTTGATCCCGCGGTCGGCCAGCACCTGCACGTGCCGTTCCAACAGCGAGACCAAAATCAGGATGCCGGTGCCCGCCCTGGTGTGATGCAGACTCTGCTGATAGAAAAGCTGCTCGGCGCGCAGCCGGACTTTCTGCGCCATTCGGTCTCCCGACACGACCAGGCGGATAACCGAGGGAAAACGGCCCAGCCATTCGCCGATCCCATAGGCGAGGATCACGCCCAGCAACAGCAAGCCCGCGTTGCCCGCGTGCCAGCCCCAAGGCAGCCAGGAGATCTCCACGGTCAGCAAAATCGCGAGCGTCAGCCAGGCCAGGATCAGCCCGGTCCGAAAACCGGCCTCGCGATAGCGGGCAGAGGCGGCCACGACCATCGGTACGATCTCGCCGGAGGTGCCTGCCTCCGCCTGCTCGACCGCCTGTTTGATGCGTTCACGATCGGCATCGGTAAACATGAGCATGCGCTCGGTTCTCATAGTCAACGATCCACTCTGTTACCAACTCCCGGAGGCGCCTCCGCCGCCAGCATCGCCTCCGCCGCCGGAAAAACTGTCGCCCCCTCCAAATCCACCGCCGAATCCGCCGCTCGCTCCTCCGGGCCAGCCGCTCTCGATTCCGCCGGGAAACCAGCGGAGGTCTGAATCCCGTCGAAGTCTCCGACGGCCTCCGCCCCCGATACCAGCTCCGCTCAGGATCAGCGCGATCAGCAGCGATGTGACCACGGCAGCTCCCAACCCGGCCAATAGGCTTGCGGCCTGTGCGATTAAAAAGGCCAGGAGGCTGCCGAAGAAGGCCCGCATCTGCTGCCGCCCCTGACTCAGGATGAGCCCGGCCAAGGTCCCCACGAGGACGCCGAGCAGGACGTATTCAAGAACCGCAGGCATCTCGCCGGATGACGCCGGCCGTCGAAGATGGTCCGCCGCCCGATAGGTTCCCTCGATCGTCTGAAGAATCGCCTCCACCCCGGCGGTGATCCCGCCGGGAAGATCGCCCGCTTGGAAACGAGGCACGATCTCGTTCCGAATGATTTGCGCGGATCGGATGTCGGTCAGCGTCCCTTCCAGCCCATACCCGACCTCGATGCGAACCTTGCGGTCCTTGATCGCCACGAGGAGCAGGGCGCCATTGTCCGTGCCCTTTTGTCCCAGCTTCCAGGTCGTGATCACCCGATGGGCATAAGGCTCCAACGGCTCTCCCTCAAGCGACGGGAGAATGAGTACGGCCACCTGATTGCCCGTCGCCTCTTCGTGAGCCTTGAGTAAGGCGGTCAGGTTGGCGGCGGTCTGCGGCGGCAGAAGCGCGGCACGATCAACGATGCGACCGGTCAGGGGAGGAACGTCCAACGCGAAGGCGTAGAGGACCGCCGATCCCATCGATCCCCATAGGAGCGAAGCCACAAGCAGGACGGAAGCCAGGCGGCCGGCGAAGACCTGTATCGGAACCGGCGCCGGAAGCCCCTGTTGGTGCGCCAGAGGAATCACAGGGTTCTCGTGGGCAACGAGGCGCGGAGTTAGAATTTCACCTCCGGCGGCTTGGCGACGGCCTGTTCATCGGCAACCGTGAAGTTGGGCCGCTCGTCCAGATGAAGGAGATACTTCGCCGTCAAATTGGTGGGAAAGAACCGCACGCCCTTGTTGTACTCGGCGACCTTGTCGATATAACGTTTGCGGGCCACGGCAATTCGATTCTCCGTGCCTTCAAGCTGCGCCTGCAGATCACGGAAATTCTGATCGGCCTTCAGGTTCGGATAATTTTCTGCAATCGCAATCAACCGGCCCAAGGCCGACGAGACGCCGGCTTGTGCCTGTTGGAACTGTTCGAAGGCGGCTGGATCACTTAAGGTCTGTGGGGAAACCTGAATGCTGGTCGCCTTGGCGCGCGCCGAGACCACGCTTTCCAGCGTCTCCTTTTCGTGCGCGGCATACCCCTTGACCGTCGCCACCAAGTTGGGAATCAGGTCCGCCCGACGCTGATATTGGTTCACCACCTCGCTCCAAGCCGCCTTCGTTTCTTCATCCAACCCCTGCAGGTCGTTATAGCCGCATCCCATGACCAGGCTGAGCAACATTGCCAGCGCGACGGCCAAGATACCGGTTGACGATCTCCCTCTCATCGACGCCCTCCTTGATGGTGGTTCCACACCTTGTGTTTGTGGCAATGTGGGTGTCACCATTATGCCATGACAGTGCTACAATTGTTGTATGGCGGTGTCCCATGGCTCTCAGGCTCCTCATTTCCAGGATCAGATGCGGCGCAAGATCGGCGCGCTGCGCCGCGCCCTGCTGGAATTACACAAGGCGCTCATCGAAGCGGAGCGCGTCACCTACGAGCGCATCCACGGCCGGGTCGATTCGACCGGTCAGCTCCTCCAACTCGTCCTGCACGACGGCTGGTTTACCTGGCTCCATCCGCTCTCCCAATTGGTCGTCCGGATCGATGAGATGCTGGACGGCAAGGAACAGGACGCGATCATCGACATCGATCTCCTGTTAGCCGAGATCAAGGTCCTGCTCCGCCCCTCCGTGGAGGGCGACGGTTTCGCACGCAGCTATTACGAAGCCCTGCAGCGAGCCCCCGATGTGGTCCTTGCCCATTCACAGGTGAAGCAACTGCTCACCGCCGCTTCCCGCTAGCCGGCAGCAAGCTCCGCCCCGCCGCTGCCAGAAACGGCCCGCCGCAGACCTGCTCGCTTCCTCGCTTGCATCGTCGCGCACCTTTTCGCTATTCTCCGCGCGATGACCGAACGTCTCGCGCTTCAGGTCCTGCTTGCCGGCGCGAGCGGACTCCTTCTCCCCTTCTGTTTCCCTGACCAGCATCTGTTTCAGCTCGCGTGGGTCGCGCTGATTCCCCTCCACCTGGCCGTGGAGCGGGCCAAGCCCAAGCGCGCGTTTTTCGTGTCCTGGTTTGCCGGCACCTTGGCCTTTCTCGGCATCATGGTGTGGGTGGTTACCGCCATGCATATCTACGGCAAGGTGCCGCTCCTGCCCAGCTATGGGGTGTTGCTCCTGTTCGCCCTCTACCTCGGCCTCTATGTCGCCTTCTACGGATGGGGCGTCGCCCGCGTCGCCCAAGGCCATCCTGGCCTGATGTGGCTGGCGGCGCCGTCGCTGTGGGTCCTGCTGGAGCTGGTACGTACCTATTTTCTCACCGGCATCCCCTGGGCGCTCCTGGCCTATTCGCAAACGACCTGGCTGCCGATCATTCAAATTGCCGACCTCACCGGAGTCTACGGAGTATCGGGGCTCATCGTGCTCGGCAACGTCGGCCTGTTGACCGTTCTGCGTCTCTTTTCCAAGCGAGGCCGCCAACTATTGGGACGGTCCGCCTGGGTCGCGCCGGTGATGGCGGCATTCGCCCTGGTCGGCGCATGGACCTATGGAGCGCAACGGCTTGCTGATCCCATCGCGCCGATCGCATCCGAGCAAGCACCGGTCGGCGATCCTCGCCTCGTCACGATCGGGCTTGTGCAGGCCAACATCGATCAAGGACAAAAATGGGACGAGCGCTTCCGCCAAGAAACGATGGATCGCTATGTGCGCCTGACCCGCGCGGCCGGCCGGGACGTGGACCTGATCGTCTGGCCGGAGGCCGCCACTCCGTTCGTCTATGAAATGGAAGGGGGCTATCAAAAAGCCGTGAGCGGCCTGATTCAGCAACTCGATACCCCGCTGCTCTTCGGGAGCCCGGCGGTGCGCCGCTATCCGGACGGACGCCCGTACCTCTTGAACAGCGCCTACCTGTTGTCGCCGGTCGGCAACATCGTCGGGCGCTACGACAAGCAACATCTCGTGCCGTTCGGCGAATACATTCCCTTTCACCATTCGCTGCTCTTTTTCCTCGACAAGTTGGTGGAAGGCATCGGGGATTTCGAGGCGGGCGCCGACCCGACGGTGCTCGCCGTGCCTCAGCGGATCCCGCGCCCCAGCGAGGTACCGGGCCGTCCGGTTCCGATGGAGAAGGGCGCCTTCGGCGTCGTGATCTGTTACGAGGTCATCTTTCCCGAATTGGTCCGGCAATTCGCCCAGCAAGGAGCGGATTTCATGGTGACCATCACCAACGACGCCTGGTTCGGCCATTCGGCCGCGCCCTACCAGCACTTCGACATGGTCGTGTTCCGGGCGGTGGAGAACCGGCGCGCCTTTGCCCGCGCCGCCAACACGGGCGTGTCGGGCTTCATCGATCCCTACGGGCGGGTGCTCCAGGCCAGTCCCATCTTCACCGAGCAGACTCTGACCGGCAGCCTTCCTCTGGTCCGCGCCAAGACCTTCTATACAGAACATGGTGATCTCTTTGCCTATGCCTGTGTTATAATCGCCGGACTGTGCCTCTTGATGAGCCGGCCTCAATCACCGGCCGCCCGTCGCGGCTGGTGAGGCTGCCGCCTACACCCACATAACAAAGGACCCAGCATGTTGGAAGAAAGCCGCGGGCGCGTGAAGCGCATTGCCGAACAGGTAGCGGAGCTACGAGGGCATCTTTGACCTCCCGAAACTGACCGCCGACCTTCAAGACCTCGAACGTCAAACCGAACAGGCCGATTTCTGGAAAGACACCCGCACAGCGGCCCGCGTCAGCCGGAAGAAAGCTTCCCTCGAACGGGAGCTGCGTCAGTGGGAAGCGTTGGAGCAGAAGCATGGGGACCTCCAGGCCATGCTGGAGCTGGCCGAAGAATCCGGCGACGCCGACATCGAGCGCGAACTGGCCGCGGAGGTCGTTAAGTTCGAACAGGCTATCGATCAGCTCCGGATCGAACTGTTGCTCTCGGGCGAGCGCGACGACAGCAACGCGATCCTCGCCATCCATCCAGGCGCCGGAGGGACCGAATCTCAGGACTGGGCGCAGATGCTGCTCCGCATGTACGCGCGCTGGGCCGAGCACAAGGGCTACAAGGTGGAGACGCTGGACCTCCAGGCCGGCGACGAAGCCGGCATCAAGAGCGCGACGGTTTCGATCACCGGCCCCTATGCCTATGGCTACCTCAAGGCGGAAGCGGGCGTGCATCGGCTGGTGCGGATCTCCCCGTTCGACTCGAACAAGCGCCGGCACACGTCCTTCGCCTCCGTGTTCGTGTATCCGGAGCTGGAGGATGACGTGGAAGTCGTCATCGATGACAAGGACCTCCGCATCGACACGTTCCGGGCCGGCGGAGCCGGCGGGCAAAACGTCAACAAGGTCGAGACCGCCATCCGCATCACGCACCTGCCGACTGGCCTCGTGGTGCAATGTCAGAACGAACGGTCACAATTGCAAAACCGGATGGGCGCCATGAAAATTTTGAAAGCGCGCCTGTTCGAGCTGGAGCAGCAAAAGAAGGAAGCGGAGTTCAACGCCATCGTCGGGGAGAAAAAGGACATCGCCTGGGGCAGCCAGATCCGTTCCTACGTGTTCCAGCCCTACCAAATGGTGAAGGACCACCGCACCGGCGTAGAATCAGGAAACATTCAAGCGGTGATGGACGGGGAGCTGGATGCCTTTATCGAAGGGTATCTGACAAAACAGATCACGGCCAACAAATAAGCCCGCCTCCGTCGCCGCCCGCTGGCAGGACGGACGGGCCATCGGAGCCGTACCGCACATGGACGAACTGAACGATCAGCGACAGCAACGCATCAAGAAACTGGACCGGCTCCGCGCACTGGGCGTGGCGCCCTACGGCACCAAATTCGCCTGGAAGGACCGAGCCGGTGTGCTCATCAGGCAGCACGGTTCCAAGCCGAAGGAACAGCTCGAACAGGAACAGGTCGCCTGTACACTCGCTGGCCGCATCGTCGGGCTGCGGCGCTTCGGCAAGGCGGCGTTCGCCGTGCTGCAGGACGGGGCGGACCGGTTGCAGGTCTATCTCAAGAAGGATCTGTTGGGAGAACAGGGCTCGCGAATCTCCGAGGAGTTGGATTTGGGCGACTGGATCGGCGTGGAGGGTGTGTTGTTCCGCACCAAGACCAACGAATTCACGGTCGAGGTCAGGCAGCTCACGTTTCTCAGCAAAGCCCTGCGTCCGCTCCCCGAGAAGTGGCACGGCCTCACCGACGTGGAAACCCGCTACCGCCAGCGCTACGTCGACCTGATCGCGAACCCGGACGTCCATGCGATTTTCGTCACGCGGAGCCGGATCATCGGCGCGATCCGCAACTTCCTGGTCGGCAAAGGCTTTCTCGAAGTCGAAACCCCGATGATGCAGCCGATCCCCGGCGGGGCGGCCGCCCGTCCCTTCGTCACCCACCACAATGCGCTCGGCGTGGATCTCTATCTGCGGATCGCGCCGGAACTGTACCTGAAGCGGCTCATCGTCGGCGGCTTTCCGCGCGTGTTCGAGATCAACCGTAATTTCCGGAATGAAGGCATCTCCACGATCCACAATCCTGAATTCACGATGCTGGAATTCTACGTGGCCTATGCCGACTACCAGGATCTGATCCTTCTCACCGAAGAACTCTTCGCCTACCTGGCCTCCGAGGTGCTGGGAACCACCGAGATCGAATACCAAGGGCATAAGATCAACCTGGCCGGACCCTGGCGCCGCTGGTCCTATCACCAGGCGGTCCTGGAGGTCAACCATCTCCCACCGGAGTCCATCGCCACCGAGCAGACGGCGAGGGACACGGCGCAACGCTTGGGCCTCTCCGTCGATCCCAAGGCCACCCTCCCCTTCATTGTCAATGAGATCTTCGAAGAGACCGTGGAGCCGAAGCTGATTCAGCCGACCTTCATCACCGACTATCCGATCGAGCTGTCGCCGCTGGCCCGGCGCAAGGACCACGATCCGTCGCTGACCGACCGGTTCGAACTCTACATCGCCGGCCGGGAGATCGCGAACGCCTTCTCCGAATTGAATGATCCGCTCGATCAGCGCCAACGATTCGAGCAGCAAACGGCTCAGCGGGACGCCGGCGACGAGGAGGCCCACTATCTCGACGAGGACTTTCTCCGCGCGCTGGAGTATGCCATGCCGCCGACCGCCGGCGAAGGGATCGGGATTGACCGCCTGGTCATGCTGCTCACGAATCAGGCCTCTATCCGAGACGTGATTCTGTTTCCGCAACTGCGGCCCGAGAAGCCGGAGAAATAGCCGTGCAGCTCCCTTACGAAGTCTATATCGGGCTCCGGTATTTGCGCGCCAAGCGTCGCCAACGGACGATCTCGCTCAATACCTTCGTATCGGTCACCGGCATCACGCTCGGCGTTGCCGCCCTGATCGGCACGCTCGGCATCATGACAGGGTTCAAGGAGGACGTGCAGGCCAAGATCATCGGCACCACCTCCCATATCATCGTGCAGGACCGCACCAAGGACGGGATCGAAGGCTATGCGGCGCAGGTGCAGCAGGTGGAGCAGGTGCCCCGCGTCGTCTCCGCAACCCCCTTCGTCTACAAACAGGTCTTGCTCAGCAGCCAGGCCGGGGTGCAAGGGATCATCCTGCGAGGCGTCGACCCAGAGCGGGAAGCCAGGGTCACGGAGTTGGCAAAGAACATGAAAATGGGGCGGCTGGATGATCTGCTGAAGCCCGTGCCCGTCACCGTCCCGACCGGGACCGACAATCAAACGGAGAAGGCGCTGAGGCCTGGCATCATTTTGGGCAAGGAATTGTCGTTTCGGCTGGGAGCCTTCGTCGGCGACGCCATCAACGTCGTCTCTCCGGTCGGGCCGGTCAGCGCAGTCAGCATCACTCCCAAAATCCGCACCTTCGCCGTCGTCGGCATTTTTGAATCAGGCATGTATGAGTACGACTCGTCGCTGGCCTACATCTCGATCGACGAGGCGCAGAAGTTTTTCAACATGGGGCAAACCGTCACGGGGATCGAGGTCAAGGTCGAAGACATCTTTCAAGCCGGCGACATCGCCAAGGACATCGAACACGCGCTGGGGTTCCCGTTTTCGGCCAGGGATTGGATGCAGCTCAACCGCAACCTGTTCTCGGCGTTGAAGCTGGAAAAGACCATGATGTTCCTGCTGCTCGTCTTGATCACGATCGTCGCCTCCTTCAACATCGTCAGCACGCTGACCATGATCGTGACCGAGAAGCAGCGAGAGATCGCCATCCTGAAGGCGATGGGCGCGACACGCAAGGCCATCATGCGCATCTTCATGTTGAACGGGCTGATCATCGGCTTGACCGGCACGGTGATCGGCATCCCGCTCGGGTACGCGTTTCTGTGGCTGATCGAGCATTACTGGACCTTCGATCCGACGGTGTACTATATCTCTCACATTCCGGTGCACGTGCAGGCCGTGGACGTGGTTCTCGTGTCCGCCACCGTGCTCTCGATCAGCTTGGCCGCCACGCTCTACCCATCCTGGCAGGCTTCCAAGCTCGAACCGGCCTCGGCGCTGCGGTACGAATAACGTCATGCGTCAAGCCTCGCTCGTGAATCGTACAGGGCCGGACCAGGATGCTTTCTCAAACATGGCGACTGACACATGCCGCATAACGGTGCCTTCGTGATCAAGGTCGTCAACCTCACCAAATCCTTTCCCATGAACGGCCGGGAGCTGGTGATCCTCCGCGGCATCAACCTGGAAATCGCGCGGGGGGAGTTCATCGCCATCGTCGGGGCCTCAGGAGCCGGCAAGAGCACGCTCATGCACATCCTCGGCACCTTGGACCGGCCGACGCAGGGAACCGTGTATTTTGAAGGGCAGGATCTCTTTCGCTTGCCCGAGCAGGAGCAGGCCGAGTTTCGGAACCGCAAGATCGGGTTTGTCTTCCAGTTTCACCACCTGCTGCCCGAGTTCACGGCGCTGGAGAACGCCTGCATGCCGGCCTTGATCCAGCACCGGCCGAGGGAACAGGCGGAAGCCGAAGCCACCGGCCTGCTCCAAGAGGTCGGATTGGGCGAGCGCCTCCACCACAAGTCCGGCGAGCTGTCAGGCGGCGAACAGCAGCGGGTTGCGATCGCCCGAGCCCTGATCCAGCGGCCGGAACTCGTGCTGGCCGACGAGCCGACGGGCAACCTTGATACCCATACCGGCGACGACGTCTTCGGTTTGATGCGCACGCTCAATCGCAGCCGCGGCACCACTTTCATTATCGTCACCCACAACGAAAAGCTCTCCGCCCAGGCAGACCGCATCCTGCGCATGGAAGACGGCCTGATCGTCTGACAGGCTCCTAACCCGCATTGTTCATGAACGCTTCTGTTGCTTGGGCCCATTGCAACAGAAGCGCAAGGGGCACCCCGATTCGCCGCGGGGCACCCGTTGCTCCCAGATTTCAACGGGTCCCTGGCCAGCATGCGAAGTCGAAGGCAACGTGCCTCTCCGCCGCGATGTGATCGAACGCGGCGGCTCAAGCGCAGCTTGGTATGGCGGGCGTGCTCGCCGCTCAGGTCCGGCCGTCTCACCGACTCGGCGGCGCGCACAGACGTGGCGATCTTTATTCATCGCGCCGTGCGCCCCTCGACGTACTGTTTCAAGTACGCCTTGGTCCTTCGCGGCTGTGCCTGGGGGCACCCATTGCCGGGGGGCCCCGTTGCGGGTTGCTCCATGCAACGGGTCGAACATGCAATGGGTCCAACGTCTGGCGACTGCCGGGGACCCGTTGCTCTTTCACTGCAACGGGTGCGACGCCACGAATCGTCATGCATAATGCGGGCTAACAAGCCCGCTGTTGTCTTCTCTTGGTGCAATGGGCTCATGCGCAGAGGCTCGACCGTGAAGGTTTTTCTGCGCTCGTCAAGACCAATTTGAAAGACGAATGAATCATACGAGGGGGAGGCAACAAGAGATCCATCCTGTTTCTCAGGATTCCGCTTTTAGTCCTGTTTCTGGTATCGAATCAGATACAACGATGTATCCAATCGGATTCACTATCTTCTCTTCCATTTGTGCTTCCCACCTGTTCTGTATGCTCCACGCCAAGTAATCTGTTTACATTCCTCACGGTCTGTCCGCATTCCTTCGCGGCATAGTCAATGCATTTCCTTCGCCGCAAATGAACGGCACGATTGGAGGCTGCGTCCGAGTCTCTTCCTGCCCAAAGCTCCGCGAGCCGGCTCCGGATTTCACTTATACGTCACCGAAAGGAGATTCAGAATGCAAGACCCCATACTGTTCTGGAACGAAGTCGCTCTGGAAGCCAATCGACTTGACCATACTGGCGCCATGGAAGCCGAACATCAGCGCGGGCCGACCCTGAGTTCCCGTGCACTCGCAATTGTCCACTTGGCGATGCACGACGCCTTCTTTAGCGTAGCCGGTGTTGCGGCTATCCCAGGTCCTGGCCCGTCACCTAAAAATCTGTATCTGCTTTCTCCGCCCGCTTGGTCTGGAGGAAACTCCCCGGTCCATCGGAGTGCTGCCGTGGGCGGCGCCGCGTCGACAGCGCTCTGTACCCTCTACTCAGGTATGCGGGCACGGATAGAGGAAAAACTCGCTGAGATCAGCGCGAACAATGGCACAGACGACGCGGCCTTCAGC
Organism: Nitrospira tepida; assembly: GCF_947241125.1. Lineage (NCBI taxonomy): Bacteria > Pseudomonadati > Nitrospirota > Nitrospiria > Nitrospirales > Nitrospiraceae > Nitrospira > Nitrospira tepida. The sequence continues at coordinate 2,415,718 of NZ_OX365700.1, read as the reverse complement.
TTTGGGCGACGTGTCGCACTTGCAATGCTTGACACTCGAAAGGATGATGAGAAGGTCATACCGAAAGACGCGGATCATGTCTCGTCCCCCGGTCAACTCCGCCATCGAGTAGACCCTTGCAACACGACCCAAGGCTATCTGGGAGTTGGCTATGGCAAAACCCCTGGCTTCGCGGTTACGACCTGGCAACCACTCGATCCTCCGCCCGCGAAGACCGACCCCAGGTATAAGGACGATTACAAAGAAGTGTATGAACGGGGTGGCGCGCCGGAACTCAATACAACGGCACGCAGCCCCGAGCAAACGGCCATTGGCCTCTATTGGGCTTATGATGGCGCGAATAAGATTGGAACTCCTCCCCGCCTCTACAATCAAATCGTCCGGGAGGTGGTCAAAGCAAAGGGCAATACCACCGAACAAAACGCGCGGCTCTTTGCACTGATCAATTGCGCCATGGGTGACGCAGGCATTCACGCTTGGCACTGGAAATACTGCTTCGATCTCTGGCGTCCTGTCGTCGGTATCCGTGAAGACGATAAAGCCACCGGACCAGCCGCGACACCGGATAAGAAAATCACGCCGCCGTGCGATCCATTTTGGAAGCCGCTTGGCGCCCCGCGTTCCAATGAATTGAAATCGGGCTTTACGCCGCCTTTTCCAGCTTACCCAAGCGGACACGCCACGTTCGGCGCAGCCACGTTTGAGATGGTGCGATTGTTCTACGGGCACACCGACCGGAAAACCGAAGATACTATCGGGTTTACGCTCGTCTCCGACGAACTCAATGGTATCACCACGGAGAAGGATGGATCTGTCCGTACACGTCACGCACGCCACTATGACAGCATGGCGGAAGCGATGTATGACAATTCCGTCAGTCGCATCTACCTGGGGGTACATTGGCGGTTTGACGGGACCAGTGGAGAAAGCGTGCGCAAAATGCTCCAAGCCTCCGATAACATCGGTGGGGTGCCACTCGGTCGGGCGATAGCCAAGAACATCATCGACACCGGCATGAGGCAACAGGCTAGCCCCCCGACCCCGCCCACGAGTACCTGCATATAGCCATCTGTACCACCACCCGGCGCGCATACCGCGCCGGGTGGCATCCGATGAAAAGACACCGCTGACTTCCCTGTCTCTCCCGCCACAATTGTGCTGACTAAAGACTAATCTCGTGCTTCACGAACAGTGGCTATTGCCGTCCGGATAAATTCGAGCCACAGGTCGGTGATCCTTAATCCACGCGTGGGTTTTCGGGGCTACCTCAACTTGACCCCTTCGCGTCAGGAAGATTCCGGATCAATCTCTATCACCCGACGAGCCGATAGAAACGAAGGGCGAAAGAAGTCAAACGACTTTGGAGGAATCAGCCGACGGCCGCTGGGTTCAGCATCGCCTGCTTGAGGGAGGAGACGAAGGTTCCGACCGTTGTCACGAGGGAGGGATCCTGTTGATGCGCGGCAATCTGCTTGATGATCGCGCTTCCGACAATGACCCCGTCGGCCACCGCCGCAATGCGCGCCGCATCCTCGGGAGTGGCCACGCCGAACCCGACCGAGATCGGCACGCGGGTCACCTTGCGAATCCGTTTCACATTGTCTTCGACGTTGCCCAGATCGGTCAGCTTGGCGCCGGTGATGCCGGTCAGCGAGACATAGTAGATGAAGCCCTTGGAGGCCTTGGCCACCGCCGCCCGTCTCGCGGGAGTGCTGGTCGGAGCCAATAAGAAGATCAAGTCGAGCCCTGCCTCCTCGGCCCGGTCTTTCAACGGTCCTGATTCCTCCATCGGCATATCCGGAACGATCAGTCCGTCCACCCCTGCCTGAGCCGCATCCCGGCAAAAGCCCTGCTCGCCGTAGGCATGGATCGTGTTGTAGTAGGTCATCAGGACGAGCGGAATTTGTGTCTGACGACGCAACCCGGCGACCATCGTCAGAATACGCCGTAACGACGTCCCGCTCCGCAGCGCACGCTCGGCCGCCTGTTGAATGACCGGCCCATCTGCAATAGGATCGGAAAAGGGCACCCCGAGCTCGATGACGTCCGCGCCGGACCGCTCCAACCCCAACACGAGCTGTTCGGTATCCTGAAGGGACGGATCTCCCGCCATGATATAGGCGATGAGCGCCTTCTCGCCTTTGCCCTTGAGCCGCTGAAATGTCGCGTCGAGCCGATTCATCGGTTCGTCACTCGTTCAATGTTGACCGTTAATCGCTAGACCAGTCTGACTCAGTGTGGGATCGTTTCACGATTCACGTTTTGCGATCCACGCGCGTCACAGCGTTACCCCTCGCAACCGTGCCACTTGCTGCACGTCCTTGTCGCCCCGGCCAGACAGGTTCACGACCACGATCTGGCTCTTCTTGAGCTTCGGCGCCACCTTCACAGTCTCGGCGAGGGCATGGGCGCTTTCCAGCGCCGGCACGATGCCTTCTTCGCGGGCCAGCAGATCGAACGCGGCCAAGGCCTCCTCATCCGTTGCCGACGTGTACTGGATGCGCTGCGCGTCATGATAAAACGCATGTTCCGGCCCCACGGCCGCATAGTCCAACCCGGCGGAAACCGAATGGGTCAGGTTAATCTGTCCGTTGTCATCCTGGAGCAGATAGGTCATGGTCCCTTGCAGGACGCCCGGCTTGCCGCCTGAAAACCGCGCCGCATGTTTGCCGCTGGACAGCCCTTCTCCTCCGGCCTCCACCCCGATCATCTTGACGCGCCGGTCGCCGAGAAAGGGATGGAACAGGCCAATCGAATTGCTCCCACCCCCCACGCAGGCGATCAAATAGTCCGGCAGGCGTTTTTCCACGGCCAGAATCTGCTTCCTCGCCTCCCGGCCGATCACCGCCTGAAAATCACGGATCATCATCGGATAGGGATGGGCGCCGAGAACAGACCCGAGGATGTAGTGGGTCGTCCGGACGTTGGTGGTCCAATCCCGCATGGCTTCGCTGATCGCGTCCTTGAGCGTTCGGCTGCCTGTGTCCACGCCGGTAACCGTGGCCCCGAGGAGGCGCATCCGAAAAACGTTGAGCGCCTGCCGCTGCATGTCTTCCGTGCCCATGTAGATTTCACATTGGAGCCCGAACATGGCTGCGACGGTCGCAGTCGCGACCCCATGCTGGCCGGCTCCTGTCTCGGCAATGACCCGAGGCTTCTTCATGCGCCTGGCCAGCAGCCCCTGGCCGATCGCGTTGTTGATCTTGTGAGCGCCCGTGTGGCAGAGGTCCTCCCGCTTCAGGTAGATCTTGGCCCCGCCCAATTTCCTGGTGAGCCGGCCGGCGAAGTACAACGGCGTCGGACGGCCGACGTACTCCTTAAGATACTGTTGGAACTCGGCTTGAAAGCGCCGGTCGCGCTTGGCCCGTTCATACTCGGCCTCGAGTTCCAGCAAGGCCGGCATCAGGGTTTCAGGCACGTACCGTCCACCGTAAGGTCCGAATCGGCCGCGTGGATCAGGCAACGTAGGCATGGATCGTCCCGTTCAATTCATAAGGTAACGAAAGTATAGACGGGCCCTTTAGACGGAAACAAGCCGCACGGCCTGCACGAAGGCGCGGAGGCGTCCGTGGTCCTTCTTGCCCGGCGATGTTTCGACCCCGCTGCTGACATCGACGCCGTAAGGCCGGACCGTCCTGATCGCATCCGCCACATTCTCCGGCGTCAAGCCCCCCGCCAGCAGGATCGGGCAGGTCTTGGCGAGCGCCGCCGCCAGATTCCAATCGGCGAGGAGACCGGTTCCGCCATAAGCTTGACTCGAACAGGCATCGAGCACGAACCCCCGCACCCCGGCCCGTCCCTGGTACTCTGCAACGGCCAGGGCGGAAATCCGATCCTTCGCGCGGAGCGCCTTCAAGACCGGCCGGCCCAGCAGCTCGCAGTAGGAACTCGATTCGTCGCCGTGCAGTTGAGCCAAAGCCAGCCCGCAGGCATCTATTGTGTCACGCACCGTCTCCACGTTTTCATTGACGAACACGCCGACCGGCAGGACAAGAGGAGGCAAGGCCCGTACAATCGCGCGGACGGTGCCCAACTCGACGTAGCGAGGACTCTTCCGGTACAGCACGAAGCCGACCGCGTCGGCCCCGGCCTCCGCGGCGGCCAGCGCGTCGTCCAGATTGGTCAGCCCGCAGATTTTAACCTTCGTCCGTTCCATCAGCGTCTCGATCAGTGATCAGTGGGGGCACAGGGCCCTGCTGCGATGTTGGCCGTAGAAGTCACGATACTCCCATTGGCAGGCCAGCCCGTTCTGGTCGAACGCGATGACCATGCTTTCCATTCTGCCGCCTTCTCCCTGCTGGCTCCATTCGCAGACCTCCGCTCCATCCCGGAACGAATAGCATCGGGTCGGCAGGCCCATTTCGCGGACCCGGTCGTCTTTGTGAGTGCCCAGCCATTTGTCCCACCTGGCGCTCGCCTCCTTGATGTCGCCGCCGGCACAGCCAAAGAGGAGCAGAACCAGGATTCCCATTATGGTACTCATCATGGGTCGTGCAGTGGGTCCCGTCATGGGCGAGCCGCTCCTTTCCTCGTCAGGTTTCCTGCGGAGGTCCGTCCACCCCCAACAGCTCCTTCACCTTGGCGCCTGTATCGTCCGCCCGAATCAAGGACTCCCCCACGAGCATCGCATGCACCCCGGTTTCAACCAGGCGCAGCACGTCGTCGCGCTTGTGGATGCCGCTCTCGCTGACGATCAGCTTGCCGGGGGGCACCCGCTTCGCCAAGCGGAAGGTCACGGCCAGGTCGGTTGAAAAGGTCCGCAGGTCCCGGTTGTTGATCCCGATCAGCCTGGCTTCCGGAACCCATTCCAACACCGTATCCAACTCCCGCTCATGATGGGTTTCGAACAGGACATCCAAACTCAGTTCGCTGGCCAGCGCGTGAAAGTCAATAAGTTGCCGCCGGTCGAGGGCGGCGACGATCAGGAGCACCGCATCCGCCCCGTAGGCGCGCGCCTCGTAAAACTGCACGTCGCCCACCATGAACTCCTTGTTCAGCGTCGGCAGCCCAACCTTCTCCTTGACGGACCGGAGATAGTCCAAGCTGCCTTGAAAAAACTCCTTGTCGGTCAAGACGGAGAGCGCGGCGGCTCCGTGGCGCCGGTAGGCATCGGCGATGGTGACCGGCTCAAACTGTTGCTCGAACTCAGGTCGCAGCAGACCCAGGCTCGGCGAGGCCTTCTTCACCTCCGCAATCAATGCCGGACTTGCGGCGGTCTTTCTGGCGTCCAGCGTATCGGCAAAGCCCAACGGGGGGGCGGCGTCGCGAATGCGCGCCTTCAGCTCAGACAGGTAGCCCCGGCTTTGCTTGTGCCGAAGCTCCGCCCGCTTGTGTTCCAGAATTCGATCGAGGATCATCGTTGCCCGTCAACCGTCATTCGTCAACCGTCATTCGTCAACCGCAACTGAAAGGACAATCCCAAGTTTTCTAACGGGAGCGACCATCGGCGAACGCCTCGCGACACTATTTGTTGTTTGTGAACTGGATCAGCTTTTCCAGCTTTTCCGCGGCCGCGCCGCTGTCGATGACTTTGCCCGCCTGCTGGTACCCGTCGTGGAGCGTCTTGGCGAGCCCTCCCGCGACGAAGGCCGGCGCCGCATTCAGACAGACCACATCGCGCTTGGGGCCGCGCCTCCCTTGCAGAATGTCACGAATGATCTGTGCGTTGTCCTCGGCCACCCCGCCGACCAATTCCTTGAGCGGCACTCGGGCCAACGCAAAATCCTTCGGCTCGATGAAATAACTCGACACGATGCCCTGTTTGCCTTCGGCCACCCTGGTCCGGTCCGTCAGGGTGATTTCGTCCAGCCCGTCCATGCCGTGGACGACGAAGCAATGTTGCGCGCCGAGATGCACCAGCACGCGACAGAGCATGTCCGTAAGCCGTGCGTCGAACACCCCGACGACCTGAAGCGCCGCACCGGCGGGATTCGTCAGAGGGCCCAGGATATTCAACAACGTCCTGATGCCCAACTCCTGCCGCGGCCCGGCGCAATGTTTCATGGCTCCGTGGTAGAGGGGCGCGAACAGGAAACCGATACCCACCTCATCGATGCAATCGGAGACTCGTTCCGGAGGAAGATCGATCTTGATGCCCAGCGCCGTCAGCACATCCGCACTGCCACATCGAGACGACATCGAGCGGTTGCCGTGCTTGGCCACAGTGAGTCCGGCTCCGGCCGCCACGAAGGCGGCCGTGGTGGAGATATTGAATGTATGCGAACGGTCGCCCCCCGTGCCGCAGGTATCCAGCACCCATTTGGCCCCGACCCGGATCCGCGTGGCCTTGGCCCTCATCGCGCGCACCGCCCCGGCGATCTCCTCCATCGTTTCGCCCTTGACGCGGAGCCCCATCAGAAATGCCGAGACCTGGGCCGGGGTCGCCTGCCCCTCCATGATCTCCAGCATGACTTCCTCCGTTTCCTTTTCCGAGAGGTCGCCACGGTCCGCGAGCTTTGCGATGGCTTCTTTGATCATGCCTGGTTCACCGGCCGGGAAGATGACATGGGGCGGGATTACAATTTCAGAAAATTGCGTAGGAGGTCCTTGCCGGAGGTCGTGAGGATCGATTCCGGATGAAACTGCACTCCCTCGACCCCCAGCGTCTTATGCCGCATCCCCATGATTTCTCCCTCGTCGGTTTCGGCGGTGATTTCAAAACAAGCCGGCAGGTTGGCCCGATTCACGATAAGGGAATGATAACGGGTGGCTTCAAATGGATTGGGAAGGCCGCGGTAAATCGTCTTTCCGTCATGCTGCACCATCGACGTCTTGCCATGCATCAGCCGCGGGGCTCGGATGACCTCGCCTCCATACGCGACCGCCAAGGATTGATGGCCCAGACAGACGCCCAGCAGCGGCACCTTGCCGGAGAACCGGCGGATGGTTTCGACCGACACGCCCGCCTCCTTCGGCGTGCAAGGACCGGGCGAAATGACGATCCGCGTGGGCTTGAGCTTCTCGATCTCGTCCACCGTGATCTTGTCGTTCCGATAGACCTGGACCTCCTCGCCCAGCTCGCCGAAGTACTGCACGAGGTTATAGGTGAAGGAATCGTAGTTGTCGATCATGAGCAACATACAGTAGCCCTGTTAGGAGTGAGAAGTAAGGTGTGAGGAGAGGGCGAGAGGCGAGGCTCGCTGGCTCCTGTCGCCTTCACTTCTCACTTTTCACTTCGCTTATTCCAGTCCCCGCTCCGCCATCTCGATCGCCTTCATCATGGCCCGCGCCTTGTTGCAGGTTTCCTGATACTCGTGCTCCGGCTGCGAGTCGGCTACGATGCCCGCCCCGGCCTGGATATAGGCCTGGTGGCCTTTCAGCACCACGGTGCGGATGTTGATGCACATGTCCATGTTCCCGCCGAAGCTGAAATAGCCGACGGCCCCGGCATAGGGGCCGCGCCTGGTCGGCTCGAGTTCCTCAATGATCTGCATGGCCCGGATCTTGGGCGCGCCGGACACGGTTCCGGCCGGGAAGCAGGCGCGGAAGACATCGTAGGCGTCCTTTCCGTCCTGAAGCTGCCCCCGCACGTGCGACACGATATGCATGACGTGGGAGTACCGTTCCACCTGCATCAGCGATTCCACGGTCACCGAGCCTTGGACCGCGACACGCCCGACATCGTTCCGGCCAAGGTCCACGAGCATGACATGCTCGGCCCGCTCCTTTTCGTCCCGCAGCAGCTCCCGCTCAAGCTCGCGGTCCTCCTCCGAGGACTTGCCCCTGCGCCTCGTTCCGGCAATGGGCCGGACGGCGATGTGTCCGTCTTCGCAGCGCACCAGGATTTCCGGCGATGAACCGACCAACTGCACCCCGCCGATGCGCAGATAGTACATGTAGGGCGAGGGATTGATCGCGCGCAGCGCGCGGTACAGCTCGGAGGGCTTGGTCTGCAGATTGGTTTCCCACCGTTGCGACACGACGGCCTGCACGATGTCGCCGGCCGTAATGTAGTCCTTGGTGCGGACCACCATTTTCTCAAAGTCGGCCCGGCTCATGTTGGGCGTGAACGTGATCGGGGTGCGGCGGGATTTGGGGCGCTCCCGCTTCAGCGGACGCCGGAGCCGCGCGATGATCTGCTCGATTCGATCGGTCGCGTCCTTGTAGGCGGCCCGCACGGCCGGTTCCTTGGCCGAATCCACGTGAGCGTTCGCCACCACCTTAATCGTCTGGGTGACCCGGTCGAAGATGACCAGGGTGTCCGTGATCAGAAAGGCGAAGTCGGGAACCCCGATGCCTTCCTTGCGCCTGAACCCGATGTCTTCGAAGCAACGGACGGTGTCGTAGCCGATATAGCCCACGGCGCCCCCCACGAACCGGGGCAACCCTGACACGGTCACGGGATGATAGCCGGCCATGTGTTCCCGCAACCTGGCGAGCGGATCTCCCTTGGCCGGAATGCGGCGCATCTGTTTGCCCTGCCGTATGATCAGGTCATCGCGATCCTGGACGATGGTGACGGGCGAGCCTGACCCGAGAAACGAATAGCGCCCCCAATGCTCGCCTCCCTCCACGCTCTCCAGCAGATAGGCGGACGGACCATGGTCGATCTTGGCAAAGGCCGAGACGGGAGTCTCGTAATCGGCGAGAATCTCCCGGTAGAGGGGAATCAGGTTGCCCTGACGCGCCAAGGTCCGGAATTCGTCGAGACTGAGCGAATAGGGAACGGTCCGCATAGGTCGACCAACCGATCTCACCATGCTATTCCATGCCGACGATGAGTTTCTGGCCGACTTCAATGATGTCGTCCTGAAGCCGGTTCCATTCGCGGATCTTGGCGACCGAGGTCCCGTATTTGCGGCTCAGGCGGAATATCGTGTCGCCGGGCTTGACTACGTGCTGAACTGTTCTGCGGTCCAAAGGGACCGGCGTGCTGTCGCCCATCAAGGGGTCCGGCACCTCCGGAGCCTTGGCGATGGATTCCTGCAAGGGAGGCAGCAGCTCGGATGGCTTGGTCTTGCTCGGCGCCGGTGGCGTGATCCGCTTCATTTGCATTTGCGCTTTTTCCTGCAAGGCCATCGCCTCCCGCAGGGAATCCGCCTCTTCCTGACTCCGGGCCAACTGTTCGCGGACCGCCTGCACCTGGGCGCTCAGCTCTCGGTTGCGAGCCTCGTAATCGGCCGCATCCCGTTTGACCCGCTTGACCTCGCTGTCGAGCTCGGCCGTCCGCTTTTCCTCCTGGGCCAGCAACCGCTGAAAATTCAGGCTGCGCGCCTTCTCCGCCTCGTAGGTTTCCTTGAACACGCAACCGGTGGTCGCCAGACACAGACCAGCCACCATCAGGGCGCATCCGATCTTGATTGCTGTCATGCGGGCACCTGTCCTTTCTCCAATGTCCTCGGCCCGTCTCGGCTGAGAGGATCGGTACAGAATAGTAGCCGGACCACAGAAAGTCAAAGCTGTGAAGGTGGTTTACGCCGCGGTCTGAGACGGTTTGACCCATCACAGTCGCTGTGTTACGGTCCCACCCGTAGGCACCCGGTCTCGCTCCGAATCGCTCCTGACCCATGGCCACATCAGCCGACCGCACAAGAATCGTGGAGGGCGTGACCCTTCATCTGGCCCAGCCACTGCTCCGCGAGCAACAGTGGATCGGCGAGCGGGAGATCCTGAAGCAACTGCTGGCCTGTTGGCTCGTCGTGGATGCGAGAGACTTGCCGCTTTCCCCCCGGCTGACGGGACCGCCCGGCATCGGCAAGACCACGCTCGCCATGAGCGCGGCCAAAGAACGCAAGCAGCAGGTCTACGTGTACCAGTGTACGGCCGATACGAGGCCGGAGGACCTGTTGGTGACCCCGGTCCTGGCGGAATCGGGCGCGATCGCCTACCACGCCTCTCCGCTCGTGACGGCCATGCTCACCGGCTCGGTCTGCGTGTTGGACGAAGGCAACCGGATGAATGAAAAGAGCTGGGCCTCGCTTGCGCCTCTGCTCGACCATCGACGCTGCGTCGAGTCGATCGTCGCAGGGATCCTGATCCCGGCGCACGACGACTTCCGCTGTTGCGTGACGATGAACGAGGACGCGTCCACCTATGAGGTGCCCGACTATATCCTCTCCCGCCTGCAGCCGACGTTGCGCCTGGGATTTCCTCGACGCGACGATGAGCTGGCCATTCTCCGGTATCACCTGCCGTTCGCGCCGGCCGAACTGCTCGCCATGACCGTGGATTTCCTGCAGCAGGCCCACCAGTTGAATCTGGACTATTCGGTCCGGGACGGCATTCACCTGTTGCAATACGCGATCAAGCGTTTGGCGCAGGACCCGGGCCATCCCCTGTCCAAGGACGAAGCCTGGAGCGAGGCCCTCGTGATGGTATTGGGAGAGGAAGCCCGAGACCTGGAAGGGCAGGCCAAACGGCGGCACCGTGCGCTCGGAGCGCAACCGCTGCCCCGTGGCATGGGAGACTTCTTCTTCGAGAGCGACGACCCCCTGCATCCAGACCGATAAAGTCCGTCCGATGTCCTTCGCGAGCGACACGACCGAACGGGCGTTGCGCCTCTCTCCCAAGATCACGCTGCTCCCCATCGTGCATGGGAGCGGCGACATGGCCCAGGAGGTCCGCGAAACGCTCATCTCGGGCCGGTGGGACTGCCTGGCGGTTCCGCTCCCCCCTTCTGCAGCTCGAGCGGTGGAGACCGGGCTTTCCGAACTGCCTGCCATTCACGCCGCGGTGATCCAAGAACCTCCCGAAGCTGCCGGAGAAGCTGGAGAACAGGGCGACTCGGGGCTGGTCGTGAGCTTCATCCCGATCGACCCTTGCCAGGCTGTCATCATGGGGCTTCGCGTGGCGATCGGCGAAGGGATTGCCTGTGCCTACATCGATCAAGAAGTGGAAGTCTTTGAGCCCTCATCGATCGCGGCTCCGGACCCCTATGCCCTCAAGACCGTGTCTCTTGCCGCCTATGCCGCCTCGCTGGTGGCGGTTTCACCTGGGCCGGAGCCAGACAGCCAGCGGGAACAGCGGATCGCCTGGATGGCCTTTCGCCTCCACGAGCTGGAACTCGAGTACAGCGAGATTCTCTGTCTCTGCCACGCGGCCGACTGGCCCTGGCTGCGGCAGGCCTATCTGGACCGGAGCCCCTATCTCCCACCGGAAAAACCGACGGCGATCTGGACGGTGCAGCCTGTGTCGCAGGACACCTTGTATTTTGTCCTCGGCGAACTGCCCTTTCTCACCGAATTGTACGAGCGGCGCAGGGCCGGCCTCTTGTCCGACCGGCACGTCACGATCGATGGGCTCAAAGAACTCTTGCTGGAAACCAGGAGCAACTGGATGGCCTCACGGCCGGCCGGAGTCGAGACGGTCAGGAATTGGGTCACGCCGCAACTCCTTCAGGTCTATCTGCAATATGTCCGCAACCTAGCCTTGCTGGATCGACGATTGACGCCGGACCTCTATACTCTCGTCCTCGCGGCCAAGCAGATCGCCGGCGACGACTTCGCGATCCAATTGTTGGAGACGGCCAAGCGCTATGAGTTCCAATCGAATTCCGTCACAGGGTGGCGCGGCAGCATCGAAGCCGGTATCGACCGGCTCGTGCTGCCGGACGGGCGTCTTGCCCAGGCCAAGAATCGTCTGGCAGGGATGCCGTTGGTCTGGCGAAGCCTGTCGCTTCGGCCTTCCCCCAAGCAGATCGACAGCCGACGCTGGAGCCTGCGCTGGGACCCCTTTCGCCAATGTTCCTGGCCTCCGGAGGACCAGAAGATCGAGAGTTTCGCGAGCCATGTCCGTGAGCAGGCCAGGGCGCTGATGGGAGCCGACCTGGCGAAGGTCGAGAAGTTCACCACGTCATTGAAGGACGGCATCGATCTCCGGGAGAGCTTGCGGAACTGGACCAGCCGCCGCCGTGCCGTTGGCGCCGGGGCCCTGGGTTCTCAGGTAAGCCGAGGCTCCCTGCAGCCGCCTTCCGGTCTGTCCATGTCACGGGTACAGACGGAAGCGCGACCGCCTCGAATGGATATATACGTCAAGGAAGTGCCTCCGGCTCGCAGCCAGGTGGAAATCGTCGTCTTCCTGTTCGAGACGCCGGCAGATCCCGAGGTCTATACCTGGCGGGCGACCTGGTATGCCGAGCATCAGGAAGAATCCACGCTCTGTTTTTTCGCCACCGACTTTCTTGAGCACATGATCGGCCCCGGCATTGCCCAGTCGAAATATGGCGGGGCCCTGTTCCTCTACCCGCCCCGCCCGATCCCGGACATCTGGACCGATCGCCGGCTCGACGGCACGTCCACCCTGGAGGAACGGCTGATCGCGGCAGCCGCCATGCACTCGCAGGAATCCCACATTGCGCTCGTCTCCCCGATCCCTCCCCTGGCCCGCTGGCGTGGGATCACCCGGCGCTTCGACCGCCGGCTGCTTCCGATTCCATTGAGCCGTTTCAGCGCGCAGACGATCGACCGCCTGCGCTGTTTTCACGTGCTCAACGGCCATGAAGTTCGGAGTTACGCCGCCCGCTTCATCAGGGAGATGCGATGACAATGCCGCCCGACATCCTCGCCCGGGTCGAATCGCTCCGGAACGACATCCGCCGGCACGACTACCTCTACTATGTGAAAGACCGCCCGGTTATTTCGGACACGGAATACGACCGGCTGTTTCGCGAACTCCAGGAGCTGGAAGCGACCTACCCGGAGCTAATCACGCCAGACTCCCCCACCCAGCGGGTCGGCGGCCAGCCGCAGGCCGAGCTCCAGAAGGTGTCGCACGAGCGCCCGATGCTGAGTCTGGACTCCATCGCCGCCGTGGAGGAGGTCTATGCGTTCGATCGGAGGGTCAAACGAGAACTCGGCCTCGAGCAGGTGGAGTACACGGCCGAACCGAAGTTCGACGGGCTGTCGATCGAGCTGGTCTATCGCGAGGGGCGTTTTGTCAGGGGCGCCACCAGGGGCGACGGGACAACCGGCGAGGACGTGACCGCCAACCTGCGAACCCTCCGGTCGGTGCCGCTCCAGTTGCGGACCGAGGCCCATCCGCCGGCCCATCTGGTGGTGCGCGGCGAGGTCTACATGCGCCTCGACGACTTCCAATCCTTGAACCGCCGGATCACGGAACGGGGGGAAGAGGCCTTCGCCAACCCCCGCAACGCCGCAGCCGGCTCGCTACGGCAGCTCGATTCCCGCAAGACGGCGGAACGCCCCTTGGTCCTCACCTGTTACGAGATCATGGTTCAAACCGGCGGTCTTCCTTCGACCCACTGGGACGAGCTGGATCGATTGGCGGACTGGGGGTTGCCGATCCCCTTCCAGCGGCGACGCTGCGCGACGATCGACGAGGTGATCTTGTTTCACCGGGAGATGGAGGAACAACGGGACGCGCTGCCCTTTGAGATCGACGGCATGGTCGTGAAGCTCGATCGACGCACCTGGCAGGAGGCGCTGGGCGTCAAGTCCCGCAGCCCTAGGTGGGCGATCGCCTTCAAGTTCCCCGCGAGAAGAGAGATCACGGTCGTGCAGGACATCGTGGTGTCGGTCGGCCGCACTGGCACCTTGACCCCCTTGGCCCTGCTCAAACCGGTCGAAGTCGGTGGGGTCACGATCAGCCGCGCGACCCTGCACAACGCCGACGAGGTCTCCCGTAAAGACATCCGCGTGGGCGATACGGTCAAGGTGGAGCGGGCCGGAGACGTCATTCCCGCCATCGCCGAGCGGGTGCCGGTGCCGGGAGAACAGCGGTCGGTCCCCTTTGCAATGCCGAACCATTGTCCGGTCTGCGGCTCTTCCGTCGCCCGCGAAGGGGCCTACTATTACTGCACCGGTCAGGCCGTCTGCGAAGCTCAATTGAAGGGCTCGATTCAGCACTTTGCCGCCAAGGGGGCCGTGGACATTGATGGACTCGGCGAGAAAACGGTCGCGCAGTTGATCGACAAGGGTTTGGTCCATGACATCGCGGACCTCTACCGGCTGACCAGGGAGCAGGTGCTCACGCTGGACGGTTTCGCGGATCGCTCCGCCTCGCTCCTGCTCGGCGCGATCGAGCGGCGCCGGACCATTCCCCTCGACCGGTTCCTGATGGGGCTCGGCATCCGCCAAGTGGGCCAACATATCGCCCGCGTCCTGGCCAATTATTTCGGGAACCTGGAAGACCTGATGGCCGCCGCGCCGGAGCGTCTCTTGGAGATTCATGAGGTCGGTCCGGAGATCTCACGGAGCGTCGCCTCGTTTTTCCAGGAGGAGCGGAACCGGGCGGTTATCCGGAAACTCCAGGACCTGGGCGTCCGCATCGAGGCCAAGCCCCGGAAGGATTTCGAGAAAGCCGGTGACCTCCCGTTCAAGCAAAAGACCGTGGTCTTCACCGGAGGGCTTGAACGGTGGAGCAGAGAAGCGGCCAAACGGCGGGTCGAGGAACTCGGCGGGCGGGTCAGCTCCAGCGTCAGCAAGAAGACCGACTATGTCGTCGCCGGCAGCGAGGCAGGATCCAAACTGGCCGACGCCCGGCGGTTGGGGGTGCGCATCCTGACAGAGGACGAATTCGAGGAGTTGGCCGGAAAGCCGGAGTCGCCGGAACGTTAAGAGGCCTGGATGTTGGCCGGATCGAGGGCTGGAACCGGTTTCTCTTCCTTGATGATCTGCACCCGCTTGATCGACCGCTGATCTGCCTCCTGTACGATCAGCCGGCAGTCGTTGAGCACGACTTCTTCCCCCGCCGCCGGAATCCGGCCCAGGTGGTCTTGGATCAGCCCGCTGATCGTATTGGCCTCCTCGTCCAGATCCAGCTTGAGGAATTCGTTGATCCGGCGCACCTCCGTGCGGCCATGGACCAGGAGCTGGTTTTTGGCCACCCGCTTGATCAGTTCTTCGCTTTGATCGGTTTCGTCCAGGATGTCGCCCACCACCTCTTCGAGAATATCCTCCAGCGTCACAACCCCGGCGAACCCGCCGAACTCGTTGACCACGATCGCCATGTGCCGTTTTTCCTGCTGAAACTGCTTCATCAGTTCGTCGGCGGTCTTCCTGGTCGGCACAAACAGCGGCGGCTGGGCGATATCCTTCAGGCGAAGCTGCGAGTTGCCCTTAGCCAACTCGGTCAGGGCCTTGCTCTTGTAGATCATGCCGATGATGTTATCCAAGTTGCCGTCGTAGAGGGGGATCCGCGAATACTTCGACCGGAAGAGCTGTTCCTGCACTTCCGCCAGTCTCACGTTGGCATCCAGCGCGAACACGAACTGTCGCGGGGTCATGGCATGTTCGGCCGTCAGGTCGTTGAGTTGGAACACGCGGTTGATCATCCTGGCTTCGTGGCTCTCGATCATGCCCGATTTGCTGCCGACATCCAGCATGATCTTGAGCTCTTCCTCGGTCACGAAGGGGACGGTGAGCCCCTTGCCCCCGGTGACCTTATCGATGATCGGTTCGAGCACATAGAGCAGCGGCTTGAGGCCCTGCTGGATCCAGTAGACCGGATAGGCCATGTTGAGGGCCACATGAACCGCGTACTTCGCGGCCAGGGTCTTGGGGACCACATCCCCGAAGATCATCAAGATGAACGTCAAAGCCCCCAAAGCCACCGCGAGGGCCTGCGTCAGCCCCTCGACAAAGCCGCCGAAGGCTTGAGCGTCGAACATCCTGATAATCAACAGGGTCGTATAGGAGGGGACCAGGGCATTGACCAGGTTGTCCCCGATCATGATCGTGGACAGGAGCCTCTGAGGGTTCTGCCTGAGGTGCAGGGCCATGCGGGCCCGCTTGCTTCCGGCCTCGTCCATGGCCCGCAGGCGGGTTTCATTGACCGCGAAAAAGCCGATTTCCGCCGCGGAAATAATGGCCGACAACAGAATAAGAACGAGCAGAACAAGCGCATCCATCAGAAATTACTCAGCTTTAGATTGAGAACCCACCATGGCGCACGACTGAGCTGGCATCAAACCAAGAGATCCCAAGTCGCCGGTGGAGTTGGTAGAGGATAGAGAGATTGCGGAGCGAAGCTGGATCAAGATAGTAGGTCTTTCGGCCTATATCATCCATTAACCCCTCTTTATGTAGCATAGACAGCCATGGCCATCAAGGGATTTAACCATTGGGACTGTGAAATCAAATCCTAATTTATCAACTACTTATGATATCTGTGCCCAGTAAGGCCTCAAGGACTCTCGGCCGAGCAACTGTCTTGAATGTCAAGCTCTCCGTGCAGCGGCCGGTTGCCATGGAGTCCCATGATGTACCATCGCATTGAGAATGGTCAGCAGCTTGCGCATCGCGGCGACCAGCGCGACCTTGGATGCTTTGCCGGCGGTACGCAGTCGCTGGTAGAACTGCCGGATGACGGGGTTCCAGCGCGTCGCCACCAAGGTCGCCATGTACAGCGCGGTGCGGACGGGGGCCCGCCCACCCCAGATGGTGCGTCGGCCGCGCAGCCGCCCACTGTCCCGATTGAAGGGCGCGACGCCCACCAAGGCCGCAATTTGCTTGCGATTCAGCAAGCCCAACTCCGGCAGCTCGGCCAAGACCGTGCGACTCATTACCGGTCCGATGCCGGGCACGCTCTGCAACAAATCTTCGCGTGCACGCCAGATGGGGCTCTCTTCAATCATGTCATCGAGGTCCTCGTCGAGCCGGGCCAGTTCGGTGCGCAACCAGCGCAGATGGGCTTCAATCCGCTTCCGCACGCGGGCTGGAGCTCGGTCCAACCGGTTCTGCTCGGCCCGCTGCATCGCCAGCACTTGGCGGCGTCGCGCCAACAGGGCCGCCAGTTCCGCGGTCTGCGGATCGGGGAGCGCCCGCACTTCCGGTTGGATGACCTCTGCGAAGCGGGCCAACACCTGCGCGTCCAGCGTATCGGTCTTCGCCAACCGGCCCGTCGCTTTGGCAAAGTCCCGGACCTGGCGCGGATTGACCGCGATCACGGGCAAGGCGGCGTCCACCAGCGCCCGCAGCAACGGCCGTTCCAAGCCCCCGGTGGCTTCCACGACAATCCGTATCGGCGATACCTGGCTCAGCCGTGCGATCACCGTGCTGATTCCCTGGGCATCATACGGGACGCTCAGCGGCGTGCCAGCCGGCCGCATGGCGACGTCCAGCTGCGCTTTCGAGATATCAATTCCGACACACACCGACGATGTCTGCATCGCCTCCTCCTTGGTGAAGCCCGTCCTTGTCTTGATGCGGGCTCGGTGGCCCAGGCAACTGT
Organism: Nitrospira tepida; assembly: GCF_947241125.1. Classification (NCBI taxonomy): domain Bacteria; kingdom Pseudomonadati; phylum Nitrospirota; class Nitrospiria; order Nitrospirales; family Nitrospiraceae; genus Nitrospira; species Nitrospira tepida. Next base: position 2,398,591 of record NZ_OX365700.1, on the reverse strand, counting down.
GCGGGCTTATGGAATAGGGAATGTGACGACCCGGCTCGGCCGCGGTCTCTTCGGACCGGAGGCGTATCGATCTGTCACATTCCGTATGTCTCATGTACCACAATTCCAAGATACAAGGCTTACTCAATGGTTGTCAGAGGATTTCATCTCTGACGATCAGGGGGTCGACCTGAAGCTCAGCCCCTACCCTGGTCGCAACGGTTTCCGCCTCCTGCTCCGATTGATATCGTCCCACCTGAACCCGATACCGCTTTCCTTCCGGCAGGGTGACGACCAGGATCCGGCCGTCATAATGGAGGGCACGGACTCGACCAAGCAGCGCTTGGGCCAGCGACGCATCGGCAAATGAGCCGACCTGGATCCTCAGATAACCCAATGGCCCGGCAGGTCCCTGAAAATCGATCACGCGAAGCTCGACCTCATCCGTGCCGGATCCCACCATCCCGATCGCCCTGGCTCCGGCGTAAGACAGGTCCAGGACCCGCCCCTTTGCAAAGGGACCCCGGTCGTTGATCCGGACCGTGACCTCCCGGCCGCTGGTCAACGATCGGACCAAGGCGACCGACCCCAGCGGCAAGGTGCGGTGGGCGGCGGTCAATTGATTCATGTCATACCGCTCGCCGTTGGCGGTCTTGTTTCCGTGAAAGCCCGGCCCGTACCAGGACGCAATGCCACGCTCGATATAGCCGACGGGATACCCGGGCGGATACATTGCCCTTGTGAGCCTGGGTGAACTTCCGCAACCGTGGAGAGTCGAGAGAAGAAGGAGCGACACCAAGGCAGAGCAGAGACGAAACGGATACAACCAATCAGGAGGAGTGAAGAGGGACGTGGTTCTCCGTCGGGGCTTCACAACCGGGATCGGGTGAAGACGGTTGGTATGGAGAATCGGTGCTTGGCTTGAAGGCCGATCAAAATTCGTCGAGGGATTGCCCCCGAAGCAGGCCCAACGCCTTGGACGTATTGGAAACCGTCAGCACCACGATGGCCCTGCTGCCCTCGCGGGACGGCGTGCAATAGCCGCATTTGATGTTGATCCGGGCTTTCTTGAGCAGGTCGGCCACATCGGAGAGTGCGCCGGGTTTGTTTTCCAAGCTGAGCACGAGGGCCGTTTCTTCCCGGAACTTCACCTTGGCCGCCCTCAATGCCGCCCGCGCCTGATCGACATCTGACACCAACAGCCGCAGATTCCCCTTGCCGGTGACCTCAGGGGCGGAAAAGGCCTTGATATTGACCTTGGCGCCGGCGAGCACCGAAACCACTTGGGCGAGCACTCCCGGCTTGCTTTGGCCTGTAATGACGATCTGACTTGCGACTGGCATCCCTATTCTCCCTCCCCTATCTCTCTATACCCGTACAACCACCGGGCCTCGCCCCCGCCGACATTGCGCACCGTATGGAACTGATGCGCGGGGATGAAGCATTCATCCCCCGCGGAAAGGCGCTTCGTTTCTCCGCCGACCTCCACTTCGAGGTTTCCTTGCAGCACGAGAACGAGTTCGTCGACCGAGTGCACGTAATCCTCCCATACTTGCCCGGGAGGATCAACCCACAGCCCGCAACTGAACCCCCGTTCCCGCCAATCGCGCTCGATCGCCCGTCGATCTGGGACCGCCATGAATATGACGTCCGGACAATGTACCGGTCAGTTGGACCAGTTTTATATATGGGGAACCCATCGCGGTCAAGATCAAGCGACTTCAAGGCCGGAGCCGGTCTTCGTCGGGTAGGAACCATTGGAACGACGGCGATCGGCGTGGCTTACGGCGCCGGGGTCAGGTTGACCGCATAGTCATTTCCGTCGTGGCTCCGAGCCCGAATCTTCAGCAGCCGGCGGTCTCCTGCACGGAACAGGGTTCCCGCAATCGTTCCCCTTTCACTCTCGGCCTTCAGCCGTCCCTCGACCAACGAGAACCTGCCCTCTCCCTTGAAGACTCCGATGGTTCGGTAGGTGGCGAACTGATAGACCCCGTCCTCCGAAATCACCACCTTCACCCAATCATCCACGTTCTCCGGCACTCGTTTCAGCACCCCCTGCCATTTTCCACTGACGGCCTCCATCCCGGTGATCGGTTCAAACTGCCACGGTACCTGCTCATGCTTCTCGGGTCCACCGGCGCAAGACAGCAGGCCGATCACCGAGCACAGGATTATCCATCCCCTCATTCCCATCCGATACGACTGCCCCATCGCAACACAATCCTTTCTTCGCCGTTACCACGATGATGTGAGCCGAATAAGAGCCGGAGTCCCTGCTCCCCTTCGCGTCACCCTTCGCAGCCGGCGTCGCTCTGCAGGGCGGCCGCCATCCAGCTTGCCGCAGGGATCGCCAGCAGCGGACAGGAGGCCCCGCGCAGCACCCGCTCCGTCTGGCTTCCGCGTAGCGCATCGAGGAAGCCGTTTCGCCCTTCGGTGGACATGACGATCAGGTCGGCCGTTCGTTCGCTCGCCGTCTCCAGAATGACATCCGTCACATCGCCTTGCTTGGTCAACCGCTCCCATTCCCACCCGGGGACATCCGGTAGCGGCACCTCCGGCCCCTGCCCTTCCTCTCCGACGTGCAGGAGCGTGAAGGCCCCTGCCGGGCAATTCAGTTGAAGCACGATTCGAACGGCGGCTTGAACCGCCGGCAGCGGGTCCGGCTGTGCGTCGATCGGGATCAGGATATGGCGAAGCGAGACCGACCCGTCGTCCAGAGACACAAATCCTTTCACACCATGCGGGATGAACAGGGTCATCAGCCTGGACTTGAGCGCCACGGGCGTCGCGACCGATTTCTCCAGCCATTGCATCCGACCCTTATTCTGATTGGTCGCGAGAACGAGCAGATCGGCGGCATGATTGCCGAGATAGCCGACGACCGCCTCCACCGGATCGGCCTGGCGGGTGATGACTTTTTTCACATCGATGCCGAGTTTCGGGACGGCGTTCCTGGGACTATTCGGCGGCAGCAGGCCCCACCGTTCAAGCGTTTCCCGCACGCCGGGAAACCCATCCCACTCAAGCTCTTCACCTCCGGCCACGTGCAGCATCGTCAGATCGGCCTTGGCAACCAGGGCTGCCTTGAGCGCGTGGGCGAAGGCTGTGGCGCTGGCCTCGCTGAAATCGGAAGGATGAAACACATGCTGCAACAGTGGGCCGGATATCATATGTATGGACCAATTCCCTTCCTGGTCAGAAGACTGCGGCTTCCTGCGCGCTCACAATGAACTGTTGAATACAGTTCCTCATGGCGGTCTTGATCATGACTTCAATCACGCCTTCGTTGTGACGGGCTTCGCAGGCGAACGCTTGTTGCGTTCCGTCTCCTTTGGTCGCCGTGAACGAGGCGGCTACTTCAAACACTCCCGGTTCCAGCAGAGCGTATTTTTCCACCACACCGGAGATCACCGGTGTCGCAGGCTGCGCCTGACCCTCCCCTTCCATTTGATTCACCTGATATCCCGAGTGCGTCAGCTCGCGCTTCATCGCGTCCGTGAACACCGTGCCGATCTCGCTGGATAGGAAGATGCGGCCGATCCCCTCCGACGGCACGCCAACTTCCCTTGGCCTCACCGCACCCTGCGTGGCCGGGCGATAGATGAAGTCCCGCACCTGTACAGGGCCCTGCCCCTTGACGTTGTTCGAGGGAACGTAGTCGAGCGAAATGATCAGTGGGCACCCGGACATGCACAGGCTCAGGACCACCAAAAGCCCTCGTCCGCGCAGGCCACGGAGAAGATCCGCTTTCAGAAAGGACTGTGCACGTAAGGACCTCAAGACACCTTCTCCAGAGGCGCCTCCACTGAACGGAGTCTTCCAGCATTTATTTGGCGGGAACACACGCTCAAGGACCGTTCACGCCAGAACCGGGAACTCGCGAGCGGCCAACCTATCAATGGCCCGTGACCGAGTCAAGGTTAAGCGACCGTTTTCACCCTCTCGCCGTATCGGGCCACTCCAACACCTGCTTGGCCTTCAAGATGATGACCGCCCGAAAATAGCGCCTTCAAAGGATGAAGGAGAGATTACCGCACCTGTCGGCCAGAGGCTGCCTCAGGGTCGGAGGACAAAGGAGATTGGGATTCCATGTATGCCTCGTGGCGGGCCTGCTGCCCGCCACGGGGAGCCCTGAGGAGTTGGACCAGGTGCTCTTGTTCTTACGAACAGCCGCTCGTGGCGCCGCAGCCCATGCACTTCAGACAGGTCCCGTTGCGGACCATCATGAACTGCTTGCATTCCGGGCAGGGATCGCCTTCATAGCCCTTTTGCCTGGCCTCCTGACGGACGGAGGTCACGGTCAGCGTCTCCCGCTTGAGCTCCAACTTATGGGCCACGCTGCCGTGCCCGTTCCCATGGCCATGTCCGTTCCCATGCAGCCCGTTCCTCCGCACCGGCAGGTGTTCGGTCAGGATTGAGGCCTTGGCCAGGGCCGACATGTCCGCTTCTTCCGCCTCACATTCCGGGTCCTGCTCGTCCTTCTTCATCGAATCCATCCGCAGGTCTTCCTCCTGGACCTGGGACAGGTCGGAGCGCTCCAAATAGGTGATGGCGAGCTCGCGGAAGATGTAGTCGATGATCGAGGTGGCCATCTTGATCCGGTCGTTCAGCTTCACCGGCCCGTTCGGCTCGAACCGAGTAAACACGAAGGCCTCGACGAATTCCTCCAGCGGCACTCCATGTTGCAGCCCCAATGAAATCGCGATCGCGAAATTGTTCATCAAGCTGCGGAAGGCGGCTCCTTCCTTGTGCATGTCCAGGAAGATTTCGCCCAAGGTCCCGTCCTCGTATTCACCGGTGCGCAGGTAAAGCTTGTGGCCTCCGATGATGGCCTTCTGCGTATAGCCGTTGCGGCGCGCCGGCAAGGGACGCCGCTTGGCCAGGTATCGGACCAGCACGCGTTCCGCCGCCTTCTCTGCGACGGTCATGACGGTGGGCGTTGCCTCCACTGCCTTGCCGCTGTCCGATGAGGCGTTCAAGGGTTGGCTCAGCTTCGATCCGTCCCGGTAAAGAGCGACGGCCTTGACCATGCTCTTCCAGGCAAATAGATAGGCTGCCTTCACGTCCTCCAACGTCGCGTCGGCCGGCATGTTGATCGTCTTGCTGATCGCCCCGCTGATGAAGGGCTGCGCCGCCGCCATCATGCGGATATGGGCATCGACCGCGATGTACCGTTGGCCGAGGCGCCCGCAGCGGTTCGCGCAATCAAAGATCGGCAGATGCTCCGGTTTCAGGTGCGGAGCCCCTTCGATCGTCATGGTGCCGCAACAATAGTCGTTGGCCGCGACCACATCCTCCTGGGTAAAGCCCAAGGCCTTCAACATATTGAAGGTCGGATCGGCCAACTGCGCCTCGGTGAGGCCCAGCTTTTCTCGGCAGAAGTCCTCGCCCAACGTGAACTTGTTGAACGCGAACTGGATTTCAAAGGCCTGGGCCAAGGAGCCTTCCAACCGTTCCAGCGCCGCATCATCGAACCCCTTCTGCCGCAGGCTCTCGTGGTTGACGCTCGGCGCGCCCTTGAGAGTTTGCCGGCCGACACAGTAGGACACGATGTCCTGGATCTGCGCGTCGCTATAGCCCAGAGCCGCGAGCGCCGGGGGCAGGCTCTGGTTGATAATCTTGAAGTAGCCGCCGCCCGCCAGCTTCTTGAACTTGACCAGGGCGAAGTCCGGCTCGATCCCGGTCGTATCGCAATCCATGACCAGCCCGATCGTCCCGGTCGGTGCAATGACCGTCACCTGGGCATTGCGGAAGCCGTAGGCCGTGCCGAGCTCCAGGGCCCGGTCCCAGGCGCGCCGTGCCGCCAATAGGATCTCCGGCGGGCAGTGCTCGGGTTGGATTGCCATCGGCTTGATCGTCAAGCCTTCATACTCACCAGCCGGCGCCCCATAGGCGGCCCGGCGGTGGTTGCGGATCACCCGCAGCATGGCCTCCCGGTTGCGCGCGTAACCGGGAAAGGGCGAGAGCTCCGCCGCCATTTCCGCGGATGCGGCGTAGGATTCGCCGGTCATGATGGCCGTGATTGCGCCGCAAATCGCCAGGGCCTTGGGCGAATCGTAGGGAATGCTCTGCCGCATCAAAATGGTCCCGAGGTTCGCGTAACCGAGGCCCAGCGTCCGGAACTCGTAGCTCTTCTGAGCAATGGCCCGGCTCGGGAAGGAGGCCATCAGCACGCTGATCTCCAGCGCGATCGTCCAGAGGCGCACGGCATGCCGGAAGGATTCCAAATCGAATTCCCCTTCGGCGTTGTAGAACTTGGCCAAGTTGAGCGAGGCCAGGTTGCAGGCCGTGTCGTCGAGGAACATGTACTCCGAGCAGGGATTGGAGGCGTTGATACGCCCATCTTCCGGGCAGGTATGCCACTCGTTGATCGTCGTGTCGTACTGCGTGCCGGGATCGGCGCAGATCCAAGCCGCCCAGGCGATCTTGTCCCAGAGGTCTCGCGCCTTGACCGTCTTGCTGACCTTGCCGTCGATCCGGCGCCGCAGCTCCCAGTCGCCGTCCCGCTCCAGGGCCTCGAAGAACCCGTTGGGAATGCGCACGCTGTTGTTGGAATTCTGACCCGACACGGTCTGATAGGCCTTGCCGTCCCAGTTGGTGTCGTACTCGTAGAAGACAAAATGCGTATAGCCCTGTCTGGCATAATCGAACATCCGCTGAATGTAGGCTTCCGGCACCATGTCGCGCCGGGCCGCGGACACCGCCTCGCGCAGGGCCGCATTCTTCTTCATGTCGAGTTCGACCTGACCCTGCCCCTCGCCGCCGGCCACCGTGCAGGCCTTCAAGACGGCGTTCAACCGCTGGGCGCAAATCTTCGAGCCGGTCACCATCGCGGCGACCTTCTGCTCTTCGACGACCTTCCAATCGATGAACTCCTCGATGTCCGGATGGTCGAGGTCGAGGCAGACCATCTTGGCCGCCCGCCTGGTCGTTCCGCCCGATTTGATCGCCCCTGCCGCGCGGTCGCCGATCTTCAGGAACGACATGAGCCCGGAGGACCGGCCGCCGCCGGACAAAGGCTCCCCGTCGCCCCGCAACCGGGAGAAGTTCGTCCCGGTCCCCGATCCGTATTTGAAGAGCCGCGCCTCACGGACCCACAGGTCCATGATGCCGTTCTCGTTGACCAGATCGTCTTCGATGGACTGGATGAAACAATTGTGCACGACCACGTTGTTGCACAGGTACTGACCGCTGGACGTCTGAATGTCGTAGACGGGCAGCACACCCAAGGCCTCGATTCGAGCGATGGTTTCTTCCCGCAAGCTCGGGAGAGCCTTGCCGGCAAAGTCGTGTGAGCAGGCGCGATCCAGCTTGCCCCGCTTGTCCTCCGAGACGAATCCGATGATGCTGCGAAACCGTTCCCGGGCCTGGGCATAGCCGATGGATACAAAATACGGGACCCGGCGATTCTCGCGCGTCTCGACGCCGCGCTGGACCCTGGCATAGATGCCGAGATTGAGGAGGAGCGCCTGGACATCGCGGGCCAACTGCTGGGACACCGTCGTCAGCACCACATCGGAGGTGCGGAAACGACGTGATCGCAGCCGAACCGTCCCGTCGGCCTGAAACAACGCCCTCAGATACGCGGCCTGCACCTCGCGGCCCCCTCTCCTCAACCCGCCGGCAATGCGCAGCTCTTCCTTGGGACCGCGCAGGAGGTCATATTGCTCCACGAAGGGGCGGAGGGCCTCCCCATACAGCCTGATCCGGCGCACATCCAGGCCGGGAGTCTGCGTGTCGACGGTCCGAACATGGTAGTGCACGTCCGGAAACACGCGCTGAATGCGATCCTGGACGAAGTGAAACTCATCCTTGTCGATCGTCAGAAATTCCAGCGTCAGGCTTCGATTGGTGCCGTGCTCGTATTGTCCGACGAAGCCATCACCATGAAGCCAGCCGACGAGGGCCGCCTCATCTTCCGCCCGTGAATCAGGCCGACTGTCCACGGCGGTGACGGTCGAGAGTTCCAATCGCATCCCTGGTGCAAGGGCGTTGACCCGAAGCCATTCGCCCCCGCTCCGTCGCTCCGATTTCGCCCACACCAGATGATCCGCTGTCGCATCGACGCAGATCCCGTTCTTGAGAACGATCCGGAACACGGGCTTCTGTCCATTGTCCTTCACGGCCACCACTTGCGCTGTGCCCCTCCCCTCCAGACGGCCATCGAACACCGTCAGGCCGACGAGCCCGCGAGCCACGATCTCTCCGATGGGAATGGGTCCGTCCGGCGTGGAGATCAGCGCATCGTACGGCTGGCAAGCATGAGGTTGCGGGTGCTCGAAGGCGTTGGCCGCCTTGACCACTTCACCGACCGTCGGATCGAAATAGTAGTGACCCTGTGCCGGTCCGGTCAGCCCATAGGCATAATGCAGCCCGGTATTGAACCACTGCGGCGAATTGGGCGCTGCCATCTGGCAGGCCAGCATGTAGCACATCTCGTCATGGAAGGCGGTCGCATCCTCGGCCGTCTTGAAGTACCCGTGGCCCTTTCCCCAATGGGTCCAGCAACCGGCCAACCGTTCGAACACCTGACGCGCATCCCGTTCGCCCCCGAGCACCGGCCTCCCGTCGGCGCCCGTCATCGGCTTGCCCTCTGCATCCACCTGGGGCACACCGGCCTTCCGGAAGTACTTCTGGGCGAGGATATCGATGGCCAACTGCGACCAGGATTCCGGCACATCGATGTTGTCCAGTTTGAAGACCGTGGACCCGTCCGGGTTCCGGATCTCGGACGACCGTTTCACGAACGTGATGCCCTCGTACGGGCCATGGCCGCGCTTTGTGAACCGACGTTCAATTCTCACGACTCCCTCCTTGGAGGTCACCGAGTGGGTGGATGGTGGTTGGGCTGAACCGCCGGAAACCAGGCTGTCGCGAACTGGAGATTCGGGGTTGTCGAACTGACCGCTGTTAGTCGTATGCTACATATAGCGATCTCTACATTTTGTCAACACTAAATGTTGTGGATTCACTGTGAATAGGAGGGAAATCCTGTGAATAGCGCCAAAGGCCCTCCAGACATGCTTTCGGCGATGATCCTGAGCGGTTATCCACATGGGTGAATTGGCAAAATCGGAGCATTTTTTCCTTCACCTGAGTCCATATTTCCAGGCGATACAGGGAGACTTTTCCCTACTCACCCGGTGCCATAGGGGAGTTTGACAATCCCACAGCCGCTCAGTAGCCTACCGCCCTCGCGATTCTTGGCTGTGCTCTGTGCAACAGCCTGTCCCGCCCTTCATTGCTCAATCCTGCTGAACGAGAGGAGGCCTTCATGTACGTGTGGAGCAAACAACTGGTCATGGCACTGCTTGGGATCTTTCTCCTGTTGCTTGGCCTGTTCCTGTTACAGGGTCCTGAAGAAGCAAGCAGCGGCTTGAAAGTCCATACGACCCAATGGATGTCGTTGAACTACGCAGGGCTCGTGATCTGGGTTTTCGTGTGGATGATCGATCAGGCCCGTGTGCGGGGGAAGAACGTGTGGCTCTGGCTGGTTCCGTTTCTCCTGGCTCCTTTGCCAACGTTGATGTTGTTCGTGTTGTTTCTCCAACGGCGGGTCAAGGCGTGACCACCCAGAACTTGCCGGTTCAGTCGATTGGGGAGGCGCCATTCGCCGTTCCCTCATAACGAGCAAGATTCTCCCGCAGGTGCCAGAGCAATAGAAGCCCCGGCAAGGCAGCGATGAAGGTAACGACAAAATAGGGAGCCCAGCCGATTGCCTCGACCAGTTGCGCCGAAGGACGCCCCAACAAGACCCGCCCCAATGCTTCAATTGAAGACAGCAGGGCGAACTGGGTCGCCGTGTACTTGTGGTGACAGAGCGCCATCACCAGAGCCACAAAGGCCGAGGTTCCCATGCCGCCGGAGAGATTTTCGCAAGCAATCGCGAAGACCAGCAGCGGGTAGCTCTTCCCTCCCCAGGCCAGCAGGACAAACGCCAGGTTCGAGACAGCCTGTAGCAGACCGAAGGCCAGCAGGGCCCGCACGAGTCCCAAGCGGGTCATGGCAAGCCCGCCGATCAAGGCGCCGGCCAAGGTGAGCCCCAGGCCCAGCCCCTTCATGACGCCGACGTCGGTCGCGGTGAACCCGACTCCCTTGATGAGAAACGCCGTGAGCAGGGTCCCGGCGAAGGCATCGCCGAGTTTGTACAGCGCGACCAAGCCCAGCAGAGTCCCGGCCTCTGTCCGTGAGAAGAATTCCTCCAACGGCCCGAGCACGGCTTCCCGCAACGACGAGGGCACCTGCTGCGAGGAGGTCGGTTCCTCTGCAGTCCCTACGGCCCAGAGCCCGACCAGCATGACAAACGCCATACAGGTATAGGTCGCAGGCCAACCGACCTGATCGGCCAGCACCAAGGCCAAGGAGCCGGCGACCAACAACGCGAAGCGGTAGCCGTTCACCCAGACCGCGGCGCCCAGCCCCCGTTCTTGCGGCCTGAGCGTCTCGGTCCGATAGGCATCGAAGACAATGTCCTGGGATGCCGACATGAATGCGACCGACAGGGCCACGATGCCCAGCAACCAGGGCCATTGGGAGGGATCAATCAGCGCCATGGCCAGAACGCCGACGATCAAGGAGGCCTGCGTGAGAACCATCCAGCCCCTCCGGCGGCCCAGCCAGGGCGGCACATAACGGTCCATCAACGGAGCCCAAAGAAACTTCAGCGTGTAGGGCAGGCCGACCAGCGTAAACACGCCGATCGTGCGCAGGTCGACTCCCGCGACGGTCAGCCAAGCTTGAAGCGTCCCGGAGGTCAAGGCGAGCGGAAGCCCCGACGCAAACCCCAAGGGCAGCATAAGCCCGATGCGACGATTCGCGAGTTGGCTGATTCGCATGAAACCTGGATGGTCAGGGCACGCAGGTGAAGCGAGGGCAGGATATCACTCTCTGCACGGGGACCGTACAAAATTACGGGAACCGGAGGACAGGACGGATGACGCTCAGCCAGGCGCGCTGTCGAAACCGGCGAGGAGAACCCGCGCTAACAGGCCTGACCGTTGAACAGGCAGGGTTTGTAGCGGCTGCGGTCAAACTCGACGTTTTCCTGATACACGCGCTCGTTGCCGTTGACCCCATCCTGCTCCGGATCATTCCACATCGTATGGTTCCACCAATAGAACAGCGGGAAGGACTCGGTGTTGTACACGGGGTTGCCGTAGTTGCTGCGGCTGTAATCCTGCACCATCCGTCCGGTGATGTAGTCCACCTCCCCATCGCCCTTCAGCGAGTAGAGGATGAGAAAGAGCCTGGCTTCGTGGTCATAGAGCTCATCGACCCGGGAATTCAATTCCGGCTCGGGTGGCAGGCTGCCGCTCGCCCAGCCGAGTTGATGCGGAGCAGCGAGGACCGCAGCCGCGACAATCAACCAACGCCATGCTTTCATGGAGATCGCTCCTCTCCGTTGTAGGAAGGACCAGCCAAGTGACGCACATCGTACCATGGGTCTTCAGGTCGTTCAACGCAACTGGGATAAGCCCGAGTCGATACGGATCCGTGAGCGGAATCGAAGCGACGGTTGCAGTGCATCGGCTTGTAGACCGACCGGTGCTTCCTTATAATCCGCTTTCCCATGAACGGCCTCGATACAATGAAACGCGCGACCCTCCATACGCTGGGTTGCCGGTTGAATCAGACTGAAACGGCGCACCTGGCCAGCCGCCTGATCAGCAAAGGCTACAGGCTGGTCGAATTCGGCGAACCGACTGATCTGCTGATCCTCAATACCTGCTCCGTCACGCAGGACGCAGAACGGGACTCTCGGCGGGCGGTCCGGAGCACCCTGCGCCATTCGCCCCGGGCCTTCGTCGCCGTGACCGGCTGCTATGCCCAGACCGGCATGGAGGCGTTGCGAGGGATGGACGGGATCGACATGGTCGTCGGGTCCCAGTTCAAGATGGCCTTGCCCGATCTTCTCCCCTCGCCGGACGCACTTTCGAAGCTGCCGTCATCTCGTATCCTCCATACAAGGCGGATTGCACGGGAGGAATTCGTCCTTGATGGGACCGCCGACTTCGACTGCACGAGGGCGACCCTCAAGGTTCAGGATGGCTGCGATGTCATGTGTACCTTCTGCATCATTCCGTTCGCGAGGGGCCGGTCCCGCAGCAGATCGCTCACCGACGTCCTGCGTGAAGCGGGCGAGTTGGCGGCCAAGGGCCATAAGGAATTGGTGCTCTCCGGCGTGAACATCGGGGAATACGAATCCGGCGGAGCAAAGCTGGTCGATCTCATCAAACTGTTGGAACTCCTCCCCGGCATCGAGCGGATCAGAATCTCCTCGATCGAGCCGACGACCGTGACCGACGAACTGCTCGACCACATGGCCAAATCGAACCGCCTCTGCCGGCACCTTCATGTCCCGCTGCAAAGCGGCAGCGATGTCATGCTCAAGGCCATGAACCGGCCCTACGGCGTCGAATATTACACCCGGCTCATCGAGCGGGCGGCCCGGCTCATTCCTGATGTCTGCATCGGCACGGATCTTCTGGTGGGTTTTCCGGGCGAACAGCCCGAACAGCATGAAGCCACCGTCTCGTTGGTTTCGGCCCTTCCGATCGCCTATTGTCACGTGTTCCCCTACTCGGCCCGACCGGGTACGCCGGCCGCCAAGATGGCCGGACAGGTCCCGGCCGCCACCGTCGCCGAGCGGACGGCCAACTTGACCGGCCTCTCCCGAGCCAAGCGACTGACCTACTATCGGCGATTCATCGGGCGCAGCCTGCCGGTGCTCTTCGAGCGGCCCGGCAAGGATTCGGAACGTACGGGCCTGACGGACAATTACCTCCGCGTGAGGATCTCGAGCGACGAAGATCTCGCCAATACCATCCGACCTGTCGAGATCACCGCCGCTCTGGATGGACTCGCATTGGGACACCTGCTATCTTCAACCCCGAGCGGCACGATGCCGCTGCCGCTGTTTGCATGAACCATCACTCACGATGAGCCATCCGCGCGTCCATATCGAAACGTTCGGCTGCCAGATGAACGAGTACGATTCGGAACTCGTCCGGTCGTTGCTCAAGCAGGAGGGGTTCCTCTTCACGGACGAGCAGGAAGCCGCCGACGTTATCCTGATGAACACCTGCGCGATCAGGGAACATGCCCACACCAGAGTCTACGGGCACCTCGCCGAACTGAAGACCATCAAGCGGCAACGGCCTCTGGTGGTCGGCGTCCTCGGGTGCATGGCGCAAAACCTGAAAAAGGAACTCACGGACTCCCAGCCTCTTGTGGACCTCATTGTCGGGCCTGACAGCTACCGCCAGCTTCCGGGGATGCTGAAGAAGGCCTGGCAGGGGTTGGCGGAGGGTGATGCGGGCCGCCAGATGGCGGTGGACCTGTCGGAGTATGAGACCTACGAAGGCATCCTGCCGGACCGGACGCCGGGGGTCAACGCCTGGATCGCCGTCATGCGCGGGTGCGACAATTTTTGCACCTTTTGCGTCGTGCCCTACACGCGGGGTCGCGAACGGTCGCGGGAGCCGGAGAGCATCTTGCACGAGACCCGTATCCTTGCGGAGCAAGGGCATAAGCAGGTCACCCTGCTCGGCCAGAACGTGAATTCCTATCGATACGACGGGTGGGATTTCGCAAGGCTGATCACTTCAGTCGCCGATGTCCCCGGGATCGAGCGGGTCCGGTTCACCTCACCCCACCCGAAAGACTTTCCCGTCCCGCTGCTGGAAGCCATCGCCTACCATCCCCGCATCTGCAAACACGTCCATCTGCCGCTTCAGGCGGGCAGTGACCGCATCCTCGCCTTGATGGATCGGACCTACACGAGACGGGAATATCTGGATCTGGTCGAGCGCATCAGGACGGCCAACCAGGGCATCGCCCTGACGACCGACCTCATTTGCGGGTTTTGCAGCGAATCGGAGGACGAGTTCCACGACACCCTGTCGGCGGTTGGAGCGGTGCGTTTTCATTCGGCGTTTATTTTCAAGTATTCGGAGCGCAAGAACACGATCGCGGCAAGGAAGTATCCGGACGATGTGCCGGAACCGGTCAAAGGAGAGCGCGTCAGCCGGCTCGTCGAGGTCCAGAGGCGAATCTCGTTGGCCCTCAACCAATCCAGAATCGGGCAAACCGTTTCCGTCCTGGTCGAAGGTGACGCAAAGAAATCGTCCTCCCAGTGGATGGGCAAGACGGATGATAACCTGACAGTGGTCTGGGACAAGGGCCAGGCAACCGGGACGGCGCCGGGCCAGCTCCGGTCGATCTTCATCGAAGGGGCAACCGCCGCCACCCTCTTCGGCCGCGAGGTTTCCACACGCGCGTCTACCTGACGACCAACCACTATCCGCGACTCCGACCGGAACCTCCACCTCAAGCCTCCAGCATCTTAACCGTGCACAAATTTCGACCTCTACGCACATATTGCGTACACTTCCTTCGCCGGGAACATCCGACCTGTACCAAGCACTTGCAATGGACCGGAAGATGACGCCGCAAGCCTGCAAACGCCGACCGTCACAGGCATCCGGCAAATCGGCCACAAATAGCGTCGGGATATCAATTTGTTAGCGCAACGCGCCACTATGAGTTTGTATTTCATGCATCCGGGTTTCCTTCAGAACTGCGGCTGGAAGACACTCGGTCAGACGATGAGTTGGCGGCAGGCACCTTATCGGGAAACCCAGGCATATCGCTTGCTTTACAAGGTTGCCCGAAGGCAACGACAACGTTGACTCTTTCACAAAGGATCACGGAACAGACATGAGTCTTGAAGCAGTCATCTCAATCGGACTGGTGGGCTGGATGGCACTGGGCTTTATCCTTATGGGCCTGGGCATCTGGTAGTCCTGCGAGTCTGACCGCACCTCCCCGTTCTCTGCGCTCCTGTCATGACCGTCAATCCCATCCTCATTCCCGAGGTGTCCCATGTGGAACCGAAAGCGGTATCGCGCTCCACGTCCGGCCGTTCAAGTCTCCGTCATGACGGTTCTGAGTCTGCTTCTATCGGCCGGTTGCTCCGGAGTCTCTCAAAACCCTAGCCAGTCTCAAGCCGACGCCCAAGGAACGGTCTCGTTCGAGGAGGTGGTCGACTGGTCCTTCGAGGCGAGCCATCCGATCACCATCAATCAGGATGCACTCAATCGAATGCTCCATGGAATTCGGGTCGGGACCCAGGCTTCGCCTGTGCTCACGGACAAGGATGTCGAGTTCCTGGCTCCCGCGCTGTCTTCGGCTTTGACGAAAGCCACCCCGGAGCAGGTCGTGGTCTTCCAGGTTTTCTCTCAGACCGGTTCCATCCCGGAAGCGACCGGAGGAACGATCTACGCCAAGGGGCCATCGATCTATCTCACCCTGACCCAATTCCGATCCAAACCGATCAGAACCGGCTTCTGGTCCTGGGTCTCCGGCAAGCCTTCGCCTTCGCAAGAGCTGACGGCCGGGACCCTCTCCTTCGTGCCTGAGTCAGCGGCGCGGACGCAGCGGGCCGCGCCTGAAACTGCCATGAACTACGGCAACCTTTCCACCTTGGTCATCGACCATCTCACCTTGGCTCGGCTGGCCGAACAGGAGCGCCTGGCTGCAACGGTGAAACCTCAGACCATTCCCGCACAGACAATCGACCCAAGCCATCGGCCGCCTGTCCAGTCTCAAGGAGGAACCACCGTCCTCGTACCGGCCAAGCCGCAGGCTCAGGCCCAGGAGAACACCGGACGGACGCCACAGGATCGACCGAGTTTTGTTCCGGCCGTCCAGGCTCCTCTGATCACGCCTCCATCCGGAACGACGAAAACTCCAGCCAACTCCCAACCGGCGCGCGAGACCCAGACCAAACCGAGCAAGCCGGTCAAAAGCAAGAAACCGTCGAAGCCGACTCAGGCGACTGTGAAGAAAGCTCCGCAGGCGGAAGCTCGGTAGCAGACAGACTACGAGGTAGGACAGAACTCGCTGTGCAGCAGGACCACGTCGCGAGACAGCGGCGTTCGGAAGGTCATCCTCGAATAACAGGCGTAGGTCACGTACACATCCTGGAGGCAATAGAGCGCCACCTCCTTTTCCTCTCCCCGTTCCCACATCGCCAGCACCTGCTGCCCGCTGCCCGATTTGGTATCCACCTGCAGCGCGCGAGCCAGGACATCCAACTTGATCCAGCCCCTCGTTTCCCAATTGCTCCAGACCGCCATCGTGTCATAGACGGGCTCGGTCCGAAACCGGGCGAGGTTGATCTCGACGGGAGGCTTCACCTGATGGATGATCGAACGCTTTTTAATGAAGGGCAGGTCGAACCCGAGCCCGTTGTGAGTGATATAGAGCGAGGGCCGTTCCCGCCCGATCCGCTGCCAGAACTGCTGGAGCAGCATCCGTTCGTCATTGCCGTACCAGGCGACCGCTCCCCTGGGCTCCATGTCGTCGCTGAACAGCACCAGGCCGATACAGACAATGCGGCTGAATGTCGCATCGAAACAGGACCGCTCGTACAGCTCATCCTCCGTCTTGCGCTGGGCCTCGGCATCCGCCAGCGCGAACAGATCCTCCGCCGGCGAGCCGGAATCGTGCAATACGCGCCCGGCCAATCTGGCCCATTCCTCCCGAGGCGCGGGAATCGTTTCAATGTCGAGCACCACCTTCATCGCTTACCGTGCTTAACTACCGGACGTTCACCAACGAGAAATTCACCCTGCCGCAGTTGCGCCAGCCCGGCCTGACGATCGCCGGTCACGGGAACGGCAAGGGCTCCGATCGAAGTTGCTCAATCAGGACGTGATCGGCCGGAGGAAACGCAAAGTCCGACAATTCTCCCGGCGTGACCCAGCGAAGCTCCGAGCAGCCCAGGGGCCTCGCTTCGCCCTCCTCGATCCGGCATCGAAAAAAATGCAGCTCCACGCGCCGCTCCGGATACTCGTGATTGACCACACAGAGGGGGATGGGCGTGCCGATCCGGACCGCCAACTCTTCCCACAGTTCCCGCTTTACACAATCGGCCGGAGCCTCGCCCGGGTCACACTTGCCGCCCGGGAATTCCCACAGGCCTCCCAAGTGGGCGTCCGCCTTTCTTCTCGCGATGAGATACCGCCCCCCTTGGCTGATCACTCCCGCCGCAACCCTGGTCACGGGCAGCGAGTCGCTCATATGGAACGGCCGTCGCAGGGATAGCTCTTGCAGAAGTTCTTCATGGGGCACAGCAGACAATAGGGGTCACGCGCCGTGCAGACCAACGCCCCGAAATCCATCACGGCCTGGTTGAAATCGTAGCCCTTCCCTTTGGGAATCAGCGCCTCGGACAGCGACCAGAGCAGGGATCTGTTCGACTTGGGGTCCCCCTGCCCGAGAAACACCCGCTGCAACACCCGCATCACGTTCGTGTCGAGGATCGGGGCATCCTGATTGAAGGCAAAGGCACGGATGGCGCCGGCCGTATACCGGCCGATCCCCTTGAAGGACAGCAGCTCGTCGGCCTCGCTGGGCAATTGACCTCCGTAGCGCGCCACCGTTTCTCTGGCGATGCTGTGCAACCGATAGGGCCGCACGTTGTACCCGAGGGGGTACCAGGTCGCGCGCACCTCCTCCGGCGGCGCCTTGGCCAGCGCGTCGAAGGTCGGAAAGCGATCGAGGAATTCATAGTACTTGGGAATCACCCGATCGACCTGCGTCTGCTGGAGCATGACTTCCGAGACCAAAATCTTGTACGGATCGGAGGTTCGCCGCCAGGGCAGATCGCGGCCGTATTCCCCATACCACTTCAACAGGGCCTGCGCAAAGCGCCGTTTTTCCGCCGCGCCGACCGGAACCGTTTGTTTGCCGCGACCGCGCGGGGAATTCCGCGGGGACGATGCCTTGCGCTGGCGGGATGGGCGTGTCTTGGCCATAAGAGTAAGAAGAAAGAGTGGGGCCGGATTGTAGAAATCTCCCGGCAGAAAGTAAACATCGGCCACTCTGACTTTGAGCAGGAGCCGATATTGCAATTCCGGGGGAGTCCTCCCTATTCTGAGGTAAGATGACAGTATCGGGTCGCGAAGCGTACCGAAGGACGCGAGACATGACCGGGAGCATCGATTGGCTCGGCCGGTCGCGCCAACAGCGCCGTTCTACTTAGATGGTCCGAGGCTGGCCACATAGAGCGGAAAGACGCCGGTCCGCGCGTCCGACACGTAACGGGCCAGCACATCGCGAATTACGGGAAAGGCCAGAGAATCCCAGGGAATTCGATCATGCACGAACAGGTCCACTTCCAAGCTCTCGGGGCCGGGACGATAGTCCGGCGCAGCCAATTGCCCTCGAAACACCATATAGACCTGCCCGATGTGGGGCATGCTCACGACCGCATACAATTGGCACGCCTGCACGATCGCCTGCGCCTCCTCCAGCGTTTCCCGGCAAGCCGCTTCCTCCGTCCCCTCGCCAAGTTCCATGAAGCCGGCCGGAAAGGTCCAGAATCCCATTCGCGGATCGATCGCTCGTCGACACAACAGGACGCTGTCCTCCCATTCCACGATGCAGCCCGCGACGATTTTGGGATTTTCGTACAGGATCGTCTCGCACAGATCGCACACCAGTCTCTGCAAGTGATCGCCGGGCGGGATTTTCCTGCCGAGGGGCGCCGCGCACTGGGGGCAAAACTTCATGGGTGCCGGTGACATCGCACGAGTTGTTGTTCCATGCATAGCATAGAGGCACGGCGCTTTGCACCAGGCAGGCGACTGTTCATCTTGGTTGCGCTTGTCTTCCTGGGAGCCTGCCGGTCCTCCCTGCCGGAATTGCCCATCATGCCCATCGAGCCCCCGCTGCCGCCAGGACTCAGCGTCGAGCCGGCGGTCGGGCGCCTGGCTCGCCAGGTTGTGCCCTTCCTTGAGTCCAACGTGGGCGCGCAAAATAAAGCGACCCTCTTGGCCCTCACCGGCGCGCGCACCTTTCCCGCCATCGGCAAGCGCGGCGACGCGCTGGATATCCTGCTGGACCCCTGGCAGGGCATGGCGCAACTGGAATCCTACGGGCTCCTTGTCAGCGCCCTCTCCAAACACGGGGTCGAGGGCCTGGACGACCTGTTGTTGACGCTTGAGAAGAGCCGGGTCAAGCCGGATCATGAAATTCTCGCGACCAAGCGGCTCGGCGGCGGCGAGAAGGCCCCAGGCGACACCCTGGCCGCCTTGCTCGAACAGGTGAAGCACCATTGCGATCGTGCCATGCGGCGTCTGTCGACGGAAGATCGACAGTTTCTCTTCGATCATGCGATGAAGTTTCTCGATGACTTCAGCCCTCAGTTTGCGGACCCAGACAGCCAGACGAAATTCCTGCTCTACAGCAACCGGCGCTATATCCAACTGATCCAGGAATATGTCGAGTACGATGCGCTGGTCACAGCCGCCCAGCTCGCGACGAAACTCGGCAGCATGGATCTGCTGCGCGATTTGAACGAGGCCCTCCGCACGGCGCCCAAGATCAAGAAACCGCCGGAAGGCGTGAAGGGGGACGTGCTGCTCGTCCGGGAGACCTCGGCCGGCACGATCGTGGTGGGAGGACCCGGCCCCAATACCTACCAGCTCGACGGTCGGATCGCCTTGATCATCGATCTCGGCGGCGACGACATCTACCGGGGCGCCGTCGCGGCGCCCGGCCATGTGGACCAGTCGGTCCATATCGTGATCGATCTGGCCGGCAATGATGCCTACTCTCCAAGCATGCCCCTCGGCCTTGCGACGGGACGCGGAGGCATCGGACTCCTCATCGACAAATCCGGCAACGACAGTTACGAGTTGCTCGAAGGGTCCGGAGGAACCGGGTTTGCGGGCATCGGCCTCCTGTACGACGAAAAGGGCAACGACATCTATACAGGCTCCAAATTCACCCAAGGTGCCGCGATCGGCGGGTTGGGCCTGCTCGTGGATGTCGAAGGGGACGATCAATATCACAGCTTCGGTTATGCCATCGGATTTGCCGGCCCGGGCGGCATCGGCGTCGCCGCCGACCTGTCAGGCCACGATAATTACCAATGCGGCGGCAAGTACCCGAGTGTCTACAATGTTGTTGATGTTCCGGACGGAGATCCGAACAATCCCCTGTATCAATTCGAGTGCTTCGGCGTCGGGGTCGGATCGGGCATCCGCATCCTGTCCAAGAACCAGGACGACCTGGCCTACGCCCTCGCGGGCGGTCTTGGGATGTTGCTCGACCTGGAAGGGGACGACCATTACCAGACGGCCAACTTTTCTCAAGGGACCGGCTATTTCTTCGGCATCGGGGTCAAGCTGGATCTGGGAGGAAACGACGACCACTTGGCCGCCCGCTACGGCCTGGCAGCCGGCGCGCACTATGGAGCCGGCCTCTTCATCGACTACCGGGGGGCGGACTACTACGACTCGACCGGTCCCCATTACAACGCGGGAGCAGCCTGGGATGTGAGCGTCATGCTCGGCATCGACGCCGGCACGGATGACGACACCTACTCATTCGAACGTTCCAACGGTCTGGGGGTCGGCCACCACAATGCCTGGAGCGCCTTCATCGAAGAAGGAGGGAAGGATCGCTACCTTGTCCCGCGCGGGCTCGGCCTGGCCGAAGGCGGCAGCGTGGCGAGCTTCTTCGACCTGGCAGGCGCCGACTACTATGCCCGCAATTTTCCCAACGGCAGCGGCAGGCGCAGCAACCAAGACACGGTCTCGGATAGTCCCGGGTCCCTGTTCATGGATCGACAGTGAGCGCCGGTCGGACAACTCCTCGAAAAGCTTGAGCTTGCGCCTCCGGCCGCTCCGCTTCTCCCCTCGCCCGGCCTCCGATTGCTTGACTTCGTTCCGCCCGTGCCTATCTACAGTTACGTGCCGATGCCTGTCTGCGGCCCGTAAAGGAGAAGATAGACCATGAGCGACGAGACCAATCTCACGACCCTGCCGATCGTGCCGGTCAAACGAACCGTCCTGTTTCCCGGTGTCATGATGCCGGTGACGATCGGCCGGCCACGGTCGATCGCGGCGGTTGAAGCCGCTTCCAAGTCCGAGGACAAGACACTCCTCATCGTGGCCCAGCGTCAGCCGGACCTCGAACAGCCGACGCAGACCGATCTCTATGCGATCGGAACCAAAGCCATCATCAAGCAGATCGGCCGCACGCCCGACGGCCAATTGCACACGCTCGTGCAGGGAGTGGACCGTCAGGTGCTGATCAAGCTCGAGCGGCTGGATCCCTTCCTGGAAGGGCGAGTGCGGCCCCTGTCGCTGGAGGGCGAGAGCGGAGCGGAGGCCGACGCGCTGCATCGGGCCATCATCGATTTGACGGGCGAGTTGACCAAGCTGGTGCAGACCAGCGGCGTGACCGAAGCGTTGCTCTCCCTGGGCATGGACCCGGACCCGATTTCCCTGGCCTATCGCGTGGCCTCGTTGTTGAACTTGACGCTGGCCGAGGAGCAGGCCTTGCTCGAAGCCTCCACGCGCGAGGACCTTCTCCGCAACGTCTACGCGGCCTTGGCCCGCGAGGTCCAGATTCTCCAGCTTCGCAACAAGATCGCGAGCGACGCGCAGGAGAAAATCGGAAAGACCCAGCGCGAGTACATCCTCCGCGAACAACTGAAAGCGATTCAGCGGGAACTCGGCGAGGACGAGGACGAGGAAGGCGATGTGGCCGAACTGCGGCGTCGCATCCGCGAGGCCGACCTTCCCGAATCGGTCAAGAAGGACGCGGAGCGGGAGCTTGCCCGCCTGGCCAAGCTGCCCCCGTCGGCCGGGGACCATCAGGTCATCCGCAATTATCTCGAGCTGGTGCTCGAATTGCCTTGGAAGAAGTCCTCGGAGGACAGCCTGGAGCTGGCCCGAGTGCGCCAGGTGCTGGACGAGGACCACTACGGGATCAAGGAAGTCAAGGAGCGGATCGTCGAGCATCTGGCAGTCTTGAAGCTCAACCCGACCGCGAAGGCGCCGATCCTGTGTCTCGTCGGGCCTCCCGGCGTCGGCAAGACGAGTCTCGGCCAATCCGTCGCGCGCGCGCTCGGCCGCAAGTTTGAGCGGGTGAGTTTGGGCGGAGTGCATGACGAGGCGGAACTGCGGGGCCACCGGCGGACCTACGTGGGCGCCATGCCCGGCAGCATCATCCAGGCGTTGCGGCGCGCGGGGGTGAATAACCCGGTCGTGATGCTGGACGAAGTGGACAAGGTGGGCCGTGATTTCCGGGGCGATCCGGCCGCGGCCCTGTTGGAAATTCTCGATCCGGCGCAGAACCACACGTTTCGGGATCACTATCTGGATCTGCCGTTCGATCTCTCCAAGATCATGTTCATCACGACGGCGAACACGTTGGATCCCATTTCGCAGCCGCTCCTGGACCGGATGGAGGTCATCCGGCTTCCGGGCTACAGCGAGCAGGAGAAGTTCGAGATCGCGCAGCGCTACCTCTGGCCCCGGCGGGTTCAAGAGGCCGGCCTCAAGCGGGAGTTGGTCCGGCTCTCGCCGGAACTCCTGACGTTGGTCATCGCCCGCTACACCAGAGAGGCGGGGGTGCGTCAGCTCGAACAACAGCTCGGCAAGCTCGCCCGCAAGATCGCGCTGAAGATCGCCGAATCGCCGGCTGAGCAAGCGGAGTCGGCGATCGAGATCACGAAGGAGGAGGTGCAGGAATGGCTGGGGACCGAACGGTTCCAGCCGGAGGAGATCCGGAAGGAACTGCCTCCCGGCGTGGCGACCGGCTTGGCCTGGACGCCGACCGGGGGCGATGTCCTCTACGTGGAGACCAGTCTCCTGCCTGGCAGCCACGACCTGACCTTGACGGGACAACTCGGAGAGGTGATGCAGGAATCGGCGCGGGCGGCGCGGAGCTACCTCTGGTCCCACGCCGAAGGCATGGGGCTCGACATCTCCCGCTTCAAGCGGAACGGGCTGCACATCCACGTTCCGTCGGGCGCCATCCCCAAGGACGGCCCATCCGCCGGGGTCACGATGGCGACGGCCTTGGCTTCGGCCTACACGGGGGTGCCGGTGCGGCGGGATACGGCCATGACCGGAGAGATCAGCCTGAGCGGCCTGGTTCTGCCGGTGGGAGGGATCAAGGAAAAGGTGCTGGCGGCTCACAGGGCCGGCATCACCCGCGTCATCCTTCCCAAGGCCAACGAGAAGGATCTCAAGGAGGTGCCGGAAGAGGTGCACAAGGCCGTGCAGTTCATCCTTGCCGAGCGGATCGACGACGTGCTGCGCGCGGCTATCGAAGAAACCGGCGAGGCGGCAGCAAAAAAGACCGGTCAGGCCGCTGCTGCCGAGACGGTCGAAGTCCTGTAGGCTGATCGGTTGCACGAAGGGGGCCGGCCACTTGGCCGGCCCCTTTTTTTTTTTTTGCACCAGCGGCAAGAAGGGCTGGCAGAAATCTGAAGGACCGTCTCGGTTATCCGCCCGAGGCCAGCCTCCAGAGGGCGGAGATCCCCCACAGCACCAGCACAATCGCCCCGATGATGACAAGCAGGGTGGCGGTTCCCAGAGACAGGACGAAGAGCCAGTCTTGAAGGGTCGAAGGTCGCCGCTCCGCCGCCGCATGCCGGCGCAGCAGCTCGGCGTTCCGGACGTTGCTGCGGAACCAGACGGAGAATGCATCCCCCACGAGCGGCACCGCGCCGACGATCGCATTGATCGCCATGTTGGAAGACATTCGAACCAGGACGATGCGCGGGACTTGAAGCTTGGCGGCAAGAATGAGGATCGTGGACCCGATCAGGCTTGCCACCGCATCGCCCGCCCCAGGCAGGAGGCCGAGCAGCGGATCAAGTCCGAACCTGATGCCGGTGCCAGGAATCTGAAACGACGTGTCCAGGATTCGCGCGATCAGGTCGGCGAACCGGCGCAGATCCTCCCGTTGATCCTGGCTCAGATCCGGTTCCCGTTCAACAGGCCGGCGGGCTGATTGTTTCATCGCCATCCTTATGAGAGACTGGTGTTGGTCGTCGAGGTCTGGCCGAGCCGGTGAACCGGAAGCCGGCGCATCGGCGGTCCATTCCAAGCAGGAGGACGAACCATGGACATCCCCGCAACTATCGTGAAGGTCGTCAAGACCGATGAGCAGTGGCGACAATCACTGACGCCGGAGCAGTACCAGGTCCTGCGGAAGGAAGCCACTGAACGGGCCTTTTTCAACGCCTATCATGACAACAAGCAGGCCGGTCTCTATCTCTGCGCCGGATGCGAGCTTCCACTCTGGTCATCCGAGCACAAATATGACAGCGGCACAGGCTGGCCGAGCTTCTGGCAGCCGGTCGCCTCTCATGTGATCGGCACCAAGACCGATTTCCACCTGCTGTATCCCCGTACGGAAGTCCATTGCGCGCGATGCGAGGGCCATCAAGGCCACATCTTCAAGGACGGCCCGAGGCCGACGGGACTACGGTATTGCATCAACTCGGCCGCGATCAAGTTCGTCGCGTCCTAGCATTTGCGTCTCCCCTCTCCCTGCCCTCTCTCATGATACGTTGCAACGGGAGAGCAACGGGCACCTCGGAGAGGAGGCCGTGAGTCCACATTACGTGGACCGCATCTCCCACTGATTGCCCATCACCCCGACCCGGTTGCGGTGGCGTCTCAGGTCGTCGTGCTGCATCCCGTCGATGCTCATGCGGATATCCGCATTGACGTTGCCCACCAGATAGTAACTGTGCTCCACCAGACCCTTGACAATGCTTGTGCAGTCGATCTGATGCACCTTGTTATGCACCAGCGTCGGCCGGGCCGGCCCGTTCGATCCGAGGCGGTCGGGATTGCCTTTGGTGTAATCCGACACGACCAATGCCGCATCGCCTCGATTATGATAGACGCTGACGCTCCTGGCCAATTCGTGCAGCCGCCCCAACGGTTGCCCCTCCTCCAGCGCCGTGTCATCCACGTCGGGGGAGCAGAGGAAGATATGTTCGAACAGACGGGGCAAGGCGTTGCCCGGCGTGAAGGCGTCGCACCGTTCGAGCGCGTTCTGCAAGAGATAGTTGCCCATGGAATGGCACAAGAGATGAAGATCCTGCTTGCAGAGCTGTTCATCCGCGCGGCGGAGGCTCGCGAGAAAATCCCGCACCTTCAGAATGCCGCGGCCGACAGCGTTGCCGGACCCGGCCGCTTCGGACCGGTCCGACTTGTAGGAGACGAACGGCAGCGCCATCCCGTCTGACGGCCAACTGAAGAGCACCACCTGCACGTGCTGTTTGGGGTCCCCCTCGGGGCAGTGGTTCAGCATTTCCTGAAGCGACAGGGCCGAGCCGACCGCGTCGACCCAGGAGACGTTGAAGCCGTGGATATAGATCAGCACGTCCGTATTTTTGAACATGATCGCTTGAAGATCGGCAAACGCGGCCTGTGATCCCAGCTTGATGTTCTCCTGTTGGTCCTCGGCGACCGACCGGTTGATCTTTTCCCGATAGGCCACGATGTCGGCGGACTCGGCGCATTTCGACAGGTACTTGATCAGGCCTTCGCCGTCCCCCTGTCCCATCGTTTCGCAGTCCTTATCCAGATACCTGGCCATCTTGGACTCGTCGGCTTCCAGCGTCAGCCTGCCGAAGCGGAGATTCTCGACCCCGTCGTCGCTGAATTTCTTGCCGTAGCCGTCGGGGCGCCATCGATCCTTGCCGAGATGGTTGCGGTTGGTCGCGTAGAACAGTCGTAACTCGGTCATGCTCATGGCTCCTTGTCGGTTCTCGTGAGGTGCGGTGATCGACGCCGGTGCGCCAGGCGCGCATTATTCATGAACGCTTCTACTGCAATTGCGGCCTCGCTGCTGCGACAAGCTGGCATGCGACTTACTGGCATGCCAGCGGGCGGGCTCGCCTCTCACGGCCTCAACATACTGTTTCAAGTATGCCTCGGCCCCTCGAGGCTCCACGCGCCCGTCTCGCAACGCGACTCCGCAATTTCGCAACGAACCGTTATGAATAATGCGCGCTAGCGGGATGTGAATATCGGCTTCGGCGGATGAAGTCAAGAACGGGCCGCCGGTTCCGCGTTCGGAAGCAATCGAAGCTGGCTTATCCTTCCGGTTGAATGGGCGAGATCACTTCGAACAGAGCGGAATAGTCAGCGTCGCCCCAGCCTTGGCGGACAGTTTCCGCCACCAGCGCTCGCACCCCGTCCAACCCGCCGGTCTGGACATTCAGTCGCGCAGCCGTTTCGCGGCAGAGGTCGATGTCCTTCAGCAGGTGCCGGGCGGAGAAATTCGGATGGTCATAGCGCCGGTCGAGCAATCGCGGCAATTTCTTGTCGAACATGGGGGCGAACAGGGCGCTCTCCCGCAACAGCGCCATGAACGATTCCACCGGAACGCCGGACCGCTGGATTAATCCCAGACTGAGCGACAGGGCCGCGATGTGCGACGCGATCAATTGGTTGAGCGCCAGCTTGACCAGGGCCGCCTGCCCGACCGTGCCGAGGTGCCGCGGATCAGGACCGAAACAGGCCAACAGCTCCCGCCATTCGGCGAACTGCTCGGGCTTCGCTCCCACCATCACCAACAGACGACCCTCCTTCGCCTCGGCAAGGCTTCCCAGAACCGGCGCTTCCAGATAGTCGCCGCCAAGCGTCACGATCCTCCGCTCGCAAGCCCGGCTTTCCTCGGGACTGATGGTCCCCATCTGGATCACGGTCTTTCCCTCGAAGGGGAACTTGCCGTCCAATTGATCCAACACCGCATGGATAGCTGGCGCATCGGCCAGCATGAGAATGACCACCCTTGCGGCTTCGATCGCCTGCATGGGGTGGCTAGCCACCAATATCCCTTGCCGTCCCAGGTCCTCGACCTTCCGGCTCGTCCGGTTGTAAAGCCGCAGGTCGTGGCCGCAGGCCTTGAGACGCAAAGCCATCGGTCTTCCCATCAACCCTCCGCCCAGGACAGCGATCGTCAATGACACGGCAGCCTCCCTCTATCTCTTGATCTCCTGCGGCAACAGTGCGATCACGCGAACCGGCCCTCCGCTCCCGCCCTTGATCTTCATCGGCAACAGGATCAGCGTCGCACCTTTCTGCGGGAGCTGATCCAGATTGGCCAGGTTCTCCAGACCATAGAGGTTCGCTCCATTGACAATCTGATGGACGATGAAATCCCGGGACGGCCCATGGTCCATGCTGGCCGTATCGATGCCGATGCCGTCGATCCGGCGTCCGCTGGTCAGATAGACCGCCGCTTCCTTCGAAAAGCCCGGAAAGTGCAGTGTTGCGGCATCGTCCGGAGTCTGGCTGCCCAAATAGGCTTTGCGGTCCGGCCAGAACTGTCCCCAGCCGGTCCTCATCAAGACGATCGCCCCATCAGGAATCCTTCCGTAAGCCTTTTCCCAACCCTGGATGTCGGCGACCGTCATGCGATAGTCCCGGTCTTGCTTTGCCGCCTCAGACACATCGATCACGACCGCCGGCCCGATCAGCTTCTGAAGCGGGATTTCATCCAAGGTCAGGCCATCCTTGGCAAAGTGGATCGGAGCGTCCAGATGCGTCCCTCCATGTTCCGCGGTGCAGAACTGTCCCGATGCGTACCAATAGCCCCCGGACGAAGGCCCCCATGAAGTCTGCTCCCAGGCGAAGGGTTTGTTGTGGGGCCAATAGATCGTGTGTTCATCGAAAGGATACGTCAGGTCGATGATGCTCCGGTCATCAAGCTCGGCTTGAGCCGAAGAGGTAAGGACGACCCACGCCGCCATGCTCAAGAGAACCGACTTGCCGTTCATTCGCGCCATGCTGGCTCCTTTTGTTGCCGTGCTCAAGGTCCCGTTCATCAGGACCGGCGGGGCTGGCAGCAGCCCGATCGCCTATGCTACTTCTCTTCCATTGTGGATGTCTCGCCCTCCGCATCCCTTTCGGATTCTCTCTCCGGCCTCAGGCTGCCGGTCACGTATTGCATCATCGGCGACGAACGCCAAGCACGACGGCAGGCCGACCTGATCTGCATCGACCAAACTGTGGAGGCGGCAGAGGAGATTATTCCCGACGGGCCCATCCGGGACCAGTTGCTCGGCCGGATCGAATCGTTTGAAGCAGCCGGAGCCGGCTCATGGATCGCCAGGATCAGCTTCCCGGTCGAGCTGGCTCAGGCCAGCTCCGTGGATCTGCTCCATCTGGTTTACGGCACGACCAGCCTCAAGCGCGGCATCCGCGTGACAAGGATTGACCTGCCGGAACAGGGACTCGACGGCTGGACCGGTCCGCGTTTCGGGCAAGCGGGCCTCAGGACCCTCCTGGGAATTTCCCATCGCCCGCTGGTCTGTGCCGTGCTCAAGCCGCTGGGCCTGTCCGTGCGGGACCTCGCCGACCTTGCCTATCAATTCGCCTCTGCGGGCATCGATCTAGTCAAGGACGATCAAGGGCTCAACGATCAGCCCTTTTGCCGCTTCGAAGATCGGGTACGGGCCTGCGCGGAGGCGGTGACCCACGCCAATCGTGAAACCGGACAGCACTGCCTCTACGCCCCGCATATCGGTTCGGCCCTCCCGGCAGCGCGAGATCGCGCCCTGTTCGCAAAGACCGCTGGAGCCGGCGCCCTGCTCGTCTGTCCCGGGCTTGCGGGCTATGAGACCTTGCGTCTGCTGGCAAGCGACCAGGAGCTGAAACTTCCGATCCTGAGTCACCCCGCTCTGCTGGGCACCTACGCGGTCAACCGCGAAACCGGTATCGCTCCTGCCCTTCTCTACGGCCAGCTCCCGCGGTTGATGGGAGCGGACATCAGCCTCTATCCGACCTATGGCGGCGACTATGTCATGACCAGAGAGGACTGCCTGGCGATCGCGCGCACGACGTCGGAGCCGTTCGGCGGAACGAGATCGATGTTTCCCAGCGCCGCCGGCCGGATGGGCTTCGAGCAGATTGCGGAGATGACATCAGTGTACGGAGCGAACGTAGTCTATATTCTGGGGAGCCGAATTCAGAAACATCCGGACGGACTTGTGAACGGCTGCCGGCAATTCATCCAAGAGATCAGCCGGTCCCTGTCCTCAAACCGACAGTCCTGACCCATGGCCCTGATCGCACCTTCGGCCACCCCACCCAACAGTGAGAATCTTGTCCAGACCCAAGGGATAGGACGCCCCAGGGTCTTGCTGATCATTCCGCCCCTGACCCAGCTCAACACGCCCTATCCTTCGACCGCTTATCTGACCGGATTTCTGCGCTCCCGCGGCTATGAGACGTTTCAAGCAGACCTCGGCATTGAGCTGGTCCTCTCTCTGTTCTCCAAGAAGGGGTTGCAGGAGGTCTTCGAGACCATCAGGCCACAGTCGGATAACCTTCCGGGCGAGGCCAGACAGATGTTGGCCCTCGAACAGGCCTATGTCCACTCGATCGATGAAGTGGTTGCCTTCCTCCAGGGCAGAGATCCATCCCTGGCCACGCGCATCTGTCAGGGCCGATTCCTTCCTCAGGGTCCCAGATTTGCGCGCCTCCTGGATTCGGACAAGCGTTCAGGCACTTTGTCCACCTTGGATCAGGCCAAACATCTGGCCACGCTTTATCTCGAAGACATTGCGGACCTGATCCAAGCAACTGTCGCTCCTCAGTTTGCCTTGAGCCGTTATGCCGAGCATGTGGGCACCTCCGCTTCATCGTTCGATCAAGTTCTTCAATCGCTATCCGCCACCCCGTCGCTGACCGATCGCCTGATGCTTGAGGCGCTGGCTCGACATATGACAGCCGTTCGAGCTTCGTTAGTCGGCCTCACCGTGCCCTTTCCGGGGAACCTCTACGGAGCCTTTCGGATCGCTCAATGGCTCAAGGCGACTGATCCAACCGTGACCGTCGCGCTGGGCGGCGGCTATGCCAACACGGAACTTCGTCGGTTGCAAGACCCCAGAGTCTTCAACTATGTGGACTTTGTCACCTTGGACGATGGAGAACGGCCGCTGCTCTGCCTCGCGGAATACCTGTCCAGTCGGAGGTCAGTGACCTCGCTGTGCCGAACCTATTTTCGCCAGCAGAACAGCGTGGTCTTTACGTCCGCCGCCTCGGAATCGGACTTTTCGATACAGGAGATCGGCACGCCGACCTACGACGGCCTTCCGCTTGATCGCTACCTCTCGATCCTTGACACGACCAATGCAATGCATCGCCTCTGGTCCGACGGTCATTGGAACAAACTGACCGTCGCCCACGGCTGCTACTGGAAGCGCTGCACCTTTTGCGATGTCGGGCTGGATTACATCGGCAACTATGAAGCTGCGGCCACGGAGGTCTTGCTCGGACGCATCGAGACATTGATCCAGGAAACAGGCCGGCGCGGGTTCCACTTTGTCGATGAGGCCGCCCCTCCGGCCTCGCTCAAATCGCTGGCGCTGCGGCTGTTGGAAAAGGGCTTGACGATCTCCTGGTGGGGCAACATCCGTTTCGAGGAAGCCTTCACGCCGGATCTCTGCCGGCTCTTGGCCGCATCAGGCTGCATCGCCGTCAGCGCCGGCCTTGAAGTAGCGTCCGATCGCCTGCTGGCCAAAATGGACAAGGGCATCACGGTGGATCAAACCGTTCGGGTCGCTTCGGCCTTTCGGCAGGCCGGCGTGCTTATCCATGCGTACCTGATGTATGGATTCCCGAGCGAGACGATCCAAGAAACGGTCGACAGCCTCGAACGGGTCCGGCAACTCTTCGCCGCGGATCTGATTCAATCCGCGTTCTGGCACAAATTCGTCGCCACCGCCCACAGCCCAATCGGCCTCGACCCCGGCCGCCACGGCATCGGGATTCTTGGACCGGCGTTTCAAGGGTTTGCGGAAAACGATCTGGTCCATGAAGACCGGTCGGCCAGGGTTCCCGATTGGCTGGGGCTCGGCCTTCGCACCGCGCTCTCAGCCTATATGGAACGGCAAGGATTTGAGAGGCCGGTCCATCGCTGGTTTACCCACCGCGCGCCTGTAACGACCGTCCCGCGCGATTGGATCGCACGCGCCGTAAAACCATCGAAGCCTGCCGGCCGCTCCCTCGCCGATCACAACAGGCAACTGGTCTGGATCGGAGGGCAGCCGGTCATCGAACAGACCGACAGGCAGCGCTGTACGGTCATTCTCCCGAACGAAACGGAGGATCGTCGCATCCGCCTCGACAAGCCACAGGCGCAATGGTTGCTGGAACTGATCGCGGCCGCTAATACTCGGAACAAACAATCACCGCCGGCTTACCGGAGATTGGCAGAGATGCGAGAGACCTATCCGTTCGGCGGCCCCTCGGCGTTCGACTCCTGGTCACGGAAGAGCGCCTGGCGAACAGTCAAACAAGCGGGCCTGCTATTGGTGTAGCCGCTCGAACAGAAACGATCATCTCGGACCTCTCAGGAGCCGAAAAAAGAAGAGCCGCTCGAAAGCGGCTCTTCTCCGTTCAGACCGGCCCCAGGCCCTTACTTATTCGGCTGCGGGGTGTAGCGGAGATAGGGCTTGATGGTCTTGAAGCCCTTCGGGAAGAGCTGCTTGGCCTCTTCGTCGTTGACCGCCGGGGTGATGATGCAGTCCTGCCCTTCCCTCCAGTTCACCGGGGTGGCCACCTTATAGTTCGCGGTCAGTTGCAGCGAATCGATGACCCTCAGCAATTCGTCGAAGTTCCTGCCGCAGGAGGCTGGGTAGGTCAGGGTAAGCTTGATCTTCTTGTCCGGTCCGATCACGAACACGGACCGGACGGTCATATTGTCGAGCGCGTTCGGGTGGATCATGTCGTAGAGCGTCGCGACCTTCTTGTCCGGGTCGGCGATCAGCGGATAGTTCACGGTGCAGTTTTGCGTTTCATTGATGTCGTTGATCCATCCCTTATGGGCATCGAGCGGGTCGACGCTCACGGCAAGAATCTTGACGTTCCGTTTTTTGAACTCGTTCGCGATCTTCGCCATGTAGCCCAGCTCGGTGGTGCAGACGGGCGTAAAGTCCTTGGGGTGCGAGAAGAGAATGCCCCATCCGTTGCCCAGCCACTCGTGAAAGTTGATCTTGCCCTCGGTCGTATCGGCCGTAAAATTGGGGGCTTCATCGCCTAGTCGCAATGGCATGGTATTCCTCCTTTGTAGAAGATTTATAAGGATGTAAGACGACAGCTCCGGAGGGTTGCTCGTCCGGCGGACCGTATCGTTCGACTACGTTACAGCGGCAGCCTCACCATGTTCAAGAGCGGAAGGATGAGTCAGGCCGAAGATGTAACGGAGACGGTCTGATTGCTATAATGGGAATCGCGTGACTGCGTGCCGAGCGAAATACCATGAAACTCCTGCTCAGATTGGTCCTCCTCTGGTTCCTTGCGCTCGAAGCCGATGGCTCCGCCCCGTTTGCGCAACCGGTCATTGAAGGCCCTTCGCAGCCCGCTTCGACCGAATCCGCCCCTCCCTCCGGCCCTCAAGGTTCCGGTCCGGAAGGCAACCAAGCTTCCGAACCTCAGAGCAACCGCGATTCGGATTCCTCCCTCGCCGCGCCGCCCGACCTGACCAGCCCCGGCTCCGGCACGGCTGCCCAGCCGCAACCTCGCCCGGATCTCCCACCGGAACTCACCCTGCCGACTCCGCAAGTGGAAGAGAGTCCCCTTCCCTCGCCGCACGTCCCGGCTCCCGCCGCCACCGTGCCTCCTCCGGCGGAAGGAGCACCTCCTCCTGAACCGGTCGTTCAGGAGCCGGCGCCCGGCCAAGAAACAGCGGAAACAGCAGAAACTGCGGAAACAGCTCCTCCGACGCAGCCGGCGCCTGAGGCAGCCACGCTTCCCGCCAACCCATTGGATGAGGCGAAGGCTCTCTTGCACAGGGGTGAATACCTGGACGCCGCAACCAAGTTTCGCGAAACGGTCCGCGACTACCCGGATTTGATCGATGCCCGGCTTGAGCTTGGAGAGGCGCTCGCCGGGCTGGGCGACATGGACGGGGCGCTTGAGGAATACCGCCGCGTGATCCAGCGCGATCCGCAGGTCACCCTGGCCCATCTCAAGATCGCCATGTTGTTGATGGCCAAACGTCATTGGAAGGAAGCACAGGCCGCCTTGAATACCGCCGTCGCCCAGCAGCCCTCCTGGCCCCAGGTACACTATGCGCTGGGCCTGGTGCGCTACAGCCTCGGCGATACGGCCGGGGCCATCGAGGCCTTCCGCCGCGTCGTGGAGTTGAAGCCTGATTCGGCGGACGCCCATTACCAACTGGGGCTGTTGTTGAAATTGACCAAGCGGACAAGGGACGCCGCCGTCGAATTTGCGACGGCGGCCGCCGCGGGCCATCCCCGAGCCCAATATTTTATCGGCGCCGCCTATGCCTCCGGCAGCGGGATCGAGAAACAGATGGGAACCGCCGTGCAATGGTGGATGGCGGCGGAGGATCAAGGCGTGCAGGAAGCCCATGATGCCCTGGCGCGTCTTCGCCGGGCCATATATAAATGGCCGGACAGTCCGGAGGGCATCAAGGCCGCGCAGGCCTTCGCCGCCTATCGCGAGGCGCTCTGGAAGGAGTTTCCCTCGATCAGCCGCAACGACAACGAAGACAGCCTCGGCGGCCACCTGCTGGCCCTCAACCACATCGGGGAGGCCATCCCCGTGCTGATCAGGGAAGCCAGTGCCATGGATACCCTGGCCGGCTCGCAATTGGCCCTCATCTACGAGAAGGGAGCGGACCCAATCGTGCCGCCCTTCGACCCCCGCATTTTGCGTTACTTCGAATCGGCGGCCGCAGACGGAGTGCCCCAGGCCAAGTTGACGCTGGCGCGCATCCGCGCCCTCGGCCTCGGCGTTCCGGCGGACAGACAGAGCGCCCTGGGCCTCCTCAAGGGGCTGCACGGAATCAAGGCGGACCAATTGCTCAATGACTGGGCCGCCGCCGCCAACGGCGCGACGCCACCGGCCGACCAAGCCAAACAGGCCGGCACGGCACCGTAGCCGAACCATCATACAGATGCACATCCCGTCGATGGCCCTCGGTCAAACCGCCGCAGACTTCTTGGCGCGCCGGACCCGTTCGTCGCGTCTGATCCAGGCGGCGGTGATCGGCGGACTCTCGGCGATCCTGAGCACGGGACTTTTCTCCGCCGGGGGATCAGTCACGACCCTGCTCGACCGGGCCCTGTATGATTGGTGGGCGACCCGGCAGGCCCCGCCCGCTGTTGAGAGCATCGTGATCGTCGGCAGCGGGAACGAGACCCAGGCAACCGAGGCCGGGCTGCGGCGGGAACAGATCGCGAGGATGGTCGATGCGTTGGAGCAGGCCGGCGCGCGGGCCATAGGCCTGCTCGACCCGCTGACCACGCCAAGCTCCCCGGAACAGGGCGGAGCCGCCGGCGATACGCTGTTGGCCGAATTGATTGCCCAGAGCGGCCGAGTCGTGATCCCCCTGGCCCTGATTCAGAGCGGACCTCAGTCCCAATCCCAGGGAGACCAAGAGAGCGGTGCCAACCTGACGCACAGACAATGGCTGTCGGTCGTCGATCCTCGCTATTCAGGTGCGCCTGAGACGCTCCTCCTGTCCCCGCCGTTCGGCTCGTTGCTGGAAGCCTCAGCCAACGCGGGGCATCAGATCGTCTCACCGGAGCGGGATGGAACGGTCCGGCAGATACCGCTGTTCGTTCGGTTGAATGATCGGCTGGTCCCGGCCTTTGGGCTCGCGGCCTTCATGACCGCCTCCGACCTCTCCGCCTCGGACCTCACGTTCCGGTCCGGTTCTTCCTTGAGAATTCGCGGCACCGGTTCCGTCGCTTCAACCGCACAGGACTTGGTGCTGCCGCTCGACAAGACAGAACAGTTGATGGTCCCGGCATTGCTGACCCCCCTCCCGTCTTCCGCGAACCTCATCCGGCCCGAAGAACTGTGGCGCCTGATCGAGGCCAAAGAGTTTGACCAACTCCGCACCCGATTCGCGAACAGGATCGTCCTGCTCGACAACAGAGATCGGGAGAAAGCGGCCTGGCGCATCAATAGACCGCCCCTGACGGACTATCATGTGCTGGCGTCACTGTTGATCGGACGCTGGGCGAGGCCGGCGTCACGACCGGTTGCCATCGTAGTCTCCTGGTTGCTCCCGGCCCTCGCAACCTGGCTCTTTCTGACCTGGAAACCAGGACGAGCGACGATCGGGATCGTCCTCACCATCCCGGCCTATCTGGGCCTGGTCTTCGGTTCCCTGTCTATCTCCCATCTGGTCTTGCCGCTGTTTATTCCCCTCTGCGGCCTGTTGCTCGCGACCGCCGGTACGCTGCTGTGGAAACAGGCGGCCGCCGGCGTCCAGATCAGGGTGCTTGAACAGGATGTCCAGCGGGTGCAGGCCCACCTGACCGCGGTGCGGGAAGCTGTCGCCTCCCAGGAATCCCTCGTTGAGCGACTCAAGGAAGATCTGGAAGCGGCTCAAGCCGGGATGGCGGAATCCGCCATGAAGGCCCGTTCGCTCGAATCCTCCGCCCAACAGATGCAGCGGGCGATTGAAGAGGCCACAGCCAAGGAAATCGAAGCGCGGCGGCGTCTGATTGAGCTGGAGGCGGATCTCGCGGGCCTCAGGGCCGCCTCTGTCCCGGACGACTGCTTGCCGCAGGCCGACCTGGAGGTCCTTCGCGAGGAATGCCGGCAATTTGGCATCCTCTCGCGCAATGAGACCGTGCTCAAGGTGTTCCGCGAGGTGAAAAAGGCCGCGCGCACGCCGATCCCCATTTTGATTCTTGGGGAATCGGGGACCGGCAAGGAACTCTTTGCCCGCGCGATCCATCTGCTCAGCCCACGGGCCTCTCAGCCGTTCGTCGCGGTCAACATGGCCGCAATCTCGCCGGAGCTGTTCGAGAGCGAATTGTTCGGGCATGTCCGCGGGAGCTTCAGCGGCGCGACCCAGGACCGCCCGGGCTATTTCGAGCTGGCGAATCGAGGTACGCTCTTCCTCGATGAAATCGGCGATCTCCGGCCCGACCACCAGGGCAAGCTCCTGCGCGCGCTCCAGGAACGGACGTTCTATCGCGTGGGCGCCACCAAACTCTCGACCGTGGATGTCCGCGTCATCGCCGCGACCAACCGAGACCTGACACAGGGAGTCACAGAGGGTTGGTTTCGCCCCGATCTCTACGCCAGGCTTCGCGGTTTGGTCGTGACCCTGCCGCCGTTGCGCGACCGCCGTGAGGACATTCCGCTCCTGGCGGAACATGTTCTGAAAAAGGCGGCGGCCGCGATGGCCAAGCCCGCTCTCAAGTTCTCCGAAGAGGCCCTGAAGGCGTTGCAGGATCATGCCTGGCCGCACAACGTCCGCGAGTTGCAGCAATGTATCGAGCAGGCGGTCGCCCTCACGGACAGGTCCCTCCTGGGCGTCGACGATCTCCGGCTTGCCCTGCCCTTCCCACCTCGATCCGCTCGCAGCGGTGGCGATTCGGCTTCCATTCCCGACGTGACGGGAGACAGGGCGGTGCTGGCATGCCTCCGCAATCACCGGTTCGACATGCAGGCCACGGCAAGGGCCCTGGGGTGGGACCGAAGCACCGTCACCCAACGGCTGAAGGGCCTCTGCTTCCAAGCCCTGGCCGAGACAGGAGGGGATAAGACCCTGGCCGCGACCTCCCTTGCCCAGGACCCTGCCCTGGTTCGCACCGTCGAGCTGAAGCTCATCGAGTACACGGACCACCTGTTCCAAGTGGCCCGGAACTATCCCTCCACTTCGGAAGCCATCGAGGCCTGTCGAAAACGGTTCAAGAATCTGCCCGATCGCCACTTCAAGGCGGTGGAAGTGCTTATCCGACGAGAGTTCGATCAGCTCGGCCGCGCCAGCCGGCTTCCCTCTCAGACCAAGTAGACTGTCTCCCCGTACCACTCCGGTTGCCCGACATGCCTGCGGGGCTATCCCCGCATTCCCTCACTGGTCCCAATATCCCCGCAAGGCACGCACCAGCCCACCTTTCTTAAGAGCCCGTTTTTACAGACCTTTGTCACCTCATTTCCATTCGACAGCGCGGCACCTCTGTTGCTGAGTTCCCCGGCCCAACGGACTCCCTCGGGATGACGGTCCAGAGCGAAAGGAGGTGACATCAGGCAGAGCCCGTCGGAGCAACGGACGAACAGGCAAATAACAGATCACCCCCTCACCGCCTCCTCTCCTGGGTGTCCGTTGCTCCGGGACCCATTGCGCGTTGCGAATGCAATGGGTGCTCGGCAACCGGCCATGGGAGACGACAAGGGAGAGGGGGCGTAACAGTGGGAGATCAAAGAAAGGAGTTCGATCCATGAGCAAAGGTGCACAACAGGCAGTCTATGCCGCCGACACAACACCCGATAGCGTGGCCCCAGGTAGTCAGACGTCGGATCGCGGCATGAAGGAAGTCATGATCGTGAGCGGAACCGTGCTCGTGCTGGCCATCGGGATCGGGATTGCCTGGATGGTGGCCTCGCAACCGGAACAGATGACGCCGGCATCCTCGGTTTCTTTCCCTTCATCGCCCGTTGCGATACTGGACAATTCGACAACTGCTACTCGAACGGCTGAGACAGCCGTCCAGCCGACACACCTGACTTCCGTTTCAACTCAGGCCCTCCCGACCCAACTCACCGAATCGCTTCACGCCGACATCTCGTTTGACTTTGGGAAAAATCGTCTCACTGACGAAGCCAAGGTCTATCTCAACGAGCATGCGGCCTTCATGACCAGGAATCCCGACTACGGCCTTGTGATCCAAGGCTATACGGACGCCCGTGGTTCGAGCCTGTACAACCGGGCGCTGGGACTCAAGCGGGCTGAAGCAGTGAAAGCTCATCTGATCGCTCTTGGGGTTCCCGAGCATCGGATCAAAACGGCGAGCCTCGGGGAAGAGGGAGTCCTCTGCCTCGACGACAGCCCGGACTGCCTCACGCTCAACCGACGCGCCCATCTGGAGTTCATCAAGGTCGGCGCCTCGCATCTGGTGCCGCCCGTGGAGCCGGCGACTGCGGAGAGCATGACCGCTCCCGCGGAGACCGCCACGGTTGAACAGGCCACAGAGCCGGCGATGGATTCAGCCGAGACTTCCCTTCCGACGCAACCGCTCGAATCCCGCGAGGGTGAGAGCCCCATCACATCAGACGAGCAAGGCGTCACCCCTTGACGCTTCTGTCAAGCCGGAGGCCGGATGAGCCGGCCTCCGGCCTTCCCAATACCAACAGTCGTCTTGAACCCTTTGCCCCAAGGAGTCAGTCCCTATGCCCGATTTCGCATCCCCTCATCACGCCCGGCTGATGCTCCTCCTGATCCCGCTCGCGATGGTTTTGACCGTGGGCCAATGGATGACCTCTTTGTATGGGATCGCGTTTGCCTCGGACCAAACCCCTGGGATGTCCTTGCAAGAGATCACCAGCGGCTCGCTCCTATTGAAGACCGACCAACCCGGTGTGCTGATCCCCGCACCGACTCTCCACACCGGTATCACCATCTCGGTCACCGGTCTCATCGCCCGTGCCAAGGTCCGCCAGCAGTTTTCCAACCCCAACGAGAGCTGGATGGAAGGCATCTACGCCTTTCCCCTGCCGGAACGGGCCGCCGTAGACCATCTCCGGATGAGAATCGGCGAACGGCTCATCGAAGGCCAGATCAAGGAACGGGGTGGGGCGAAGAAAACCTACGAACGGGCTAAGTCGGAGGGCAAGCGCACGAGAGTCTGGTCGAGCAGGAACGGCCCAACCTGTTCACGGCCTCGGTCGCCAACATCGGACCCAAGGAAACCGTTCAGATAGAGATCGAATATCAGGACAGGATCCGGTTCGACCAGGGAACCTCTCATCTGCGATTTCCGATGGTAATCGGGCCGCGCTATATTCCTGGTCGTCCGCTCCCAGCCCCCTCGACGGAATCGCCTTCCTCGTCGAATCCCGATGCTCAAGGTCCAGGCTGGGCGCCTGAGACCGATCAAGTGCCGGACGCCTCCCGGATCACCCCTCCTGTGCTGCATCCCTCCAAAGGCCCCATCAATCCGGTCACCCTCTCGATCGACCTCATGCCGGGCTTTCCGATCTCGCAGGTCGATTCTCCCTTCCATGCTATCGAGGCGACGGCCGAGGCGCCCACGCACTGGCACGTCAGGCTTTCGGATGAGTCGGTACCGGCCGATCGCAACTTCGAATTGATCTGGCGGCCGCAGCCCGGTTCCATGCCGACTACAGCCCTCTTCACCGAATCACGCGAAGACTCCCAATACTCCCTGCTCATGATCACGCCGCCGGAGGTCGCTCAGGACGAAACTATCGGCCTGCCCCGCGAAGTCCTCTTTGTCATCGACACGTCCGGATCCATGTATGGACCGTCGCTCGATCAGGCCAAGGACGCGCTGCGTCTCGCCCTCACCCGCCTGCGCCCGAAGGACCGGTTCAACATCATCCAGTTCAACAGCGTCACGCACCGGTTGTTTGCCTCTCCTCAGCCGGCCGTTCAAGCCCAGTTCGATCAGGCGCTTCACTATGTCAACGCGCTCCGGGCCACCGGGGGAACGGAGATGCTCCCGGCCTTCGCGCTCGGCCTGGATGGAGCCGTGCAACCGGATCGACTGCGCCAGGTGATCTTTTTGACCGACGGGCAGATCGGCAACGAAACGGAATTGTTCGCGACGATCGAGAAGCGGCTGGGCGATTCCCGCCTGTTCACGGTCGGCATCAGCTCGGCGCCCAACAGCTATTTCATGCGGCGGGCGGCTGAGATCGGCCGCGGCTCCTTTACCTATATCGGGAAGATCGACCAGGTGCGCGAACGGATGACGGGCCTGTTCCAGAAGCTGGAGCACCCGGTCCTGACCGATCTCGCGATCGCGGGCGAGGGCTGGACCCAGACAGACCTGCTGCCGGTGCGAATTCCTGATCTCTATACGGGAGAACCGATTCTGATCACGCTCAAGGCGCCGTCGTTTCCAAACCGGATCAGGCTCGCGGGACGGATCGGTTCTCGCCCTTGGCAGGCCGAGTTCTACTTGACCGATCGTCAAGCGCGGGAGGGCATTGCCGTCCTGTGGGCCAGAGAGGCGATTCACGCGCTCACAGAACGTCTCGCCCATAGCTCCGACCAGGCCTCGCTCCGGAACCAGATCGTCGAGGTTGCGCTCCGGCATCATTTGGTCAGCCGTTTCACGAGCCTCGTCGCCGTCGACGTCACGCCTGTTAGGCCTGCCGCAGAGCCGCTGCGCACGAAGCCGCTTCCGACCGACCTCCCTCACGGCCAGGATTACGAACACATTTTCGGATTGCCGCAGACTGCGACCTCCGCTCTTCTGCACCTGGCCATGGGCTGGCTTGCGCTGTTGCTGATGCTGCTGTTCGCGGCTCGTCTCAGAGGTTCAACACAATGAGACTGTCCGGACGGCTCTCTACCGGCTTGGTCATCGGCATCATCGGCAGTTTCGGCCTGTGGGAATTGTTTCAAGGAGGGTGGATCCACATGAAGGCCCTATTGGCGCAACGGTTGCTGCGGCAGGCCTGGGAAGAGACGATTGAACGACGGACTACCGTCAAACCCTGGCCCTGGGCCGATACGGTCCCCATCGCCAGGCTCATCGTGCCTCGCCTCCGGATCGACGAGATCGTGCTGTCCGGCGCGAACGGACGGACGCTGGCCTTCGGCCCGGCCTACTATGAAGGCAGCGCGAGACCGGGCATGATAGGCGTGAGCGTTATCACAGGGCATCGGGATACCCATTTCGGGTTTCTTCGGCGGCTGGAACCGGACGATAGAATCAACGTGCAGACTGCCCAGGACGCCCTGGTCGGCTACCGGGTCCTTGGCAGCAGCGTGAGCGACGGCAGACTGCCGTTCCATGTTTCGGAAGAGGACGGTCATACGCTGCTTCCGGTCACCTGCTACCCATTTGACGCCTTGGTGCCTGGCGGGCCGCTCCGGTATGTCGTCATGGCGGAGATGAGTGATGGGTGACCCATGTGCAGCCAAGGGGACAGGCTCCGCCGTCTGCAGCGGTGCCTGTCCCCGTCCTGGTTCAGCAGCGGGATTCAAGTTTGTGCGACGGCGTCCGAGAAAAGAACAGAAGGAGGCGATAGTCTATGGGCGTCACCAAGCCGCATGCCTCACGCCTGCGCATCTCCAACGATCCCCTTTATCAGCTCTTGCGCGACGGAGCGATCGCCGAGTTCAACGCGAAGAAGGCCTCGGGCCAGACGGTGGACCTCCGCAACTGCGACCTGCGGGGGCTCGACCTGCGTGGGTTGGATGCGGACGGGTTGGATTTCAGCGACAGCTATTTTCGACAAGCAGACCTGCGTGGGGTGGATTTCCGCCGGGCGAACCTCGAAGGAGCCAGCATCAACAACGCCCAGATCTCAGGCGCCTACTTTCCCGCCGAACTTTCCCCGGAAGAGATCACCCTGTCCCTCACCCACGGGACCCGGATGCGGTATCGGAAGTAGTCCAATACGACCTCCCTCCGTCGTAGTTAAATCAATTTCAAGGATCAGGGGAACGCACTCATTCGCCGGTTGCGCCGCAGCCAACTGCCACCTGTCAAAGAAAGGGGCGTTGGCTCCTCACGCCACACCCACCGAATCGCAAATGCCGCAATCTTTCCTTGGCCGGTTGAATCTAGGAGCCTGTCCGACATTGACCTGAGAGAACCATGCTCTTGACCGCTGATTCAGTTCGTACTCGGCTGCGCATGGGTTGGCACGGTGCCCTTTCACTGTTCCCGCCCTCTCCGGTTCGCCTTCCGGCCGCTGCCCAGTGCCCACAGCCCCTCGCCGGGGCGCCTGCCCGCGCTCCGGCAGGCGGGTCGGCGTCGACGTCGCCAGGCGGTCCAGAGCTTCAGCATATTGTGGGTCGTACAGATGAGCGCCCACTCCCCGCGAACCTTCCTCATCCCGCGCAGCAAGAACTGCCGGAAGCCGCGGCCCTGCTTGATCTGACCAAACACCGGCTCGACGATTGCTTTCCGCCGGGCATAGAGCCGTCGCCCGCGCTTTGTGCGGAGCGTGCGGCGCATCCGGTCGGCCACCGACAATCCGATAGGGGGCCGGCCCCGGGGCACAGCCGGCACGGGTTGTCCATGGAGTTGCCGATCCGGCGGAATCAGGGGCTCACACCCCAGCGCGGCCACGGCCCCGACGTTCGCCTCGCTGAAGTATCCCGCATCCATGCTGACAGTCCGGGGAACCTGCTCCGTGTTGACCAGCACCTGCGTCAGCAACGGCTGGGCTTGCTGCTTGTCATTGGGCTCATCCGTGACCTCCGCCGCGACAATGATCTGCGCCGTCGCATCGACGGCGGCCTGGCAGTTGTACCCTTGGATCACGCTGCCCTTCGCCCCGGGGGCGGGCATGATCCGGCTCTCCGGGTCGGTGAAGTTCCGCTGGGCTTTCGGGTGGGGAACCGGGCTGGGCGGCTGCGACGGCCGACCCCGGCGCGGCCCTTCCGTCTCACGAGCCTCGCGGGCCGCCTGCTGCACCGCGGCCGCCGCCTGCGCCTCGTGTTCCAGCACGACCTTGGCGGCGCGAATGGTCGCCAGGCGCTGTTCCCGGCGCGCCAGCTCGGCGGGCCACTCATCGCCGCGCCGGTCAGGGCCATAGGCCGCATCATCCCGGGCATCCGCCGCCTCGGCCTGCTTGAGCAAGGCCTCGACCTCCGCCTTGAGCCGCACCTCCTCCGTCACCATCCGGCTGTAGCTCATCGCCTTGTGCTTCGACGCATTCGCCTTCACCTTGGTCCCATCCAAGGCGATGTGCCCCAGCTTCACCAAGCCGGCCCGCTGGCAGAGCTTGAGCACGTCGACGAACAACTTGGCCAACGCCGTCAGATGCTGTTTGCGAAAGTCGCTGATCGTCCGGAAATCCGGCCGCTGGTTCGCGGCCAGCACCCGAAAGGCCACATCCTCTTCCAGTTCCCGCGCAATCTGCCGCGACGCCGGCAGGCCCACCGCGTACGCATAGAGCAGCACCGTCACCAGCATCTGGGGATGATACGGCACCGTGCCGCGCGTCACCCCCCGATAGGGCTCCAGGATCGGCGTCAGATCCAATTCGTCGACCAGATCCGACAGGAAGTACGCCAGGTGATCCTCCGGCAGCCAGTCGCGCGGCGACGGCGGCAACAGCCACAGCTCCTCGGGGTCAT
Organism: Nitrospira tepida; assembly: GCF_947241125.1. Lineage (NCBI taxonomy): Bacteria > Pseudomonadati > Nitrospirota > Nitrospiria > Nitrospirales > Nitrospiraceae > Nitrospira > Nitrospira tepida. The sequence continues at coordinate 2,355,718 of NZ_OX365700.1, read as the reverse complement.
AGGGGCGAAAGGTGCGGGTGGTCATGACAACGCCTCCTCTCTCGTAGTTAGGTATGAATGCCTATACACGAGTCGGAGGGCTCGAACAAGATGTTTCTGAGGCTAATGTCGGACAGGCTCCTAGTATGAAATAATTGGCCGGTGGGCAACCGGTTTCAGTATCACTTCGGGTGGGATCACGCTAAAGCCCGGCAGAATCTTCGAAAGCATGGGATTACTTCGAGCGAGCTGCCACGATCTTTCTCGATCCAGATGCCCTTTCAGAATTTGACGAGCCCCATAGTGAACGGGAGGAGCGATGGATTACGATGGGGATGGACACCATGGGCGCTATACTCGTCGCCAGCCATACTTTTCGAGAAACAGCCCATGACACAGCGACTATTCGATTGATATCGGCTCGAAAAGCCACCAAAAACGAATTGAAGCAATACCGGAGGACGTAGCATGAGACGCGAGTACGATTTCTCGAAAGGGGTTCGGGGAAAATTTTTCAGGAAAGGAGCCGAGCTGAATTTGCCGATCTACCTCGACAACGCAACGCGCAGACGGTTGGAGCGCATCGCCAAGAGGAGCGGCAAACCGGTGACAGAACTCGTCAATCAACTTCTGAAAAAAGATGTTGAACTGCTCGAAGCGTTGACGTGAGCCTCTTCATCGACCCGGTCCGTTAGATTTCAGCAGCCTACCTCCCGCGAGGCACTCTGCGCGGCATCAGCTTCCCGACCACCAAGCCTGAAGGAGCCAGGATCAACAACGCCCAGATCTCAGGCGCCTATTTCCCTCTGGAACTCTCCCCGGAAGAAATCACCCTCTCTCTGACTCACGGGACACGGATGCGGTACCGGAAGTAAACCTCCGCACCCGCCTGCCATCCAACCTGTCCTTGCCTACGGCTTCCCGCCCGCTATATTCTGTAATCTGCCAATCGCACATCTTCTAGCGGGTTCATCTTCCCGAACCTCGAGCCCCCGGCTCGAAGAGGAGGATCCACCATGGGTAAAGTCGTCGAGTGTGCCAAGGTTGATCCGTCGTCCGGATGCACGCATGTCGTTCGGGGGAAGACTGATGAGGAAGTCCTGAAGAACGCCATGGAACATGCGAAGCAGCATGGGATTCGGGAGGTGACGCCCGACCTCATAGCGAAAGTGAAGGCAGCGATCCGGGACGAGAAGTAAGAGCCACGATCCCAACATTCACGGCCTAACAACCGGCTGAAGCAGGCTGCGCGGGAGGTGGGCGGCTGTGCCCAAGTGTGCATGTGTGATGAACCGAACATTCACGGCCGATTCACCATCCACCGCCACGGCACGGCGAAAGTAACCTTCGAGGTCCCCCGCATCGCACAAGAATCTGGGACCACGGCATCAGAATCAGCCGATTCCCCACCCCGGCTGAGGTAGACGATCCGCCGATCAATCCTCCAGAGCAATTCCCTTGATGTCATCCGCCAATGGAGAAAGGCAAATTCCGCCATCCGCTTCGTAAATCGCCTCGGACGATACGGCCTCGAAGCCTTTTGATGAGGGTTTGAGAACTGCTTTGCGTCAAATTTCCGTTATCCGTGGCGAATCGCTTTAGGACTCACCGACTGGTCACCAGGAAGGGCGGATTCGCTGAAAGCGAATTTGAGAGGGCGATATTGTAAAACAAACCTGTAGAAAGATCAACGTACGTGATGCCTTTTCGAGAGCGCCTGAAACGTTAGCGTTGACAAAAAACGGCATCTGCATACAATGGACACTTGTGGACGGTTCGTAGCGCGCAGCACGTCGAACTTTCGTCTGCGCATTTGTATGAGTGGAGGATATCTGTGACGCCGGAAGTAGCCGTCGCGCTTTAAGCTCACGTACGCGATGGCCTTAACAACAACGAGGGCCAACACTCTTTCCTTGCAGGGTCAGGAGTGTCGGCCCCCGGTGAGCACCGTAGCCAACGTAGACAATGGTGCCGTGCGGGGAAGCTACACCCCTCAAGTTCGGCCTGTCAAGCATTCCTCTCCTTGCTGCAGGGCGCGGTCCCTCAACATTTAGTGTTGCTGTAAGACAATCGCACAGACGATCGCCTTACTAGCGATAGCTTTAAGGAGATTGGATCATGGCCAATCTGTATCTGATCGCGTATGATCTCCGCAAGCCCGGGCAGAACTATCAGAATCTTTGGGACGCCTTGGGGCGCTTGCGAGCGAAGAAGGCCCTTGAATCGACCTGGATCGTGCGCTCAGAGAGTGATGCACCAACCATTCGCGAATATCTCCGGCGGTACATCGATCAGAATGATGGCTTGCTGGTGACCGGGATGAACGGTTGGGCATCATTCAACACGATTACCCAAATCGCTCAGGCCTAGCCAGTAAGGACAGGCGCCGGTGTGTTACCTCCGCCGGCGCCCCATTAATTGGCTTGCCATTCCCTCTTAACTTTCAAAGGACAACTATCGATATCGTCAATTTCCAACGCGAAACATAAGCCCACCTTGCCAAGTACGCGAACAGCGACGACAAAGGATCAAGAACCTGGTGGAGGCTGTTCATGAATTGGCACAGGCCGTGGAGGAGCTTGGACGGAAAATCGACCACTTACAGTATTCCTAAGTCAAAAAGAAATATAGGGAAAAGAAGAAGGACTTGAAATAGTATTCGATGAGGCGCTTGAAGCCCTCATCCACCCAAAATCGAATGAGCCGAAAAAGAAAGAAACGAAGACACAAGCGAGTAAAACAAAAACTAAAAGCCTTACAGATGGGTCAACTAGAACCACCAAAACCACCTCCCGCAGAGCCAAAGAGCAGTGAATGGATAAGTAATCCACAGACTCAGCAAGCGGAGCCCCAAGAGGGCCACACAATTCAATCTTCGCATCCAGTCGAACGGACCAAGCAATTGAACACAAAGAGCAGCCCACCCCGCGACCAACAAAATCGGCAACAAAAGAATCATCCAAACATAACGGACTGGATCATGGCTTGCGCTACATTGGTCATAACAGGCGCTACGGTAGTCAATGTGTGGGTTGCGAGTCAGCAATGGCAGTCGATGCAAGATACTTTGACCGAGACTAGAAGAGCGTCGGATGCTGCTGCAGCTTCCACTAGTGCCTTGATTGCGGTTGAGCGTTTTGTAATAAAAAGCATTGAGAAAGATGGGGTTGTGTTTGATATTACCTTCAAGAATATTGGCCAAACCCCCGCTCTTGAGGCCAAAGCTGGTTTTGAATTTGAGTTCATCGGCGGTCCTCCTAACGACTTTACGGGAATTCCCCAATATGACTCTTACCAATGCCCCAAGACGAATGTAAATCTTGGGATACTCCCGCCAAACAAAACTTGGGGAACCACCCTTCCTACCGGCAGTGGGAAAATGTCTGCCGAGGAAATCCAGATGATTAAAAATAGAACTGCCAAGATCTTCATTCATGCGTGCGCCAAGTATCGGGATGTACTCACGGAGAGGGAGAGAATTACCGAAGTTGGGGCGTACTATCCCGGCACTTTCGATCCTACCGACCTGGGCGTAGCTATTTACGGTCCCTACAGCCGAATGAAATAGAGCCATAGCAATGACGCCATTTGATTCCAGCCTTTTCCAGTGGGTCTCCAGTTTGACAATCACTGGCGGTGTTTCTCCGCCGGCGCAATCAAGAGGGCTACGCCCGGTGAGCCGCCGGTACACGCACACCCCAAGCAAGGGTCAAATCACTTGAGGTGTTTCTCCGGTGGCGTCAATTGGGAGAGGCTTCGCCTGAAGAGCCGGCGCTACACTTCCAAGAAGGATAAAATCACTTGAGGTGTTTATCCGCCGGCGCAAAGAAGAGGGCTTCGCCCGATGAGCCGGCGGTACACGCCAAGCATGGGATGGTGCGCCCGGCTGGAATCGAACCAGCGACCCACAGCTTAGAAGGCTGTTGCTCTATCCAACTGAGCTACGGGCGCAACCGGAAGTGCTGAGTGCTAAGTTCTGAGTGCTGAGTAGAGAGAAAGCACTTGAGGTGTTTCTCCGGCGACATCTGAAAAAAAGAACGGAACCACATAGGGTGCTTCTCCGCCGGCCTAGTTACAATACGACGATGAATAGCCGGCGGGTCAAGCGAAGCTTGGTATAGAGGGGCTGCGCCCGATGAGCCGGCGGTACCAAAAACCCACCGCAAGCAATAACAAAAACCGCTTGAGGTGTCTCTCCGGAGGCGTCAATGAAGAAGGCTACGCCTGAAGAGCCCGCGGTACACACATACAACAAGAGAAAGCCCACGCACTTGAGGTGTTTCTCCGCCGGCGCAAGGAAGAGGGCTGCGCCTGAAGAGCCCGCGGTACACGCCAAGTCATCAAAGATGAGACCAAGATTGCTTGAGGTGTTTCTCCGCCGGCGCAATGAAGAGGGCTGCGCCCGACGAGCCGGCGGTACACGCCAAGCATGGGATGGTCGGGGCGAGAGGATTTGAACCTCCGACATCCTGCTCCCAAAGCAGGCGCGCTACCAGGCTGCGCTACGCCCCGACGATTTCAGACTACGTGCCATGACCCGACTCGGCAACCATTTTCATGGGAAGGCTCCGCTCCCAGCCCTACTCGCGTCAGACATTTATACAGCAACACCCAAAGAGAGTCTAGGTAAGGCTTCTCTCCCCTATTCTCCGGCTAAGCTCCCAACCGTGATGGACACGGAATCGGTCTGGACGCATGAGCAGCAGGCGACCGCATGGCATCAGCCTTGCGAGGTGATTCACCCAATGGGTGATTCGCCAACCAAGGAGGAGGTTGATGCCTGAGAAGCCGTTTGCGAGTCCTCGGCTGCCGTTCGAGATTGACGACCGCATTGATCCCCGTCTGGTCACCGCGCATGCGGGCGTGCCCTTGGTGATCGAGCTGTTTCGCCGCGTCGGAGCGGCGCAGGTCGTCGATGAGCAGGTCCGGATCAAACAGCGGCAGCGCGGCGTGACGTCGGCGCAGTGGGTGGAGACGCTGATCGCGCTGTGGGCGGCGGGCGGGGACCGCTGCCAGGACCTCACGACCCTGCGCGCCGATGCCGCACTGGCCGCCCTGCTGGGCTATGAGCTGCCCGCGGCCACCACGATGCGCGACTTCTTGGAGGCGTGTCATGTCGAGGATCTCCCGTTGCTGCGTGCTGGCGAGCAGACGGCCGTGCCCGAGGAGTCGGCGCCCTTGGCGGGCGTGGGGGCCGCGAACCGGCGCATCCTCGCCGCGGTGCAGCAGCAGATGCCGCAGCGCACCGCCACGCTGGATGTGGATGCCACGATCCTGGAAGCCCACAAGCGCACGGCGACGGTGACGTACGAGGGCACGTCGTGTCAAGGGTCACCCAAATTTCCCCAGTTATGGTCATCGAAAACTCCCCACCCTGGTTACGTGGTCGTGGCGGCTTCTTCGACGCGCACCAAACCGGCTTTAAGTTTCTCCTTGAGCCGGTACGAATGACCACGGATATTGATGGTGATGGCGTGGTGCAGGACCCGATCCAGGATCGCGGTCGCCAGCACCCGGTCCCCGAAGACCTCCCCCCAGGCCCCGAAACTCTGGTTACTGGTGAGAATCATCGGCCCCTTCTCGTAGCGACGCGAGATGAGTTGGAAAAACAAGTTGGCCCCGGTGCGGTCAATGGGCAGATAGCCGATCTCATCGATGATCAGTAACCGCGGGATCGTGTAGAGCTTCAGCTTGTCCTCCAGCCGATTCTCCGTCAGGGCTCGAGTCAGTGTGGCGATCATGGCGGCGGCCGTCGTGAACAACACCCGATAGCCTCGCTCGATCGCTTTGAGCCCCAGCCCGATGGCCAGGTGGCTTTTGCCGACCCCGGGCGGCCCCAAGATCACGAGATTCTCGCCGTGCTCGATGAAGTGGCAGGTGGCCACTTGCTGGATCTGCTTCTTATCCAGCGACGGCTGGTAGGCGAAGTCGAAGACCTCCAGACTCTTCACAAACGGAAACCGCGCGAGACTGGTGCGCATCGTAATGTTCTTCTCCGCTTTGGCGGTCACTTCTTCACTGAGGACCTGATCGAGGAAGTCCGCATACGACAGGTCCTTGGCCGCCGCCTCCTGTAAGAGGGCGTCGAGCCGCTCGCGGCTCTTCAGGAGCCGCAGCCGCGTCAGCTGTTCACGGAGCCGTTCCAGTTGCGCCGGGTTCATGGCTGCACCTCGTGCGCCGCCGCGCTCCCGCACACCGCCTCGTAGCACGCCAGATCCCGCACTTCGACCTCCGGGACCGCACCGGGGTGAGTGGCCAGTTCGCTCAGGGTTGACCGGCGCTGGCGCGCAATGCGGGCACTGGCGCCGGGGCCGTGCTCCGGCAGAATGCGGAATTGGTGGCGGCCGGGTAACACGGGATGGGTGGCCACCTCGCGGTCGCGATGGAAGATATGGATGGTGTCGCCCCGCCGTTGCGCCTCAACCCGTTGCCCAATCAGGCGGAAGGGCACGGAATACCGATTCGTGTCGAAGCTGACCAGATAGTCTTCAGCCACGATCCGCGAGACCCGCGCCTCCTGCTGGAAGCCGCGCTGGCCCGCCAGTGGCACGAGGTGCTCGCGTTCTCGCTCAAACCGCGCGATCGGTCGCTCATGAGTCGTGCCGTGCAGGCGCTGGTCGGCGATCGTCACGTTCCATTCGTCGAGCTGGGCCTGGAAGTCCACCACGTCGACAAACGTCCGCCCGGGCAGAAAGTTCCGCTTCACATACTTCACGCCCGATTCCACTTTGCCTTTGGTCTGCGCCCGGTAGGGCCGACACACGCGGGGCTCAAAGCCCCAATAGTCGGCAAAGGCTTTGAACGTGGGATTCCAGAGGCGTCGGCCGGTCTCATCCGCATAGCACACGGTGCGCGGACGATCATAGAGATGCTCGCGGGTGTGCCCGCCGAAATGGGCAAAGGCCCGTTCATGGGCCTCCAGAAATTGCGCCAGGCGCTCATCGGCACACGCGTGATAGAAGCCGCGGCGACTGAACCCTAAGGTGAGCACGAACACGTGCACCACGACGGGACCGGTGCGGAAGGGCACGGTGGCCTGGCCCCAATCAATCTGACTTTGCTGCCCCGGCGGGGTCTCAAAGCGGAGGAGGGCCCGCTCCGCTTGCAGCTGGACCTCGCGCAGCGGCGCCACACACCGCTTCACCGTCTCATAACTGCCGGTGTAGCTCCGGCTCGCCCGCAGTTCCTGGTAGAGAATCCGCGCCGAGTACCCCACCTGCGGGGCGCGGGTCCGCACAAAGTCGGCATGGGCGGTGAGCAGCGTCTCCGCCACCGCTGCCCGGCGATAGGGGTGCCACGTCGTCTGCCGCAGACTGCGCCGGACCGTCTTGCGATCCAGATCCAACCGCCGCCCAATCGCTGAAATGGACACCCGCTCCTCGTGAAACAACCGTCGAATCTCCGCCCATCGCTCCTGATCCACCATGCATGCCTCCCCAGATTGGTCCCCCTGGGCACGCATGATCGCCGACGCTCCCGTCTCGTCAAGTCCCATCTCCCTCCTCCTTCAGTTAGGAGGGTGGGGAAAATTCAATGACCACACCTGGGGATTATTGGATGACCGCTGACACACGTCGGGCTATCAACCCGTCGTGGTCGTCTGGGCCGAGCAGGACCTGGTCGTCCACGACGAATTCCGGGATGGGAACGTGCCGGCGGGCTGCGGCAACGTGCGCATCCTGGAGCGGGCCGTGGCGGCGTTGCCAGCCGGCGTGGAGCAGCTCTTCGTCCGGGGCGACAGCGCCCTGTATGAACAGGAGGTGCTGGCGTGGTGCGAGGAGCCGGCGCGAGGGATCGGCTACGCAATCAGCGCGGACATGAGCCCGCCGTTGCGGGCCGAGATCGAGCGGCTGCCGGGGACCGCCTGGCAACCAGACCGCGACGAGCCGGATATGATCCGCGAGTGGGCCGAGGTGCCCTCTGTCCCCGATGATAAGGACTACCGGAAGGGTCGGCCTTGCGCGCGGCGCTACTTGGCGATTCGCGTGCGACACCGCCAAGGCGAGCTGTTCGCGGATGGCAGCACCGCGAAACACTTCGCGATCGTGACCAACCGGGAGGGCGACGGTCGCTCCCTGATCCGCTGGCACCGAGAGAAGGCCGGGACGGTGGAGCATGTGCATCATGTCCTCAAGAACGAGTTGGCGGCAGAGGCCCTGCCCAGTGGGAAGTTTGGCGCCAATGCCGCCTGGTTCCGGCTCAACGTGCTCACGTATAACCTGCTCAGCGCGTTGAAGCGCCTCGCGCTACCCGGAGATTTCTCCGACGCCCGGCCGAAGCGGCTGCGGTTTCTGGTGTTCAATACGGTCGGCACAGTCATCCATCATGCCCGCCGCACGCTCTTGCGCCTCACAGCAGCGGTCCAACAGACCCTTTTGGCCTTGGCGCGAAGCAAAATCCTGGCGCTCAGCCCTGCTTAGCCGGAGAATAGGGTCTCTGCGCCGCGTAACCAGCCGCCGATGCCCCCTCACTTAACCCGCATTATTCATGGGCACTTCTGCTGCTTTGGCCCATTGCAACCGAGGAGCAACGGGCGCCCCGATTCGCCGCTGCGACAGAGCCTACATGAGAAGTCGAAGGCAACGTACCTCTCCGCCGCGATGTGATCGAACGCGGCGGCTCAAGCGAAGCTTGGTATGGCGGGCGTGCTCGCCGCTCAGGTCCGGCCGCCTCACCAACTCGGCGGCGCGCACAGACATGGCGCTCTTTATTCATCGCGCCGTGCGCCCCTCGACGTACTGTTTCAAGTACGCCTTGGTCCTTCGCGGCTGTGCTTGGGGGTACCCATTGCCGGGGGACCCGTTGCGGGTTGCTCCATGCAACGGGTCGAACATGCAATGGGTCCAACGCCTGGCGACTGCCGGGTACCCGTTGCGTCTCTCATGCAACGGGTGGAACGCCACGAATCGTCATGAATAATGCGGGCTAATGGTTATCGCTGTTGGCAGCGATATACGGTTTCAGGTCCGTCGTTTATTGAATCGCTCACGCGAGCAATGAGGATATCCGTCGCTCTCCGGTCTGTTGAGTTATACGCAGCTTCAGGGTATCCTGCGGATAACTCGGAGAGTCGGCTGCCGCGCCATGCAACGCCTTCCGCTCGAAACGCAAACGCTCTATGCCGAATTCTTGGCGCAACTCCTGGCAACGGCACGTCACCGTTCCCTTGGTCTCGCTCCAGGCTGTTTCACCACCAAACGTGTCAAAGGGGAGACCTACTACTACTTCCAATATTCAGACCCCGGCGGACGGACTCGGCAGGCATACGTCGGAAAGAAGTCACCTGCGCTCGACAGGGTCGTCGAGCGCTTTTTGCACGAACGGGCCGATATCGAAGGTGACGCCGCCCGAATTCAGCGGCTCTCCGCCCAACTGCGCATCGGCGGCGCGTTGTCCACCGATGCGGCGCCGGCACGCATTCTGAAGGCCTTCGCTGACGCCGGGATCTTCCAACTCGGCGGCGTGTTGATCGGAACCCATGCGTTTGCCGTGATGGGAAATCTACTGGGGGTCCGATGGGCCGGCGCCTATCTGAAGACGCAAGACATCGACATCGCCGGACATTCAGCCATCGACATCGCCCTGCCTGATCTTCAGGCCGATGTTCCCAAGATCTTGCACACGCTGGAGATGGGGTTTGTCCCGGTTCCTCCCCTCAACCGGAAGCACCCATCCACATCCTTCAAAGTGCGTGGAACCGCGCTTCGCGTCGACTTCGTCACCCCACAATGCAAGGGCCGCGACGATACGCCCGTGATCATCAAGCGCTTCAATGTGGCGGCGCAACCGCTCCGCTCTCTTGCCTACCTCCTGGAGCAATCTCAACCGGCCGGGATCGTCAACGGAGGCGGGGTGCTCGTCAATGTCCCACACCCCGCCCGGTATGCCCTCCATAAGATTCTTGTCTCGCGATCGCGCGCGGTGATCGATCAGACCAAGGCTCAAAAAGATCTTGCGCAAGCCGCTCAATTGGTCGAGGTGCTGACGGAAGACAGGCCCGGAGACCTGGCCCTGGCCTGGAAGGCACTCACGCGAGAGAAAGGAGACATGACTGACAAGGTCCGAGCGGCTGCATCAAGACTCGCAACCCGCTTTCCTGAGGTCTGCGAGAGACTTTTTTCAGCAATTCCTTCTCTCAGGAGACCCATCAAGCGCTGACCCTGACGCCTCGCGTCTCCTGCCGACGTGTACGTAATCTATCCTGCGATGGAGGGTTTCAGCCTACCTTGTCATGGGGGCTAAACCGCAATCTGCTCAAATGAGAAATGCGGAATATCGGCTCGTTCTCGAGCCAGTTCAATCGTGATGGCGCAGATATTCCCATCGTTATCAACATCCAGTTGGATGTCCTCGTCCAGATCCCTGGTTTCGGCCACATCAGCCACGCGAAATTCGATGTGAAGAGTGCCAGTATCCTGGAAATACTTGATGTTCATGGATGAAAAAGCTCACGTCAGACACCTGTCAGGTGGCTGGCCTCTTGTAGCAGTTCTTTCGCCCGTTGAAAAGCGCGGGCTCGATGGCTGACTTGGTTTTTCTCCTCCGGCGTCATTTCGGCCAGGGTCTTCTCCTTCTCCGGAACCAGAAAGACCGGATCGTACCCGAACCCCCCCGTCCCCCGCGGCTGCTCCGTGATCACTCCGTCCAGGGTTCCGAGAGCCATCTGGACCCGTCCGTCCGGATAGGCAATGGCAGCGGCGGTGACGAAGCGGGCCTGCCGGCGAGACACAGGCACACCGTTCAGCTCGCGAAGCAGCTTCCGCCAATTGTCTTCATAGGTCGCCGATTCCCCTGCGTACCTTGCTGCATAGACCCCGGGCCTGCCATCGAGCGCCGCCACCTCCAGGCCCGTGTCGTCGGCAATCGCCGGCAGCCCTGTGAACCGTGCCGCCGATTGCGCCTTCTTGATCGCATTGGCTTCACAGGTGGTCCCGTCCTCGACCACGTCCGGCGCACCTGGAAAATCACCAATGGTCCGGATCCGAACTCCCAAATCTTGAAGGAGGGCTTGCAGCTCCTTGCATTTGTCTTTATTTCTCGTGGCAACAATCAGTTCCATATCGATACTTCAATCGATACTTAAGCTTAATCAAGCTTGCCGATCAGGTTCTTCTGCAGATTCACCAACTGCTCAATCGCCTGCCATCCCAGGCTCATGAACTCATCCAGGTCCTTTCGGTCGAAGGGATATCGCTCGGCGGTTCCCTGGATTTCCACAAAGCGGCCCGATCCCGTCATGACCAGGTTCAAATCGACTTCCGCGGCGGAATCCTCGTCATAGGCCAGGTCCACCATCGCGCGGCCTCCGATCTTGCCCACGCTCACGGCGGCCAGGTAGTCGAGCATGGGACGTTGCTTGATCAGGTCCTTCTTCTTCAGCACGGCGCAGGCATCGGCCAGCGCAATAAAGGCGCCGGTGATCGAGGCGGTTCTGGTTCCGCCGTCAGCCTGGATCACGTCGCAGTCGATCCAGATGGTCCGTTCTCCCAATTGGGTCATGTCCAGAACCGCCCGGAGGGATCGGCCCACCAGCCGCTGAATCTCCAAGGTCCGTCCCCCCTGCTTCCCCTTCACCGCCTCGCGGGGACTCCGGTCGTGGGTGGCCCGGGGAAGCATGGCGTACTCCGCCGTCACCCACCCCTGTCCTTTGTCTTTCAGGAACGAGGGCACCTTTTCTTCGACGGATGCCGTACAAATCACTTTCGTATCGCCCATCTCCATCAGCACGGACCCTTCGGCGTACTTGATGAAGTTCCTGGTGACCTTGATCGGGCGCAATTGATCGCGCCGGCGGCCGTCCTTGCGCATTGTCTTATTACCCAATTCTGTCATGGTCATCCCTTTCATCCATCCGGATGATGCTGCGGCCCGTCCCTACAGGATTGAAGCGGGGGCGCCGAATTATAGGAAAAGCGCGGCGGAAAGATCAAACCAGCAGCGTCGACGGAGACCGGACTATGGGGCTTGATCTTCGGTATCGGCCTTGGTTTTTCGAGCAACCCGTACACGGATGTACAGCAACAGCACGATGAAGAGACCGATCGTGTACAGAAACAAATTTTCGTACTCGAATTGATAGGGCATGGGATAGCTTATGACTGGTCGAGGGTCTCGTTGGCAATCGAAGAGTTCCCTTTGTTGAAGAGGGCTTAGAGGACCAGTGTTGGATGCTGCGGATGCTGTTCCCCTGCAAGGCAACGCAGCAACATTTTTTGACTACATTGGCACAAACTCTGCATCCATTTTTCGCGCTTTTCTCCCGAGCCACACACGATCGACCGGCACACAGCCAGATCTCACGATGAGACGCGACCGTCACCCCTCTTCACCTCAAAGGATCTAGCCAATACATGGAAGCCACGACCCTTCAACGAAGCCTGACCAACCGTACGATTCTGATCGTCGATGACGAGGAGCCGATTCGCAAGCTCCTGTCCGCCCTGCTGGAACGACACGGCTATACCTGTCTCACGGCCGCGGACGCCCGGGAGGCCCGGGCCAAGCTCGGCGAACAGGAGGTCGCCATCGTGCTGTGCGACGTGAACATGCCCGGCGAATCCGGGATGGACCTCGTCCGCCACATCCTTCAGAACGATCCGACCGTGGCCGCGATCATGGTGACCGGGCTCGATAGTCCGGTCCTGGCCAATGCCGCCCTGGAGATGGGGGCCTTCGGCTACATCATCAAGCCGTTCGAGACCAACGAGGTCTTGATCAATGTCTCGAACGCGCTTCGCCGCCGCCGGCTCGAAGTCGAGAACCGCGCCCACTGCACCAACCTGGAGCACATGGTCCGGACCCGTACCATCGCGCTGCAACAGGCCTTGGAATGGCTGGAACGGAGCGAGAAAGAATTGCGCCTCTCGCGCGAGGAAACCATCCAACGACTGGCCATCGCCGCCGAGTTTCGCGACCGCTCGACCGCCAAGCACATCCAGCGCATGAGCCGCTATTGCGAATTGCTCGCGCGCCGCTACGGTCTGCCGGATGAACAGTGTGACCTCATTCGGACCGCCAGCCCCATGCACGACATCGGCAAGATCGGCACGCCGGACCATGTGCTGCTGAAACCGGGCAAGTTCACGCCGGAAGAATTCAACGTCATCACGCAACATGCCGAAATCGGCTACCGCATCCTCAGCGGCTCCGACGCCGAACTCTTGAAGGTCGCCGCGGTCATTGCCTGGACCCATCACGAGCGGTTCGACGGCACCGGCTATCCGCGAGGGCTGAAAGGCTCCTCGATCCCGCTCGAAGGCCGAATCGCGGCCATTGCCGATTCGTTCGACGCCTTGACCACCCAACGGGTCTACAAACCGGCCTTCGCGATCGACCATGCCGTGGACCTCATGCGACAACATCGCGGCGGTCACTTTGACCCGGAATTGCTGGACGTCTTTTTCAATTCCATGGAAGACATTCTCCGGATTCAGAAAGAGTATCCGGACGCGTCCGGTTCGGCGACGGTCACGTTCAACGAGTCCCCTATTTGACGGAGCCGGCTGTCATCCGATAGATTTTGGTCATGCGATTCGGCCAACCCCATCCACGCCCTACGCCGCCCGCCCCCATGGACGCCCTATACGTCCTGTACCTTCGGTAACCGCCGGATAGATACGCCGTACGATGAAGCACTCCCGCCATTGGCTGGCCTATGTGTGCGAGACCGCGATCGAGGCAGGCGAGCTGCCTTCCTGGGAATCCGTGCCTTATTTCTGCGACCAGCTCTTCGGGGAACGGCCGAATCCCTACCTGCTCCAATCAGCAAGACCCTATGAGGCGTCACTGACGTTTCTGCAGCGTCTCTACCGGCCGATTGTTGAAGCTGCCGCCAAGGGAGTCGAGATCCCCGCCTCGGCCATGCTGCACGTCTTCGTGGATGTCAGCTTGACCGGCAAGTCCGCCGTCCTGGTCGTGTATTTCCCGGGCCACAACCAACCACACCGCCTGTTGCTGCTCGACGCGGTTAAGACGTGGGACCTGGTGTTCGAGGACACGGCCGCCTTCAACAAATGGGCGGAGGAGCGGGCCAAGTGGGTGGCGGAAGCACTGAGGACGGCAGTCGCGTCATCCGAGGGGAACCTTGTCGGCCGGACGATGCCTTACCGGGTGACCTCTTTCTCCGGCTCATAACCCAGGTTGGGCGCGAGCCACCGTTCAATTTCCGAGACCGTCATCCCCTTTCGGCGCGCATAGTCTTCCACCTGATCCCGTCCAACCTTGCCGACGCCGAAGTATCGGCCTTCCGGATGGGCGAAGTACCAGCCACTGACCGAGGCAGCCGGATACATGGCCAGCGAGTCGGTCAAGGTGATCGAGGCCTTTTTCTCCGCATCGAGCAGATCAAAGATCAACCGCTTCTCCGTATGGTCCGGGCAGGCTGGATACCCTGGCGCCGGCCTGATCCCCCGATACCGCTCCCGGATCAGGTCCTCGTTGCTCAACTGCTCGTCCTTGCCGTATCCCCATTCCCGGCGGACGCGCGCATGGAGGTACTCGGCAAAGGCCTCCGCCAGCCGATCGGCCAGCGCCTTGGCCATGATGGAATTGTAGTCGTCATGGTCGCGTTCGAACCGTTCGCACAGGGCTTCAATGCCGATCCCGGCCGTCACGGCAAAGGCGCCGATGAAATCGCCCCGACTGGAATCCTTGGGCGCCACGAAGTCCGCCAGGGCCAGATGGGCCCGATCGGCCGGCTTCTCCGATTGCTGACGCAGCGAATGGAAAGTCGTGAGCAGTCGGGTGCGCGTCTCATCGGCATAGACCTCGATATCATCCCCCACGCTGTTGGCCGGAAACAGCCCGTAGACCCCCTTCGCGCTCAGGAGTCGCTTGGAGACGATCTCGTTCAACAACCGTTGCGCGTCGTCGAACAGTTCCTTGGCCTTGGGCCCGACCGTGGCATCCTGAAAGATCGTGGGATAGCGGCCGCGCAGCTCCCAGGTATGGAAGAAGGGCGTCCAGTCGATGTAATCGATGAGCGCCTCCAGCGGCTGATCTTCGATCACTTGGACTCCGCACCGTTCCGGAACCGGCACATCGATGGAAGCCCAGTCGGTCGCAAATTTCCTGGCCCGCGCCTCCGCAATCGGCGCCAGATGCTTCGGCCCTCGATCTTGGTGGGCCTGCCGGATCTGCTCCTGGTCCCGCCGGTTCTGTGCGGTGAACCCTGCGCGATCGGCGGGACTCATCAGTTGCCCCAATACCCCGACCGCCCGGGAGGCATCCAGCACATGCACCACCGGCTCCGCATAGGCCGGCGCGATCTTGACGGCCGTGTGGGCCTTGCTGGTCGTGGCCCCGCCGATCAACAGCGGAATCTTGAACCCTTCGCGGTTCATCTCCCTGGCGACATGCGCCATTTCCTCGAGCGACGGGGTGATGAGCCCGCTCAGCCCGACCAGATCGACCTGCTCGGCCTTGGCCGTCGCCAGGATCTTTTCACAGGGCACCATGACTCCCAGGTCGATGACCGTATAGTTGTTGCAGCCGAGCACGACCCCCACGATGTTCTTGCCGATGTCGTGCACGTCGCCCTTGACGGTCGCGAGCAGGACGGTTCCCTGCGACCGCCCGCCTCCCGCCTGTTTCTCCGCTTCCATATAGGGCAGTAGATAGGCCACCGCTTTCTTCATGACCCGGGCGCTCTTGACCACCTGGGGCAGGAACATCTTGCCGGCTCCGAAGAGATCGCCGACGACGTTCATCCCGTCCATCAAGGGACCTTCGATCACCCGAAGCGGCTTGCCGAACTTCGCGCGGGCTTCCTCGACATCCTGCTCGATGTAATCCGTGATGCCCTTGACCAAGGAATGGGACAGCCGTTCCTCGACCGGCGCGCGGCGCCAGGTCTCGTCCTTGGCTGAACCCTTCTCCTTCTGCTTGACGGTTTCGGCGAACGAAACCAGCCGTTCTGTGGCGTCCGGACGGCGATCAAGCAGGACATCCTCCACGAGTTCCAGCAGATCCTTGGGAATCTCCTCATAGACGGCCAATTGCCCGGCGTTCACGATCCCCATGTCCAGGCCGGCCTTGATCGCATGGTAGAGGAAGGCCGCGTGCATCGCCTCCCGGACCAGGTTGTTGCCGCGGAAGGAGAAGGAGATGTTGCTGATGCCGCCGCTCACCTTGCAGTACGGCAGGTGGGATTTGATCCAGCGCGTGGCCTCGATGAAGTTCACGGCATAGTGGTTGTGCTCCTCCATGCCGGTGGCGACGGTCAGGATATTGGGGTCGAAAATAATGTCCTCGGGCGGCACCCCCTCGCGCTCGGTGAGAATCCGGTAGGCCCGCTCGCAGATCGCGATCTTGCGCTCGAACGTGTCGGCCTGCCCGGTCTCGTCGAACGCCATCACCACCATCGCCGCCCCGTACCGGCGGATCAGCCTGGCGTGGCGGCGGAAGACCTCTTCCCCCTCCTTGAGGCTGATGGAGTTGACGATGCCCTTTCCCTGGATGTTCTTGAGCCCGGTCTCGATCACCTCCCACCGGGAACTGTCGACCATGATCGGGACCTTGGCGATCTCCGGCTCCGAGGCGATCAGCCGCAGGAATTTCTCCATCGCGGCTTCGGAATCCAGCAGGCCTTCGTCCATGTTCACATCGACGATCTGCGCCCCGCCTTCCACCTGCTGGCGCGCCACGCTCAGCGCTTCTTCATAACGGCCGCCCAGGATCAACTGGGCGAACTTGGGCGATCCGGTCACGTTCGTCCGCTCGCCGATGTTGACGAAGTTGGAATCGGGCCTGACCGTCACGGCTTCCAAGCCGCTCAACCGGAGGTGTCGCTCGACCGGATGCGGCTTGCGTGGGGGCAGGGTCTTCACCCGTTCCGCGATGGCCCGAATATGGTCGGGGGTCGTCCCGCAACAGCCGCCGACGATGTTCAGCCAGCCGTTGCGCGCCCACTCCTCCAACTGCGGCGCCAGCGTCTCCGGCGTCTCCGGAAATCCCGTCGGCAACAGCGGGTTGGGCAATCCCGCGTTCGGGTGCGAGCTGATGTAGATCGGCGCCAGGCCGGCAAGTTCCTCGATCAGCGGCCGCATTTCCTTCGGTCCCAGCGCGCAATTCATTCCGACACTAAGGAGGGGCACATGGGAGATGGAATTCCAGAATGCCTCGACGGTCTGGCCGGTCACGCCTCTGTTGCTGCCGGCCTGGATAAACGTCACCGAGGCCATGACCGGAAGCCGAGACCGGCGCTCTTCGAACAGTTGCTCGATCGCGAAGAAGGCGGCCTTGGCGTTCAGCGTGTCAAAGATGGTTTCGACAAGCAGCAGGTCGACGCCTCCGTCCACCAACCCACGGACATGGTCGTAGTAGGCCCCCACCAATTCGTCGAAGGTCGCCCCGCGGGCGCCGGGATTGTTCACGTCCGTGGAAATGGAAGAAGTCTTGGTCGTGGGACCGATCGCTCCGGCGACAAAGCAGATGCGGCTCGGCTGGGTTTGTCTCACCGCCTCGACGGCGCGGCGGGCGCATTCCGCCCCGACCTTCGACAGCTCATAGGCCAGGGACTCCAGCCCGTAATCGGCCAAGGAGATCGCCTGCGAGTTGAAGGTATTGGTTTCGATAATGTCGGCGCCGGCATCAAGATATTGCCGGTGGATCTCCTCGATGACCGCCGGACGGGTGACGTTCAGCAGATCATTGTTGCCCTTGAGATCCTTCGGCCAGTCTTGGAACCGTTCGCCTCGGAACGCCGCCTCGTCCAGCTTATACCGCTGGATCATTGTCCCCATGGCGCCGTCGAGAATGAGAATGCGTTCGCGCAACAGTTGTTCGATGGGATGCGTCATGGGTACTCTGTGACTCCTTCTTGGCCGCTCGCAGTATGTTGAAAACGTCCGCCTGCTTTGTTAGGGCACCCATTGCTGTACTTTCATGATGCAATGGGTCTAACGCGAAGAGGCTCAACGTTTTGGACCCGTTGCAGAAAGAGGAGCAACGGGTGCCCCGAGTACGCTTCGCCTCCTCGCTCGCTGCGGCCGCGCTGGACGGCCGTTTTGAACATCCTGCATGGCCGCTGCGTAATCCGTCATCCTAACATAAGGCATAGAGGCCGATCTTATCGAGAAGCCGTCACCCCTTCAACAATTGCGCAATTGTGCGGTCCCATGCCCACATTATTCATGACGGTTCGTGACGAAACCGCCAAGACGCCATGCGTTGGACCCATTGCATGGAGAACAGCAATGGGTACCCCCACGCGGAGCCGCGAGGGAGGAAGGCATACTTGAAACAGTATGTCGACCGACCGAGCGGCGAGCCTGCCCGCTTGGATGCGGGAACCTGGCAGCCAAACTTGTCGCAGCGGCGTATCGGCGGATGCAGTAGAAGCGGTCATGAATAATGTGTGGGCTAGCTTGACTTCAGGCCCTCCCCTTCGTAGGATGAAAAAATCGGAGCCCCATCGTGGTCGCGACGCACCGCCTGTTCATCGGAAGCTTCGTTTGCGCGTGGCTGTTGCTGTGTCTGCTCCCCGCTTCCGCTTCGTCCGCCCCCTACTTCGAAGACGGATTTATCGGACTGACCCAAACCGAGCTGCACGACAAACTCGGCATGCCGCAGGCGGCGCGAGACCGCAAGGCCGCCCTCCGGGTCTTTAAATACTATTCCTACGCGGACTGGCAGAAATACTTCAAGAAACTGATCGCGCCGCAAAACGGCGAAGACGTGTACACCTTCAAGCGCGACGGCGTCGAGGTCCGGTATTCGTTCGGCTTCGTGATCAATCCCAACGACCACTCCGACGAGCCGACCCTCTACGTGAATCTGGTGGACGTCGAATTTTCGCCCCCGGTCCCGATTTCACAGGTCCCGGCGCTTGTGCCGGAGTTCCGTCCCCCGTCCGAGCCGGACGCCCCGGCGTTCCGTTCCAGCATTTGGCTGTTGCTCTTCAAGGGCAACCCGTCTCCGGACGCGCGCTTCGTCGTGCGGGATCCGAGCAAGGACAAGTGGGACTGGACGCTGGCGTTCCAACTGTTTTCACTCCAGGGTCTTCCCCAGCCCTTGACCTTGACCGCCAAGGTCGATCGCATGGAGATTGCCCCGCAAAGTCTCCAACTGACCCAGAAGCGGCTGAAGAACACGCATGAGCCGATTCTGAATCCCTATTCCCGGGAATTTGCCGATCTGCCGCCGCCGGCGCCGCCGGCCCCCAAGAAAATTCCCATGCCTCAGTATGCGGAATGACCGGAGCGATTCCCGGTCAACCGCTGATACGCTGAAGGGCTTGCCGACGTCGCCTTGACCGGCCGCAGCCTGCTTCGTTACGATACGCACCATGGACGTTCCTGCACAAGCCTCCAAGCCCGGCCTGTTGTCCGACTTGGGCGAGGACCATTCGATCGACCGCCCGCCGGCGTCGAATGAACCGCTTTCTCCCGCAGCCGCAGACTCCAAACCGTTTCTGTGCCGCCCGCTCGTGCGCAAGACCATCTATGTCGGCTTCGGCCTGATGTTCGCGGCGATGCTGGCCTGGCGATTCTATCCCGTGCTGACCGATCCGACCTTTGAAAAACACGTGGCGGAGAAACGAGTCGCCGTCGGCATGACCAGAGAACAGGTCATGCAATCCTGGGGCTCGCCCTACACCATGCGGGTCAGTTACACCGACGACGGATTGCGCCGGGAAGAATGGGTGTATGAGGATTGGATCGACAGCGCCACAGTCAAACACCGCTACCTCTACTTCGAAGAGGGGGTACTGGTCGGCGGCTGGTATCACTGACCGGGGTCAGGACGCGGCGGGCGGGACTCCGTCATCGCGCAATCCTCGCAGAAGGATCTCGGCGCGGACGTAATCAGCTTCCAGAACCATGACGACCCGCTGGTTAAAGGGCAGCGGAAACCCCGGATACAGGCTTCCGAACCATTCGTTCTTGACGTAGTAGAGGATGTCGTTGGCATCCAAGAGGCTCCGCACGACCGCCAACTGCCCTTCGTCCTGCGGTTCGATCAAGACCACCATCACCGTTCTCCCCGCATGCTCATGGTTGCGGCCCGTGAATCCATGCAATCGTTTGCAAAATTTCCCTCCCGTCCGTACACTGCGATGGACGCGGCATACGCGTCACGGCGTCTCGGTGATCTGCACCCGGCGCGCTCGGCCCGTCCCCCCGGAAATCGTGAGCACGCGTTTCCATTCACGGACCTGATACAGGGCCCAGGCGTTCGGCGCCCCCCGGTAGAACGCGTCGGCGTCTTCCCCGCTGGCATTGAGAAAGATCGGCTCGGTGAAGCCTTCTTCGAGCACATAGTCGAGCAGGCAGTCGGACGTGAACCCCGCTCCCTTGAGAGAAATATCGGCAAGAAACGTCAGGATGTCATCCGGTTTTTGCAGCGTGACGGGGTTCATCGGCATCGTATCCTTTCGGCAGCGCCTGTGTCGTGACGGCAAATTCTAGGAGGCCCCTCACGTGAAAGCAAGGCGATCCCCAACGACCAGGCCAACGGCAGCGGACGCGCCGCTCAGCCGCCAAGCCTTTGCCGAAGCCTGCCTTTCGATCATGGATCGCAAACATCATTGGGCCTGGCCCATCCTCATGGGACCGGGCATGTCGAAGGACCAGTTGAAGATTCACTACCAGCAGGAATATCTCGTCTATGTCAGAGATTTTCCGGTCCTCTTGGCGCGGGTCCACGGCCAGAACCCGCCTCCGGACGTCCGCCGGATGCTGGCGGCCAATATCTATGAGGAGGACACGGGCGGCCTGTCCTTCGGGCGGTCTCATCCCGAGCTGTTTCAGGAGATGATGCGGGGACTGGGGTACGAGTTGGACGACTTCCAGCGAGCCAGACTCTTGCCGGCTGCCGCCGCCTATCGCGCATGGCTCGATCGGGTCTCGGCCCATCGCGACTGGGTCGTGGGTGCCGCGGCGCTCGCCATCTTCGTGGAGGGCAGCGTCAAGGACCGGCGCGAGATCGCGGAGCCGTCCAAACCCAAATCTCAGGACGAGATTGAAACCTACATCGACCAGCATCCGCTCGTGCGGCATCATCACATCTCTCGCGCAACGATGGATTTGATCCGCGCGCATCAACAGGTCGAAGCCGGGCACCGCCAGGATGCCTACGCCATGGTCTTGACCCATGCCACGACCGCCCGGCAGCAACGGGCGGTGTTGGCCTGTCTTTCCCGAGCCCTTACCCTGTGGACCAAATATCGGGACGAAGTGGCCAAAGCCTGCCGGCTTCGCAAGTCATCGTGATCGCCCACCTACTGGTGCTGATCGTGGCCTGTTTGGCCTTCTGGCCTCAGCAGCCCCTTCACGCGGCCGATCCCCAACCTCCATCTCGGGACATGGTCCTCATCCCGGCAGGAGAATTCCTGATGGGGAGCCCACTCGGCAGCGACGCCTTCCCCGACGAAGCGCCTCAACGGCTCGTTTATCTCAGCGCCTTTCTGATCGACCGCTACGAGATCACCAACGACGACTATCTGCGATTCGTGCAGGCGACCGGACATCGTGTTCCGGAAAACCCCAAGCCGGCCTCGACCTTGTGGGAAGAAGGCAAACCCCTCCAAGGGATCGGCAACCACCCGGTCGTCAACGTGAGTTGGAACGACGCCTTCGCCTACTGCCGTTGGTCCGGCAAACGGCTGCCGACGGAGGCCGAATGGGAAAAGGCTGCTCGCGGCACGGACGGTCGCCGCTTTCCTTGGGGGAATGACTGGGATCACAGAAAAGCCAACAGCGCCAGCTACTGGGCTGGCCGCACCGTTGACTTTCAAAGCGGCGCCGACTGGGAAGCCTTTTGGATCAAAGGAGAAGGAGCGAAGTTGTCCAAGGAAAGGGGCATCAAGAGCGAGGTCCTCACGCTTCCCGTCGGCAGCTTTCCAGACGGCGTGAGCCCCTATGGCCTCTTCGACATGGCCGGCAATGTCGCGGAATGGGTGCAGGACTGGCACGACCCGAACTATTACCGATCGGCGCCCTTGGTCGATCCGCCCGGGTCCACGCGCGGCGCGGTCAAGGGCATGAGGGGAGGCTCCTGGCTCAAACCCTACATGAGCTTGCGGACCGCCGATCGGGATTGGGGCGTGATGGACAGCCGCCCCAGCGGAACCGGATTTCGCTGCGCCAAGGATGCCTACTGACCCTTTCTCGCAAACGCATCCCGGTGCGTGAAGCACAGATTCTGCGCTTATTTCCTGAACTGCGGCGGAATCTGTTCCGGGGGAGGCGGCGGAGGCGGTGGCGCAATAGGACGAGAGCCGAAGAACGGAGGATAGAAGCCCCAGTAGGGGCTGTAATACGGCGCGTAGCCATAGGGCGACCCCCAATACCAGGGCGTCCAATAATAGGGTGGATAGCCGCCGCCATAGGCAGTCCGCGCCGACCGGTTGGAGAGCTCCTCGCTCCAATCGGTCAGGTGCTTGATCTCGATGACCGGGTAGAGATATTCGGTCTCATCCAGCCGCCGAACCGTCGAACCGGTGACCTCTCCGACTATCGTCACAGGCGTGCCCGGTTCGAGCGTCGCCGGATCCAGGAATTCCTTCTTCACCGCCAGGAACCGCCCTTCCGACCGCATCCGCTGCTTGGTCTGCAACGTCCCGTCCGAGGTGGGCAGTTGCAAGACCTCCACCTCGGTCTGCTCCTTCGTCAGCTTCGATTTGACCACGATCCCGCCGAGCGCCACGACGCGCCCGACATAGTCGGAAGGAGAAGCCCGCAACGCAGCAAATGGAACCGTGGAATCGATCCGCTGTTCCAATTCAGGCGGAATGCCGATGAGCGCGGCGTCCTTTCGCACCTGGTGCTCTGATTCGGCGCAACCGCCGAGCAACAGACCCGCCAGGAGACCAGCCATCGTGAGGCACCACCGGTTCATTCACCTGACTCCGTCAGAAATGGTACGACATGCCGAACATGAGGTGCTGGGCGGCATAGTCCGCCTGAAATCCGCCGACCGACCCGAAGGCCCCATTAAATTGAAACGTCGCGTCGGTGTATTTGTATTCGGGGAAGACCGCCACGCGGGGCGTGACAAAGGCGCGCAGGCCTGCCAACAGTTGCAGCGATGAGGCCGTATCCGTATCGCTGGTCGTGGTCGGGGAATTACCCACTCGGCCGATGGCTACCCCGCCGCCGATGCCGATGTAAGGTTGATAGGTCCGGCCCGGATAGCGTGCGATGAGGTTCAACCCCACCGTCGTGACTCGAAAATGGGCTCCGGGGATGTCATCCAGATTCTTGATGTGGGGAGTGGTATGAAAGGCCTCTGCTTCCAGGCCGACCCAACTCTCACCGGGAAAGTAGCCAAGCTTCAATCCATAGGCGACGGAGTTTTTGAGGTCGAAATCCGGAGCGCTCAATCCCGTCAAGCTGTTGGTGCCTTCGACATCTTTCAAGCGATCGGCGAAAGTCGCCCCGACCTGCCCGGCCATATACCATTCGGCGGCGGCCCTGTTCGGAACCACCCACAGGGCCAGGCTGACCAACAGAACGGTGAGCGATCGGGCAGCAAGACGCATCAACTCCTCCGCTGACTACGCGGCAGCTTGATGCCTCATCGTACCATGTCGATCCTCGCTCCGGTAGCCGGCGGACGCTGTCTCTCACGAATCGTTCTATTGAGGAAGGCTCTCGCCGATGTTCACTTCGACGGGAGGCTGTTGAGTCGGTTGCCTCCGGCCGTCCAAAAAGATTTTTCGCATCGCTTCGCGATGACGTTGCCAATGATTCTGGGCGGCGGACTCCATCCGCCCGTCCACTCTCTTGGACCAGCTCCACACGAGCCAGCCGACGCAGGCATAGATGCCGCCGATGACGAGGTTCGGATAGGGACACCACTGAGCGATGGCGCCGGCGACCTCCGGAAAGGGCGGCAAGCCATACCACCAACCGACGGCGGGAATCGAGGCCGCCACGAAGGTATAGTAGGACATCTTTCCGCTCTTGACCGCGCCGCGCATGCCGTCGAGCAGGGACTCGTTCCTGGCCTGCCCCGCGCCCGGCCCTTCAGCTCGCGCCACCTGCTGCTCGATCGCCCGGAGGGTCTCGTCCGGCGGCCAGGCTCGCTCGTCATTTGTCCGGACCACCAAACACCGATGGGGAAGGTTGGCGGGCGCATACCAACCGGTGCCGTTGGCGATGCGCTCAAAGACGCTCACGTGAATCTTGGGCTGCGTCATGTGGTGGGCGCGACAGAGCTTGAGGATGTCGCGCGGCTCCCACCGATAGTACAAACCGAGGCCGGCGCGCGCATCGTACAGCTCGTCGTGCACATCCTGATGGGTCTGCACATAGTCGCGGTCCGCCTTGATAAAGCGCAACCCGCACCGTTCCGCCTCCGCCATCATCCAGTCCAAGGCGACCAGCGACATGCCGTGTTTCACATAGCCGCCGCCCACGTTGGAATGGACGCCGGCGAACCACACCTGATCCACCTGGGTGGCGCGAATCCCCTGCTCATTCCATAATTCCGGATGGAACGTGCGGCGGTCATCGTCGATAGACAGGGCATGGCAGGCGCGTTTGATGCGACTGCTGGGCGTCAGCTCTGAGAACCGCATAGGGTAGATCCAGTTGAACAGATCACGCAGTTCTTCAAACGGCATCCCAACCGCCCCGACCGTGTCCCACACCCCGACAAATTCAATGGTCACCATGCCGTTGGGCACGAACTCGTCGTCGATGACGGCTCCAAAGTCCTCGCGCCGCCGGCAATCCTCATTCATGGGGTCGTCGATCGGTCTGTTGTCGCGCCGTCGTTCCTTCGTGACACGCTGGAAGGCCTCCTGGCGGAACGCCGTCCAACATTGGTGCACCCGCTTTTTGAGCGATTCATACCCGACCTTCTTGATATCCAAAATGCCGCAGTATTCGATCATGCCCGACAGGGCCCTGACCGTATAGGCCCCCCGGCTGAACCCGAAGAGGTAGATATGGTCGCCCGGCTCATAGACATGAGCCAACTCGGTATAGAGGTCCTTGACGTTCTTGCGAAACCCGAACCCGAACGCCCCGCCGATCAACTTGAGCGGAGTCAGGCGAGAAGTGCCCACCCCGTCGTCATAGAAGGCCACCTGCGGCTTTAAGGTTTGATCGTACTTATGGCCTTGGATGTCGACTGCTTCATAGAGTTTGAAGACGTTGGTCCCACGCGCCTTGATGGCGGTATTGCCGGTGCCATCCGAGCAGAGCACGATGTTTTTCCCTCGCATAGGAGTTCCTCCTCTCCGGCTTCGCCGGTGGTGGATTCATACCCGCCCGGCGGACAGCAGTCACCATCGCGGCCGGGCAGGGCTATGCCGATCGGAAAATCAGCAAGCTCCGTACCATTCAGGATGGTGAAACAATTCCCCTGTATGATCCGGCTTCTGGGAGCCTGTCCGACATTGACCTTTCTACTGCGGCGAAGGATGCACCGGCATCTGCTTCGTTCTCGGCGGCGAAAAATCCTCAACGTATTCCAGCGAATACGCCTCCGGTTTTTCGCAGCCTGCGGCCTTGCACCTGCCAGCGCCTGCTTCGCCTCGTCACGAACGGCAATGTCGGACAGCCTCCTAGTAAAAGGACGTATTTCAGAAGGAATGACGGACTCGCCTGGCCTGTATCTTCGCCCTACGGAGGTGTATCGCAATCGATACAGGATCGGAACAAGACAACTGGATTTACTGCGCCCGCTGAAGGAGGCCTTCGGCGACCGCTTCCTGCGGTTGCCCACCGACGATCATGTCCTTGTCGCCGAAGTGCGAGACCGTTCGGCGCCGGATTCGCATCTTGAGCCCTTCCGGAACCAACTCATATTCGAAGACCACGACCTCCTGCTGTTGGTCCAAATAGCCGCCGCCGGACTTTTCAAACGACCCCTTCAGCGAGATCAGCAGCTTGCCTGGTTGTCGATCGACGTGCTCGACGATGATCCGCTGCACGCCCCCGCCGGGCGGCACGAATTCGATCACCTGTCCCGGACTCGCGAGTTCCACTTGGCGGGTCACGTTCCGGTTGTTGGTATAGGTATAGACCGGATGGTCGTCCCGGCTGAACAGCACTTCCGCCTCGGCTCCTTCCCCTTCCGCCTGTAGCAACCCTCTCCAGGTTCCTGAGAACTCCCCGGCGCAGGCCGCGCCGAGCCAGGCCTGGAACGATAGCAGCGAGATGAGCAAAAGCACGGACTTCAGCCCCATACGCACCTTCCCGTGGATCGCCTTTGGCATGGTGGCGGCAGGGTAGCGCGAATGCCGCACAGGGTCAAACCCCTTCAGGCCGGTGGCGTCAAGCCTGGAAAGCAAGCAGGAGACTATGGAAGCAAATAATCGATCTGCTCGATGCGCACGACCGGCATCACGACCCCGACTCCCTCCTCCTCATGACTGAAGTCATAGATGATGGACTCCTCTGGGATCAGCCTGCCGCTCATGACGACCAGGACGTCGATCGTCTGGCCCTTCTCCACCTTTCGTCGGAGCGTTTCCCTTGTCTTCGGATTCGGGACCGCCGAAAGATTACCGGGCAGATCTTCCGGTTTGAATCGCACCAGCCCCCATCGTGTCAGAATGAACGAGGGACCGATCGCCACGCGGAAGGAGGCGGATGTGGGGTCATAGGCCGTCAATTGGCCGGGCCATACAAACGCGATGCGCCAATCTAACGCCTCTCGCCCGGCGCGACGATCGTCGCGCGCGCGGTTGAAGGTCAACAGCCGTTCGTCGTAGTCGGGATCGTGGTGTCCCTGTCCGTACAGGATCTGCCAATCGGGGGGCGATTGGTCCAGCGCGTCGAGAAAGGATTCGATCGCGGGCGCTTCCATCAGGACATGGGTCTCCTGCGGAAGCAGGGAACGCACGTTCGACAGGGGAACTGTGCGAAGCGGGCGGGTGCCTTGCGGTTCATGGGCCATCACGCCGGGCGGCGGCGCCCACCAGAACCAGAGGCCGGCCAGAAGCAGCAGCCAGGCCATCGCGCGATCAGCCCTGACCCACATTATTCATGACGGTTCGTGACGAAACCGCCAAGACGCCACGCGAGACGGGCACGCGGAGGCGCTCGCGGCCAAGGCGTACTTGAAACAGTACGTCGAGGCCGCGAGCGACGAGCCTGTCCGCCAGCATGCCACCAAGCCGCATGCTGGCTTGTCGTAGCGGCGTATCGGCGGTTGCAGTAGAAGCGGTCATGAATAATGTGGGTTAAGCCGGCGACTCGGCCAGGACCCGATCGAACGCGGAAAGCAACGCCGTCACCGCCTGATGTTCCGGCGTCAGCACGCCTGCTTCAATCAGGACGGCGAGACGCGGGCGAGGATCAAGACGGCGCACCGCCGCCTGCGGAAGGCGAGACGTTTCCAGCACCTTTTGATAGGTATTCAGCCAGGATTCGGTCACGACCCGCAATCCGGGATCGGTGGGCTTCATGCGCCCCAATTGGACCTGTTGCATGAGCTTGATCAAGGGATCGGACTGCCCGATCGTCGTGATGGCCCGCTGGAGCGTGATATCGGATGATTCAGACATCGCCGGCATCTCTGGTCCGGCTGTTAATTCATGGAGCAGGCGCCGGGACCACGAGGATCCCCGCAGGAGCCGCAGGCGCCGCCGCCGGATGACGGAGCCCACCCCGTCGCTCCGACCGCAAAAGCAGAGATCTTCTTCTCCAGCCGCTCGCTTCGACAGGACGGACAGGCCGGAGTCGTGGAGCCGTTCACGATCAACTCGAACTGATGCTGGCACTGGGTACAACGGTATTCAAACAACGGCATAGGCCACTCCCTTTCACCTGGGATAATCGGTCGCTTATTATAGGGTGTCGGTTCTTTCCTTCGCAATGATCGGCCGATTGCCACCAGAGGAGTTCATCATGTTTCAGGAAGAACAATCCTTCGTCCTTCGCTTCAGTTTGGAAGCGCAGTTTCCCGACGACTACGAGGGGAACGAAGAAGAATACCGTTGGCTTCGCGACTGGGAAGGTCGCGTGAAGCCGGAGGTGCTGAAGTCCCTGTTCGAAACGTTGCGGCGTTTCCCCGAATGGTCCGTGCATGTCCGCAACCGCGGCCACTCCCCGCTCGATCAGGTCGAGGTCGTCGTGCAGAAGGATTTTTCAAAGCGGTTGAATCTCTGACGGGATCTTCTACCGGAACTTATGGAACGGGACGGCGGGTGGCAGCAGGCGGAACGGGACGGTCTCCGTCCACTGGGTCTCTATCTTCACGTCCCCTTCTGCCGGACTCGCTGCGCCTTTTGTAATTTCTATCTCCAGGTGTATCGGCCGGACCGGGCCGAGCGCTTTCTGACGGCCCTTCGGAAAGAATTGGCCCTCTACGCCAACCAAGCGAATCTGTCAGGCCGGCCGCTTTCCAGCATCTATTTCGGCGGCGGCACGCCGACCGTGTTGAGCGCCGATCAACTCTGCGACCTGCTGGCGACGATCCGGCGGACCTTCACTTGCCAATCTGACATCGAGATCACCGTCGAGGCCCATCCGGACACGGTCTCCGATCGGATGTTGACCAGGCTGAGGGAGGCCGGCGCGACCAGACTGAGTCTGGGCGCGGAAAGCTTGAACGACGCCGAGTTGATCAGCATCGGCCGTCCGTCGCTGGCCGCCAACCTCCTGCGCGCGGTGCAATGGGCCAGGGCGGCGGGCTTCGATGATCTCAATCTCGACCTGATGTACGGCTTGCCCGGACAGTCGATGGAGAGTTGGCAACAGACGCTGGCCGGCGTGGTCTCGCTTCAACCGGATCACGTCTCCTGCTATGCCCTCACGATCGAACCGGAGACCGCCCTCGCGCAGGCGATTGAAGCGGGGG
The DNA here is from genome assembly GCF_947241125.1 of Nitrospira tepida. NCBI lineage: Bacteria > Pseudomonadati > Nitrospirota > Nitrospiria > Nitrospirales > Nitrospiraceae > Nitrospira > Nitrospira tepida. Next base: position 2,326,981 of record NZ_OX365700.1, on the reverse strand, counting down.
CAACCAAACAGCCTGATCCAGAGATGCAAACCGCCATGGAGCAGGCAGCCGAACGAATTTTGGAGCGAGCCGGTTACGACCGCTACGAAATCTCGAACTATGCCAGGCCCGGCCATCGGTGCCGTCACAACCTGCTGTACTGGCAAGCCGGTGACTATCTCGGGCTTGGCCCCAGCGCCCAGTCCTATATGGACGGCTGCCGCTTTGGAAACCTCGCCGACCTGTCAGGCTATGAAGCACGGTTGAACGAGGGCCTGCTTCCCCTGGACCATCGGGAGGAGCTGACCCCCGACCGGCAAACCCGCGAAGCGCTGGTCTTCGGCCTGCGACAACTCGCCGGCGCGGATGACCGGTTGCTCGATTCGTTGTGCTCCGATCGAGAGTGGCATCGGCAACTGACCACCCTGTTGGACGAACAGTTGCTCGAACGGAAGGACGGGCGAATCCGGTTGACGGAGGCGGGACGGCGGATGGCGGACTCGGTGGCAATCCGGTTGATCTGACGGTGAACCGCCCGAACGGTCGGACGGCGCTATCGCAGGATGAAATGCAGTGCGGTGTCGGCGAGAATGCCGGTCCATGCTCCGGTATTGAGCCACAGCAACCGGCGGTCCTGCTGTTTCCAGGCCACCAGGATGGCGACGACGATACAGACCTGCGCCAGGAAACTGAACGGGCGATGCAGGTTCACCGACGCGCGCCCCCCTTCGCTCGCAATCGCCGTCACCGCCGCCAACAGGTAGCAGGCGAAGGCGCCGATCTGAAGCCATCGCGCGGGCGGGTTCTTTCGCCCGCGAACGGCCACGACCAAGGCCCAGGTGAGACAGACGATCACAATCAACAGCAACAGGGGAAAGAGCGGCCAAAGTACCTTTGCACTGAGCATGTCGAGCCCGCCGATTGAAGTGATTGCCTTGCCGACGCCGAAAACGTGGATGGTCCGCCGCGGACTGTAACAATCCAGCCTCTCCCAGTCAACGCGGTCGGTCAGGCAAAGGGCCGGCTTGACACCCCGTCCGCAGGCGGTTTAGGAATAAATGCATTGGAGGATGCCCAAGAAGAGGATTCACCATGCCCGTCAACATGACTCCCAACAAGAAGCGGCCCAATCCTGCGGCCGCCCCGGCGCCGGCGGCGCCATCCGCCGCAGAGGAACAGGACCCGACACAAGAAACGAAGGAAGACCGGGAAAAGGCGCTCGCCGATGCGGAAAGCAAAAATCTCTGGGACGCGACCGAGGTGATCGACATGGACAAGTGGTAATGGCGGTCCCTCGCGCCTCCGCGCCACGTCGATGAGCGCCACCCTTCTTCCCGACGCCCTCTATTACCCCTTTCACCTCTGCCATCCTGCGACGTTGGAGCTGATGCTGAAACGGTATAAGGCCGTGCATTTTCGCGATTACATGGCCATTCAGCTCACGCCGCTGACCGGCACCACGGCCTATCAGGATCGCATGGGAGACCAGTTTCCCGATCTTGTACGGGCCGGACGAATCGTGCAGGGATATCACGTCAGCGGGCCGCTCACCGGTGAGGTCGCCGAGGCGGTGGATCGGGACCTGTCCGATGCCACCTGGCGCGCCATGTTCCATTGCGCACTCGGCGAAGACCGGCGGTTCCAGCGCGGCCTCTTCGACGTGGCTCACGGCATGACGATCGGCCGCCGGCTCGTCCCGGGACCCGCAGCCCTGCTCACTTTGCTTGAAGCCCGGTGGGCATCCCAGCCCTTGACGCTTGAGGCCGTTCGCCGGCTTTCCCGGTTGCCCGGATCATCGGACGAGAGCTATGCGTATGAGTATGGGCTCGCATTGGTGAAGACCTCCGCCGCGCTGCACGTCACCTATCGCCTCGCGCTGGCCCACGGGCTGCGTCCGGTCACCGACTCCCGCTCTCACCACGATCTGTTCGCCCGCAGCCTGGCGCGGGAAGGCCTCGACCTCGAGCACGAACTGCTGTCCCCCTTCGGCTAGGCCGTTCATTGGCAGGGCTGGGGCCATTTGCTAGAATCTTCCGATGCCGTCCCCCTCTACACCCGTCGCGACCCCGGGAACAATCGAGCACACCTCTACGGGATCGAGCAACGAGACGGAAGCGCGCGTCGTGGTCTATAACTGCGACTGCCATACCTACCAGCAGGTCATTCACATCTTCTGCACGACCATCCCCGGCATGACGCCGGCCAAGGCGTTCGAGCTGGCCTATAAAATCGACCATGAAGGACAGGCGGTGGTCTTTACGGGAGAATGGAAGGAAGCGGAAGCGATCGCCAAGAAGATCGCTGAAGCTGGGCTGCGGGTAGCTGTGCAGTGATCGGCAGAGGGTCAGCCGATCTACCGTTTTGCATGCGCTCTGGCCGGCCGTGACGGCTTGGCATGGGCCGTTTTAGCTGGTGCTGCGCTTTTCGCCGGCCGGTGCTCCTTCCTCTCCGACGCCTTGGTCGCTGCTTTCGCCTTCGCCTGGGCCTTGGCTTGGGCCTTCGCGGCAGCCTCGCGCCGGCGCTGCGCCTTCTTCTCCTCTTCGGCGACGCCGGGCCACACAGGCAACTTGCCGGCCTTTTTCAGATTGTCCCCGCTGAAGACACGGACCTGATAGAGCTCGAACAGTTTGTTGATCGCCTTCTGGTCACCCCGACGCGCCAACCCCAGCAGGCGACGGCGTTGATTCATTTCCTCTTCTTCAGTGTGGGACGGAGCACGTTTCTCCATCATTGGCCCTTCCGTTGGCTCAATCGCGTAAGTGCACGTATAAGCACGAGTTATTCACGCGGGAGTATAGAGAAGTTTTGTAGCTTTTGCCAGTCTTTCTCTTGAAGGGCCGGCGCTCGTGGCCAATGGGCCGTGGAACGCTCCCATGGTTGTCCGACTGTCGCCAAGTTCTACGTGGCGATGCCTCCATATCGGAGGCGGCTGGGCCGGCCGACGGAACCGGTTGTGGTCAACGTCCTGGCGGCCGATCGTGAGAAGGAAACCCGGCAGGCTCTGAACGAGCTGGACCAGGGGGCCCGTAAAACAGACCCGCAGCTCCCCGACGGTCGAAGCAAAGTATGCGGCAAGCGCATAGAAAAAGCCTGAGAGCAAAGGTACGACCGTGGTGTTCGCTCCCCGCCGCGAACGTACGCGGTCATCTTCATGACCCGCAACTCGGAAAACCCCCTGGTCTATCTGATTCCCCGGAACGTGTGGCGCAGGGCTGAACATTTCGGATCGCGCCGGCTTGTTCCTACCGCAGCGAGACTTCTATAATCACACGACCATTTCACCAGCCAACGAGGAGACCGCCCATGACGATGCCTCAACACGAACAGCAACAGACGACCGTCCAGGATGATCCGCAGGCGCGAGCCCTGCTCAAACAGGCCTTTGAGCGGACGGCCCGCTGGCAGGCCGATTTCAAAGGGTTCACGGCCGATCTCACCGTCAATGTCAACGGCAAGGAGACGAGCGGATCGGTCATGGTTAAGAGCCCCCGGGAAGTGTCCGTGCAATTGTCCGATCCGGATGTCCAGAAATGGGCGCAGGAGCAGATTTCCATGATCGCCGTCCACCGGGGTCCTCGGAGCTTCGAGGAATCGGACGGCAAATTCACGCTCACGCAGGAGGAAGACGGCCATCCTCTAGGCACCAAGCTCGTCATCCACGGGTCCAATTCCTTCTATCGCATCAAGAACGGCCGTATCACGCAGATCAATCGCAAGATGGCGCACCCGGGGATGCCGCCCTTTGCCTTCACCATCAATGTCGAAGAGACGGCCACGACTCAGGACGGAAAATTCCTCACCACGCGGTACACCGTCTATTACTACTCGCCGCAAGACGGCAAGCTCACCAACGTCGAGAGCTTCACGGACAGCCATGTGCGCGTGGGTCATTCCGATCTGCCGGCCACCCGCCGGATCATTTCCTATGAAAACGGCGAGGTCAGAGTAAAGAGCCTGACGTTCTCAAACCATCGGATGTTGTAGCTTGCGAGTTATGGACCTGCGCGCCGGCTATCCTCGAAGCCTCCGCGAGCGGCTCGGCGGGTACGTGCATCTTGCGCGAATGCTCGATAAGTGCCGCGCGAAGTTGGCCGGCACGATCGGCGATTACATCTACCCCTGTCCATTGGATCAACGGCTGCTGGACTTCGCCGGAATCGATCCCGATCAGTTGTTGGAACAGGTGCGGCGACAACCGGACGAGGCTGTCGTCCGCTGGTGGACCGCCATGGCCAAACCGCATACCGAGGCCGAACGGGAAGCGTGGAACCGGGAGCTGCTCGCCCGCGGGCCGGACAGCGAGGAGAAATGGGCCTACTTCCGCAGCGTCCGCGACCAGCTCGATCCGACCCGTACCGACATCGTCACGTGGGCGGACCTGTTGGACCTGGAGGAAGGGCGTCAGGTCCCGCGCCGGGCGACCGTCGACGGATGACGCCGCACAGCGTCCGCTTGCCGCCACCCGACAAATTCACCCTTTCCGATCCATCCCGCTCAAGCCGGCCGAGGTACAGCCGATAAAGGATGCCGGAGGACCCTATCGAAGACAGAGTTCTCCCACACCGGGCCATTCCTGTATGGGCAGCAAGCGGGTCGCGATCTCCGAAGTTCAGATCGGCATGTATGTGACCGGGTTCGACCGCTCATGGTTTCGGACCCCGTTTCTCCGCCACCGGTTTCTGATCACCTCGTCTCAGCAGATCGACAAGCTGCGGTCCTCCGGTATCCGGGAAGTCACGATCGATCCGGAAAAAAGCGCGATCCCCGTCGCGGCTGATCAACCGGCGACCGAGCCGTCCACGTGTGAGGCTGCCTCCTCCCTCGCCTCAGCGCCCCCGTTGCAGCCGGCGGCACAGGGAACGAAACCTCCTCGGCAGCCGGCTCACAAATCGCTCGATGTGTTGAATCGGGAATTCGTCCTTGCCAAGGAAGCGAGGGAGCGGCTTGCGCAAACAGTCCATCGGCTGTTCGAGCGGTTCGAGTCAGAGGGGATTGTCCTTGGCGAGGATGTGGTCGAGGCCGCCAAAGAGATCACGATCGTGACCAATACGTTGACGAACCCGGCCGTATTCATGGCCATGAGTCAGGGCCGCGGCTGCGACCGGGCGATGAGCAACCATGCGCTCGTAAGCTGTACCCTGTCGCTCTTGTTGGGACAGGCGGCGAAACTCGACCTGCTCCAACTCCACAACCTGGCGATGGGGGCGCTTCTCCATGACGTCGGCCTGCTGCTGCTCCCGCGCCACTTGACGGATGGGCTCCGCAACACCTCGCGTCCGTTGAGCGCGCAGGACCAAGCCCTGTACGAAAGTCATCCCCGGCGGGGCGCGGTGTATCTGGAGCAGGAAGGGAACTTTCCTCTCGACGTGAGGCGGATCGTCGCCGAGCACCATGCCACGGGAGACGGAAAGGGCTTTCCCCGCGAGACCAACCCGGCCTGGACGGAACCCACCAGCCGAATTCTGATGATCGCGGACCGCTACGACGAATTGCTCTCCGGTTTCGGCGGAGCGACGCCCCTCCAGCCGCACCAGGCGTTGCAACGTCTCTACCGCGACACACATGACCGGATGCTGGATGCGGACCTGACCTCGCTGTTCATCAAGCGCGTCGGGGTCTTTCCCATCCACAGCGTGGTCGAGCTCAACACGGGCGAGCGGGCCGTCGTCACCGACATCAATCCGGACGCCCTCCATCTCCCGGTGGTCCATATCACCCATGAAGCATCCGGCCTCGCGTTGATCGCGCCCGCCAGAATCGATCTGGCCCGCCAGGCTCTAGATAAGACTGCCCGTTCGATCTCCCGCGTCGTGGACTCGGCCACTCCGCCCGCGTGCGCCGGCTCTGTGGCAGATCTCTCTGCTTCAGGCGCAGCCGGCTATTCCAGCGCATCCTCCTAGCCTAGCCCATCCCCTCCCATCGTGCCGCCGAGGCGGCCGAAATTTCCGCCAAATCCGGGGGCAACAAAACGGTCAATTTCCAGGACATGCGCTGATTCAGTTACCACCAACCGGCCGTCCAGTTCGACTTCGTCTGTGAAAGGAGCCACGGCTGCGCGCCGGTGCCGCTCGACGATCAAAAGATCGCCGAACTTCAGGACAAAGACCCCTGGTGCAAGACATACGACGGGGGTAACGCAGGATGAAAGAAAGAAAGGACGGGGCTAGGCCTACGATAACTGGAGGCAGGGCAACGGTTGAAGCCGCTGTCTGCAGAAGAGCTCGCAGACGGCTCAGCCCTCCTCTAAGGAAGTCGACGATAGACTTCTCGTCGATGCCGTACATACTGCACGATAATGTGCAGCGCATCCGTATCCACCTCGTACACAACGCGGTAATCCCCGACTCGGAGGCGAGGCGCTCGGCTCCCTGCAACTTGGTTGATTGGGCTGGAAATGGTTCAGACTGCAGACGTTCGATCATCGCAATGATGCGCGACAAACGCCCGAGGGATAGACCGGAGATCCTTTTCGACGGATGGTCTATAGCCGAGACTATAGGAGGCCACGCTTGTGAAGCCGCTTCTTCATCTCGTCGGCAGCAACCGATTCCTCATTGCGGCGTTCAGCGACCACGGCGAGATCGTGCAGATTCTCCATCAGCCGTGAGTACCGTTTGAGCGAGAGGACCACCCCGGTCTTCTTGCCTTGACGATTCCTCACATACCGTCCTCTGAGGGTAGCCGTCTTAGCAGATCGTTTCGCAAGCATGCCCACCTTATAACGCATCCCTTAATGTCTTGTCGAGGTACAAAGTCATCAGCCTAGCGGAATGACTATGCCCGCCTCGCGGGAAATCCAATTCCTGACGGAAAATGGATTAAGAAGTTGCATGGATTTAAGGAGAATCTGTATCGGCTGAGAACAGGCGACTATCGGGTGGTGTTCAAACGGTTCGGCCCGCATGATTCATGACGGTTCGTCGCGAAATCGTGGAGTCGCGTGGCGAGACGGGCAAGCGCAGTGGCGAGGGAGGGAGGCGTACTTGAAACAGTACGTTGACCGACTAAGCGGCGAGCACGCACGCCGATAGGCTTGTCGAAGCAGCGAATCTGCGATTGCAGTAGAAGCGTTCATGAATAATGCGGGTAACGACCCGCATCGACATCGTCCGCATTCTGAGTAAGCCGGACTTTCAGAGGGTCTACTGACCGACCATGTGTGATAGTAAGACCAGACCCTTTCTCTCTTTAGCAAGAATGGAATGTCCCCTTTGCACTTCGACCTAAATGAACAGACGGTAGTCGTATGTTTCTGGACCAAACCTGGAAAGCAGTTGCCCTACACGAGCAATTGCCGCGGAACTTTCAAGCGTTGCCGGTAATTGGCAATACAAGTCACAAGTATTCCAGTCCATCTTCGAGAGGCCAAGTATTTCAGTCGCAATTCTTTCTATGGGCGAGTGGCCGGCAAAACGTGTGATCTTGAGTGGTGATGGGATTCTCGACTTCCCTTGATAGTACGTCCTATTGTCACCACCTATGCCTCGTACCGAGCCATGTACCCAGAGTAGGCTTTGATGATTTCCATAAATCATGACTGTATTTCTTCTCACAGGGAACATGTTGGTACACTTATTCCATTTATCATAGGCGACAAAGCGCCATGCATCCTCATGCTCGATGGTTATCATTTCTAGCTCCGCGAGGCCTTTTAGCGATTGCGATAATCCTTCTCGTTCGCTCTTTATGAAAGGTGTCCTCTTATGGATTACGATCCTGCGAGGCAATTTCTGGTAAGTTTCATAGAAGAGCTGTCTGGCCTGATATCCAACACGAATAGCATCGTCTTTGGCGAGGTAAGGATTCTTGTGCCACCAAACAGGATTCTGAATTCGACTGACCTGATACCGCAAGCCTTGGCCTGCGGCATCATAGATATGGCTACACCCTAAGACGACTCCACTTCCATTCTCTTTGGAGGTTCCGTAGCCAATACCTACAAAGACGGTTTCAGGATCGTCTGTATCCAGCACAAAAGGCGTCCGCTGCGATTTCACATATATAGCCTGCGCTAACCACCACAATACTTCGCACTGAAGCTTCTTACTCAACGTGGCTTCACGTAAGAATTGAGTTCGGATGGCCTTCTGAGCGCAATGCGCCTTTACATAATCATGTAAGTCAAACCTAATCGTCTGATCCTCTACAACTTCATAAGGAGCCCACACCTTGGGTATGAACACAACAACTGCATCAACGGAAGCCGAACACACTAGAGTGTCGATCTCGCGAGTGATGGCGTTCGTAATTTCCTTTTGCGCTGTAACACTACTCGAGCTACCTGCTGGAGCTGCAGGAATTTTCCGCCATTCTCGATCATTGTGGCGAGGAACTCTCAAAGGAATTCGATAGACTTGCTGGAAACCTGGATAGCCGATCAGGTATTCCTGTTTTGACTCAACCATTCCATGCGCAGTAACAAGCTTGTCGAGATAGCCTTGAAGAGCAGTTTCATAGCCAGAAGGGCATATCACTCCTAGTCGAACCTCGCGGTAGACACCTGATTGCGTCAATTCAAGATCATATGGGCCGTTATTGATTACACCACGCAACGGATGTGGATCCTTGGGTCGATGAGGTCCTCGCGCGGTTCCAAACACGAGTTGAGGTTCCGGCAAGATTGTAGCCTCAAAAATCTCTCCGCGCTTTCTTACTGGGGGCATGCTCGTCTGCTGGGAACGACACATGATTCTTGCCAAGGCAGGGGGCCTCGCTATTCTAAAGACAAATGGGTCTGGAGCATTTGGCGGATATTGAAAGGTTTTGGATTCATCTTCTCCTAGGACTCGATTACCCCAATCCTCAAGCGCTTCATCGTATTGCTGGTTCCACTGTTTCCCGAGAAGCTGACGCTTGATATCCTTCACGACCTCATTGCTGGCCTCAGTTCCATCCTCCTTGACGACATGAATAGTTGGAGCCAGATTCAGGAATTGCCTATTTCCTGAAAAGTTGAGGCTTAGTTTGGCTGCCTCGAATGCTTTACACGGTTGGCCTGAATACCTTGCCGTCCGGAACCGGGCGCGATCCCATAGGGTGCTTTTCCCCTTTCTTTCCAGTTTCGCGGTGCCGGCTATCGCCCGCTGAAATGCTTCAAGCAAAATTGACGTTGTCACTGAGTCCTGCCGGAAAAAGTCAGCCCAATCAAGAGGAACCTTTTCAAGTTTGGAATTCAAATGCTTGGCAAACACCTCCGCAATTAATCCTGCGTCGCCAATTGCAAGCACCTTACCTTTGATGAGCCCCGCCACAATTGGTGCGGTGCCCAGAATTTCCCGGAGCTCTTTCCATGTTGTAATTCCATTGGCTTCAAACTGATAAAGCTCTCTCGGTAGCTCCACAGGATAACCGTTGCTTTTAATCCAATCCTCATCAGCCCTATAACCCACGAATCTGAAATCAGACCTTTCAGGAATAGTCCCGCTGAGAAGTCTTTCAACTTCTCCACCTTCTGCCCCAGTTCGAAAAACAAATCGAGCCATTCGCACCATGAAATCATCAAATCCCTCAATCTCAACCAAATGAGCGTCACAGCCGGTTGTCCTTGCAGTTCCAATCAAGGTAAGTACGCGCGGGCTGATCTTTTCATTGGGAATTGTGCACCAATAAATCGCTCCCCCAGTTGATCTTTCCTTGAACGAAGCTTCAAAAGCACCCATAAGACTTTCGTCACGTCCCCCATAGCCAATGACCACTATTGGCTGCTTTTTGGCTCGTTCCACTAACTCCTTGCACAATTCCTCATTTAGCTGTTGAGTTTCCGTTGATGTGTTTTTGAGTGCGTCATATCGGTAATCTCCATGGAGGGCCACCAAGTAACCACATTGTTCTCCCTCCTGAACATCACGCAGACGCTTCGTTGTATCCAAACCTATTTCCTTCAGAGGACGGCTATGTTCTGGCTTCCTACCTTGCCGTACCAATCCGTCAAAATTAGTTGTCCAGACCCACTGAAACACATTCGCATTCTGAAGCATAGCTAGCAATTGGTAGCCCAACTGCGGAAGAAGCCCAGTTAATCGCTTCTGAAAATAGGCGGTACGATCTTCACTTTTGGGATAACAGTGCTCGATGTACCAAGCGTACTCGGCCTCATCTCCAATCGAAGGGAAATACCTCTGCTGGTCAAGCCAGTCTTGGATCTTCTGTTGAATACTTGGGAGAGTGATGTCCAGAAATAAATTCGGCGAGAGACCTGGATTTCCTGACAGATAAATTTCTCGTTTCCACTCCCAGATGCACTGACTTGCTGTTGGAACTCCGGAGCTAGCCGAAGCACCCGCCCCCAAAAGAAGCATGTATTTTCCCGGTTGCGACACAGCAATAGATCTAATCAGAGCCTCTTGGTCGAAGGACACTTTCACTCCCCTGGGCTAGAAAAGGATTGTTTTGTTCTCCGCTAAGCTTGCCACCTCTGTTGTCAGAAGACAGCACACTGCATCCTCACGTGACCAGGCTACGACCCGCTAGCCGTTGTGTCAACCAGGCAACATAGCGAAATGCACGTATTATTTTGCAGCGAAGGCGAGCCGCGAATAGGAGAAAGTGCTGAGTTCTGAATGCTGAGCGCTGAGGCTGAATTAACAACGTAGTTTGCTGAAACGTGACTCTTATAAGGGGGCGGTCTGGATCTATCCCTCAATTGCGCGCATTGACCGAGCACCGCCCGCAACTGAACAATAAAGATTGGATACTGTGTGCGCGGGCGGCGAGCACGAGGGATAGCCCAGACCGCCCCCTCTCTCTAATCAGTGGAACCAGGGTCAGGACTTTCGCTGGCGCATGCAGGTTCACGCGGATACCAATGCGTCTTTGACGCGCCGGACCTTGATCTTTCCGGCGCGCTTTTCCGCTTGTGCCAGGTCGTAGGCGGCCTGCATCCGCAGCCAGGTTTCGGCGCCGCCTCCAAACGCTTTTTCCAGGCGGATCGCCATTTCGGCCGAAATCCCGGCTTTGCCGCTGACCAGATTATTCATGGCCTGCCGCGTGACTCCCAGTGCCTTCGCCCCTTCCGCCACGGAGAGTCCCAGAGGTGCGAGACAGTCATATCTCACTGACAGTCCTGGATGGGGAGGGTTCTTCATACGCATCAATGATTCCCTCAGTGATAGTCGGTCAGATCGACGTCGTAGGCGCTGCCGTTGTCGAATCGGAAAACGATCCGCCAGTTGCCGGACACGGTCACGGACCAGAAACCGGCCAACTTTCCCTTCAACGGATGAAGCCTGTAGCCCGGCAACCCCATGTCTTGCACCGTCATTGCTTCATTCAATCGCGCCAGGATGCGGGCAATTTTGTCGGCTTGTGACGCAGGCACCTTTCGGCGGTCATCGTCCTCAAACAATCTGGCCAACCCCTTGTGCCTGAAACTTTCGATCACTTTCTACATCCTGCGCGCTCCAGCCGTGTCTGTCAAGTATGACTTGACATAAAGGAGAACCTGACCATCTGAGCGACTGTGCGCATCGAGCACTACAAAATGCTCCATCCAAGCTTGCTGGCACTCCGCCCTAAGGAAGGACACCCTTACTGGTCCAACTGCGGCCGTCACGACCCGTTGCAGCGCGAAAGCGCAACGGGTCCCCCGGCGCTTTCTGAAGCGCGGCCTCCGGGAGCACAGGATCAGTAGGGGTGTCCTTCCATCATTGTCACCTGCGGCCTCTGTGAGCACGGAAGCCCACCAATTGCCTCGCGATTCTTTCATACGCGGTCTTCGGGAGCAGGGGATCAGGATGAGCGCCATTCCGCTCCTTCTGATCGTGGGGGCTCTTCGAGCAAGAAGGCTCGTCCGCCTGCTCCCGTCTAGCCCACATTATTCATGACGGTTCGCGACGAAACCGCCAAGACGCCACGCGAGACGGGCAAGCACAGCCGTGAAGGACCAAGGCGTACTTGAAACAGTACGTCGAGGGACTGAGCGGCGAGCACGCCCGCCGTCAGGCTCTGTCGCAGCGGCGAATCCGCGATTGCAGCAGAAGCGGTCATGAATAATGTGGGCTAACCCAGCCCGTCCCCTCCCATCGTGCCGCCGAGGCCCCCGAAATTTCCGCCGAAGCCTCCTTGACCGCTGCCCCAATACTCCCCGCGCCGGATTTTTCCATAGGGATGGCGAAGGTCCGGCCGGCTGATCCACCAAAGCACCAAGACGGCGGCGACGACCGTCAGGAGCGAGATGAGGAAGCCCAGGCCCTTCATATGGCTGCGAGGCGGAGGCCCGACGCGGACGTTCTGCGCGTTGGCCGCAAGCCCGACGACCGTGCGATAGAGCCCTTCGCCGAAATGGCCCATGCGGAGCGCTTGGTCCATGTACTCGGACCCGACCTTCGCCACCACCTCCGGCGTGAAGATCGGGACCATCCGCTTGCCGACCGTGATCGCGGCCTGGTGCTCGGCGACGGCCAACAAGATCAAGGCCCCGTGCTCCTCTGACGCACTGCCGATCTTCCACTGTTGATACAGAGCCTCGGCATAGAGTTGCGCCGAGGCAAAGGGCTTGACGGTCGGCACGGTCACGACCACCATCTCCACCCCGGTCTTCCGCTCGAGATCCTGGCAGACGGATCGGATCCTTGCCTTCCAATCCGCATCGAGCGTCTGGGCATGGTCGCTCACGTATCCGAGCGGCTCCGGCAAGCGCGGCCGCTCGGCGGGGACCGCCCAGGCAAGGGCACACGAGCCGATCCACAACAGGAGCGTCAGCAATAGATGGAAGAGCAACGGCATGATAGGGAGACTTCTCTCTACGCCGGGGCGGCTTCGAGACGGCGGACCAGTTCTTCGACCGCCGTGAGGTATCGATCGAACAGGCGCGGCACCTCAACCGGGCCGGGGGAAATGCGGCCGCAGCGGAGATCCCAGGCTTCCAACAGAGGCTTGGAGTCGATCGACAGGCTCCGTCCGATCTCCTCGATCTGTTGTTCGGTCTTCGCCGGAATCGGACGATCCCGCAGCCGCAGCCAGCCCCGAAAACAAGGCGCCAATCCCGTCATGGAGAGGGACAAGAGGATCAAGGCCGCTTCCCCTGTCGCCCCTCCCTCCACATAGCGCTGGCGGAGGCGCAACAGGTTGGCCTTGGCTTCCCGCCCGATCAGTTCCGATGTCACCCCTCCATCAAGACGGATGGTCGGCAACAGGTCGCGGCCGGCCAACAGGCGATGCCCTTCCTTCAGCTCGCCAAACTCCAAAGGGAAACTGGTCGCCCAGCGCTGCAACTCCGCGGGCGTAAACAACAGCGCCACGACCTGTTCGCGCTTCCACCGGGCATGCAGCTTCGCCAGCTTCCGCAAGGCTTCGCCGTCGAGATTGGCCACCACAAGCAGCAGGTTCACGTTCGACCGGCCACGGACGAACTCGCCCCGCACGGCACTGCCGTAGAGCACCAGCGATTCCAGCGCCGCGCCCAACGAGGGCACGACCCGTTTCAGATAGGCGCGCAACAGCGGCTGGACCTCTTGAGGCAGCCCCTCCAATACCCGATCGCCGCTCATGCCCCCACCTCCGACGGGATTTCCTGGGCACGCGGATCCGGCAGCAGCCCCGCCGCCCTCAACCGATCGATCAAGCCAAACGGCTGGGTTGTCCGCCATCCCGCCGTCGTCGCCAGCATGCGATAGCGCAGGCGGGCATTCCGATCCAAGGTTCGAAAGACCCGGTCACGGAGGATCGCCAACAGGGGATTCCCCGCATTCCAGAACAAGACCTGCTCATCGGCCAATCGTTGTAGCATCTCGACCTGGGGCCGGCGCGCCTGTTCGTAGGGAGTCAGATCCGCGGCGAGAAACCGGTCTTGCTTCAGGCAGGATTCGGCCACCTGTGCCAACGCCATGGCGTCGGCCATCGCCTGCATTCGCCCCTGCGACGCATGGGGATTCATGGCATGGGCGGCATCGCCGATCAGCGCCGCCCCGTCCGCCACCCAGCGAGGCGTCCGCACGCGGCCGGTGGGCATGTAGGCTGTCTGATTCCAATCCTTCAACTGGTCGGTCAGCGCTGCCAGCGTTGGATCGATGCTGCGCCACTGTTGCCGTAACGATTCCAGCCCCTGCTGCTTGATCCGATCATAGGTCCCGGCGGGAATCATGTAAAAGACATAGACCTTGTTCCCGGCGGCGGGAAACAGGCCCAGGATCTGGTTCTTTCCCACGAAATAGCGCGCCTCGTCGATCGGCTCAGGACTGTCTAGGATGCTGATGAGGTAGGCTTCGCGGTACAGATGCAGTTTGGCCGGAATCCCCAAGGCCTCCCTGACCTTCGAGTAGGCCCCATCAGCCCCGACGACGAGCTTGGCCCCGATGGTGAGGCTCCGGCCCTCCCACTCGGCCTGCACGCCCGCGACGCGCGAGCCGTCTTTCAGAAGCGAACTTACCTTCACGCCATAGCGCAATCCGCCTGGGTTCTGCGTCGCCAGCGCTTCCAAGATGGTATGGTGGGCGACGTTGGGCAACGTCACCAGCGCGCGATTGTACGGAGGCGGGAGCATCCCGTAATCGATCGTACAGAGCCGTTCGCCGCCGGTGCGGCAGAAATGAAACAGGCGCACGGGCCGCACTGCATCGGCCGGCAACCGATCGAGCAACCCCAGGCGGTCGAGCACCTGCTGGCCGTTCGGTTGCAGGATTTCCCCTCGGAGGCCTCGCGGCGGTCCGGAGGCCTGTTCCAACACCACTGAACTGATGCCTTTTTGCGCCAGCGCCACCCCCAGCACGGCGCCGCCCCCGCCCGCTCCCACGATCACGACATCGGTCCGCTCATCCACCGTCATTTCCCAACTCCCAGCGGTCCTCCAGTCCAGGCCACAAACCGTTCACGATTGCGCCACATGGCCAGAAATTTCTGCTTGGCCTTCGTGGTCGAGGCCGCGTCCTCGATGATGTCGAGCCGCTCGTCGTTATAGCCGTTCCCGCTCGAGGTCTGGTTCATCGAGCCGTTGGTGTTCACCCGGTCGTCCACGATGACCTGCTTCATGTGCATGAGATTGTCATGCCGGTTGATCCGGATCGGCACGCCGGCCAATCGCAGCGTTTCCAGCGCGGCCGTCTGCTTCTGATCCTCCAACCGCCCCCGGTCGGTGATGACCCGCACGTCTACGCCCCGCTTCTTCGCGGCCACAAGCGCCCTGACGGCGGACGGATAGGTGAAGGCATACATGGCGACATAAATATAGTGTTCCGCGTCCTGATACAACTGCACGACACGATCGCCGGGATTGTCTTCCGGCGCATAGTAGGTTTCGATGCTCGACCAGGCTTGATTCGATCCGAAGCCCAGTATCAGTCCGACGGCTGACAGCCGGAGCACGACGCACGAACACAGCATCAGCGCGATACCGAGCTGGGCTCGCCGTGCCATGGTTCGCCTAGTCGATTTCAAAGAGATCGCGGAAGTGATCCTCCGCAGCTTCCCAGGCCTGCGGCGAGTGCTGTCCGAGCCACTGTTTGAGATAGCCCTTTTGGCCGGGTGATAAGAGCTGCTTGATTTGGTGGGAACGGCCCTGAAGGGGTTGGAGAAATCCCGACCGCCGGTCGATATCCAAGGTGGCGGTCCGCACATAGACATTGGTATAGGCAACCGGTTTCTCGTCTTCTCCCTCCCCCTGCACCCAGACCGAGATGAACCGCTCCAACCGCATGCCGGCGCTGTCGAGCGCCGGATCCGTCTCATGAAACAGTTCGTTTTCTCCCTCGGTCAGGGGTTGATCCTCCGTTGCGCGAAACAAGAAGTTGCGTTTCCACATGATGTTGGCCCTCGCGAGAGAATGCGCATAGTGGTCGGGGAGGCTTCTGCTTGTCAAGCCAACCAGATCGGATGACTCAGACCGGATAGGCCGATCGTCGCCTTGACAATGCGACACCCTCTCTGATACCGTCCTTTAATTCTGTAATTTTTCTGCCTAGTTCGGAGATTTCATGCAGATCAAAATCAACGGGAAGCCCGAAGAAATACAGGCCGCCACGGTGCTGGACGTCTTGAAGGTCAAGAACATCGAACCTCGGATGGTGGCGGTGGAGCTGAACGAGTCCATGGTGGACCGGGAGAGCCTCGACACAACGCCGATCCGGGAGGGAGACCACCTGGAGTTTCTGTTCTACATGGGTGGAGGACGCTGATGGCCGGCGCCTGTCATGACATCACCGACCTCATCGGGAAGACTCCCCTCGTCCGCCTGAACCGGATGTCGGAAGCCGGCGCGGCGACGATCTACGCCAAGGTCGAGTCGTTCAATCCCGGCGGGAGCGTCAAGGACCGGATCTGCCTCAACATGATCAACGAGGCGGAACGTCAGGGGCGTCTCAAACCTGGCTCGACGATTCTCGAACCGACCAGCGGCAATACCGGCATCGGCCTCGCGCTCGTGGCGGCGGTCAGGGGCTACAAACTCATCCTGGTCATGCCGGAAAGCATGAGCATGGAACGGGCGAGCCTGTTGTCGTCCTATGGGGCGCAGCTCGTGCTCACGGCAGCCTGGGAGGGCATGAGGGGATCGATCAAGGAAGCCGAGGCCATTTTGGCGCAGAATCCGTCTTATTTTATGCCGGACCAATTTTCGAATCCGGCCAACCCGGCCATGCACCGGACGACGACGGCGCCGGAGATCTGGGATGCGCTGGACGGCCGGGTGGATGCATTCGTGGCGGCGGTGGGCACCGGCGGCACCCTGACCGGCTGCGGCGAGGTGTTCAAGCAGCGAAACCCGCAGGTCAAGGTCGTGGCCGTCGAGCCGGCCGGCTCCCCCGTGCTTTCGGGCGGTGAACCGGGACCGCACAAGATCCAAGGCATCGGAGCGGGGTTCGTACCGAAAGTGCTGAACCGCGGCATCATCGACCGGGTCATCACCGTCACCGACGACGAGGCGTACCAGACCGCCAAAGGGCTGGCCAAGAAGGAAGGCCTGTTGGTGGGGATTTCATCCGGCGCCAATGTCATCGCCGCGCAAAAGGTCGCCCGCGAGCTGGGACCTGGCAAGAACGTCGTCACGGTCCTCTGCGACACCGGCGAGCGCTATATCAGCATCGAAAAATATTTCAATATCTGACATTCACGATTACCCCCGCCACTCATGAATTTCACGGACGAACAGATCACGCGATACAGCCGTCACATCCTGCTGCCGGAAGTCGGCGGCAAAGGCCAGAAGAAGATCGCGCAGGCCAAGGTTCTCATTGTGGGGGCCGGCGGGCTCGGCTCCCCTGCCGCCTTGTATCTGGCCGCAGCCGGCGTGGGGACGATCGGGCTGATCGACAGCGACGTGGTGGACCTCTCGAACCTCCAGCGGCAGGTCATCCACCACACCGCCGACGTAGGCCGGCCAAAGGTGCAATCGGCGCAGGAAAAGATCGTCGCGCTGAATCCCGATGTGAAGGTGATCACCTATCAGGACCGGCTGGTGGCCCAGAATGCGCTGGCGATCCTGCGCGAATACGACGTCGTCATCGACGGGGTGGACAATTTCGCCGGCAAGTTCCTGATCAACGACGCCTGCTACTTCGCCGACAAGCCGTTGATCCATGGCGGCATCCTGCGGTTCGACGGGCGCGTCTCGACCATCATCCCGAAGAAGTCGGCCTGCTACCGCTGCGTCTTCAAAAATCCTCCGCCGCCCGGGTTCGTCCCCAGTTGCCAGGAGGCCGGCGTGATCGGCGTCCTGGCCGGCGTGATCGGGACGCTCCAGGCCACGGAGGCGCTGAAGGTCATTCTCGGGATCGGCCGGCCGCTGACCGACCGGATGTTGGATTATGACGCCAGGAAGAGCCACTTCCGCGAGATCCGCTGCAAGAAGAATCCCCGCTGCCCGCTTTGCGGAGATCAGCCGACGATTACCGAGCTGTTCGACTACGAACCGGAAACCTGCGAGTTGCGCGCGCCCAGCGTCGCCTCGGCGCGGTAAGCCGTCATCACGAGACGAGGGTCGCCCATGGCCAAGATTCGATCATTAGTCTGCCGAGAGTGCGGAAGCGAGTATCCCGCAAAAGCCATCCATGTCTGCGAGCTGTGCTTCGGCCCGCTGGAGGTGAAGTACAACTACGACGAGATCAAACAGACGATCTCGCGCCGGTCGATCGAGGCGGGCCCGAAATCCATGTGGCGGTACATGGACCTGCTGCCGGTCGAAGGCCCGCAGGTCGTGGGTCCCCACGCCGGCTTGACCCCGATGGTGCGGGCGAAAAATCTCGGCGCCTATTTGGGGCTGGACGAGCTGTACATCAAGAACGACACCGTCAACCACCCGACCCTGTCGTTCAAGGACCGGGTGGTCGCGGTGGCCTTGACCAGGGCCAGGGAACTGGGATTTGAAACCGTCGCCTGCGCCTCGACCGGCAACCTGGCCAACTCGGTCGCGGCCCATGCCGCCGCCTCGAGCATGCAGTGCTACGTGTTCATTCCCGGCGATTTGGAGGCGGCCAAGGTGCTCGGGAACCTGATCTACCGCCCCAACGTGGTCGAGGTCGAGGGCAACTATGACGATGTGAACCGGCTCTGCAGCGAGATCGCGGGCGAGCACGGCTGGGCCTTCGTCAACATCAACATCCGCCCGTATTATGCCGAGGGGTCGAAAACCCTGGCGTATGAGACCGTGGAACAGCTCGGGTGGCGCGCGCCTGACCAGGTGGTGATCCCGATGGCATCGGGCTCCCTGTTGACCAAGATCTGGAAGGGCCTTAACGAGATGAAACACGTGGGGCTGATCGACTCCGTCGCCACGAAAATCAACGGGGCCCAGGCCGAAGGCTGTTCCCCCATCTCCACGGCCTTCAAGGCCGGGCGGGACTTCTTCAAGCCCGTGAAGCCCAAGACCATCGCCAAGTCGCTCGCCATCGGGAACCCGGCCGACGGCTACTACGCGCTCAAGACCACCGCGGAGAGCGGCGGGGCCATGGACATGGTGTCGGATGAAGAAATCGTGGACGGCATCAAGCTGCTCGCCCAGACCGAGGGCATTTTTGCGGAGACGGCCGGCGGCGTGACGATCGGCGTCCTACGCAAGCTGGTCAAGCAGGGCGTGATCAAGAAGCATGAGGTCACGGTGGCCTACATCACCGGCAACGGATTGAAAACGCAGGAGGCCGTGCTGGAAGCCGTCGGCCGGCCGACGCGAATTCACCCGAGCCTGGTGAGTTTCGAGAAAACCTTCAAAGTCGGCAAGCACGGTGGTGACGCATGATCAAGGTACGGATTCCCACTCCCCTCCGCCCCCTGACCAAGGGACAGGGCGAGGTCGAAGCGCAGGCAGCGACGATTTCAGAGATGATCGAGACGTTGAATTCGAACCATCCCGGCATCAAGGATCGGCTCTGCGACGCCACCGGCGAGCTGCGCCGCTTCGTCAACATTTACGTCAACGAAGAAGACATCCGCTTTTTGGACGGCAAGAGTACCAAGCTCAAGGAGGGCGATGAAGTCTCCATCGTCCCCGCCATCGCGGGAGGATGACTATGGCTCATCTTCGGTTTCACATACGATTCCCGCATGAGAAGATCAAGGAACCGGTCATCTATCAAATCGGCCATGAATTCAACATCGTGACCAATGTGCGCCGCGCCGACGTGCGGGACACCACCGGCTGGATGGATCTCGAACTGACCGGCGAAGTCGAGGAAATTGAGCGGGCCGTGGACGGGCTCAGGCAAAAGGGCGTGATCGTCGATCCGATCGAGCTCAACGTCGTGGAGTGAGGACGAAAAACGTCATTCGTCATGCGTCAACCGTAACATACTGCTCGCTCACGATTGACGAATGACGGGTGACGATTGAGGATTGACGGGATTGAAAGACACGATGGAATTTACCGACGAACAGATTCAACGGTACAGCCGACATATCATCCTGGCGGATGTCGGCGGCAAGGGCCAGAAAAAGCTCGCCCAGGCCAAGGTGCTCTTGATCGGAGCCGGAGGCCTCGGCTCTCCAGCCGCGCTCTATCTGGCCGCCGCCGGCATCGGGACCATCGGCCTCGTGGACGGCGACGTCGTGGACCTGTCCAACCTCCAACGCCAGGTCCTGCATTCGACCGCCACGATCGGGGTGCCCAAGGTCGAATCGGGCCGGCAAACCTTGGCTGCCATCAACCCCGACATTACGATCAAGACCTATCACCACCATGTCAACGCCGACAATATCCTGGGATTGCTTCACGACTATGACATCGTGCTCGACGGATCGGACAACTTCACCACCCGGTTCCTGGTCAACGACGCCTGCTTCTTCGCGAAGAAAACGCTGATCTCGGCCAGCATGTTCCGTTTCGAGGGCCAGCTCACGACGATCAAGCCCCACGCAGGCTATCCCTGCTACCGCTGCCTCTATCCGGAGCCGCCTCCGGCCGGCCTCGTTCCCAACTGTCAGGAGGCCGGGGTGCTGGGCGTGCTCGCCGGCACGATGGGCATCTTGCAGGCGACGGAGGCGATCAAGGAGATCCTTGGCATCGGCGAGACCCTGGCCGACAAGCTCCTGATCTACGATGCGTTGGAGATGAAGTTCCGCAAGGTGTCCCGCCCCAAGGACCCTTCGTGCCGTCTGTGTGGTCCGGCGCCCGCCATCACGGATTTGAGCCTGGACTACAACGTCTCCTGCACCATTTAGATCTTCTGACGTGACGCCGCTGCGGATCCCCCATTCCATCGCCGACGATCTGGTGGCACACGCGCGCGAGCTGGCTCCCCACGAATGTTGCGGACTGCTGGCCGGCCGAGACCGTCGCGTGACCCATCTGTACCGCATCGCCAACGTCGTGGCAGTCGACGGCGCCGACCGACTGGCCGCCTTCGATGACGCCAAACTTTCCCATCTGGCGCAACTCTCGCCGGAAGAGCGCGCGGAGATCGCCTTCGTGATGGACGCGCAGGATCTTGCACTGGCCCAGCGGGACATGCGCAAGAAGGAGCTTGAGTTGCTGGTCATCTATCATTCGCACCCGCACGATCCGGCCCGCCCCTCCGTCACGGACGTCAAAATCGCCACCGACTACGAGGACTATTGGCCGAAAATCAACCTGCCGTTGCCGCAATATCTGTTGATCTCGCTGCAAACTCCCGATCAGCCCGACATCAAGCTGTACGACATCCGACAGGGATGCGTCTCCCCGGCCTCGTATGAAATCCTGTCCCCCGGTATGAACTGACCGTCCGATCTGGTATCCTACGCGCCGCCGAACAGGATTGATCGCGGCATCGTCGTTCATCGCGCAGCTCACCTCAACACGTGGAGAGGCTATCATGCGTCACGGGTCGGCCGTCGGAACATTCGCCCTTATCCTTCTGATCTCGATGTGTCTGGCGGTGCGAACCTCACATGCCGAGGCACAAACCAAGAGCTATTACAGCCCGATCATCCATGTGAACAAGGAGCAGGGCTATATCGTGATTTCGGACAGCGGAGCGGTCTTCGGGGTGGAAGTGCCGCCGGAAGCCAAACCCAACCTGGACAAGCTGCCGCTGTCGGGGTTGATCGACCTGGTCGTCGAAATACGGCCGGGGCAGGCGCCCCTGGTCAAGAAGTGGACGGTGATGAGCGGGGAAACGAGTTGCCGAGTGTTCGACGGGAAGGAGTGCCGCCCTTGATAGACCGGGAAACTCGCCGGAAATGGCAGGTGGCGTTATTCTGAGCTGCCGAGCATGTCGTCGATGAGCGGGCGATTGATGTCGATACAGCCCGGACAGATGGTGTCGAACAGCAGTTCGTAATTCGACACAAAATTCCGCTGGTCCACGAGCTGGTCGGTGAGCACCTGTTCGTGGCAGGTGTCGCACAACATCATCAGGCCCCGCTGGACCGAGACGGTTTTGCGCCCGACGCTCCGTGCCATCGTCCCGTTACACCGATCCCTTCATCTGGGCATGCCAGAAATCCTCGGTCTCCAACTCGATGCCGCAGCGCGGACATTCGTAGGGGCGATCGACCGGCGGCACGCTCAGCGACTCAGGGTTGATGCGGCCCAGGCACACATGGTACCAATGCCCCCCCGCATGTTCGTGATCGAGCGGCTCATTCTCGTAGATCAACACCATTCCGGCCTCTCGGCGTGCAGACACCCGCTCCCGGCGAATCCGACTTGATTGAAGGACAGCACGGTCGCGGCAACCGACGCGGCACTGGTTCAGTGGTTCAGATGACCGCCGTGGGCTCTTTCTGCCAGTATTCGACGAATTCGTCGAGTTGGGTGAGCGAGGACAAATCGGTCATCCGGTCCAGGAACACCTTGCCGATCAGATGATCCATCTCGTGTTGGATGCAGACCGCGTAGAGCCCGCTCGCTTCGAAGTCGACCGGGCAGCCCCGCCGGTCCAAGGCCTGCACGCGAACGGTGGATGGCCTTGTGACCTTCCCTCGAAGCCCGTCCACGCTGAGACAGCCTTCCCAATGTTCCGCCTGTTGGGGACCGTAGAACACAATCTTCGGGTTCACGAGCACGGTTTCCGGAAACCCGCCTTCGCCGGGACAGGCCATCACGATCAATTGAACGGATTTGGCGACCTGCGGCGCGGCCAAGCCGATGCCGTTGGCCTCGTACATCGTCTCGAACATATCGTCGATCAGGCGCTGATAGGCGGCGCTTTTCAGCTCTCCGATCTCCACCGGAGCCGCGATCTTTCTCAGCACCGGATTGCCCAACTTGGCGATAGTCAGTAGTGCCATGGTCCGCTCATGCGACCGTTCTCCTGGACCGCCCGGTCAGGAGAGGCCGTATTGTTGTTGATATAACACAGCAATTTTCCGCTCCGCAAGCGACCGGTCCCACGCCTTGTCGTGGCGGGTGGAACTGGTCCGCGGCGATCGCGGGACGGGAAGCGAAAAGGAGTCCTTCTCCTGTTTCCACCAATCCCTCCACTCCTGGGCCCATTCCTCCCGCTGCTGTTTCGTCGAGGAATCCCAATCGTGCATTTCCGTTTCGTGGCGAGTCAGAATCCACAGGGACTGCAGGGCCGAAATGGACACGAACCGTTCGTCATCCACGAGAAGCTCGATCAACACGTCCACCACATCCTTCTCCCGGACATAGCGCGCCTCAAAGGCCGCCGACTTTCGGACGGAGGAGTTCATATCCTTGGCCATCACCGCGATGGCCTCAACCGTCTGAGAGGGGTCCAGGCGGACCGAGACGCGGAGCGCATGTTCTCTGATCCGGGGCATTTCGTTGGGCTGTTTGGCCGTATTGAGCAGAGCCGGCACGGCCGAGGCGGCCTTCAAGATCGAGAGCGTTTCAATGGCGTTGTACCGGATCCGAGGCCCCGGCATCGTCAACGCCTTCACCAGCACCGGCACCACCGGAAGGCCGAGGTGGACAAATTCCCCGATCGCCCAATACTCCTGTTTGCCTTCAAGCAACGGCAGCAGCGCCTCCGCGCGCTTGAGTTCCTCCTCCGATAACGCCTCCGTATTGGGGGGCACCGAGGTATCGGGAACCATCTGGCCCTCGGGCGGTCGCTCATAGTCATAGGGAGTGATCGCCTCTCCGCCGCCCTCTCCCGGCACCTGTGCCCGGGACAGGGACTCCGTTCCGGCGCACCAAAGCCCGGTCATGACCAATACCGCACCCACGCTCATCCATCTGGCCATCATACGGATACTCCTCATGATTCAGGTCCTTCGCCGACATCTCCCGCTTGCTGCAGCCGTGCCTGGACACGCCGCCGCAGCCGTTTCCCTGCAATCCGATGCACCAGCAGATACAACACCGGCAATACGATCAAGATCAACACCGCCGCCGTCAACATGCCTCCCACGACGACCCGTGCCAGCGGTTTTTGGGCCTGCGATCCGATGCCGGTGGCGATCGCGGCGGGGAAGAGACCGATGGCGGCGCCGAGCGTCGCCATTAAAATGGGACGAAGCTGCGAATCGGCTCCCTTCCGGACGGCCGCTTCCAGCGAATCGCCCATCTGCCGCAGATCCTCGATCCGCGAGATCAATAAGACGCCTCCCAGGATCGCGACCCCCAGGGTTGAAATGACCCCGACCGCGGCGGAAATGCTAAAGTTGGTCCCGGTCGCGACCAGAGTCAAGACCCCTCCGATCAGCGCAAACGGGACCGTCACCAGCACCAACAGCGCGTTCGTCAAGGAATTGAACGCGGTGAACAGCAGAAACAGGATGATCAGCAGGCTGATCGGCACCACCACGGCCAACCGTTTCTGCTCGCTCTTCAACTGATCATACTGGCCCGCCCACTCCAAATGATAGCGGTCCGGCAACGTAATCTCACGAGCCAGCCGCGCCTGGGCTTCATCCACCGTGCCGGCCAGGTCCCGGTCGCGGACGCTGAACTTGATCGGGATGTACCGCTGGTTGTTTTCACGGTAAATGATGAAGGCCCCGGTTTCGGTCGAGATCTTCGCAATCTGCTTGAGCGGGATGCGGGCCCCCTCCGGCGTGCTGACGAGGATGTTGCTGATCGTTTCCATGTCCTGCCGGAACTCCGGCGAAAAGCGCACGACCAAGTCGAACAGCCGCTCGCCTTCATAGACCTGCGTCACCGCCTGGCCGCCGACCGCGGCCTGGACGACGGCGTTGACGTCCGCCACCTGCAGGCCGTAACGGGCGCTGGCCTGGCGGTCCACCTGGATCAACAGATTCGGCTGCCCCATCAGCCGGAAGATGCCCAAATCCTTGACCCCAGGCACCGTGCGCATCACCCGTTCGATCTCGACGGCCTTTTCCTCCATGACCTTCAAATCGGACCCGAAGAGCTTGATCGAATTCTCCCCCTTCACGCCGGACATGGCTTCTTCCACGTTATCCTGAATGACCTGGGAAAAATTCAGCACCACTCCGGGAATCGCCTGCAGCCGTTCTTCGATCTCGGCGATCAGCCCTTCCTTGGTCAGGTTGGGCCGCCATTCCTTTTGGGGGCGCAAGTTGGCGAGAAACTCGCTGTTGAAGAAACTCGTCGGGTCGGTCCCGTCGTCCGGCCGCCCCAACTGCGACACGACCGTCGTCACTTCCGGCGATTCACGGAAGACGCGCCGGATATCGCCGCTGATGCGGGCCGCCTGCTCGAACGAGATATCCACGGGCATCGTGGCCCGCACCCACAGGTTGCCCTCCTCCAGCGCCGGCATGAACTCCCCCCCCAAGAACTGCAAGGCCACCAGCGAGACCAGCATCAGCCCGCCCACTCCGGCAATGACGACGAACTCGTGCGTCAGGGCCCAATCCAAGACGCGGGCGTACAGCCGCCGCACGCCCCGCACGAGCGCCGTGTCCTCTTCCTTCACGGCGCTGCTCAGCAGGATCGAGCAGAGGACTGGCGCCAAGGTAAAGGCCATCAACAGGGCGCCCAACAGGGCGAAGCCGTAGGTGATGGACATCGGCGCGAAGATTTTGCCCGGCACGCCCCGCATGGTGAACAGCGGAATGAACGCCACGACAATGATCGCCGTCGAATAGAAGATCGGGCGGCCGACCTGTTTCGCGGCCCGCACCACGTGGTGGGGCACCGTCAGCCCCGGGTGATGAAAGTGCGCGAGGTGGAAGAACACGCTCTCCACCATGATCAGCGTGGCGTCGACGATAATCCCGAAGTCGATGGCGCCCAACGAGATCAGGTTGGCCGACTGCCCCATCATCACCATCATGCTGAACGTGAACAGCAGAGCCAGCGGAATCGTCAGGGCCACGATCAGCGCGGCGCGAAGATTGCCCAGAAACACATAGAGCAGCACGAAGACCAGCGCCATCCCGCTCAGCAAAATGTCCGTCACGGTTTCGATCGTCGTATGGATCAGGGCCGTCCGATCGTAGAACGTCTCGATCTTCACTCCGCGGGGCAGCTTCAGCAGATTCAATTCCTCGACCTTCCGCCGGACGTCGTCCAAGACCGAGAGCGCCTTGTACCCGCGCTGCAACAGCACCACGCCTTCGACGACATCGTCGTTGTCGTCGATGCCCACCTTGCCCAGGCGCACCCGGTGCCCCATGCTGACGTTCGCCAGGCTCCTGACGAAGATCGGCGTCCCGTCCTTCTGCGCCACGACCACGTTCGCGATGTCGTCCAGACTGTCGATCAAGCCCACCCCGCGGACGTTGAAATTCTGGCCTCCCACTGTCAGATAGTTGCCCCCAACATTGGCATTGCTGTTGGCCAAGGCCGTCATCACCTGCGACAGGTTCACCCCGTATCCGATCAATTTTCCGGGATCGACATCGACGTGGTATTCCTTCGTCGTCCCGCCGAACGCGGTCACATCGATCACTCCCGGCACACGGCGAAACTCCCGCCGCAAGACCCAGTCCTGAATGGTCTTGAGCTCGGTCAAGGACGTCTGCTCGTCCCCGACCAGTTGATACCGATAGATCTCGGCGATGGCCCACCAGGGCGAGAGGGCCGGCGCGGCGCCGGGCGGCAGCGTCACCGTCGCCAACCGGTTCAGGACTTCCTGGCGGTCGAAGAAGTACTCGGTGTTGAAGTCGAAATAGACCTTGATGTCGCTGAGCCCGAAGATGGAGAGGGAGCGGATATCGGTCAGGCCGGGCATCCCGTTGAGCGCCACTTCGATCGGCACCGTGATCTGCCGCTCCATCTCCTGGGCCGACCATCCCTGATATTGGGTGATGATCTCGACCATCGGCGGAGACGGATCGGGATAGGCCACGACGTCCAGCACGTGAAACGCGTACAGCCCCCCGAAAAAGAGGGCGAATCCGACGGCGCAGAGCAGGAACCGTTGAGAAAGCGACAGCTCAACGACTCGGGCAATCATGGAGCGGAGTCAACAGTGGAGGGATCATTGGCGAGAGAGCGGCCGTCACGCCCATCGAGAAGACTTACCCTTTGAGTTCCTGGCCCTTGATCAAGACGGCCCCTTTGACGACGATGCGCTGGCCTTGGGAAAGTCCCTCCAGCACGCGCACCTGATCTCCGGAGACGTTCGCGACCTTCACCTCGTGGCGCTGGTAGCCGGTGTCGCCGGTGACCAGATAGACATAGTGTTTGCCGTCCACTTCGATCACCGCCTCTCGCGGAATCGTCAGGAACACCTGGGCGTCGGCGACGTCGATGTTGAGACGCGCGAACATCTCGGGCTTCAGCTTGTGGTCCTCGTTGTTCACCCAGGCGCGCACCTTGATCGTGCGGCTGCTGGGATCGACCGTGTCGCCGATCGCCGCCACGACGGCGGGGAAGTCCTCGCCCGGATAGGCTTCCACGTTCACGCGCGCCACCTGGCTGACCTTAACCAGGGAGAGGTCCCGTTCGTACACATCGGCGATCACCTGGAGCTTGCTGAGATCGGCGACCGTGAAAAGCACCTGATCCGGGTCCCCTCCGACGGATTGGCCCGGTGTGACCGCGCGGTCCACGACGGTGCCGGCCAGCGGGCTCTTTAACTCAAACCGCGATGTGATGCGCTGCTGCGCGAGCGGCTTCTCCAACTCCGCGGCCGGCACACGCAGCGACAACAGCCGTTCCTTCGCCCGGCGAAACTCCGCCCGGGCCTTGATCAGATCGTTCTCGGCCTGCTTCAGATCCTTCTGCGGCAGGGCCTTGGTCTCATAGAGGTCCTTGGCCAGCTCATAGGCCCGCGTCGCATACTCCAGCTCACTGGCCTCCTTCACATAGTCCGAATAGACGGCCGTGATCTCCGGGCTGTCGATGACCAGCAGCACATCGCCCGGCTTGACGTAGTCTCCCAGCCTGGCTCGAACTTCGAGGATGCGGCCTTGCAGCGGCGAGGAGATCCTCGAATAGCGGTCCTCGCCGTAGGCGACCTTGCCGGACAACACAAGGGCGGGATGCGACGTGGTATAGCCCACCTCGGCGATCTCGATGCGTTTCCTGAGATCAGGCGCCTCCGGCTGCGGCGCCGAGGCGGCCCGCGGCGACGCCGGCGGCGCCACCGCCGGGCTGTCGTTTCCACTGCAAGCGCCCAGGGCGGCGGCGCCCGCGAGAGCCACGCAGAACCACACGGCTTTCATGTCGAAATCTCCCGGCCGACGGCGCTTTCCAATTGAAAGACGTTCCGCTGGTAATTGAACAGCGACTCCAGATAGTTCAACTGAATCGAGCGGGCGGTCCGCGCGGCGTCCAGCAGTTCCAGAATCGTCGCCCCGCCGCGCTCGTAGGCCCGTTCCACGATCGTCAAGGTTTGGCGCGCATCCTCCAGGACGCCCTTCTGGTAGGCCTCCACTAGATTGCGGCTCTGGATCAGGTTCCGGTGCGCGATATCGACCTGGTTCTCGACCTCGACCAGCGTCTTTCTGAGATCGGCCTCCGCAACCTGCACATTGACCTCGCCCTGCGCGATCCCGCCCTGGTTGCGGTTGAACAGCGGGAGCGGAACCCCGACGCTGAGGCCGAGCTGCTGCGGATTATCCGGGCCTTGAGGCCCTTGCAAGGCGTACCCTCCGCCGATGGTCACGTCGGGATACCGGTAGGCCTGCGCCAACTTCAAATCGGCGGATCGTTGCGCGCGCGCGATCCGCTTGACGCGGATATCCGGCCGGCCGTCCAGCGCCAGTTGCTGCATCGCCCGCACATCGGGATCGATCCGCCGGTACTCCATGTCCGTCGTCAATTCCAATTTCGTCGTCGCGGGCAGTTGGAGCAGCACCCGCAAATCCGCCCTCGCCGACTCGGTGTCCTGCAAGGCCGTGATGACCTGCGACTGGAAGTCCACGACCTGCAGGCGGATGCGGATGAGATCGACCTCGGCGATGAATCCCTTCTTGAAGCGAACCGTGTTGATTTCGAGAATGCGCGCGAACCGGTCGCGATTCTCCTCGGCCAGGTTCAGGCGCCTCAGCCCGAGCTGGACCCGATAGTAGGTTTCCTTGAGCGTGAAGCTCAACTGGCGGATGGCGTCCTCGAAGGCCGCCTCGGCGCCTTGAATGCCGTAGGCGGCGCTTTCAATGCGGTAGCCGCGTTTCCCCGCCATCTCGAAGAGCTGCTGGACCTGCGGATAGACCTGTCCGCTGCGGGACAACGTCCGGCCCTGCGTCCAGGATCCCACGGCGCCGACGGAGAGCACCGGGTTGGGGAACAGCCGGGCCGTGATCGCCTGGCCTTGCGCGTAATCGATTCCGTACTTGGCAATGATCAAGTCGAGATTTTGGCGAAGAAACAGCGCGAGCGCTTCATCCAGGGACAGCCGCGCGGTCGCGGCTGGGCCGGTCGGCTGGGCGACGGGCATCTCCGCTGCAACGGCACCAGCGATGGACAGGGCGATGGAGAAACAGAGGATGGCGACGGCCAGGAGAAACTTCTCTCTCATTCCGCTCATCCAGAAGCCGGTTTGACGACCCGCATGCTCACACGAGAGAGTGGCGTTCACAAGATCCGTTGGGAGTGTCTAAGACATTGAAAATCAGATCATTATACATTTTTTCGGCAGACAGGGAAATAGAAACACCCCGGCCGCTGGTCAGGTCATCTTCAGCTCGGTCCAGGCCCGATCGTAGAGGCGGATCGCCTCCCCGACATCCGTCATCCATTCCAACCCCTGAAGGAGAGAGGGAGCCGGAAAGATTCCCTTGTCCTGTCTCAGATCCGGACGCACCTGGTCCTTGGCCAGCCGGTTCGCCGGCGCAAAAAAAAGCCGTTCCGCCGTCCGGGCCGACACCCTGGTCTCCAGCAGGAAATTGATGAACCGGTGCGCCAGGTCTGGCTGCCGGGACGACTTGAGGACGACCAAACAGTCGGCCCAGATTGTCCCGCCCTCGCGGGGCACGGTATAGCGGATGGACGGTCGGTCGGCCCTGGCCCGGACCATGGGACCGACCCAGCCGTGAGCCAACACGACTTCACCGGCCGCCAACAGTTGGTCGTAATGGTCGCTGGTATAGGCCTTTACCAACGGCTTTTGCGCGATCAGTTTGTCCTTGGCCCGCTCGATCGCGAGCGGATCCACTTGGTTCATCGAGATCCCCATCAACCGGAAGACCGCGCCGAAGACCTCCCGCTGGTCGTTGAGCATGCTGATCCGTCCTCGATAACGGCTCTCCCACAGCACGGCCCACGAATCCGGGGCATCCGGGAAATGGGCTTCATCATAGCCGATGCCGACCGTGCCCCAGAGGTAGGGAACGGAATAGCGATTCCCGGGATCAAAGGAGAGGTCCTGCAAGTGCGGCTCGACCAGATCCAGATTGGGCACTCGATCCGGAGAGAGTTCGGCCAGGAGGCCCAACCGGATCATGATGGCCACCATGAAATCCGACGGCACCGCCACATCGTAACCGCTCGCTCCGGTCTGCAATTTTGCAAGCAGCTCCTCATTGCTGCTGAAGGTGTCCACCACGACCTGCGCCCCCTCCTGTCGCTCAAACTCGGCGATCAGGTCCTGGCTGACGTAATCCGACCAGGTGAAATAGTGCAGGACCTTTGGCGATGCTCCGGTCCCCTGTTCTTCTTGGCCGAAGAACGGGCATCCGCCAAGGCTCCATGCGATCCCGGCCAGAAGGCCGATGCAACCGACAAGGGCCGGACCACGGGAGATCATCGCGCGACCTCCCGGCGTTGCTGGAACAGCGCCGCGGCGACCAGCGAGATCGAGAGCAGCACCAGCAGGCTCGAGAGGGCGTTGATCTCGGGGGTCACCCCGGATCGAATCATGGAATAGACCCGCATGGGGAGCGTGGTGCCTCCGGGGCCGGTCGTAAAGAAGGTCACGAGAAAATCGTCGATGGAAATCGTGAAGGCCAGCAGGGCGCCGCTCACGATCCCGGGCATGAGCAACGGCAACGTAATCCGGCGGAACGACTGCCAGGCGGAGGCGCCCAGATCAAGGGCCGCCTCCTCGAGCGCCGGGTCCAGCCGCCGCAGCCTGGCCCGGACCACGACCATGACCACGGGGGCGTTAAAGGCCGTGTGCGCCAACGTGACCGTGGTCAGCCCGAGCGGCAGCTTGATGACGACGAACAGGAGCATGAAGGCCACTCCCATCATCACTTCCGGAATCACCAGCGGGAGCGCCAACAGCAATTCGAGCCAGGGATGCCTGCCCCGTTCGAGCGCGATCGCCCCCATCAGACCGAGCGCCGTCGCGAGCCCCGTTGACATGACGGCCACCTTCAAGGTCACCGCCGCAGCGTCCCACAGAGCCCGGTCCTGCGCGAGCGTCACGTACCACTTGACTGTCCATCCTTGCCAGGAGGACAGGGCGCGGCCGTCGTTGAAGGAGAAGAGGATCAACACAAGAATCGGCGCGTAGAGGAATCCCAGCACCAGCGAACCGATCGCCGAGGCCCAGATATGTTGTCGAACCGCCGCCATTCGATCTCCACGATCTCGCTACCGGATAAATTCTTGCGGGCCGGCCGCGCTGGTGACCCGCCGATACGCCCAGAGCGCGACCATGACCAACAGTAAGAGCACGATGCTGAAGGCCGACCCCAAGGGCCAATCGCGGACGACCAGAAACTCGTGTTGCAGCAGATTGCCCATCATCATCGTTCTGGCGCCGCCCAGCAGGTCCGGGGTCAGGTAGGAACCGAGCGACGCCACAAACACGAGGACCGACCCCGCGATGATGCCGGGCACAGTCAACGGCACGAGCAACCGGATGAAGAGGTCCCACCAGGAGGCGTACAGATCCCGGGCGGCTTCCTCCAGCACAGGATTGACCTGTTCCAGCGAGGCATAGACCGGCAGCACCATAAAGGGCAGATACCCGTACACCAAACCGATCAACACCGCCCACGGCGTGTACAGGAAGGTGATCGGCTCGCCGGTCAGGCCCATCTGCATCAGCCAGGTATTCAGCAGCCCATCGGTCCTCAGGATGAAGATCCAGGCATAGGTCCGGACCAGAAAATTGGCCCAGAGGGGAATCAACACCATCATCAACCAGAACGATTGCCACCGTGGGGATGATCGCGCCATCACATAGGCGAACGGAAATCCGACGAGGAGACAGATCCCCGTGACGGCAGCCGCCATGGCACAGGACCGCCAGACGATCGTGACATACAACGGGTGCAAGAGGTCCCGGTAGTTGGCCAGACTGAAGTCCCAGCGGATCCATCCGTAGGTTTCGCGGGTGGCGAAGCTGATCACCAGCACGATCAGCAAGGGCAGTCCGACGGCCAGGAGGCCCCAGAGCAGGGACCCGGCATAACACCAGCGGCTGGCTCCTGACGAACGGCAATCGCGCATGACCCCTCGGCCGGTTTAATCCTCACTCGGGGAGCAGGAACCCGTCATCGCGATTCCAGCAGGCGTAGACGCGGTCACCCACGGACAATCTTTTATGGCCGTTTCCGTTCGATACCATGGCCTGCCAGAACAGCCCCTCGTCGAGCCGCAGATGATACCGCCAATGGGTTCCGGCATAGTCCACCTGATCGACCACCGCCGGAATGCCGTCCTCACTTGCCGTTTGCGGCCCGTCGTTCCGGACCAGCACAAGTTCAGACCGAAGCACCAACGTGGCATCCTGGCCATCCGACAGGTTGACGAGAGCACGGCTCGGAATGCCGACCGCCAGATTCAAGCGCGGCACGGCCAGTTCCCCCCGGTCGGGATCGATCAGGCGAACCAGGCCGGCCAGCAAATTGGACCGGCCGAGAAATTCGGCGACAAAACGGGAGGCCGGGGCCTCGTAGACCTCTTCCGGGGTGCCGATCTGCACCACCCGCCCCTGCTCCATCACGGCCAGCCGGTCCGAGAGGGTCAGGGCTTCCGCCTGGTGGTGGGTCACGCAGATAAACGTGATCCCGACCCGTCGCTGGATACGCTTGAGTTCGGCGGTCATGCTCTGCCGGAGCTGCTCGTCCAGCGCCGCCATCGGTTCGTCGAGCAGCAGTACGGCGGGGCGATTCACCAGGGCCCGCGCGATCGCGACCCGCTGCTGCTCGCCGCCGGACAGTTGCGCGGGCCGGCGGTTCCGCAGTCCATCCAGGCGCAGGATATCCGCAAGCTCGTCGATGCGCCGCCGCCGCTCATCTCTCGGCAGACCCTGCATGAGCGGCCCGAATCCGATGTTCTCCTCGGCGGTCATGTGGGGGAACAGGGCATAGGATTGGAAGACCGTATTGACCGGCCGGCGGCTGGGAGGCACGCCAGCCATCGGACGGCCCTGGAGCAGGATCTCGCCTCGATCCGGCTGTTCGAAGCCGGCCAGCAGGCGAAGCAGCGTGGTCTTGCCTGCGCCGCTGGGTCCGAGAATCGAAAAGAACTCCCCTTCGCGCACCGCGAGGCAAACCTCGCGCACGACGGGGGGACCCCCGTAGGATTTCACCACCCCCCGCGTCTCCAAGATCACGGCGCGATCCTCGGCCGAGCCTGAAACGGAAGGCATCGCAGGACTGGATGAGGCCGTTGAGGAAGGAACGTCGCACACTCCCGGTCGCGTCGTCGCCGATCTCACGAACCGGACGGCGACCGGCGCCTCACGAGGCGCGGTCAGTGGTCCAATCCGAGCTTCGCCGGAACGCGGCGTAGAAAGTCGCGGGCGCGCACCTGGGCTTGATGCCGCCGCAACAGCTCGCGTCTGATGAGGTTCCGATCCTCCGCCACGATCCGCACCAATCGATCGGCGTCCTCCGCATGCTCGCGAATCAGCTCTGAGAGGCGATGCATCTGCTGCTCCAGCCGGTTCAACCGCCGCAACACGTCGTCCGATGATGTGACCGGCCGCGCGCCGTCCGATCTCCGCCGTTGAGATTGAGTTGGAGTCCGTCGTTTCGCCATGGGCCTCCGTGGGCAATGGATGAAGGAGTCAGGGCCGTAGTATTCCCACACCGGCCGTGCTTGTCAACCGGAGCCTCCTTTCTATTTCGCGGGCGCCCTGCTAGAATTTCACCCGATGCGGGACCTGTTCACGATGATCCTCGCCGGAGGCAAGGGCGAGCGGCTCCATCCCCTGACCGACCAACGGGCCAAACCGGCGGTGCCCTTCGGCGGAAAGTACCGGATCATCGACATCACGTTGAGCAACTGCATCAACTCAGGCCTGCGCCAAATCGCCGTGCTGATCCAGTACAAGTCCCATTCGCTCGACCGGCACATCCGCATGGGATGGAACATTTTCAGCACCGAGCTGGGCGAATACATCATCTCGGTGCCGCCCCAGCAGCGAATCAGCGAGGATTGGTACAAGGGCACCGCGGACGCGGTCTACCAGAATCTGTTTCTTCTCGATAACGAACAATCCCCGTATCTGCTCATCCTGGCCGGCGACCATATCTATAAAATGAACTACGCGGACATGTACCAGTTCATGCTGGAGAAAGAGGCGGACGCGGTCGTCGGCGCCATCGAATGCCCCCTGGCCGAGGCGACCCGGTTCGGCGTGATCGGCGTCGATGAGGAATATCGGATCCAGCGCTTCGATGAGAAGCCGAGCAACCCCATGTCGATCCCGGGCGATCCCGCGCAGGCGTTCATCTCCATGGGCATCTATCTCTTCAAGACCGATGTCATCCGGGAGCATCTCCTCAAGGACGCCAGGGCCGGCACCACGCACGATTTCGGCAAGAACATCATTCCCCGCATGATCGCCGATCAACGGGTGTTCGCCTTCAAGTTTCAGGATCGCAACAAAAAGTCGGTGCACTATTGGCGGGACATCGGCACCCTCGATGCCTATTGGGAAGCCAATATGGATCTAGTCTCGGTCGATCCGCTGTTCAACCTGTACGACCAGCACTGGCCGATCCGGACTTATCAAGGGCAGTACCCGCCAGCCAAATTCGTCTTCGCGCAGGATTACCAGGGCGGCCGCATGGGGATCGCGCTCGATTCCGTCGTCTCGGGCGGCTGTATTATTTCGGGCGCGCGCGTGCAGAACTGCGTGTTGTCTCCGAACGTGCGGGTGGAAGACCACGCTGATCTGCGCGAATCCGTGGTGATGGAAAACGTGGTGATCGGCCAGCATGCGCGCATCCGCCGGGCGATCATCGACAAGGATGTGACCATCCCCCCGCATACGGAAATCGGCTATGACCGCGAGGCCGATCGGCAACGGTTCACGATCACGGAATCGGGGCTGGTCGTCATCTCCAAAGGAATGAAAGTGCATGGCCCCGTCGATTCATCCGGCTGACCTGCTGTCAACCCTCCGGCATAAGCATCTGACGCCCGCCATCGTCTTTTTGACCTCGCGACGCGCCTGCGACGACGCCATGCAGGCGCTGGCGCTACTGCCTTCGGCCATCCCGCCGGATCGACAAGAGGCCATCGCGAGAGTCCTCGACGGTGTGACGGCCGAATTTCCCAGCATCGCCGAACATCCGCTGCGCGAGACCGTGCAGCGGACCGGCGTCGCCGCGCACCATGCCGGCCATCTGCCGTCCTGGAAGATCGCGGTCGAGGAGCTGATGCGCCGGGGCTGTCTCGACGCGGTCTTCGCCACCACGACCCTGGCGGCCGGCGTCGACTTTCCCGCGCGCACCGTCGTCATCACGCAGTCCAGCGTGCGGAAGGCCCGCGACTTTACGGATCTCACCGTGAGCGAGATCCAACAATTGTCCGGACGCGCCGGCCGGCGCGGCAAGGATCTGGTCGGGTTTGCCGTCGTGACTCCCTCCCCCTATATCGACCTTCGCCATATCGCCAAGGGACTCACAGGACACCCGGAGCCGATCGACAGCCAATTCGTGATCACCTACCCGATGGTCCTCAACCTGCTGAAGGCCCATCCGCTCGATCATATCCAGGCCATCCTCGCCAAGAGCTTCGCCCAGTTCCAGCTCGATCAACGGGCCGAGCGGCTCCAGGAAAAACTCGATACGTTGGAAGTACAGATGGCGCCCTACGGTCCGCGCGAGTGCACGGACTGGATCACCCAGTGGCACCACTTCGACACGGCGCGTCGCCGGAAGCCGCACCGCCCCTCCGTCCACAAGCAGGACCCGCCCGAAGTCGCGGCGCGACTCCCCTTCCTCACGCCCGGCCGCCTGGTGAGTCTCGGGAAAGCCCGCGCGATCGTGCTGCGCGAATACCGCAGCCGGGGGCAGCGCAGCCCCATGCTCACCGTGTTGAGGAGCGAGGGGTCCATCACCGAAATTCCGGTCACCTTCGTCGCCGAGGTGCTCGATCGCACGTTCGAGGTCAAGGAGACCCGCGCCTATCCTTGGACCACACCC
Source organism: Nitrospira tepida (assembly GCF_947241125.1). Taxonomy (NCBI): domain Bacteria; kingdom Pseudomonadati; phylum Nitrospirota; class Nitrospiria; order Nitrospirales; family Nitrospiraceae; genus Nitrospira; species Nitrospira tepida. The sequence goes on along the minus strand of NZ_OX365700.1, from coordinate 2,290,987 downwards.
GAGACCATCCAAGGTCTGGTCGACGAATTGGCGGAATTGCCCACGCGCGTGCCGGCGCTGCCGATCCTCGTCTCCGAACAGGCGGACCAGATTCCCGATGAATTGATTGCGCAAACCCTGGATGATTTTCCCTGCCCGACCTGCCCGTCGCGCCATGCCTGCCAGAAGGACCATCCGACGGCGCTCAAGCTCCGGCAGGAGATCGCCAGGACGACCAAAGCGATTCAAGCGCTTCGCACGAGCCTCTGGCACCGATTCCAGGAAAAGGTGGAAGTGCTCCAGCAGTTGGGGTATTTGACGCCGGCGGCGCAACTGACTGCGGACGGTGAATGGGCGCGGTTGATCAGGATCGATCACTCGCTGTTGATCACCGAGCTGATCCGAGCCGAGGCCTTCTCCGCGATCGAGCCGGCCTTGCTCGCGGCCGTGATGGCGAGCATCGCCCACGACGACGACCGGCCCGGCGCCTTTCCCCGCGCGAGCGCAGGACTCAGCACGGTTCTGAATCAGGTGCGACGGCTGGCGCATGAACTGGCCGCCTTCGATGACCCGCCTTTGCTCCGGGGCGACATCGCCGCGCTGACGGAACGGTGGGTGGGCGACCCGGCGTTGACCTGGATCGGCCTCTGCCGTGCGACCACCATGGCCGAAGGGGATATGTATCGGCTGTTCGCCCGCACCTTGGAATATCTGTCCCAGATCGAGAGCCTGCGCTCTTCGCACCCAAGTCTGGCCGACACCGCGGCCCGCGCCATCGCCAACTTGCGTCGAGGCGTGCTGGAGGAATTGCCGTGACGCAGCAAGACGCGTCAATCGTCATACGTCAATCGAGAGTGCGAAACTTCCTGGCTACTTCTCTTTCCGATTGACGGTTGACCCATGACGAATGACGGGGTGTTTTCGTGACAACCGAGGAACTGGAACAACTCATGGTGCAACAGCCGTTGGGCCTGCTGCACCGCCTGGCTCGCGGACGCATTCCACGTCATTTCCGAATGGGAAAGCGGCGCCTGATCGAGGCCCTGCTCAGACATTCGGCCGACAATCGTTCCGGCTTTGAATCGGACTTGCAAGCCCTTATCGGCGATCGCGCCCAACGGGACCGGCAGCAGCCTCACGGCCGGCAGCACGCACAGCCGGCTGCGCATTCGCACCCTGGGCGCACAGCGGCCTCCAAGGCCCGAGTCCACGAGCCGGAACCGCGCGAGCCCGGCGTCACGCTCGGAGCCTTTCTGGAGGGAATCGGTGTCCCGGAGCCAGCGCCTTTTGTGCCGGACCCCTGGCAGGAGGAGGCGCTGGAGGCGCTGGTCGAGACCGACGTCATCGTCAGCGTCCCGACCGGCAGCGGCAAGACCTACGTGGCGGTCGAAGCCGCGCGTCGCGCGATCGACGCCAACCGGACCGTGATCTACACGTCGCCGCTGAAAGCGCTGTCGAACACGAAGTTCACTGAGTTTTCCCGGATCTTCGGACCGGAGCAGGTGGGCATCCTCACAGGAGATCGGCAGGATAATGCGCAGGCTCCGCTGTTGATCATGACCACGGAGATCCTGCGGAACCTGCTCTACGACGCGGCGGGAGGAGAGATCGACCTTCGCCTCGACCAGCTAGGATTAGTGATTCTGGATGAATCACAATACCTGGCCGATCCCGAGCGGGGCGTCGTCTGGGAGGAGACCATCATTTTTTGTCCGGCGCAAGCCAGGCTGCTGTTGCTCTCGGCCTCGATCGGGAACCCGCAGGACATCGCCGACTGGTTGACGCACATTCGGCCTTCTCCCTGCCGGCTGGTGAGACATGCGCGGCGTTCGGTCCCGCTGCGCGCCGGATACCTGCATCCCAACGGCAAGCTCACGCCGTTGTTCCGCACCGTCGGGATTCCTCCCGGACACGGCCATCATCTGCACCCCGAAACCCTTCGCTTGTTCCAACAGTACGAACAAGAGACCCTGGGGCATCGGGGCTGACCGCCGGACCTCCGTCAAACGGCAAGCGTCAATCGTTAAAGCATAGGACGTCAGCGCCGATGTCTTCGGTTTTACAAACGATTGACGGATGACGCTTGACGACCATTCGAAACGGGCAGACTTGTAGAGCACCCGGCTAGAAGGCATAGCGCAGGCCGAAGGTGACCCCCTGGCGGCTCGTGCGGAATTGCGTCAAGGGAACCGTCACACCGCCCCCGCCGACCGGAAAATTCTCCCACTCGCCGTCCAGGGTCTGGTTCCACCAGAATCGATATCCGACATCGAAAAACAGCCGCGAGAGGATCTGGATGCTGGCGCCGCCTTCGAGTTGCGCGCCGAGTCCCCATCCCGTCATGCGGAAGCTGGGGTTCTGCTGAAGGTCCGTCCGCAGGTGATGCACATCTTCGTTGGTCAGCCAGGTCACGGGTAGAAAGGCGGCGCGCCCCGTGAGACTCACCCGTCGATGCAATCGGATCTCCGTATCCAACCCGAGTTCAATCGATCGCCAGACCTGGGTGTTCGTGATGACGGTTTCTCCCGCACTCGAGACGGTGCCGGCCGGGCTGCATTGGATCGGCGAAGGGGTCAAGGCCGTGCATTCCACCTGGGTCACGCCGGTGGCCTGGTGTCGTTGGGTCCAATAGTGAAAGCCGGCAAACAGATCCAGCCGGCCGCGGTGTCTGGGAAACGTCCAGACACGCCCGCCCACCTCGCCTTGCACGTACCAACTATGGCTGCCCTCCACGTTGCTGAACGTGCGCGAAAAGCGGTGGGCGCCTGTCACGGTGGTGCCGAACGATGCGGCCCCGTCCGCGCTCACGAAATCGTCATCCACCAACCGTCCGCCGCCGATATCCGCAAATCCGAACGACGCCCTCGCAAACCACCGGTCTCGCAACGTGGCCTTGGCGGAGAGTTCGACGAAATTCGCAGCCACATCTTTGTAGTCGAGTTTCGAAGAGGGATTGCCGAGCAGGGAACTCACGCCGGACGCATCGTGGCTCCAGGTCGTTTTGCCTGTGGAGATCCAGGCCGACAGCCCGACATCGACTCGCAGGGGACCGGTTTCTTTTCTTTCGACCGATGGGGACGCGGCATGAACCGGAGAGACATAGAACAGGAGGAGCGCGGCAGCCGTTGCAACTGTCTGGAATACCCTTCGCATCGTGACAGCGTACGGCTTGCACTAAGGGCGAAAGAAACGGTCTCGGCGGGAAGGAATCGCAACGGGTTGCGGCACTACCATACACCGGACCATATCACAGGATCTATCGTCTGGCTCCGCCGCGTTGGATGATCACGGTGTCGGCGCAACGTTCCCTGTTGTCCGGCATGAGTCGAGCGCAGGCGCCGTAGATGTCCTGCATCGCCATCCGATGATAGAGATACTGCGAAAACCACACCAGCCAGGTCCCCGCAAGCAGGAGCACCAGCAGCGTCAGCCCTGCATAGGTGAACAGGGCCGGACTGTGTGACGGCCCCTGCATCGGAGCAGGCCCGCCATCCTCCTCGCTCGCGCCCTCATTCGATCCGATTTTCCGAACGATTCGCATGAACGGTTCCAACTTTTTCGTCGTCCGGCCGATCCTACCTCACAATGATGGGTTTCCCTACTATCTCTTGTTTTTTTGACGGCGCCGTATCCATCGGCCTCTTCTGCCGCTCGTCGCGGATTGGTGGATGTACTGTCGCGGTTTCTACGACAGCCATTGAAGGTAGATGACTACACTTCTACAGATTCCACGCGAATGAGCACATGAGCGAGCAAATGAGATTGAACTGAAATACTCCAATATCTCTGTGAGTCTAAGGAAACAATCGGAAGAGCACGAGCGCCGCTTGACTGGCATGTGAATTGCTGTCCCCAAAGAGCACTTACCGCATATCGCTCACGGCCGGTTATCACACCTACAAGGGGTTGCACGATGAACTGGGGTCGGCCAGACCGGAGAAACATGCTGTTCCAAGCTCTTTGGCTCTACAGAGAATGGTGGCGCTTGTACCTATTGCTCGTCCTGACCATAGGAACGCAAGTCCTGTTTGCATCGGAGAGTCGCGCGTTTTCGTTGAGCCCATCCCAACTGACGTTCACCGCCACAGCGGGAGCCGGCGCGCCGGCGAGCCAGACCCTGTCGTTGACCGCGTCTGGTTCCAACGAATATCAGTGCGAATCAAACGCGTCTTGGCTGAAGCTCTCTACAAACTACGGGGTTTTGTCGGGCGAATCAGCTCAAATTTCGGTGTCAGTGAACACATCCGGGATGTCAGCGGGCATTTACACTGCGCAGGTTCAGTTCTGGGTATACGGTGGGCAGGATCCCAACACCTATACTCCCGCCATCACAGTTACACTCAACCTCACGTCGGGCAGCGGGAGTGGATCAAGTACAAACCCAATGATCAGCATCACACCGACAAACCTGAACTTCTCGGGGACAGTTGGCGGGAGCAACCCATCGGCACAGAGGATCAACCTGACCAATCCCGGCGGCGGCACCTTGAGCTGGAACATCGCCTCCAGCGAGCCCTGGCTGCTCGTGACGCCACTTTCAGGAACGACCACGACCGAAGCAGACAGGCCCACTGTGACGGCCAATATTTCAGGTCTGGCGGCCGGCACTTATAACGGGGTTCTCACGGTAAGCGGCAACGCCTCGAACAGCCCACAGCAGATTCCCGTGACACTGACGCTAGGGTCAGGACCGTCTCCGACTCAGCCACCGCCCACGACCTCGGGACTGAGTGCCAACCCTCCGAGCATCATGATCTCTGTTCCGGAGGGAACGACCGACCAACAGCTCTTTAGCTTTGACATCAGCAGTTCAGGCACAAGCACCGGTTGGACGATTAACGATCCTGCTTATTGGATGCTCCGAGATCCGACCTCCGGCACCACGCCTTCGAAAGTGTATGGGTACGTATTCCCTGGAGGCCTAGCCGTCGGCACCTATACCGCGACATTTGTAATTACTCCCTCGAATTCCACTCTCTCGCCCCTCTCAGTTCCCGTGACATTAACGGTCGGGAATGGAGGTTCCGCGAGCCAATCGCCTATCCTCACCGTGAATCCGACAAGTCTTAATTTCAGCTACTCATCAGGCAACCAGTCGTCTATCAGTCAGGCGTTGAACATCAGCAATACAGGCGGCGGGACTCTGAGTTGGACGCTTTCTGAATCGGCCTCCTGGCTGTCGGCGAGCCCACGCTCGGGGACCGGATCCGGCACATCGACCATCACCGTTGCCGGCGGATTGGCAGCAGGAACCTATACGACAAACATTACGGTTTCTGCCTCCGGAGCCTCGGGATCTCCCCGGACAATCCCGGTGACCGTGACGGTCGGCGCCACTTCCACGTCGGTCAACCTTTCGTGGGATGCCAACTCAGAATCGGACCTGGCTTCCTATAAGGTCTACTACGGGACGTCGCCAGGCAACTACACGACTAACATCAATGTCGGGAAAGTCACAAATTACACCGTGAATGGCCTGGCGACGGGCCGGACTTATTATTTTGCGGTTACGGCGCTGGACAATGCGGGTAATGAGAGCGGCTTTTCTAATGAAGCGAGCGCTCAGCGTTGAGCGGAATGACTGTAGTGGATCGAGTCAACTCCCAAGGAGCAGCCTAACCATATCACCCCTGCCAGAGATGGCCGCTTGTCTATTCCATGCGTGAGATAGGCAGGCGGCTCGTCCACTCTGTCCGACCTCACTTGACCAGGGAAGCTAGGATCTGTATAAAGCATCGTTTACTCGAAGTCTCGTGCGACTTCTCGCACGTTAGATAATGATTCCTGCGCCCGTAGCTCAATGGATAGAGCACCAGACTACGGATCTGGGGGTTACAGGTTCAAGTCCTGTCGGGCGCGCCATGAAATCAACCGCTTGCCTCCCCTCCCCGATCCCCGGTGATTCCTCGGTCCCGGTTTTGGGACAAACCTCTCTTTTATTGACGGCCATCATGAAGATGGCTCGAGGCCCGGCACACCCCCCTCACAAACCGAGGGTAACCGTGGGACGGCTTGACGGTCGTTAGCGGCCGCGCCGCTGGAAGGCCGATCCCCGTGTTTCGGCGGCCATTCGGCCCTTGACCTCGGGCCATACCGGAATTAATTCGTAGCGCGAGACTTTTATCACATTGAACAGCGATCCCCACGCGTCATGAGAATGAGCCGTCGCCTCCCATGAGGACTTTCGCATTCGCATAGGTCCGGCAACGTGCAGCCGAGGCACTGCTTCGAGAACAAGAGAAGGGATCCGTGTGCGGATCCCCTTATGGGGACGGTTCATCGAAGAGCCGACCTTCTCAAGCGCGTGGCCCTCCTCGAGTTTCCGCCAAGCGCTCCCCGCTCGTGCACGCCCCTCCTGTACTCCCTTGGTCGCCATGTGGCATGCCCTCTACCGCTGATCGCAATTGAACAGATGGCGCTGAGGCCGCCCGCCTCACTTGCCATTTAACACGTAGGTGTTATTTTTATCCATAGGGTTGCAGGCCGGCGCACCAGCCCAGACATCAGAGAGAGGAGGTCCGCGCCATGACATGGACACCGACACGCCTGCTTCTGATGCCAGGTCTGATTGCATTGTGGGTGACGTCGGCCGGTTCTCAAAGATGAAGAAATCAAGAGATGCGTCGAAGCCGCGCTCGCTCGGTCCCGGCCCTGAAGGACAGTAAGCTCAACAAAGTTACCGTATTGGTTCATGAGGGCGATATGGTGTTGAAAGGGGCAGTCGAGCAGCCGATACACCGGCGATTGGCCGAGAAGCCGACCGAATCGGTCTCCGGGGTTGCAGCAATTACGAACCTACTGAAAGTGGTCGGCGCCCCAAGGCCGGATCGTGAAATAGAAAAAGACGTCTTGGCTTATCTGAAATGGGCGCCGTACGTCGATCTGGACCAAATCGACTACAAGGTCGAAAACGGGGTCGTCAAACTGAAAGGGCCGGTGGATCACTACGCCAACATTTTCATGATGGTGAGCGATATCGAGAAGATTCGCGGAGTCCTAGACGTGGATGCGTCCGAAGTGCAACCGACGAAGGCCCAGAAACGGGCCTGATTCGACAGAGGCCGATACATACAATTTGTTTAAAGAGTTCACCATGGAACCGTTATGGAGAAGTTCCCATACGGTTTTCACGAGAGCGCTCGACGCGGCGGCAGCCCGTCACGCGCGTGACGATGCGAGGCATCAGCGGGAAAGCTACGATTTTCATCACCCATCCGTGCTACGGGCGGTTCCGCCTCCGACCGTGGCGTATGCCCGTCCTCTTCGCTGGTGGTCGCTGGATCGTCCCCAGCGGCTGTCCGCAGCCCTACGGCTTCGGGATCAGCTCCTTGAGGATGTCATGCGGGCGAGCCCAAGCGGAAGAAGGCACGCAGCCGCGACGCCGCTGGCGGAAGAAGATAAGTTAAAAGGAAGGAGAGCCGGCAATGAGAGATCTATTGGCCACGTTCCCGCGTACTGAAGTATTTGCCTTAGCAATTGTCAGCCTTGTTATCGTGGCATCTCTGGCCGGCATATGGCTGGCATGGCGTGAAGACCGCGGGCATACAAGGAAACGTTCCAAGGCGAAGGGCCGAATGTTTTCGGCTAGGGCGAGTTCGCTCCTGCTTCCTTCTGGTGTGCCTGGCAATGGTCCAAGCTTTGGACTGTGCGGATTTCTGGGATGTACGTGCTGCCTGCTTGCTTTCAATCCCGCCGTCGCGTTCCTAACACGATTCGGCGAGGGGCTGTTACGGATGACCTCCGGGATCGCTCCAGGCATGGAGTAGGCCAGGCCTGTTCTCCTCCCCATTCGGCATGATGACCTCTAAAACCGCGGGAAACGAAACGTGCTCAGGCACCGCATCATAAACTCCGTCATCTCGCGTTCCATGGCATCGAATCCATGGCAGAATGGGCATGAAAGTCCCGGGCCGCTCCTGAAGCCATGACAGAACCTGCAACGAACCGAGACAGGAGCCGCGATATCTTCGATCTCTTCCGCATGGACAGACGGTCTGACGAGCGGCTCCGGACCGCGAAACCGCGACGGCTGTTGGGTGGATGCAACCGGTTCAGGTCCGATGCCGCCTGAACCTCTGATTCGGCGCCGTCGCTCGATACTGGCGTCGTACTCTTTCCTTTTTCCCGGATCGGACAAGACTTCGTACGCCTCCTGGATGGCTTGAAACTGTTCTTTTCCTTCCATGCCCGCATGATCGGGATGGCACTGCTTGGCCAACCTGCGATACGCAGCTTGGATGCCTTGGAGACTTTCTCCGCGATCGACTCCTAGGACCGCATAGTAGTCGTTGGCGCTCACTTGATCACCTAGTAGTTATAGGTCTGGATCGCTGGTGATCACTCGCGCAAGCCACAGGGGCATCGGGATAGCGTCATGCGCCAGCCAGGCGGAAGGCCCGCGCCGGCCGCCTAGCCCGCATTATTCATGAGCACTTCTGCTGCAATTGTGGATTCGCCGCTGCGACAAGCCAACATGCGGCTTCGGCGGCATGTTGCCGGGCGGACTCGCCGCTCGGTCGGTCAACAGACTGTCTCAAGTCTGCCTCCCTTCCTCGCGGCTCCGTGCGCCCGTCTCGCCTGGCGACTCCGCAATTTCGCGACGAACTGTCATGAATAATGCGGGCTAGGCCACCATGACTTCAATAGATTTAGGTCTCGCCTTTTCGGATTTGGGCAGACGCACGGTCAATAATCCGTTCTTAAATTCCGCCGTAACCTTGTGTTCATCTACCGAATCAGGCACCGTAAAGCTCCGGGCAAAGTTGCCATAGGCGCGCTCGGTCCTATGATACCGCTTGCCTTTTTCTTCCTTATCCTGCTCCCGAGTGCCGGAGATTGTCAGGACCCCGCCCTCGACCGACAATTTGACAGCCTCCTTCTCCACGCCAGGAAGCTCGGCGCGGATCTGAAACTCGGCATCGGTTTCCAGCACATCTACGGCGGGGGCCCAATCAGCCAAGGCCAGGGATTCTTCCCCTCCATCGCCCAGAGTCCTCTGTCCTGTGAGCAGGCGGTTGAGCCGATCGGACATGTTCTCAATTTCTCGGAGTGCATCAAGGGGCATCATGGCTCGCATCAGGTCCATGGGGAGCCTCCTTCGTTAAAGGTGGGATAGATCATGATGGCTATCCGCTGCCAACCGTTGTCAAGAGGGGTGCCGACCTCAACGCTGTAATGCAAGGATGGGAAAGGGAGGGTAGGACTGTTGCCCTTTAAAACCAGAGCCTTAGCGCGGCGCTGACAGTACCGAGCCTGTGGGCTGAGTAAGGCCGACAGCAGGGAACCCAAAAGATATCATGTTGCGCATTGACGCGCCACGCCACTGAGGTTTCTCCCGCAACACGCTCAGACTCTCGCCTATCAAGCTGCTATTGACGGACTTCCTTGCGCCATCTTCCGTCGCTTGCGCACCGTATCGCTTGACATCCCTGCACCCGGAACCTAAGCTTTGAAGCGGATCGTTTCTCTTGGACTGATCGGGGATTCACCGAGTCATCATGAAAATGAAACGACGCGTGTGGATCATTCTGGCTGTCGTGTTGCTCGGTTCCCTCGTCGGATGCGGAGGATGGCGAAGCGGCTATCTGAACGATCAGGTGGGAAAGGCCGGCCAGCACGATATCGCGCAGGAACTCGGCAAACCGACGCACAGGATCCCGGAATCCCATGGCATCTCACAGTGGATCTATCAAGACTGCCCGCTCTATCAGGCCTGTTATGTGTGGGTGCTGACGTTTGATGAGAACAAGGTGCTCCAAACCTGGGAACGAGCCCCTGCGCAGTCATGAGACAACCGCACGAGAGAAGTTGCACTCAACGGCCGATCAGCCGATGGTTGATTGTCGCCTGGGCAGGCCTCTGCCTCACCGTTAGCGGTTGCGGCCCGCAGTCGGTCACCCTCCATAGCCAAACACGGCTGCCGATGATTCTTCAGGAGAGCGCCTACACGGAATCCGGCTGCCGCGAGCACCTCACCGACAGGGCCCGAGAGCTCGGCATGACCTTGCAGTCCGTCTCGGTCAAGGGCTGGTTCTTCGGCGACACCCTGTTGTGGCCGCTCTATAAGGGATACGTGTGCCTCGGCACCGATCGGGATCTTCCGGCCTTGATCGTCGGCTCTCCGACCACCGCCTACTATTACTGAGTCTTGCTCGCATCGCTTCGTCCGGTCCCTCGGCAAGATCAACGCCGCATACTCTGATCGCCTGTCAGTGGAGCGTCCATGTGGTACTGGATCGACATCATGGTGGGCCGATGGCGGTTTCTCTGGCTGGCTTGCCTGTTCATCATCGTCTGGGTCACCACCGTTCCGGGCAACGTGTTCGTCGGCCACTCCCACTGGTTTTTGGTCAAGTGGGTGCCCTTTCAAGACTTTCGCCTGTCGTTTGAATACCTGAGCGATCTCGCGGGCAACGTCCTCCTGTTTGTGCCGCTGGGCTTCTCACAGCTCCGCCTCGACTCGCGCCTGGGCCGCAGCGGCATCCCGGGCGCGCTCGCGGTCGCCATCCTGCTCTCGCTCTCGGTGGAACTCTTTCAGGTCTATTCGCATGGGCGCGCGCCGTCCGTGACCGACGTGTTGTGTAACGGCGTTGGCGCCTCGCTGGGAGCCTTGACGGCCCGGTGGGAAACCGGCCCCGTTACTTCCAGCCGACCACGTCATACCCGCGCTCTCGGAGACAGCGATTCACGTACTGCTTGTAAGCCTGACTTGGCTGGCGACGGCTGAACAGGGAACGCAGCAATCCGTGCGTCGCCCCTCCTGCCGCTCCCGCCGCCGCGCCGGTCATGGCGCCTCGTCCCGGATTGCCGCGAATCGCCCCGGCGACTGCGCCACCCGCCGCTCCCGCCGCCGATCCCATGGCTGCCCCTGTGGCGGTTCTCGTTGCGGTCTCCCCGGCCCTTCCCGAATCCGGCTCGGCGCCGGCTGCCGCCGCGGCCTCCTGGCAGAGCTCGATATCCTGTTCCGCCACGGCCTCACCGGCCGCCTGGAGGTGAGCATTCGGGTAGAGAATCGGCTTCGAACTGGAACAACCGGCCGAGAGGATACCGGCCAAGAGCAATGTCGCCGCGCCAGCGCCCACTCGCCGGTTGATCATCAGCCGGATCATCATGACGGGATCTGCAGCTCCCGACGCCGGAGCGCCTTCATCATCTGCGGATCGCTCAGTCCCACTTCGCTGAGCGCGTCCATGATGTGCAGGTTTCCGGTCTTGGCCAATTCTTTGGCCTTGGCATATTGCGCGCGATTGAACCGCGCCACCGCCGGTTGGTTGTTGACGATCTGGCAGGCCAACACCTCGCCTTCCACTTCAAGCACGCCTCCCTGCTCGATCAACGTGCGGGCCTGTGCCACGGTGATGCCGTGGAGCTGCGCAAACTCCGCGAGCCCGCCGGTTTCAACAAGCTCGCCGTTGGGCATGATGCACAGGCGCTTGAAATGCGGAGACCAATCTTTGCGGAAATCGATGTACTTGATGTCTCCCCCCCGTGCGACCGACCGGTCCAGCTTGCGATAGTCCAATCCCAGATTCTTCTGTTCGAGCCTTGCCTGGAGATCGGGCGGCAGCGTCCGGTAGAACACCCGCGCCGCCGCTTCCGCGAGCGGGATCGCGGCGGATCTGGCGAGTTGTTCCGCCTCGCACATCTGCATCAGGTCCAACAGCCAGGTCTGTTTCGGCTTCGCTCCCTCCGAATCGATCCGGCAGACGAACAAACCCTTTGTGATCAGGGAGCCTTCTTGCGGATAATGATAGAGCCCTCCTTCCCGGAGGACCTTTGTCATTTCTTCCAGCGGCACCTCGTAACTTTCCGCCAGCACCTTCGCATGGGCCGCGAGATCCTCTTCTTCCGTCATCGCGCAGATGGTCACATTGCCCGGCGCATCGAATTCCGTATAGTCCTCGATGATGTTGTACAGCGTCGGCGGCTTCGGTTGGACGGCTTTCTTCTTGATCTTAAACATGTTCCTCCGAACGCAGGCTGAGATTCAGGTCGAGGCCAAGGAAGACAGGTGCGGCGCCACATACACGTATCGGTCCTCAACCTCAGCCTTAACCTTGGGGTTGTCTCTCTCCATAGGGCGGCAGGGTCGTCAACCGATGGTCTTCCACCGGCCCGCCGACGGTAAAATGGTACAACGATTGAAACGTCCGGTCTTTGAGCCCGAACACCTCATGGACCGGATCATCGAAGAAACACCCGATCCCGGTCGCCCGCACGCCGGCCGCTTCCGCTTCGAGATAAAGCACCTGGCCGATCACGCCGCATTCCCAATAGAGCCGGGGATAGACCCAGGGACCGATCGTCTTTAACGGCTCCTCGAACTCGGCCAGCATGCCGAGCGAAAAGGCGCCGGCGCCGGCGATGTCCTGATGACAACTGACCTGCGCCGCAAGCCGGCGGCCGTCTCCTTCTGCCAGGCAAAACAACGGCAGCGTGGGCGGACAGCCGGCCGGTTGCACCCACATGAAGTCGTCATGCATCCGCCGTCGAAGGGCCGGGACCTTCTTCTCGTCGCGGACCAAACAATAGAGTCCCGGCGTCAGTCCCTCGATCAAGTGCACGAACAGGGCCAGATGCACCCTCGGTTCCCAGGTCAGAACATCCCAAGGGACTGCTGCATGACCTGCGGAAGATGCATTGACCCCGGCGGGCATGACCCGCTCAAGCATTCGATAGAAGGTCCGGTCGGTGATCGAGGTCCTGCTGTCGAAGGCCACGGCGCTGCGACGCTGATGGATGACCTGATGGGCGGTCATTGGCCTGGCCGGCGCATGAGGCCCGGAGGAGGCCACTCCACTTATCCGAATCGAGCTTTTGCTTCGCGGTTTGACTGTCGCCTCGGAAACCTCGTCGATGATGTCCCAGGACACCGGCTCCTCCGGACTGAGTCGATTGGCACGACCATGCCAGCGCGCCTGTTCCATGGCCGAGACCGCCTCTTCATCCAGCCCAAGGGGGAATTGCGCATGCCGATCAGATGGAGCGATGTTGCTCGCAGTCGGCCAGACTACGGCCAGGCAATCCGCCTGCTCCGCCTCGGCTGCTTCAAAATCCTGTGGGCGGGCGACTCCACAGAGCCTCGCGACCTCCTCGGTCGCCAGATCGTCAAGCAGGACCATCCGCCACCCGAGCGAAACAGCGGCAATCCTGGCACTACCGATGACGTGGCCCGTGTCGTGATGGCAATAGCGGAACGCGCGCTCGCCGTATTTCCAGGCCTCGCGCCAATAGACTGAGGTCAAGCCGAAGAGAAAGGCCTGGGGAGGAAAGGGATCGAGCAGGCTCCGGAAGACGTGATCCGGCACCAGTGCGCGCACCTCAAGCCCATGTTCCTTCGGCGCATAATGATAGAGCGCCGGACCATCCGCCAACCCATCCACCGGGCCGACCAGCACATAACCCTCGGTCGGATGCAGGTTGCCGCTCGATGGATTGCTGCGAAGCGCCCACCGGACGTCACCCGCCTGTTTCCAGGCCGTGATCGAAAGCGCGTACTCAAGAAAGCGCGAGAGCGATGTGCGGGTCACCGGCTGCGGCGTCACCGCCTCGGGGCGATAGAGATCGTCGTAGCGGGGTGTGACCGGCGGCTCTTGCGCATCCAACAGGGGAAGCAGGAACAGCGGCGCTCCGTCGAAGCGGCGAAAAGGGTCCGGTTGATTGGCCCAGTCCAGGTACCCCAACGACCGGGCATAGCGCATGAACTGGTGCTTGGTTTCTTCGTGATAGCGAATCACCTGCCCGCAAGGCGTCAAGCCTTCCGATCGGCGCGAGTGGCGGTGTTCGCGGGTGGCCTTCTCCATAGTCTTCCGATTGTGGTGAGTCTAGCCGCAGGCCTTGCCCAAAGTAAACGTAGGGGCTTCGGCAGACGTAGCCTCGCCGATTGACCTCCAGGTCTGTCGATCCGTACACTGCGCCGGACAATCACTCGTTTTGCCCATCGTGCCTATTCGATGAATTTCGATCCTGCCATCGAAGCCCAACTGGCCTTTCGCCGGGCCCAGGCCGCCCAAGAGCTGGGATCGGACTGGAATCTTGCGGAGGAACTGGAAGAGCGCTTTTCGTCTTCAGCCGGTGCGGAAGCCTCTCGGGCCTACCGTCAACTCGTGAGCTTGGGCGAGCAATACGAGGCCGCCGCCGCGTTCCAAGAGTTTTTGATTTACATCACCTGGCAGCAAGTCACTGAAGAGACCATTGCAGAGCACTTTGAGCGCGGCGCCATCCTCTGTGACCGGTTTCTGAATCGGCGCTACGACGGCCTGAGCGCCCAAACGCTGTCCCAGGTGCAGGCGCTTCATCTCTCGTTTCGACAGGGGCTTGGGCTCGGCGACCAGCATGATCTGGCCAAAGACTACGAGCGGGACACGCCAAAGGGCGGGGACTGATCGGCAATCGGCCGGTCTCGGCAGCCCGGCACTCGGCAGCTGCCTGCGAGGGAGCGGCTGCTTTCAGCGGCTACGGTCCGAAGGGAGAAGGGCGTCCCTTTTCAGGGTCGGTTGCTTCGTATCACGTGGGGGTTGCTCCGCAAGCCGTTGCAAGGTCCGTTTGACCGACGGATCGCCCTCCCGGTCGGCCGCCTGTTTCACCATCGCCATGGCCCCTTGATCCCTGGTGGCAGCCAAGGCTCTCCCGGCAGCCTCGCGGATCAACGGATCCTCTGACGACAGGTAGGGAGCCAGGGCAGGCACTGCCTTCCCGCGGGACACGGTCCCGTGCGAGTGCAGAGCCGAGCGCAACAGAACCGGATTCAGGCCCTTCTGATTGACCATGCCTTCCAGGAAGGCAGCCACGCGCGGCTCATCAGGGTAATGTCTGAGCAGCGAGAGGGCTCGGCTCCGAAGCAAGGGATCTTCCTCGGCGTTCTGCGCCACCTCCATGAGCAGTTGCGGCACGCCGCTTCCCAGGTCGGAGAGGGTCTCAGGCGTCACCCTCACTTCCTCGGCCGAGAGGAGCGCGCGCAGGGCCGCTCTCCTATCCGGTTCCGCTTGGGCAAGGTCCCGGCAACCGGTTACGCCGATGACGAAGAGCACGACAAGCCACAGCCTGATTCCCACCAGCGCCAAGCGCCTGCCTCCCCTCCTCTGTTTCATTCCTGCCGCCATCGGCCTACCCTCCTGTTCGCTTGCGCTCACTGAACCAGCGGGTTCCGTTGCAGCACAAAGACCTGACCCGCCGTGAGTCGATTCCTGACCTGCGGGGGAGACGGCTGAGTCCAGAACATCAGATTGAGCCCATCTGCCGCAAGACATTCGTCCGCCGTCACCTGACCGTCGCCGTCGGTATCAAACGAGGTCGGACACTCGGGTGTGTCTGGAATCGGATCGACGTTGAACGCAGCGATCGGAATCGTAAATCCTTCACACTGTGTCGCATCGGCACCGCACTGCTCCGTCGTATGAAAGAGACCGAGGTAATGCCCCACCTCATGCGCCATGGTCCGTCCCCGCCGCAGGAGCGCTTCGGTGGACAACAGCCCGATGCGGTTCGACGCAATCGCCACCGCCACTCCCGACTGGACCGTGCCGACGATCGGACCAGGCCCTGGAATCCCACCGGCGATCCCGGCGATAAAGATGCTGGCATCACCATCATTGTCGTCGATCTGTTGGACAAAAAAGATGCTGAGCCCTCTGGTTGTGACGTTCCCGCTCTGACTGAACAGGTCTTCCAACTCGTCCGGCAACCCATTCTGGTTGCCGTCCACGTCGTCGATCACGGCCAGCCTGGTCTGATCCGAGGCTGGGCAGTCATAGGTTCCGGCCACCTGGACTTGGATGCCGGCTTGCAACAGGATCCGGGAGAACTCCGAGAGCAGGACGCCGAACGAGGGATTGGCCATCGCGTTGCCGGCATTGAGATCGTTCAAGCCGCAGAAATGCACATTCACAATCAGCGAGCCGGCCGACAAATTCTGGCGCCGGTTCAACAGGGCATAAACCTTGGCGCTCTGGGTCGCAGATCCAAAATTCAGGACCGAAAACTGATAGGTCCCGAGCGGGACCGAATAGGTCGTGCTGTGGGGAAAGAGACCGGCCGCCACCGACTGCCCGGCCGCTTGAAGGGTCGTCCGGCCGATGGGATCAAGGTCATTAAATGAAGCGGTGATCCAGGTGGCGCCAAGCGGATCAACGATGGGAGCAATGTCGATATCGGGAGCCCGCCCCCCATCGGCCACCAGCATGAAGGTTGTCGAATCAACCGGAACCTGGAAGGCAAGGCTGGCATTGGCCGGCAAGGTGGCGGTGCCCAGGTCTCGAATCTCGGTCTGGCCGAAAAACGTGCTCGTGCCTCCCCCGCTCACACCCGGACCCGGAGTCCCTCCGTCACCATTTCCATCACAGCCGGTGACCGCGCAAAGGATTGCGAGCAATAGGACCGGCCAATCACACCAACGACGCTCCCATTGCTGATAAACCCCCCGAGCCGCCATGGGGCAGACGATACCATGCGGGGAGGATGAAACAACATGGGCTTGTCGATCCTCAGCCTTCCTCAAAAGAGGGAGTTCCCTCACGCCAGGTTCGAGGAGGCCGTAGATTCCGCCATCCGCCATGAGTATCCTGAATACATGCCGTCCGAGGCAGCCCAGAAGGCGCGCATCTTTTTCCATCGAGGGGATCTCGATCAGGCCCGTCATTGGTACGAGCAGGCGGTCCTGGCCGCTCGATCCGACGCCGACGAGGCCGCGTTGGCCGACAGTCTGGGCAATCTCGGCAACGTCTATGCGCTGTGCGGACGGCCCGAAGAAGCCGAAGCCTGTTATCGTGAGTTGCTGGCCATCCAACGGGAGCGCCACGACCAGCTCGCCATCGGTCAAACCCTGGTGAACCTGGGCAATCTTCAGAAGGACGCCGGCCGCTTCGGACCGGCACGGGCCCATTATATGGAGGCCTTGGACCTGCTGCTCCGGATCGACGATGATCGGTCGCTCGGGCTCCTCTATGCCAACCTGGGACTGCTGGACGCGGCGGAACAGCAACAAGCCAAGGCGGTCGAGTCCTTCACCCAGGCCTTGGACTATCACCGCAGGGTGGGAGACGAGGACGGTCTGGCGACCACCTATAGCCAGCTCGGCAGGACTTTCCTCGAAATGGGCAAGCTCCGCCGGGCCGAACGGTGCTTGAACAACGCCTCCGAACACTTCATCAAGCTCGGCGACGAACCGGGCGAAGCGGCGGTGCTGAGGTTGCTGGCCGAGGTCTACATTCGGAACGCCCAACCGCTCGCCGCCCGGCGCTGCCTGGAGCGGGTTGTGCTCATCGGCCGGCGTTATCGACTCCCAACCTTGGAAAGCGACCACGCGAAGCTCGTCTCGCTTCTGACCACTCCGCCAACTCCCGCCTGATCATTCCGAGCGGCTCTCGTCCTCCTCATTTCCCGCCCCTTCGATTCCGCCGATCTTGTCAAGAAAATGACGGCCGGAGAATGTGCCCTTTCCTAGACAGGTGAGAATCTTTTGCTACAGTTGTTCCAGAGTCGTCACACCTGACTGTTGAACCCCTCGACAGGCATTCATTCGATGCACTGGTTGTTGGCCGCGGTACTGTTGATCGTCTGGAGCGGAAGCCACTCGCTCCTGCCGGCCGGGGCCGAACATACCGTCGAGGGACCGGGGTTCCCCATGGGTACGCAGGAGGTCAGCCTGACCGCCGGCTATCTCTTGCCCCACCGACTGACCGACCGACACGAAACCAAACAATCGGGACCGGCCGTGATGCCGTCCTGGACGATCACGATCACAGATCCGGTCGGCAAGAGCTGGTACCGAGGCCAGTTTTCGATCGGGGCCGAAGTCGTCTATCTGGAATTTCGCGAGCCGGTCGTCACGCACGGCATCGGGTTCACCCCCAAGATCAAGTGGACCTGGCTCTTCTCCGAGCGCTTTCGCCCCTATTTCGAATTCGCCGGCGGCCCTTTCTGGACGGACCTGACCGACCGTATCCGCATCAAGGAAGAGGATTCCCAGTTCAATTTCATCCTCACGGCCGGGCTCGGCCTCTCCTGGTTTATCACGAAACAAACCGCTCTCAACGTGGGCTACCGGTTCCATCACATTTCCAATGCGGGAACCAATGTGCCGAACCTCGGGCTGAACTCCAGCCTGCCGTTTGCCGGATTTTCGTTTTATTACTGAACCACGCACCTGGGAGCACACTCGTGACACATGCTATACATCCCAGTTCCGCTCGCTTGATCATGACCCTGCTCGTGTTGGCCGTCGCTTCCACCGGTTGCAGCCGTTGGATGCAGATCAATGGCGCCCCGCCGTCGGAACTGCCTCCGGCGGCCCACAAGGCCGGCGCGGTGGGACCCATCCCCGCCGTCGTCACCGGCATCGTCGTGACCCAGAATGGGACGCGTCAGGTCGCCACGCCGGAATTGGAGCGCCGCGTGCTGGACCGGCTGGCACAGACCGAGTTGTTCGGCAAGTTACAGTATCCGGCCTACGCCGACGATCCTCCCTCCCGCGAACATGTGCGGGCCACCCTGACGGTGGACGCACAGAGTGATCCCCATTCGGGCGGGGCGGCCTTCAAGGGCATCGTCATCGGAGCGTCCATGTTCCTCCTGACTCCCCTGCTTCCTCTCGAACATGATTACGGCGCCACCATGACGCTGGAGGTGGAGCGGCCGGACGGAACGTCACATCGCTACCAGGCCCAGGCCCAGGGGACCGCCTTCTATCACCTATTCGGCGCCACACCGCTGGCGGTCGAAGAGCTTCGCGCCGAGGTCATCGAGACCTGCCTCGCTCAACTGCAACGGGAACTCGTCAAGGATCGGGAGTTCGTGCAGGCCGCCTATGTCGCCAAACAACAGACCGGGCAGGACGGCGGCCCAGCCTTCCAAACCGGCACGCCTGTCCTCAAAGCGAAACCGGCCTTGTCGATCATTCGTCAGACCGGACGGTAGCCCGTAGCCTCAACGGACCGAACATGGTATGATCCCCTCATTGCCCACGGCGGAGGGCTCATCATGACGGACGAGCAAGCCAGGCAACGGATCGAAGCCGCCATCGCCCAGTTCGGCCAGCATGCCGCGATGGCGATTGAATTGGTCATCAACGAAGTCCGGTCCGACCGAGGCCACGAGGCGGCCAATCAACTGATCGATGAATTCGACCTCGAGCTGCAATACAACATCACGCCATACGAATCCGGGTTCTCCAACGTCTGACCCATTCCCTTCACCTCCACCCAGGTAACGTCGGTTGCCGCTCCTCTGGTGCAGCATTTCCGGTCATGGTTTCGGCCATGCCGCCCAAGTCACCCCGATCCTGAACGAGCTGGGGGCCAGACTTCCGAATGTGCGCGCGATCATCCGCACGACGGTGCCGGCCTCCTTCTTCGAAGCCCGCCTGAGGATTCCCTGGACGATGAGCCCGGCCCGGCAAGACATCGGCTGCATCCAACATGGCCCGCTCGTGATTGACATCGAGGCCACGTGGCAAGCGCATCTGGAGTTTCATCACGACTGGGACCGATTGATTGAAATGGAGCGACGGGAGATGGCTGGGGCCGCGCCGGACCTGGTGCTCTCCGACATTTCCTACCTGAGCATCGTGGCCGCGGCGCGGTCAGGCCTACGCCCGATCGCGCTCTCCTCCCTCTCCTGGGACGCGATTCTCCGAGGATATGCCTCCCCGGCCGTCGCCGAACACCACGCGGCCATTGCGCATATCCAGCGTAGCTACGAATCGGCCGAGGTCCTGATCCGGCCGACCCCCGGCATGGACTTGCCGGCGTTTAAATCTATCGTGGACGTGGGGCCGATCGCCGAACTGATCGCGCCGGAATCCGCCAGGCTGCGGAACGTCATCGGCGCCGGACCGGAGGAACGGCTGGTCCTGGTCGGGTTCGGAGGCATCAGCCTGACTGATCTGCCCTATGAGCAAATGGAACAGATGGTTGGATACCGCTTTCTCATCGACGGCCGGCCTCCTCACTCGTTTCAGCGCATTCATTCCGCGCTGGATCTCGGCATGACATTCATGACCGTGCTGGCTTCCGTGGACATGATCATCACCAAGCCCGGCTACAGCACCATCGTCGAGGCGGTCGACAAGCGGAAGCCGGTCGTCTACGTCCGCCGACACCACTTCGGCGATGAAGCATCTTTGGTGGCGTATCTGCACCGCTACGGCCGCGGGGCCGAGTTGAGCCTCAGCGATTTTTCATCCGGACAGTGGGAGGCCGCGCTCGCCCAAGCCTGGCATGCACCCCAACCGGCCGAACCGCCTCCTGCCTCGGGTATCCCGAAGGCGGCGGATGTGCTGGCCCGCTATTTCTCCTGATTTTCCGTCCCACGCCCGCTTGACAAGCCTATGCCCGGTCGATAAGGTGCCCTTCGGCACTTCGTTTCAGTCTCTTCAGCAATACAAACCGGCCATGCGTTATCGCATTCCCGAAGATGTGGTGTTCCGCGAAGTCGGCGGCGAGGCGGTTCTTCTGAACCTCGCGACCGGCACCTACTTCGGGCTGGACGGAGTCGGCACCGAGATCTGGAACCTGCTCGCCCGCGAGGGCACGATCGACGGCGTTACCAACGCCCTGCTGGCCGGCTATGACATAGAGGAACCTCGCCTCCGCCTCGATATCGAACAGTTCATCCAACAACTCACGCAGAAGGGCCTTCTGGCCATCGAGCCGGCTCACACAAGCCATGACGGTACATGAACCACTCTCCGGGGGATCCGTCATACGTCAAGCGTCAATCGTGGGATTGCCTCATCCGGTTGACGATTGACCATTAGCGGATGACGACTGTTCACGATTGACGAATGACCATGGACGAGAGACTCCCTGCTGATCGGCCATGAGTGGCATCACCGGATTGCTCAACCTTGACGGTTCCCCGGCGGACCGATCGTTGGTCTCCCACATGACGAACCGGCTGGCCCACCGGGGCCCGGATGGATCGGACGCTTGGTTCAGCGGTCCACTGGGCATGGCCCATCTCCGGTTGCACAGCACGTCCGAGTCGCTCTTCGAATATCAGCCGCTCACGAATCCATCCGGAACCCTTTGCCTGACCCTTGACGGAAGAATCGACAACCGCGATGAGTTGTGCGGGCTCCTGGCCGATCTGTCCCGACGTGACGCCCCTCTGTCCGACGCCCAACTCCTGCTCCTGGCCTATGAACGGTGGGGGACGGCCTGCCCGGAGCGGATCATCGGTGATTTTGCCTTTGTCCTCTGGGACCTCCGCGAACGGCAGTTGTTCTGCGCGCGCGACGTGCTCGGAACCAGACCGCTGTTCTATGCGCATCACCGACGCCGCTTCCTGTGGGCGTCGGAGCCGCGAGCCCTGCTCGAAGATCCCGGCGTGCGGACGGCCCCGGACGAAGGCATGATCGGGGAATATCTCGCGGCTGCGATTACCAGCAACCGGGATACCCTCTTTCAGGAGATCAAGCGCCTGCCCCCCGCCCATTGCCTCACCGTCCATCCGGACCGGCCCGACGATCCGATCCGCATCTGGCAATTCTGGGATATCGATCCGAACCGTCGGATCCGCTATCGGCGCGACGAGGATTATGCCGCGCACTTTCTGGATCTGTTCAGGGACGCCGTGCGCTGTTCGCTCAGGAGCCACCGGCCGGTCAGAGCCGAGCTCAGCGGCGGGCTCGATTCCTCCTCGATCGTGGCCATCGCCTGCTCGCTGATCCGAGAGGGGTCCGTCACGAGCCCGGGATTCGAGAGCCTGTCCTTGACCTTTCCCGGCAAGGCCTGCGACGAGACTTCCTACATTCTGGACATGATGCATCGGTGGCGCCTGCGGGGAACCTTGGAGGTCGTGCCCGATTCGGACCCGCATGACTACCCCCTACAGGTGCGGGAAGATCTGGACCTGCCGGACTATCCGAACGGCATGATGTCGATGGGGCTCCTCGCCAAGGCCAGAGACAAGGGCGCGATCGTCGTCCTCAACGGAGCCGGCGGCGACGAATGGCTGGGAGGCAGCTACTACCATTACGCCGATCTCCTGCGCTCCGGCCGCCTGTTCGGACTCATGCGCCGGCTCTGGGACGACCGGAAGGCCGTGAGCATCGCGTTTCCCTCTTGCTCGATCCTTCGCCTTGGCCTCTGGCCGAACCTGCCGCGGAGTCTGCGGATCGCCATTCGTGCCGTGCTCGGAAGAAAAGGCCTGCCCCGCTGGATCGTGCCGGACTTCGCCCGTCGCATCGGTCTGCTCGATCGGCTCGGCATTGAACCGGGGCCGCGCCGCTGCGGCACGTTCGCCCAAGAGGATCTTTATCGCACGCTCTGGAGCGGTTGGCAGGCGCAAGGGAACGAGGCGGGAGACCGAGCGTTGGCGCGCTGTGGGATCGAGCAACGGTCGCCCTTCAACGATCGGCGGATCATCGAGTTCGCCTTCGCTATTCCCGAAGAGCAACGGTGGCGTCATGGCCAGCCCAAGTTTCTCTTGCGTCAGGCCATGATGGGGCTTTTGCCGGAATCGGTGAGGAACCGAAACACCAAGGCCGATTTCTCCCACGTCTTTGTCCAAGCGCTGCGGAGCCAGGGCGGCGCGCGCCTGTTCGAATCGTTGCAAACGGAGCGACTCGGCTGGATCGACGGCGAGGAGATTCGCCGGATGTATCGCCGGATGGACGAGGCCTACCGAGCCGGCAATCACCGATATACGAGTGAGACCTGGCCGCTCTGGATGGTCTATGGCATCGAACTGTGGCTCCGTGCGCTGACCGAACCGGAAGGAGTGCAATTCCATGAGGGAAGAAGACGGTCTTCCGACCAAGCAGGAGACGGTCAGGAAACCTTACAAGCCGCCCACCTTGGTGGAGTACGGTAACATCGCCAAGCTGACCCACACGGGATTCGGCAGCGGCGCGGACGGCGGCATGATGGGTAACATGATGGGGATGAATCCCATGATGATGTGCCTGTGAGGCCGGCCGCTCGCCACAGGAGACCCTCTCGTGTCGACCATCATCGATGAACATCGCGAATATCTCAGCGATGGCCCGCGCCTCGCCGCCTTTCGGCAGGCGATCGGAGCGCTCGTCACACCGGATTCGGTCGTGCTCGATTTGGGCGCCGGCACCGGGATCTTAGGAATGCTGGCCTGCCGCGCAGGCGCCAAGCGGGTCTACGCCGTCGATGAGGGCGGCATGATCGAAGTGGCGCGGAGCCTCTGCGAGGCGAATGGCTTCACCGATCGAATGAGGTTCATCAAGGGACTTTCCACCCAGGTCACGTTGCCGGAGCCGGTGGATCTGGTCGTGGCGGATCAGATCGGCCACTTCGGGTTCGAGGCCGGCATCTGCGAATATTTCCGCGACGCCCGCGCGCGCTTCTTAAAGCCGCACGGCCGGATGATCCCTGGTCGAATCGATCTTCATGTCGCTCCGGTCGAACACCAGGCGCTCCGCAACCAGGTGGACTTCTGGCAACAGACTCCGCAAGAAGCTCCAATCGAGTTCGATCTGAGCCCAGTCCATCTATCGGCCTTGAACAGCGGCTATCCGGCCAAGCTCCAGCCGGATCATTTGCTCGGTCCCTCCGTCATGGCCGTCTCGTTCGATCCCTCAGAGGCGCCGGAGCCGTTGCGGTTTCGTACGGAATTGACAGTGGGACGGCCTGGGCTGCTCCACGGCATCGGTGGCTGGTTCGTCGCGCAGCTCGCCCCCGGCGTGACACTGTCCAACTCGCCGCTCTTCGCCCAACGGATCAATCGCCGCAACGTCTTCTTTCCCATCGCCCGGCAGGTTCCGGTCGAGAAGGACGAACGGATCGACCTCTCGATGACGGTGCTGCCTTCGCAGACGCTCGTGTCCTGGAAAGTGCAAGTCTGGCGTGCCGAATCACCAACCCAGCCAGGCCCGCGGACCATCCTGGCGGAATCGTCCCATTCGACGATGCAGGGCCTGTTGCTGAGCCGGGAAGACCTTGAACGCACCAGGCCCGATTTTGTCCCTCGCCTGACTCCTTGGGGAGAGGCGAGACAGACTGTGCTTGCCTGCTGCGACGGCAGCCTCCCGCTCGCCGCGATCGAGCAGGAGGTCCTGCGTCGGCATCCGGATCTGTTCCCCAATCTTGCTGTTGCCTCGGCCTTCGTCGCCGAGGTCGTGATCAGGTACAGCCGGTGACGGTCCTGGGCCGTCTCATGGACGTCCCCTACCGGTACTCGTTTGCCGACCTGACCGTCCTCAGCGATACGATCCTGCCTGACCTCGCTCCTCAATCACGCGACTCGTTCCAAGCAGCCGATCAGGAAGCTCCGCTCGCCGTCACCTTCTCGAACCGCTCGTCCCGGTTTCCCCCGCCTGACCGCTGGCTGGCCCGAATCGGGCGAAGGCGGCGGCCCTGGATGTGCTCGGGCCTCACGAAACAAGGCTATCTGCTTCGATTCCCCGGTGTTGCAGACTTTCTGCTTGATCCCGATGGTCGAACGGTCCAAGGGCGACCGGACGGGCGGACAACCAAGCGGCATGTCGCTCACGTCTTGCTGGACCATGCGCTGCCTCTTGCCCTTTCGCTGAGACAGAAGACCGTTCTTCACGCCTCGGCGGTTGCCACCGAGCATGGCTGTTGCCTGTTTATCGGCCCCTCCGGCTCCGGCAAGTCCACGCTCGCGGCAAGTTTCCTGGCCGATGGGGCTGATCTCCTCAGCGACGACTGTGTGATGCTCACTGAACGATTCGGAACGGTCTGGGCCATTCCTACTTACACCAGCCTGAGGCTCTGGTCAGATTCATTCCGCCGGCTCGCTTTGTCCCGGCCCGCTGAACCGATCCGCTTCGGTTCGTCCTTCAAACATTCGGTCCTACTGGCAGCCGGAGGATCGCGCAGGGCTTATCCGGTGCGCCGGATCTACCAGCTTACTCCCCTTCCGGAACGACGTCGGGGACAGACTGGCGCGTTCGGAGTCGCCATCGCTAGGCTCAGCCCGCGCGAAGGTCTGATGCAACTGCTTACCTCACTGCGGCGGGTGAACATAATGGACCCTGCAGGCCTGATCCAAGCAATGGACGACCTCGGTCGCATCGTCGAGCTGGTCCCGGTCAAACGGTTGAATGTTCCCCGCCGCTATGACCGTTTGGATGAGGTTCGTCAAGTCGTCCGGCGGGACCTGCCACAATCCTGACGAGCGATGATTACAAGGACCCTCCATCCATTGCTCGTCGCCTCGCTCGGCCTTACGCGCGGTTCGGAACCAGCCGGGCTCCCATCGCCTACCGACTGGCCCGATGTGATCGAGCAGGCCGAGCGACATCGCCTGACTCCCCTGCTTCACCACTACCTGCTCCGGACAGGATTGTTTGCATCGTTGCCCGATGCCGCACAGGACGAGTTGCGGGATCGGATCGCCAGAATCACTGCGCGGCACCTCTCGATCACCCACGCGCTGACCACCATTTTGAAACGCTGCGCGGCCGCGGCCATTCCCTGCGCACCCCTCCGTGGACCGGCCCTGGCGACACTGCTCGATCCCTCCCTGACCATCAGGGCCATGGACGACCTCGATTTACTCATCCCCAAACGGTTGCTTGGCACGATGGTCGCGCTGTTGGCAGATCTGGGATACCGCCACATCGAACAACGACCCGGCTTCGCCCGGAGGTTTTCCTACGCGACCTCGTTCGTCGCGTCGGCGCCGACGCCGCTCTCTGTGGATGTCCATTGGACCCTGGCCTACCCGCCTGATCATGATCGGATCGAGATGGAGGGCGTCTGGCAACGAGCCGAACAGTGGGAATTCGACGGGTCGCCCGGTTGGGCGATCAGCCCGCCGGACCTGCTGATTCATTTGTGCGCCCATTGGCGTCATAAGGGCGGACAGGAACCGCTCTTGTGGCTTGTTGAACTGGACCGGTTCATTCGCCACAACCAGACCCTCGACTGGTCTCTTATGCGTGAGCTTGCCCGCGACAGCGGGCAGTGGCCCACGGTGCGCGAGACGCTGGTGGAGATGCAGAACCTTTGCGAGACACCGCTTTCGGAGTTTGTGCTCGATCCCGCTGCTCTCAGCGCCCAGTCGGCGTCCCCTCCTCTTGCAGAAGCCGGCCCGCGAGAGGAGTGGGCACAATTGGCGTCCTTGCCGGATCTGTTTACCAAGCTTCGCTATGCTGGCTCGCTCCTCTGGCCTTCGCCGGACTACATGAGCTGGCGCTATGGCGCCTTCACCCCGATGGCGCTGTTCCGGGCCTACCTGCGCCGTTCAGTGGAGCTGACCTGGTCCGTCGCGACCTGGCGGCTGGCGCGCCTCTGTTCCTCGATCGCGCGCCTCTCGCCTCGGCTCACATTCTTCAAATAACCCTGTCCAGCAACCGGCCGTTGGCAAGGCGACACCCTCCCCCCGCTTGTTCCGCATGTCTGCAACCCCATGTTATGATGTGTGTCGCTGGGCTTACCCCTCACCGCTCCTCTCCGGGGTGCCTGTTGCTCTCCCATTGCAACGGGCCATGGGAGAGGGGAAGACCCTGAAAGTTCGGTTCGGAGGCAGCTTCATCAATGGACGACCTGCACGACAAAGACCTCCATTACATGCGACTGGCGATCGATGAAGCCAGGCTCGCCTCTGCGCGCGGAGAAGTCCCGATCGCGGCGATCTTGGTCGGGAACGACAAGATTCTCGCTCAGGCTCACAATTTCAGAGAACTCTGGCAGGATCCGACAGCCCATGCGGAAATGATCGCCATCCGTGAGGCGGCCACAAGGCTCGGCACCTGGCGACTCACTGACATGACTCTCTATGTGACGCTCGAACCCTGCACGATGTGCGCGGGGGCGATCGTCCTGGCACGGATTCCCCGGCTGGTGTTCGCCGCGCCGGATCCCAAGGCAGGGGCCTGCGGCTCGCTGTTCAACATCACGCAGGATGAGCGGCTGAACCACCGGGTCGAGGTCGCGAGCAGGGTGCTTGAACCAGAAAGCCAGGAACTGCTCCAGAGTTTTTTTCGAAGTCTGCGCGAGAGGAATGACCAGCGCATCAGCCTGAAATCAGAGGTCTGATCACACCCAAGCCTGTTCACTCCCGTTCGTCCAACCAGCGACGGATCAGACGAAGGTCTGGTTGATAGTGCCCAACCCTCCATTCCGTTCCTTCGGCAGCCACGGCGCCGAGACACTCAACCGAGAGCGGCACAAATCGAACCAGCCAGGACCGCGCCTTCCCCTCCCCTTGAAGCCGTGCTGTCGCGGAACGGCCTCCCGGATGACCAATCACCTCGCAGCGTGAAAGGCCTCCGGCTAGGCCCAGACCGGTGGCCTTCAACACCGCCTCCTTCGCCGTCCAATACAGGATGAATTCCTTTTCATAGCGAGGTCGGGGCAGCGAAGCAAAGTGCGCCCGTTCGGCTGGAGCAAAATATCGCTCTACGATCGCCTGCGCCCGAACCGGGCGAGTCAGCGCCTCGACATCCACACCGACCGACCGGCCGCTCGCTATGGCAATCATCGTCATGTGACCGGAATGCGCCAGGTTGAACTCTAGACATAACGAGTCGGTTGCATTCAACAGCCTGGGCTTGCCGTTCGCGTGGGACTGAAACCGCAGTCGCTCGGGTTGCGCATGGAGGTACCGGCTCAGGACCAGACGCAAGAATCCGTGCGCGAGGATAAAGTGCATCCGATGGGCCGGATCGGCCAGACGAACCGCCCGCTTCCGTTCCTCCGCCGAAAGGAGACGAGTGAATCGCCGAACAACGGGACGGAACGTCCGGACATCCGCCGTCCACAGGTGCACCGAGCGGGCATCCAGCGCGGGCACCTCAATCGGCCTGACGCGATTCGGTTTCGGTCTTGTCGCGATCATATTCGGAAACTGACGGCCGCCGATGACAACCATTTGAAAATTGCCGCCGCGCCAGGTAATCTTCACGGACTTGTACGGCCAGAACGGAGAGGTGACGGAGTGGCCGAACGTGCCGGTCTCGAAAACCGGTGTCCGGGTAACTGGACCGAGGGTTCAAATCCCTCCCTCTCCGCCATACCAAGCTTCGCTTGAGCCGGCGGCTCACCCGGCGAAGCCGCTCTTCCTTGCGCCGCCGGAGAAACGCCTCCAGCGTTCTTCCCCTTCTCATGAACCACGCTTTGCGTGAACGGCGGGCTCTTCAAGCGCAGCTTCTCTCAATTGCCGCCCGCCGAGAAATACCTTTAACATCCTTCCGATTTGTTGCTTGAGCCGCCGGCTCTTCAGGCGCAGCCTCTCTTCATTAGGCGGCCGGAGAAGTACCTCAAGGAATTCCTTTCTTCCTTTCGATTGGTCCGCCATTGGAGCCATTTCATCGCCGGAAAGCAAGTAAAGAGGGAGGGATTTGAACAGGGGGTCTGCGGGGGATGTGTCCCCCGCATGGAGAGCGTACGAGGGGGCTGGCCCCCTCTGTAGGAGCGCGACTTCATATCCCTCCCTCTCCGCCATACCAACCTTCGGTTGTACCGGCCGCTCATCGGCCGAAGTCCCTCTTCATTGCGCGGCCGGAGAAACACCACCAGTGTTCTTTCCCTTCTGATGACTCTTGCTTGGCGTGTACGGCGGGCTCTTCAGGCGTAGCCTCTCTTCATTGACGCCAGCGGAGAAACCCCGTTAGCATCCTTCCCAATCTTATACCACGATTGAATTCAGCAACTGGATCTCCCGTCGTTTGAACTCTGGCGTGAACCGTCGTCGTTGGCCAATGTGGTACCTCCTCGGGGGCCTATCGTGTTCCCTTTTGAAGTGTCGGTCAAACTCGGCCCGGCTCAGGTTTCTTCCCGTTCCAGCATTGAACGAGATTGTTCTGAGAGGGGGCTCCGGAAATTCGGACAGTGTGGTAAGTGGTAGCCTGGCTTCACCACCGCCACCGCGAGGTGGCCGACGAGAGGAGCGAGGCAATGAAACGCACGAGACGGAATCATGGCGCCACCTTCAAGGCGCAGGTCGCATTGGCCGCGGTCAAAGGCGACAAGACGCTCGCCGAGTTGGCCGAGCAATTCAGCGTCCACCCCACTCAGATCACCGAATGGAAGCAGCAACTGGTGGGCCGGGCGGCGGACGTGTTTGGCGGGACGAAACCGTCGTCGGAGGCACCGGATCTCAAGACGCTTCATGCGAAGATCGGGCAACTGGCGTTGGAGAATGATTTTTTAGAAGGCGCGCTCATCAAGGCGGGCTTGCTGAGCGCAAAGCGATGATCGATCGCACGCATCAATTACCAATCGGGCGGCAATGCCAACTGCTGAAGCTGGCCCGGTCCACGGTCTACTACCAGCCCGTGCCGGTGTCGTCGGAGACGCTGGCCCTGATGCGCCGGGTTGACGAACTGCATCTGCAGTATCCGTTTGCCGGCGCCCGGATGCTCCGGGATGTCCTCCGGGGCGAGGGCCATGGAGTCGGACGGCGCCATGTGGCGACGCTGATGCGGCGCATGGGGATCACGGCAGTCTACCGCAAACCCCGCACCAGTCACCGGCATCCCGCCCACCGGATCTATCCCTATCTGCTGCGCCAGCTCACGATCACGCGTCCGAACCACGTGTGGGCGGCGGATATCACCTACATCCCGATGCAGCGCGGCTTCGTCTATCTCTGTGCCATCCTGGACTGGGCCAGTCGCCGGGTGCTGGCGTGGCGGCTGTCCAATACGTTGACGACGGACTTCTGCGTGGAAGCCGTGCGGGAGGCGATCACCCGGTATGGTTGCCCGGAGATCTTCAACACCGATCAAGGCTGTCAGTTCACCAGTCAGGAATTCACCGGGCTTCTGACAGCCCACGGCATTCAGATCAGTATGGATGGAACCGGGCGTTGGCGCGACAATGTGTTCGTCGAACGGCTGTGGCGGAGCCTCAAATATGAAGAGGTCTATCTCCACGCCTACGAGACCGTTACCACGGCCCAACAGGGGTTAGGACGCTACCTGACTTTCTATAACCAGACGAGACCCCATCGGGCTCTTGACGGGCGGACGCCGGATCGCGTGTACTTTGACAACCTGCCCGCACGGCACACTGCCGCGTAGGCAAAACACCGCGAGGCGCCACTTA
This sequence comes from Nitrospira tepida, assembly GCF_947241125.1. NCBI lineage: Bacteria > Pseudomonadati > Nitrospirota > Nitrospiria > Nitrospirales > Nitrospiraceae > Nitrospira > Nitrospira tepida. The sequence continues at coordinate 2,261,021 of NZ_OX365700.1, read as the reverse complement.
AGAACTGAAAGATTCTGTCCAAACAAGCGGAGCCACCTCACTGGTCGGTTTGCCTCGATTGAACCGCTTTACGATCTCAAGTAGTATCTACACCGTATCTACTCTAAGGAATGGAGGTCGGCAGAGATGAAAACCACCGCCCAGAAGTGGGGCAACAGCTTGGCCATCCGAGTACCGAAGAGCATTGCCCAGCAGGCGGGGCTCAAGGTGAAAGATGATCTGGAGATCGAAGTACGAAAAGGCGCGCTTGTGCTAAGGCCGCACTTGCGTCGTGTCTATCGGCTCGAAGATCTGGTCAGGCGGATCACCCCGCGTAACGTCCACAGAGAGATTGACTTCGGCGGGCCAGTGGGCCGAGAGGCGTTGTGAAGAGCCGGCGGCCTTATGTGCCGGACCGTGGCGACATCGTCTGGCTGCAGTTTAGTCCACAAGTGGGCCATGAACAGGCCGGACATCGACCAGCCCTTGTGCTTTCTCCGGCCAGCTACAATCGCCGCAGCGGGCTCATGCTGTGTTGCCCGATGACTAGTCAGCGGAAGGACTATCCCTTCGAGGTGGTGATTCCGGGTGAACCGGATCAGAAAAGTGTCGTGCTCGCGGACCAGGTTAAGAGTCTGGATTGGAAAGCCCGGAAAGCGGTGAAAAAAGGGACTGCCCCGGTTGGCGTGATCGCGGATACACTCAGCAAACTTCAGACGTTGCTGTGACAATCACAAGGGTTATCGCTAACTCTGATGCATAGGCGATTCGGAGAGCGTTGAGAAGGAAACAATGAGAAGCCCGGCCTTCGTCCTCCTGGTTCTTCTCGGGGCCTCTGTAAGTCAATACTCATGCCTGACCCTATTTGTTTTAACATCCTTCCGATCTCTCGGTTGTACCCGCCGCTCACCGGGCGTAGCTCCTCTATACCAAGCTTCGCTTGAACCGGTGGCTATTTTGCGCCTTATCGTAACTGACGCCACCGGAGAGACACCTCAAGTGTCTTTTCTCTTCTAACCGACCTTCGGTTGAACCGCCGGCTCTTCAGGCGCAGCCTTCTTCATTGCCGCCCGCGGATAAACACCACCAGGGATTCCGCCCTTCCTTTCAATCCCAGTAAGACTCGATCGTACACCTATCGCTACCTACACTTTACCCACAAGAAATGGATCGACGAATGAGGCTGGTCAAGCTTACCTCACTCCCATCCCGCCGCCTGTAGCTTTTCCCCGATGTACTGGACCTGTTCATAAAGAAAACGATTCACTCGTTCCATGAAATCCTTGGAAAGAACGACTTTGGTTTCTTGCATGGTTACGGGTGCCCAGGCACTGATTCTTTCAATTGCTTTTATGGCTTCAACCTGTCGGTTCTTATCGGTGATGTTGGAATCATTGTGAACAATGAGATTCCGAAGAGCATTAAGATCTTTGAGTTTCTTCCAGGAGGCCGCTTCGAATGGTTGCGGTATCCCAACGACCTTCTTGATGTAGGTATAGGCACGATTGATTCCTTTATCTTTCAAATCCGACAGCTTCACATCGTTTGGATAATCCTTTTCCAATTCGGTGCACGCCTCGTTCATAGCGAACTCGAACTGGTTGTAAAGCGAGATGAATATGGCATAACGAACTGTGTTTGGATAAAGGGTGGCAAAGGCCCATGAATTCAAATCTTCTCTGGCGCTTCGTCGGGAGAGTTTTTGAATGTCAGCCCAATACTGTTCGCCTTCCGAAGTCAGATATTCTTCAAGTTTGGTAAACAGATTGATGTAATGCTGTGAGAGAAATTGATGAATAGTAAAACGAGCAATCGGATCGCCTTGTCTACCTGTACGGCGTAGATTGAGTTCTGGAAATCTATGGGACATAGCAGCCTCTCTAACTTCAGAAACCATCAATCGCGATCTGGCCGAATCCGTGCCCTCACGATTACGGATAAAGTTCAGAGGAGAGAGAACTAACAAAAACAGATTGGAAAGGATAGTTCCGTCACCGTTCAGCCCCAGTTAGGAATGTTGGAGTCTTTTGCAGGTCGGGCAGTTTCTCATGTGTTCAGACATCTCGGCGATTTTCTCCAGGGAAAGAGAAGAAGAGTCCAACATGTAGCCAGTTGCGACGGGACAAATCCCCATTTTGTCTGCGAGGCTGAACATTGAGGCTTCCTGACCAAGGGCCAATGCACTCAATTGTTCCCGGCGCGCATTTTCATCTTTTGGCAAAGCAGCAATTAAGGCAAATGCCTGCTTCACCGAGGACTGGATCAATGGTTGGTAGAGTTCCAGAACGGCGGCACCAATAACGGCGAGAGAATTAGAGTCCAAAAAATAGATAGTGATGCTCTGCGAAGAATTTAGACATTCAACGACCCGTCTGTGGTTTGGGTCAGCCACATTCCAAAAAATCTCGAACGACAAGCCGCTGCTAAGGTCGTCTTCCAGATTGAGAAACCAACGAAGTAACAGGTCGGTCTCGAATGGCTTTACACTGAGACATTCAAAGATAGGTAGGGGATCACTTATGACCCAGTGGTCTTTGGCCTCAATTTTTAAGAGTGCTATTAGGTCACCATCCTCGCCGAATGTGACTACGGATGTGCAGTCTGGATGCTTCAAGTCCGAAACGTCGACGTTCCCAAGATTCGCTCCCTTAATTAACGGAACGCAATTCCATTTCTTGACGTCCAGGTCGGCACCCGATGCGGAACAGAGCCACTTACCTGTGTCCCGGTCAAATTCAACTGGGGAGCCACAAATACACACTTTTCTAATCGTCGCCTTGAAAGATCCCCGGTCATCGATCTCGACCTCGTTTGGTACCTGGGTGTCCTTAACCCGAAAGGTCGCAATAGTCAGGTAGTGTGATTCGAACGAATCCATGATCGGGCAAGCATACTCGAATTGGCCCGCGGGGAGCCACATAGAATCGAGCGAGAAATCCGTGAAGTAAACATTCGCAGACTCCGCATAACCGATTGTGTACGGTCCCAGGGACAGGCAGGCAATTGAATTGGCTGGCAGCAATAGATTCCCCCGCCTTTACAGGCGGGGCCCTGCCGCTGGATTAGCAAGCCCTGAGGTTGGCGAGACAGTGTTACTCGTTACGTCCCTAGGAGTAACCCTGACCAAAAACATGCAGGCGGTACATATCTGGCTCTTCCCTCCACCTAGAGAAACCGTAACAATCGAGGACGTGGCGACGGCTAATATCCAAGAGCAAGAGCTTGAGGGTCTGCCTGACTGTTAACGGAACGCAGACAGGTCACCAGATTGATTATTGCTGATCATCCCTGACCTCACCTACTCTCAAAAGGCAGCAGCAAAGAACTCATCTGCACTCGTGTTTGCGAAGGGAGTTGGAGCCGCGCTGCCATCTGCCGGTATTGCAAACAAGTCCCGTGGGGTTGAGGAGATCTGCCCGCCGGTGCGTCGCTCATAAAAGATCATGCTGCCTAGAGATCCAACAAAGTCCTCGTTGTCCTGGCTTGCTGCGAGGGGTGTCAACCCCGTTCCATCTAACCGCACGCTGTAAAGGTCCAGTGGGCCAATCGGCGAGCTGCCTGGCTGTTGTCGTTGAAAAATGAGGCGATCACCGACGACAGCCGCGAATAACTCATCGAGAGCACTAGTCACAAGGGCTACTTCTCCTCCCGTGCCATCGGCTCGGATGGCGTAGAGGTCATCCTGGCCCCCATTATCGCGGCGGAAAATGATGCGGTCGCCAGCGACTCCAGCAGTGAATTCATCTCCCGGACCGGTAGCCAGGGGTACTTCTCCAGTACCATTCAGGTTGACGCTATAGATATCGGTTTGGCCATTCACTGTTCTTTCGTACACAACTCGATCACCAACCACCACAGCAAAGAATTCATTGCCTGGGTTGAGGGAGAGCGGAGTAGTCCCCGTACCGTCCAGATTGACCGCATAGAGATCAAACTGGCCGCCACCTGCTACTCCCCGCATGTAAATCATACGGTTACCCGCCACAGCCCCGAAAAATTCACTGTCCGGACTTCCGGCGAGCGTAATGGGGGCACCCGTACCGTCGATATTCGCGATAAGAAGGTCTGCGGGAGATGAGGGGTCATTGCGTCTCACAAAGATGAGCCGGTTTCCCACCGTGGCTTGATCGAACTCTTCGAGGGCAGTCGTTGCGATCGGACGAACGTCGGTTCCGTCAGCATTGATGCTGTAGATGTCCGTGTTGTTGCTTTGCGGGTTGACCTGGCTCCCGACCCGTCGTTCATAAATAACCCGCTCGCCGACGATACTTCTAAAGTATTCATCATCCCCGCTACTTGCCAAAACCCGTTGTGTCGATCCATCAAGACTTACACTGGCCAGATCCCTGAGTCCGCCTATCGTCTGGGAAATGCCATACACCAACCAGGTTGCTGTCACACCACTTGCGAATTCATCGGCCCCGGTACTGACCAACTGAGCGGCACCTGTGCCATCAAGATTGACCTTCCAAATATCGCGAGGAACAAGAGGTCCCACAGGGCTTGTATGATAGATGACTTGATTCCCAACTACGCGAGAGAACCGCTCGCTGATTGTGCTGTCAGCCGCGAGCGTGACTACTGCGCTACCATCGATGTTGCTGAGATACATATCGAGATTCCCATTGGTCGAACGACCAAGAATGACTTTCGCCAATGGAGATGGGCCGGGGGATTTTGTCCCCACAAAGATGAAGCCATTCGTTCTGGCGCTGTTAACAGCGGCACTATAGAGTCGATTCGATCCTGCGTCGAAGTACCCTATGCCGGTAACCGTGCTATTTCCGTTAGAACATACACCACCCCCGAAGGTGACTGTGACGTCGTACACATTCCCCTTTGCTCGTGGAGCGACGGTTCCCGTAAAGGTGCAGCCGCTATTCCCAACACCTGAAACGGCACCACTCTGTGAAATAGCCACAGTCGCAGACTCGCCGATGCTCCCTACAACAGCGGCTGTTCCTGAATAGGAACCCGCGATCGTGGCAAGAGACGGGGTTAGATCATAGGCAGCGTCATAGACACCGCTAAATGCAACGGCCTGGTTCAATGATGGATACGTGATGGTCCCGCTCAGCGACTGCTTTGCCACATAATTCCCTGCGATGGTGGCATTATTTATTCCACCCCCTTCAAGATTGAAGTCTCGTGCATCCATGGAAGAAAAGTTGCCATTGCTGGAGCTTGAGGTGCCTTGAACACCTCCTGCGATAATTGAGCTGTTGTTGGGCGCCGAGTAGAGAACCCAAAAACTGCCGTTGTCTAGGATAATGCCTGTGACAGTTCGAGCCGTGGTTGTAGTCCCGGTCCAGAGTCCTTCGGCTGTCACAGCGGAAACAGGCGGTGCGCTTGTCCCTTGGTCCCCTCCACTACTACATCCTGCGAGGCACAACAAGGCATTCGCCAGCATGACCTGAACGGAGGCCATTCGGTTGTTTTTCATCTCCATCCCTCGCAAATAGTTCCTGACCGTAGGACCAGGCTGTTTCGTCTCTCCAAGGTTTCGGAACCCTGAGAAGAGCGGGGCATTCTCGACCTCTGTCACGCATGTAGGCAATACCACGTTTAGGGAACATCTAAGGTTCCTTAGGGAAATTGGACCATTTAGTTGCCTCGCGTAATTTCCCAAATTTTCAAGACGGCTCTTCAGGAAATCGTGTGTGATGCGCCGCCGCTCCACCCGGTCGGTGACTTCCTGGCTGACATATTCATGACCGCTTCTACTGCAACCGCCGTGCGACCCGTTGCGATCAAAGAGCAACGGGTGGAACGTCACGAACCGTCATGAAGAATGTGGGCTAGACCATCCGGACATACTCCCCGGCCGCCGCCCCGTGATGGTCCTTCCGGAAAGTACAAGCGAACTGATGAGAAATCTTGTGCTCTCCTCGCCGTTGCGCTATCTTCGCACACCGTGACGCTTAAGATTGGGCTCGTACAGATGCGGTGCACGGGCGATGCGCGCGAGAACCAGGCGGCGGCCGAGGAGGGGATCCGCGCCGCGGCAAAACGGGGCGCGAAGGTCGTGTGTCTTCCCGAACTCTACCGCAGCCTCTACTTCTGCCAGAGCGAGGACCACGCGAACTTCGCGCTGGCGGAGCCGATCCCCGGGCCCTCGACGAACGCGCTCGGCGCGCTCGCGAAGAAGCTGAAGGTCGCGATCGTCGGCTCTCTCTTCGAGCGGCGCGCGGCGGGGATCTACCACAACACCGCGGTGGTGCTCGACGCGGACGGCTGCCACGTCGGCACCTATCGGAAGATGCACATCCCGGACGACCCACTCTATTACGAGAAATTCTACTTCACCCCTGGCGACCTCGGATTTCAGGCGTTCGACACCAAGCACGGCCGCATCGGGACCCTTATCTGCTGGGATCAGTGGTACCCGGAAGCGGCGCGCCTGACCGCGCTGCGCGGGCCGACGGTCCTGTTCTACCCCACCGCAATCGGTTGGCACCCGAGCGAGAAGAAGGAATGGGGCGAGTCGCAAATCTCCGCGTGGCAGACCATCCAGCGCTCGCACGCGATCGCCAACGGGGTCTACGTCGCCGCGGTCAACCGCGTGGGCCACGAGGGGGCGAGGACCGCGGGCATCGAGTTCTTCGGCGCCTCCTTCATCTGCGACCCCTACGGACGCATCCTCGCCGAGGCGTCGAGGAACCGGCCCGCGGTGCTAGTGGCGGAGGTCGATCCGAGGACCGTTGAGACCGCGCGTCAGCACTGGCCGTTTCTGCGAGACCGGCGGATCGACGCGTACGGCCCGATCACGGAGCGGAGCCTCGAGAAGCGATGACGGTCCCTCCCGCCCGCCGCGGGTACGCGATGCCCGCCGAGTGGGCTCCCCACCGCGCGACGTGGATCGCCTGGCCTCACCACCGGGCGGACTGGCCTGGCAAGTTCGCGGCCATCCCGTGGGCCTATGCCGAAATCGTCCGCATTCTCTCGCGCCACGAACGGGTCTGCATCCTCGTCCAAGACGCCGCCATGGAACACCGGGCTAAAGGCCTGCTGCGGAAGGCCGCCGTTGACCTAAAGCAGGTCGACTTCTTCCGGATCCCGACCGACCGCGTCTGGACACGGGACTCTGGACCCATCTTCGTGAAACATAAGGACGGCGGGAGGATCGCCACCCACTGGAAGTTCAACGGGTGGGCGAAGTATCCCAACCACAAGAGGGACGACCTGGTGGCCCCGCGAATCGCCAAGGCCGCGAATGTCCCTGAATACCGCGTCGTCCACGGCCGCCGCGATGTCGTGCTGGAGGGGGGCGCGATCGACGTCGATGGCCGCGGAACCCTGATGGCGACTGAGGAATGCCTGCTGTCGCCGGTCCAGGCGAGAAATCCCGGCCTCGGCCGCGAGGGGATCGAGCGCGTCTTTCGCGAGGTGCTCGGGATCACGCAGGTGATCTGGCTGGGTCGCGGCATCGCGGGGGACGACACGCACGGCCACATTGACGACCTGGCCCGCTTCGTCGGACCAGGCCAGATCGTGCTCTGTGAGGAGAAGAACCCCAAGGACGAGAACTATGTGATCCTGAACGAGAACCGCGAGCGCCTCCAGTCGGCTCGCGACGCGTCGGGACGGAAGGTGGATGTGATTCCGCTACCCATGCCGGCTCCGCTCCTGTTCGATGGGATGCGCCTTCCGGCAAGCTATGCGAACTTCTACATCGCCAACAACGTTGTGATCGTGCCGACCTTCAACGATCCGAACGACCGCCTCGCGCTGGGGCTGCTGGCCGAGCTCTTTCCTCGCCACGTCGTCGTGGGGATCCATTGCGTCGATTTCGTCTGGGGCCTGGGCACGCTCCACTGTGCGACGCAACAGGAGCCTCTGTAAGGAGCATGGAGCGATTCAACGCCACCTCAGGCCTTGCCATCGGGCATATACCCCTCCCCTTCACACTCCCCTGCTCTTCTCCCCTAACGCTCGCCTGAGTTCGACCATCCCCAACGTGTCTCTCGCGCAATAGGCGCGCAGCGCGTCCGCGATGCGCTGTCGCTCCACCCAGTCGGTGACTTCGAAGACCATCCGGACGTATTCGCGGGCCGCGACCGCCCCGTCGCCGATCTCGAGATCGTCATAGGACAAGCCCGGCACCACCGCCGGGAGCACTGACTTGATCGAATAGGAGCCGCCGAAGGCCGGATGGTAGTAATGCTCCTGGACGATCGCCAAGAGGTCCCACAAGCGCTTGATGACGGCCTGCAAGGCGGATCGATGCGGTGGAAATAATTCGGCCAACTGTTCGAGCACCGACCGTTCATATTGGGAATAGACGCAGATCGTCCCGCGGTCCCCGAGCGAGTCCAGCAAGCGCCGTGTGAATTCTTCGCGCGGATCCTCAGGGGCTTCAGAGAGATAATCCTGATGAAGGAGGCGCCCAGCCTCTGTCTCGATATGATCGGACCACTGGACCGGAATCAGTTGATAGGGGCGCGTCATCGGATAGCGCGGGATCGCCGGCATGAACGTTTCAAAATCGAGATGGTGGACGGGGTACCGCACCCTGGCCAGGGCGTCGGCCAGAGCCGGGCCGATCCATTCCCGGTTGTCCTTGACCCGGCGCTGAATGATCGTGAGCGACACGGATTCGGGAATCTCGTCGATCGTTTCCACCCCTTGATCGATCAGCACCTGCGCCGTTGTCTTCCGGCCCGGCAGATGGTACACCCAGCGAGCTGGTTTCGCTTGTGTGCAGTGGTCCCAATAGGGACATTCATAAGGCGTATGGCAATGCGCGCCGGGCTGGATCGCCGGAGAAGCGGGCGATTCGATCATCGCCCGCATCGCCGCCAGGCGGGCCGGCAAATCCTTGAGCCGGTCCATGACGAGCTCGGTCACATCGCACAGGGTGAACAACTGCGTGAGATCGATCTCACCGCCCGGATAGAGGTATTCGCTATTGAGGTGCATCAGGCAGACGCCGGACAGGGAAAGTCCGACTCCGATCGCGACATAAGCTTGGATGGCCAGATCGTCGAGGTGGTACCCTTTGAGGCGACCTGAGGACTTAACCTCAATCAAGCGCCAGCACGCTCCGTTCCCGTCCGCCGGCTCTTCGCGCTGGAACACGTCCACCCGTACGAGCGTGCGCTCGAAGAGCAGCGCCGCCTCGAAGATGGCCGGCACGGTCGGGTCCGCCATCAGCGCCGCCGTCTGGTCGAGCGCATCTTGCTTGTGCCGGTAATCGGCCTCGACCAGCTTGCCGCCGGGAAAATACCCGCGGGCTGTTTGGCCGACCGTCGAGCCCATGTCCAAGATGGCTTGGGTGGACGCATCCGGCGGCCGCGCCAGCTCCGGCGCGTGAATGTCTAGATAGAGCCGTTTGTGGCATTGGAGGCCGGCGAGGTAGCGAGATTTGGAAAGACGGGCCATGGAGAAAGGCGCGTGGAGAATGAAGTTGCGTATGCCGATCAACGTACAAGACCGTTTGTGATACTGTCCAGCCTCACCCTGTGTCCGCCTTGGTAGGACGGTGATCCTGTGAACGGTCGCGTGAATCAGATCCGTTGGTCGGTCTTGACCCTGGCGCTCCCGGTGACCGTGAGTAGTCTCCTGCAACGGGCCGAAGGCATTCTCGGGGTGTTTCTGGTCGGGGGCCTGGGCGCCGAGCCGATCGCGGCGGTGGGATTGAGCCAGCTCTTGATCTTCATCGCCACCACATTGCTTGCCGGATTTTCGGTGAGCGGCAACGTGCTGGTTGCACAGCTCTGGGGCGCCCGCCGGACCCGCGATGCCGGCGCCGCCGCCACGCACCTGCTGCTGATCGGCCTGGCGGTCGCCGGTCTCCTGGCCCTGATCGGGGCCTTGCTCAGCCCCATGCTGATGCGGCTCCTGGGCGCGGAGCCGTCGGTCGTGACCATGGCGCGGCCCTATGTGACCGTGATCTTCGCGATCCTGCCGATCACCGTGACCATTCAGATCTGTTCGGCCGTTCTCCAGGGCACGGGCGACACCCGCACCCCGGCCCTTGCGCTGATCATGGTGAACGCGGTCTATGCCGCTCTGGCCTATGTTTTGATCTATGGCAAAGCCGGTTTCCCGTTACTGGGCGTGCGGGGCGCGGCGATCGGCGCCGCCGTCGCCGAGCTCGGCGGCGCCCTCTTTCTCCTCCGCCGGAGCCGCCACCTGTTGAACTGGCCGGCCGGCGTCCGGTGGGACCTGCTCCGGTCCGCCTGGCAGGTGGGAGCACCGGCCTCCGGCGAACGAGTTGTCCAACAGGCCGGCGTGCTGCTCTATACCAAGCTCGTGATCGCCTACGGGACGGTCGCCTATGCCGCGCACCAGGTGGGTCTCTCGATCGAAGCCCTGTCGTTTCTGCCGGGCTACGGATTTGCGGTCGCGGCCGCCTCGATGGTGGGCCAGAGCATCGGGGCGGGCAAGTATCAGCGGGCCAAGATGGAAAATTGGGAGGCGAACCGCCAGGCGGCGCTCATGATGGCGGGGATGGGCATCGTGTTCTTTTTCTTTCCCTACGCCCTGCTCCGCCTCTTTACCGACGAGACCGCGGTGATCGAGCTCGGCACGTCGTTTCTCAAGATCGTGGCCCTGATCCAGATCCCGCTCGCGCTCACGATGGTCCTGTCCGGCTCGTTGCGCGGAGCCGGCGACACCCGCTTCATCATGGGGGCCACGTTTGTCGGGATGTGGGGCGTGCGGATTCCGGTCGCCTACGCGATGTCGCACCTGCTTCCCGGCACGGTGATCGCGGTCTGGTGGGGCATGGTCATCGACTGGACCGTGCGCATGGGGCTGCTCATCTGGCGCTATCGCTCCGAACGGTGGCAGCGGATCAAGGTCATTCGGTAGCTCTGACGCTGACATGTCCGATCGGAGCAAGTCATGTGAGGAAGCTTGACTTAGTCTCTATGATGATCCACTATATGGTCATGATTAAGATCAACATTCACGAAGCCAAAACCCATCTCTCCCATTACTTGGCTAAATTGAAAAAACAAGGGGAAACAATCGTGGTCTGCAATCGCAATCAACCGATCGCGGAGATTCGTCCCTTGCCGGCGCCTCCCGCTCGCAAGCGCCCGCTTGGATTGGCCAAAGGGCTTTTCACAATCCCCAAGGAGTTCTTTGAACCGCTGCCAGACGATCTCCTCGATTCGTTCTCCGGCAAGACAGGATGAAGCTGCTGTTAGATACCTGCACGTTTCTTTGGATAATTACCGACGATCAAGCCCTGTCGGGCCGTGCAAAGGATCTCTTCACCGATCCGGCCAACGAAGCCTATCTCAGTGCTGTTTCGGTCTGGGAAATGGCGGTCAAGTTCAGCCTTGGCAAACTCCCTCTCCCTGAGACGCCGGAACGGTTTATCCCGGAACAACGCGAACGCCACGCCATCGTTCCACTGGCACTTGAGGAGCAGGCCGTGCTTTACATCCATCGCCTTCCTGCGCTTCATCGGGATCCCTTTGACCGTATATTGATCTGTCAGGCCATCCAACATGAACTCACCTTGCTGACCCCTGACCCGTTGATTACACAATATGCGGTGAAAACCGTCTGGTAGGAACGCACCCGCTGCCGCATCGAGCAGCCCTGAAGTCACACCTGGAACTGAGCCCCGTAGAGGCCTGCGTAGACCCCTCCTCGCTCCATCAGCCGGTCGTGCGTGCCTTCCTCGACGATCCGCCCGTGGTCCAACACGATGATCCGATCGACGTCATGCAGGGTCGAGAGCCGGTGGGCGATGATGAAGGTGGTCCGTCCCCTGGTCAGCTCGCTGAGGGCCTCGCGGATTTTCACCTCGGTTTCGGTGTCGATATTCGACGTGGCTTCGTCAAAGATGACAATCGGAGGATTCTTGAGCAGCACGCGGGCGATCGACACCCGCTGCTTTTGCCCCACGGAGAGTTTGACACCGCGCTCGCCGATCCAGGTGTCATAGCCTTCCGGCAACGCCCGAATAAAGTCATGCGCCCGCGCCGCCTTCGCCACCGCCTCAATGCCGGACTGATCGGCCGAGAGGTCGCCGTAGGCGATGTTCTCGCGCACGGTCCCGTTGAAGAGAAACGGTTCCTGCTGCACCAGCCCGATCTGGCTCCGGAGAAAGGCCAGCGGCAGATCCCGGACATCGTACCCGTCGATCGCCACCGATCCGCCCTTCACGTCGTAAAACCGCATCAGCAGCTTCAACAGGGTGCTCTTGCCGGCCCCGCTCGGCCCGACCAGCGCCACCCGCTCCCCGGCTTTCACGGACAGGGTCACGTCCCGCAAGACCGGCACATCCGGCCGATAGTAAAAATGGACCCGGGAGAACCGGACGTCGCCTTCCAGACGATCGGCCGGGGCCGCTACGCCTGGTTTATCTGTCACCTCTGGAATTGTATCGAGCACCTCGAACACGCGCTCGCTCGCAGCCAAGGCATGTTGCAGCATGTGGTTGACGGAATGGATTTGGTTGATTGGCACGTAGAACAGAGCCAGGTACGAGAGGAACAGGACCAACTCGCCGAGCGTCAAGCGGCCTGCGAGCACCTCGCCCGATCCGTACCACAGGATCAACACCGTCCCCAGGCTTCCGACAAAGATCATGCTGGGGGAATAGACCGACCAGAGGTACATGGCCTTGAGGTTGCTCTGGCTGTACTCCTGACTTAGCCGATTAAAGCGGCCCTGCTCGTAGGCCTGCCGGTTAAAGCCCATCGACTCACGGATCCCGGAGATCGCATCCTGAAGGTAGGCATTCAGCTCAGCCAAGCCCTTCCTCACCAGGTGATAGTAGCCATGCACCTTGGTCGTAAAGCGGCTTGCGGAAAGGACGAGGATCGGGATCGGCACCAAGGCCAATAAGGCCAGCTTCCAATTCAGACTGACCAGCATGACCATGATGCCCAGCAGGGTCAGGGAGGCGGTCAGCACTCCCTCCAGGCCGTCGATGAAGATCCGCTCGACATGCTCCGTATCGTTGGAGATGCGGGACATGATCTCGCCGGTGGAACGGTTCTCAAAATAGCTGATCGACAGCCTTTGGAGCGCCGCGAAGACCTCCTTGCGCAGATCGTGAACGACCTGTTGCTCCAGCCGGTTGTTCAGCCTGATCCGAAAGGACGCAAACAGATTTTTTAACCCGTAGGCCAACACCAGGCCGGCCAGTATCCAGGGTAGCAAGGAGGGTTGATTCGCCTGGATCACGTCGTCGATGACGACCTTGATGAACCAGGGGGGCACCAGCTCCATGGCGGTCGCCGAGGCGGCGCAGAGCACGGTGGCCGCAGCCAGCCACCGGTAGGGACGAAGATAGTAGAGGACGCGTAAGAGGGACTTCACGAGGCCTTAATGAATGATCGTTCCCTCATGATACAACATCGGCGTGCGCGGGACAGACCGTTCGAAGATTTTTCTCAGGCGGGCTGGCCCTATCAGCAATGGGTCCGTTCTGTCAGGGACGGTCTCGTGTCCTTGCCGGTTCCCACACGGACTTCGATCCGGCCGACGCCCTTCACGTTGGCACAGAGGTCGCCAAGGCCCGGCGTGACCAATCTGAACGGACCGCCTTTCGCATCAGGCAAGGGCTCTCCATCCAGTTCGTAAATGAGCAACCCATGCTCGCGCGCCTGCTGCAACGTCAAGGTGGCGGCGTACCTGCCGTCCAGCGAATGAAACGTCACATGATCGGCCTCGATTTCCAACGCCGGCACGTTGAGCAGTCCGCTCACCCTGATCGCCCGCCCCTTCATCCCCGACGTGACGGTCCCGACGTCGGCCACCTGGTGGTCCTGCGGCAATTGACCGATTGCCTGTCGATCAAGGGTCACCGGTTGGACCACGGCCCCGTCGATCCGGAGGATGCCCGGTCCTGTCCGGTCTTTGGTGGTCACAACCTTGATCATCGCCGTCAACGCCTCGTTGACCGGCGTGGGGATGCCGAGTTCGCGTGCCTTTTGTACGATGTAGCCGTTCAAGTAGTCGATCTCGGTCGGCCGGCCCGCCTTCCAATCGTCGTACATGGAGGTATGGATGTCCCGCAACTCCTGCGACCACTTGACGACCCGGTCCGCCATGTCCGGCGCGAGCGGCACCTTCAGCGCGGCCGACACCGCCATGACTTCCTGGACGATCGTATGGATGACCCGCAACAGTTCCGGATGGTCCAGCGCCTTCGCCACCCGATCGTTGACGAGGACCGTGAGCGGGTTGAACACGCAATTCCAGCACATCTTCTCCCATTTGCTGCGTCGTACGTCCTTGGAGAGTTGGCAGGGAATGCCGGCCTGTGCAAAGAGATCGCGGATCTGCAACAGGCGCTCGGTCTCGTGCCCCATCAGCTCGCCGATCGCCACCGCGCCCTTCTTATAGTGCTCGATCACGCCCGGCTCGGCGATTTTGGAATAGATGAACGCCACCCCGCCGACGACGCAATCTCGTTTGAGCCGGGCGATCAGCCGGTCCTCTGTATCCACGCCGTTTTGCAGGGTCAACAAGACGGTCTTCTCGGTCATGACCGGCTCCAGTTGCGCCATCGCCTCGTCGAGGTCGTAGGCCTTGACCGACAGGATGATCAGATCCGGTGCGGACAATTCCCTGGGATCGGAGGCGGCGGGCGGATGCACTGTGAACGAGCCTCCGGCGCTGCGAATGGTCAGGCCGCGCGCCTTCACGGCCGCCAGGGTCCTGGACCGCAATAGGAACGAGACGTTCGGATTGACTTTGGCGAGATGGGCCCCGAAGAAACCGCCCACGGAACCTGCCCCCACGATCATCACATTGCGCATGATTCATCCCCCCGACGAGACAAATGAGAGCGGTACTATAGCACGGAGGAGAAAACCCCGACACCGGCGTATAATCGCGTCTCGTCATGAGCAACAGGATTGCTGAGGTCAGGGAACGAGTGGCGGGGGCGCAACGCGTGACCGTCCTCACAGGCGCCGGCGTCTCGGCGGACAGCGGCGTGCCGACATTCCGCGGGACGGACGGGCTCTGGCGGAACTTTCGCGCCGAGGATCTGGCCATGCCGGAGGCATTTGAGCGAGATCCTCGGCTCGTCTGGGAGTGGTACAACTGGCGCCGGGAGTTGATCGCCACCAAGAAGCCGAACCAGGCCCACGAGGCTCTCGCGACCTTGGAGCAGCAGGTCCCGGACTTCTGGCTGATCACTCAAAATGTGGACGGCTTGCATCGAGCGGCTGGCTCGACCAAGCTCTCGGAGATTCACGGCAACATCTGGAAGGTCCGTTGCACCGGTTGCGGCGCGATCGGAGAAAACCGTGAGGTCCCGATCCGCCTGCTCCCCTATTGCCCGGGCTGCGGAGGGCTGCTCAGACCCCATATCGTCTGGTTCGGGGAATCCCTGGCGCCGGAGGATATCAATCGGAGCTATGCCGCACTGGAAGGTTGCGAGGTCTTACTGATCGTCGGCACGTCTGGGATTGTCTATCCCGCCGCCTCGTTCGCCCCCATCGCCAAGGCAGCCGGGGCCTTCGTAGTTGAAATTAACCTAGACCCGACGCCCAACTCCACCCTCGTGGATGTCTCATTGCAGGGGCGTGCCAAGGATGTGGTTCCGCTGCTGGTTCCCTGAGAGGGCTCCACGGATCGGTCGACACTTGTCTGCATCGACGGCTTGGACCGCCCATCGGTAGACTCTCGACTATCGTGGATTCAGCAAGTCCGACAGTTCAGACAAGGTTTTGATCGTCTGAAACGGATTGAGCCCCTGAGGCGGCTCGCTCTCCGGTTGCTCGCCCTGACGCTGGATCAACAGGCCGGCCAGGCCTGCCCTCTGCGCGCCCACCACATCGTCCCGAAGACTGTCTCCAATATGCAGGGCTTCCTCCGGGTCGAGCGCATGTTTTTCCAAGGCCAACCGAAAAATCCCTGGTGCCGGTTTTGCGGACCTGGCCAACGACGAAATTGTGACCGTATCGAAATAGTCGGCGATCCCGAGCCCCTTAAGGACGCCGAACAGTCGCGAGTCAAAGTTCGAAATGATGCCCAGTTCCAATCCGCGATCCCGCAGGCCCTTCAATGCGTCGATCGTTTCCGGATACAGCTCCCAAAATTCCGGACCGTCGAAGCGCCGAAACACCTCTTCAAAAAAATCGTCGAACCGGTCGAACATGCCCACGCGATAGAAGACATTGTGCACGACATCGAACCACCAGAGCCGCTCGCACCGTTTGATCTCGGCCGGATCGGTGACCTGGAAAGCCGGCGGCGGCGCATCCTGCATCGCGCGCTTGAAGGCTCCCTTGATCGCCTCGCGCGAGTCCGGTCCGCGGCGGAACCCATACGGAACCGCCAGATCAAGGTAGATGTCGGCGACGGACCGCTTCACCCGAAACAGCGTCCCGGCCGCATCAAAGAACACGACGTGGATCGGCGAATCCGTCAATGCCATCCCCGGCTGGTCCCCGCACCGATCAAACACACCTCGATGCTCACTTGGCAAATCGTCATGCTAACCACGTGAAATCGGGCATTTCTTTTGACAAGGTCCACCCCCTCTGCTAGCGTCGATTCCATTGACAACAAGGGGTTTCTCATGGCGTCCAAACTCTTTGTCATCGACAGCAGCCCGGCCGTCCGCCGCATGATCGAACAACTGTCCTCCGACCAAGGATACGAAGTCTACAGTTTCCTGGACGGCCCCTCCGCCCTGGAGGCTGCCAAGAAGATGGCGCCGAAGGCCGTCATCGCGGACTATCACCTGAACAAGATCACCTTCTCCAGTTTTTGCAAGGAACTCAACAAGCTGGATAATCTGACCGACACCCCGATCATCTCGCTGATCGACTCCGCCGATCACCCGGACGAAGGATTGTACCGCTCGCTCGGCGTCGCGGTCTTCCTCACCAAGCCGATCCAACCGGGCAGCCTACTGGACACTCTGCAGTCTCTGGAAACATCCGGACAGGCGGCAGCCAAGAAGAGCAAAGCCAAACGGACTTGGCCCCCCACCTCACAGGCCACCGACCTGGAGGAAGGTGACAGCCCGGCCGAAGACGGTGAGGAGCTGAATTTCTCCTTCGAGCCTGCCGGCTCCAAGGAGGCCTCCCCCCAGGGACCATCAGCCGATCCACCGGCACTCGCGCCACACATCGATCAACCGTCGCCGCCGGATCAGCCTCGCGCCACGGCCCTTACGCAAGCGACCGAAGCCCGCCCCTCTGAGACCCGTTCCTCCCAACCCTCATCGTCGCCGAGACCTCCCATTGCACCGCCGCACTTGGAGATGGCCAGCAAGACCTTCTTCGATGCCATGGCCTCGGGCGTCGCCAAGCAGGTGACCGAGTCCCTGACAACGTCGGTTCAGAGCCTCGTGTCCCGTGAGGTGGACCGTCAGGTCAACGAGAAGGTGCAGGATGCGGTGCGCGCGCACTTGGCCGAAGTCCTCTCGCCGACCGCCGTAGCCGGTTCAATCGAGCCGATCGTGCGGCGGGAGTTGCCCAGTCTGGTCAGCCAGCAGATCTCGAGCCATCTCGTCTCGCTGGAGCCGACCGTCCTTCAGCGGATGGAGGAAACCACCAAACCCGCCATCGAATCCGCCGTCCAAGCTGCGGTGGAGCAAGCCGTCCTGACTGCCATCGAACAGGCCGTGCAGGAGATCGTCCCCGCCGTGGCGGAAACTCAGGTGAGTGAAGAAATCAAACGCTTGAGTGCGCTCGAATAGCCACCTCCAAGCAGGAATCCAGACCGTCAGGACTTCTTCGTTTTCTTCGCCGCGGCCCGTCGCGCGCGGGCCAATGCCTTCATCCGTTGCACATTCTTCCGGTGTTTCCGCCTGACCTTCCGATCCTTCTCTCGTCCTCTCGGCATCGTGATCCTTCTCCGGGTTAAGTGGGCGCGCCCGCATTCCGTCGCGGCGGAGGCGCTCGATCTATAACACAGGAGTTTCGGACGTACAAGCCGGATCCGGCCGGTGCGCGCTTCTTGTTGCGCTCCGGCACGCATGCTAAGATGCGCTCCTTCATCGCCCGTCACGAAGCTCCATGAGCCATCGCGAACTTCCCAAAACCTACGATCCGCACGAGGTCGAGCAACGCTGGTACGAGTTCTGGGCCGGACGGGGCTATTTTCATGCCCGCGTGGATGACCCGGCGCAACCCTATACGATCGTAATCCCGCCGCCCAATGTGACCGGGTCGCTCCACGTCGGCCATGCGCTGAACAACTCCTTGCAAGACATCCTCATCCGCTGGCGACGGATGCAGGGGCGCAACACGCTCTGGGTCCCGGGCATGGACCACGCCGGCATCGCCACGCAAAACGTGGTTGAGCGGCAACTGGCGGCGGAGGGCCTTTCGCGGGAAACTCTGGGACGTGAGAAATTCATCGAGCGGGTCTGGGCCTGGAAGGAACAGTCCGGCGGGACCATCCTGCGCCAGCTCAGACGGTTGGGAGCCTCCTGCGATTGGGAACGCACCCGTTTCACGATGGATGCCGGGCTGTCGAAGGCCGTCCGCGAGGTCTTTGTCCGGCTCCACGAGGACGGGCTCCTCTATCGGGGCGAACGGTTGATCAACTGGTGCCCGCGCTGCCTGACCGCTCTCTCGGACATTGAAGTCGAACATGAGGAGACCACGGGAAAGCTCTACACGATTCGGTATCCGCTGGCGGACGATCCGTCTCGATGGCTGTTGGTCGCGACGACCCGTCCGGAAACGATGCTCGGCGATACGGCGGTCGCCGTGCATCCGGAAGACGACCGGTATAAGGATCTCATCGGCCGGCAAGTCGCGCTGCCGCTCACCAGCCGAACCATCCCAATTGTGGGGGATGCCATCCTCGTGGACCGCGAGTTCGGAACCGGCGCGGTCAAGATCACGCCGGCCCATGACTTTAACGACTTCGAAGCAGGCGAGCGGCATGCACTCCCCCGGATCAAGCTCCTGGATATCCACGCCCACCTCAAGGCCGGCCTCCTCGCGGAAGGCGCCAAGGCCGACCAAGGCGTGATTCAGGCCGTCGGCGATCTTCCGGTCGCGAAGGCTCGTCCGAAGATCGAACAGTTGCTTGCAGAACGAGGTCTCTTGGAAAAAGTCGAGCCGCACAAAATGGCGCTCGGCAAGTGCTACCGCTGCAAGACCGTGGTCGAGCCCTTTCTGTCAGACCAATGGTTCGTGAAGATCAAGCCGCTGGCCCGGCCCGCCATCGATGCGGTTGAGCAGGGCGACATTCAGATCATCCCCGAGGCTTGGAAGAACAACTATCTGGGCTGGATGCGCGACATCAAGGACTGGTGCATCTCCAGACAAATCTGGTGGGGACATCAGATCCCCGCCTGGTATTGCGAGACCTGTCATGGGAAATCCTTCATCCGTCGAGCCTCTGACGGAGTTCCGGTCATTCCATCCGATGCCGTGCCGCTCGTCGGCTTATCGAAACCGGCCTCCTGTCCCAAAGGGCACGGCGGGAGTCTCGTGCAGGACCCCGATGTGCTCGACACCTGGTTCTCCTCCGCCCTCTGGCCCTTCTCCACGCTGGGCTGGCCGGACAAGACACGGGATCTTGAGAAGTATTATCCGACCTCAACGCTCGTGACCGGGCTCGACATTCTGTTTTTTTGGGTCGCGCGCATGATCATGATGGGTCTGAAATTCATGGGTGAGGTGCCCTTCCGCGAAGTCTATATCCACGCGTTGGTCCGCGACGCCGAAGGGCAAAAGATGAGCAAGTCGAAGGGGAACGTGATCGACCCCCTCCATGTGATGGAACAGTACGGCACCGATGCCTTGCGCTTTACCCTTGCCTCCATGTCCACCCCGGGCCGCGACATCAAGCTCGCCGAGGAGCGGATCGAGGGCTATCGCAACTTCGCGAACAAGATCTGGAACGCCGCGCGGTTCATCCTGATGAACCTGGAAGGGCCGCGAACAGCAACACCGGCGAAAGAGCGCTCACTGCCGGATCGATGGATTCTTGCGCGGTTAAGCGAGACGATTGGATCCGTGTCGCAGTCGTTGGAACACTATCGCTTCGATCAAGCCTGCTCGTCTCTCTATCAGTTTGTCTGGCATGAGTACTGCGACTGGTACCTTGAGCTCGCCAAGGTTGCGTTGCAACAGCGGGACTCACCGGAAGCCAAGGCCACGAGGCAGACCTTGGAGGAATCCAGCGAAGCGCTCATGCGGCTGTTGCATCCCTTTATGCCCTTCTTAACGGAGGAGATCTGGCAGACGCTCCCCCACGAAGGTGAGAGCGTGATGATCCAGAGCTACCCTCGCCCCGATCCGGCCTGGGAGGACAAGGAAGCGGAAGAGGCGCTCTTACTGCTTCAACAGGCAGTCAGCCTCGTCCGCACCGGACGATCGTTGCTGAATTACAGTCCTGCCGTGCAGGTGGCCTTCTTCGTCGAATGCCAGCAGGCCGGGAACACCAGCGCGCTGTCCCGAATGACTGCCTATCTCTCTGCCTTGGCCAAAGGACCGGCGCAAGTCGCCGCCTCCCAAGGCTGGCCAAGCGAGAAGTTGCTGCAGCTGACCAGACAGGGCACGACCATCGGCCTGACCGTCATGGGCCAGGTGGACCTGCAGAAGGCCCTCGCGCGCATCGCCAAGCAGCGCGATGATGAAGCGCTCGAGCGTACTCGTCTCGAAGGCAAGCTCAAGAATCAGGAGTTTGTCGCAAAGGCGCCCCCCGAAGTCGTGGCCGAGCACCAGCAGCGGCTGGTCTTGATTCAAGACAATCAAGCCATCCTCGACAGCAGCCTTACCCAGCTCACGAACATGCTGGAACGGTAACCCGATGCAGCCTCTTTCGCCTGACCAGCTTCACGGCATTGTGATGGCGGCCTTGCAGGAAGATGCGCCCTTCGGCGACGCGACCACGGCCGCCCTGTTTCCCGATCCTGTGTCCGCCTCCGCAGTCGTGCTGGCCAAGCAGCATGTGACCGTGGCGGGGCTCGCGGTCGCAATTCAGACGTTTCGAGAGGTTGATGCCGCCTTGACCATGACCGAGCACGTTCCCGACGGCTCGACGGCGCAAGCGGGCGCTGCCCTGCTTACGATCGCCGGAGACGCCCGGTCTATCCTGCGGGCGGAACGGGTCGCGCTGAATTTCTTACAGCACCTCTCCGGGATCGCCACGCTCACGCGCGCCTATTGCGACGCAATCCGCGGCTATCCGGCCAAGATTCTCGATACGCGGAAGACGCTGCCCGGCCTCCGAGCCTTGGAAAAATGGGCGGTGAGCCTGGGCGGAGGGACCAACCACCGCTTTTCGCTGAGCGACGGCATTATGGTCAAGGACAACCATATTGCGTTGCTCGCGCAGGCGGGATTGTCGCTGGCGGAGGGTTGCCGCCTTGCGAGAGAACGGGCCCCGCATCGCCTGCGGATGATTGTCGAGGTCGATGCGCTGGAGCAGATCCCAATGGCGCTCGACGGCGGAGCGGACGTGATCCTCCTGGACAACATGATTCCTGCCGACGTACGAAGGGCCGTTGATCTGATCAAGGGCCGGGCGCTGGTGGAAGTCTCGGGGGGCATCACGCTGGCGACGGTCCGGGACTATGCGGCGGCCGGGGCCGACTTCATCTCGATCGGAGCCTTGACCCATTCGGCGCCGGCGGCGGATATCAGCCTTGACCTCACCCCGGCGTAAGTGCATAAGCGGATGATCTTCGCGGCGGTCTTGCCGCTTGTTGGCTTTCGCCGCCTCGCTTGTTGAATGATCTGACCCAAGAAGCCGTCGCCTCGTCATTGCGAACCCGTGTCTTCGGACGGCATTTGCACGTCCTCTCGCAGACCGACTCGACCAATTCCGCCCTGCTCAAGCTGGCTCAAGCAGGAGCCGAACATGGCACGGTAGTCTGCGCCGATCACCAGACCGCCGGCCGCGGCCGTCGGGGCCGGTCGTGGTTCTCCCGTCCCGGCGACGGTCTCTGTTTCTCGCTGCTGCTCCGTGGCCGCCGGCTTCTTTCTGATGATGTCCACTGGCCCGCATGGGTTCCCCTTGCCAGCGGCACGGCCGTTGCGCTGGGCATCGCCGATACGGTCGCCATCACTCCACAGCTCAAATGGCCGAACGATCTCCTCCTCGGCGGCCGCAAGCTGGGCGGGATCCTGTCTGAAAGCCTGTTGACGACTCAGTCTCCTCCGTTCTTCATCGTCGGCATTGGACTCAACGTCAACCTGCCGCAGAAGGACCTGCCGGAAGATCTGCACGACACAGCCACGTCATTGATCATGGCCACCGGCCGGCCGGTTGACCGCGCGCGGCTTCTTTCCAATATTCTTGAGCGGTTGGAAGAACAGCTTGAACCGGTGCTGGACGGCGAGATCGCGCAGGCCATTTCGGCCTATACAGGGTTGTGCGCCACGATCGGCCGGCAGGTCAGCATCGAGTTCGCGGCCGCGCCTCCCTTGATCGGGCTGGCCGAAGCCGTGGCGCCGGATGGAGCCCTCCTCGTTCAATCCCTCTCCTCCAGCTCCGGCCCCCGGAAGGCGGAGACGGTTGCAGTCCGGGTTGGAGATGTGGTCCACTTACGATGACGGGTGAACGACAGGCACGTATCCATGCTGCTCGCGATCGATATCGGCAACACCAATCTCGTGTGCGGGTTGTTCGAGGGGCCGCGCCTCCAGGGCCATTGGCGGCTTGCCACCAACCACCAGAAGACCGCCGACGAATACGGGCTCGACCTTCGCGGGCTGCTTCAATTGGCCGGGTTTCAGGTCGAACAGATCCATGGGGTAATTATCTCAAGCGTCGTCCCCTCGCTCACCTCCACGATCGAGGCAATGAGCGAGGCGTTTTTCCACCGCATTCCCTACCTCGTCTCGTCCGACACCGATTCCGGCTTGCAGCTCCGGTATGCCAATCCGAAAGAGATCGGGAGCGACCGGATTGTCAACGCCGCCGCAGCCTACGCCCAGTACCGGACGGACCTCATCATCATCGATTTCGGCACCGCGACGACGTTCTGCGCCGTCACGAGACGGGGGGAATATTTGGGCGGCGTCATCGCTCCCGGGCTGGGGATTTCCGCGGAGGCGCTCTGGTCCCGGACGGCCAAGCTGCCCAAGGTCGCCTTGATCAGCCCCAAGACCGTCATCGGGCGCGACACCGCGAGCAGCATTCAGTCCGGCCTCATCTTCGGCTATGCGGGACTGGTGGATGAAATCGTGGACCGGATGCAGCGGGAGCTCTGCACGACCCCGACGGTCATCGCGACGGGCGGGCTCGCCTCCGTGATTGCACCGGAATCGAGACGCATTCAGGCGGTCAAGCCGTTTCTGACGCTCGAAGGTCTCGAACTCCTCTATCGCCGCAATCGAGGCGACCTCGTCGATCGAGGAGAACCGGCCTGACCCGAAGGTTCGATTTCTTTCTCGCCTCTTTTCCCTGCCTGTCCTGCTCGCATGTCTGCTCGTCCAGATTTTCTGCGCTGTTCCTGTTGACTTTACCGACCCGGTGGCTATCTACCAACAACCATAGGTATACCCAGTGGATGAAAACATGGAAAACGGCAACAGTCTCAACGACTTATCCGATCAGGACACGGCTGAAGTGGCATCAAGCGACGGCCAGCAGGTGAGTGATCTGCAGCAACTTCGTGAGAGCCTCGCGGCAAAAAGCGACGAGGCGAAGGCGAATCACGATCGCTACCTCAGGACCGTGGCGGAGCTGGAAAATTACAAGCGGGTCTCCCAGCGCGAACAGCGGGAGAGCATTCGCTACGGCAACGAATCCATCCTGAAGGAACTGCTTCCGGCGATCGACAATCTGGAGCGTGCCATTCAGGCCGCCAAGACCAGCGCCGGAACGGACGCCTTGATCCAAGGGGTGGAATTGACCCTCAAGCAACTGCAGGAGGCGATCGGCCGATTCGGGGTCAAACCGATATCCTGTATCGGTAAACCCTTCGATCCGACCTGCCAGCAAGCGGTGACCCAGGTCGAAAGCTCACGCATCGCGCCGGGATGCGTGGTCGAGGAGTTTCAAAAGGGCTATCTATTGCACGACCGTGTCTTGCGGGCCGCGATGGTGAGCGTGGCGACAGCCCCTTCGGCCCCAGACTCGGAGTCCGGCCAGGATTCTTGACGCAACGGAAAACGAAGCGGTCCGCTCGTCGGGTCATCCGGCCGGCGGGTGGCAGCGCCGCTTCGTGAGGAAGGAGAGACCCAATGGGAAAAGTTATCGGCATTGATTTGGGAACCACCAACTCCTGTGTGGCCATCATGAGCGGCGGCGATCCCGCCGTCATCGCCAATGCGGAGGGGAGCCGCACCACGCCGTCGGTGGTCGCGATCACCGACAAGGGCGAGCGACTGGTCGGCCAAATCGCCAAACGCCAGGCCATTACCAACCCCGAGAACACGATCTATTCGGTGAAGCGCCTGATGGGGCGCAAGTTCCGCAACCGCGAGGTGCAGGACGCCATGAAGCGCCTCCCCTACAAGGTGGTGGAAGCCGACAACGGCGACGCGCACGTGGAGATTCGTGGCAAACGGTACAGCCCTGCCGAAGTGTCGGCGATGATTCTGCAAAAAATGAAGCAGACCGCGGAGGACTATCTAGGCGAAAAAGTGACCGAGGCGGTCATCACCGTCCCGGCCTATTTCGACGACAGCCAGCGTCAGGCCACCAAAGACGCCGGCCAGATCGCCGGCCTGAACGTGTTGCGCATCATCAACGAGCCGACCGCCGCCTCGCTCGCCTACGGCCTGGACAAGAAAAAAGACGAGCGCATCGCGGTTTACGACCTGGGAGGCGGCACCTTCGACATTTCGATCCTTGAGATCGGCGAAGGCGTCTTCGAGGTGAAGTCCACCAACGGCGACACCTATCTCGGCGGCGACGACTTCGACCTGCGGATCATGGACTGGCTCGTCGAGGAGTTCAAGAAGGATCAAGGCATCGACCTTAAGAAGGACCGCATGGCGCTCCAGCGGTTGAAGGAGGCCGCCGAGCGGGCCAAGATCGAGCTGTCCTCCTCCCAAGAGAGCGAGATCAATCTGCCGTTCATCACGGCCGACGCCAGCGGTCCGAAACACTTGGTGACCAAACTCACGAGAGCGAAGCTCGAACAGCTCGTCGATGACCTGATTCAGCGCACGATCGAACCCTGCCGGAAGGCCTTGGTCGATGCCGGGGTCGGCGCGCGGGACATCCACGAGGTGGTATTGGTCGGCGGCATGACCCGCATGCCGAAGGTCATTCAGACCGTCAAGGACTTCTTCGGCAAAGAACCCCATCGGGGCGTCAACCCCGATGAGGTGGTCGCGGTGGGGGCCGGCATTCAAGGCGGCGTCCTTAAGGGCGAGGTCAAGGATGTCCTCCTGCTGGACGTGACGCCGTTGACCCTCGGCATCGAAACGCTCGGCGGGATCTTCACCCACTTGATCGAGCGGAACACCACAATTCCGACTAAGAAGAGCCAGGTGTTCTCCACCGCCGCGGATAACCAGACCGCGGTCACGATCAGGGTCTTCCAAGGGGAGCGCGAGATGGCCAACGACAACAAGCTCCTCGGCCAGTTCGATCTCGTGGGCATTCCGCCGGCTCCGCGCGGCGTGCCGCAGGTCGAGGTGACGTTCGACATCGACGCCAACGGCATCGTGCACGTCTCGGCCAAGGACCTTGGAACCGGCAAGGAACAGTCGATCAAGATCACGGCATCAAGCGGCCTCAGCAAGGAGGAGATCGAGAAGCTCGTCCGCGACGCGCAAAGCCATTCGGACGAGGACAAGAAGCGCCGGCAGTTGGCCGAAGCCCGCAACCAGGCCGACACGCTGATCTACGGGACGGAGAAAAATCTGAACGAGCACGGCGACAAGATCTCGGAGGACGAGAAGACCAAGATCAAGGATGCGGTGGCCGCCTTGCGCAAGGCGATGGAAGGCAACGACCTCGACGCCATCCAATCCGCCACCCAAACCCTCACCTCCGCCTCCCATAAGCTGGCCGAGGAGATGTACAAGAAGGCCAGCGCCTCCGCCTCCCCGGGCGGCTCCGGAGGACCGGAAGGCAACGGCGGTGCGACCGGGAAAACCGATGAAAAGGTTGTGGACGCGGAGTTTGAAGAAGTAGACAAGGACAAAAAGTAGTTTACAATCTCAACGACGGGGCCGATCTCCGAACCGGAGGTCGGCCCTCCTATTGACCGACTTTCCAACCGGCCGTGGCATCCGTGAGCAAACGCGACTATTACGACGTCCTCGGAGTGGAACGCACCGCCTCCGACGACGAGATCAAGAAAGCCTTCCGGAAGTTGGCTCGCCAACATCACCCCGACCTCCACGCGGCGGACAAGGACAAGAAACAGGCGGAAGAAAAATTCAAAGAAGCCAACGAAGCCTACGAGGTCTTGAGCGATCCGGAGAAGCGCAAGCGCTATGACATGTTCGGCCATAGCGGGGCCCAGGGCGGGGCCGGGTTCGAGGGATTCGACTTCGGACAGGGCGGCGGATTCGGGGACATCTTCAACGACATCTTCGAGGACTTCTTCGGCGGGACGCGCGGCGGACGCCAGCGGGGCGAGCGAGGCTCCGACCTTCAATACAATCTTGAGCTGACGTTCGAAGAGTCGATCTTCGGCAAGGAAGCCAAGCTGAAGATTCCCCGCTGGGAGGTCTGCCACGACTGCAACGGCACCGGCGCCAAGTCGGCCGCCTCCATCAAAACCTGTCCGAGTTGCCAGGGATCAGGCCAGATCCGCCTGCAACAGGGATTCTTCAGCGTCAGCCGGACCTGCCACCATTGCGGCGGAAGCGGCCATGTCATCACCGAGCCCTGCAAGACCTGCCAGGGGCGCCAACGGGTGTATAAGGAACGGCTGCTGGCCGTCCACATTCCCCCCGGCATCGAAGGAGGGATGCGGCTCCGGCTGGCCAATGAAGGGGAGCATGGGGTCAACGGCGGTCCTCCCGGCGACCTCTTTGTCGCCGTCTCGGTCAAGCCGCACCCCGTATTCTCTCGAAAGGGGCAAGAGATCTACTGCGACGCGCCGATCAATTTCGTCACGGCCGCCCTCGGCGGACAAGTGGAGGTGCCGACGCTCCATGGGACGGCGACGATCAAAATCGCTCCCGGCACCCAGCACGAAAAACAGGTCCGCATCAAAGGCGCAGGCGTGCCCAGCCTCAAGGGCGGGCAGCCCGGCGATCAGGTCTGCGTCGTCAAGATCCACATTCCCACCAAACTCACGCAGCGCCAGAAAGACCTCTTGGCCGAGTTTGCCAAAGAGAGCGGCCTCACCGCCGCGACGGAAGGAGATGGATTTTTCGACAAGGTCAAAACGCTCTTCGAGTAACGTGCTCGCCCCTTGCGTCCTGGTTGACCCTCTTCTATCGTCTCCCCATGCCGGCTTTCTTCGTCTCGAGTGAACAGGCGGTCGGGACCACCATCGTCATCCGCGGCGATCTGTTGCGCCATCTTCGCACCAGCCTGCGGGTTCGACCGGGCGAAGAACTCAGGCTCACGGAGGACCATGTCCGCCGCCATCGCGCTCGGGTCACATCAGTGACCGCGGAGCAACTGACCGCGTCCGTGCTCGATACGGCTCAGCGGCCTGCTGGGACGGCGCCGGCCGTGATCCTAGGGCAGGCCCTGCTCAAGCATGATCAGATGGACTGGGTAATCCAAAAGGCGACGGAACTGGGCGTCGCCTTCGTCATACCCCTTATCACGAGCCGGGGTGTCGTGCGGCCGGACGCCGCGCGTATCAAGGCGCAGCGAGAACGGTGGAACAAGATCGCCTTCGAAGCCGCCCAGCAAGCGGAGCGTTGGGATATCCCGGAGGTCATGGAACCGCAAGCCTGGCCCGATTGGGTGGGCGCCCTTCCCTCCGCTGCCACGCGACTGTTGCTGCATGAGCGCCGCCGGTCGGTCCCCCTGTCGGATATCCCGCTCTCCGAGGCGGTTGGGGAACCTTTCGTCCTGGCCATAGGGCCGGAAGGAGGCTGGACTGAGGATGAAACCTATGCCGCCGACCAGGCGGGATTTCGATCGGTCAGCCTGGGTGAACGAATTCTTCGGGCTGAAACGGCGGCTCTCGCCGGGCTGACCCTCCTCCAAGGGAGGTTGGGACAGCTTCGCTGAGGGACAGACTGCTTCGCGACGGCTCCACCGTTACGGCATCAGAGACAGAATCGTTCCGTTCTCCCCGACCGCCCAGCCGCGGGATGCATCGGCAAAGGACAAGCCGAACAGCGAATACTTGGCAATCGGCGGGTGAGGCAGCCAGGTAATCCCCGCATCGGCGGTCGAATACAACGCGCCGCCTTCTCCCACCGTCCATCCGGTCTTGGAATCGGTAAAGCGGATTTTCAGGAAATCCGTGACGCGCTTGCACCCGCCGACGCAGGAAATCGAGCGATCCACCCATTGTTGCCCGCCGTCGCTCGTTTGCAACATGATCCCGGCGTTGCCGACGACCCAACCGTTGGCGTCGTCCAGGAACGCGACGTCAAAGAACGTCCCCGCGCTATGGCTGGATTGCGCCTGCCAATTGGCGCCGCCGTCTTGGCTGACGAGTATCGTTCCAAGGGCTCCGACCGCCAGGCCATGTTGTTCGTTCAAGAACGTGACCGAGTAGAGATTGGCGGTCGTCTCGCTGGATTGCTCGACCCAATGTTTGCCCCCATCCTCCGTATGCAGAATGACGCCCCGGTCTCCAACCACCCACCCTCGCCGTCCGCCGAGGAACGTGATTCCATAGAGCGTCGCTTGGATGCCCGTCGGCTGGGGTATCCAGGTTTCGCCCCCGTCGGTCGTGGCCAGGATCGTCCCGTTGGCCCCAGTCACCCATCCCCGACGGTCGTCCGCGAAGAAGATCCCGGCCAACAGCGTTCGCACCCCACTGGGGACCGCTCGCCATTTTTTCCCGCCGTCGGTCGTCTTGAGAATCGTCCCGCCGGCTCCGACGGCCCAGCCCAATTGTGGAGATCTGGCCTGCACGCCCATCAAGGTGTTCGTCGTCCCGCTTTTTTGCGGGATCACGCGCACCCGTTCGGCGCCTTCGGCGATACGAGGGGAGGAGAGCAGCGAACAGAGGAAGAAGATAGCCCAGCCCCAGACGATTACCGGCATAACGCTCGATCGGGACTGAAGACCGGCAAACCGTATCGCGGATCGGTCGGCATGGGGGAAGAGACGATCGCGTTTATTCCTTGATACCGAGGGGGGCCATGCCATGTTCCTCGAACAGCCCCTGCTCCGGAAGCCCACGGTGCTCGACGGTGAACTCTCCGACCGGAACAGTGATGTACTGCTTCGGTTGGCAGCAAGACCCGTCCGGCAAGACATCCCATGACCCCCGGCGCACCATCAACGTCCCCTTTGAGAGATCTGGCAAGAATTCTCCCGGCTTTCCCACGCCGAAGACATGGCGGCGCGGGACGACGACTTTGATTTCGTTGTCGGTCCAGGACAGGATGTGCAGCGCCACGCCGTTCAACAAGACCTCCGTTCGGGACACATCCTCGCCGAATTGAAAACGATCACCCACATAGGCTTGACTGCTCAGACCAAGCTGGATGGCCTCCCGCATGATGAGAAAGTCTCCGAAGCCCGTTCCCTTGATCGTGACGACCTCATCAAGCCCGGCCGAATGGGGTTCGTAGGACGTGACCTGGGGGGTGACGACCGTAAAGTGCCCGGCCTCGGTCGTCAGCACGGTTCGTTCGGCGCAACAACTGCCGTCCGGATTGGGCTTGACCGCTCCCCGCTTCACCACCACGGGCCCGTCCTTCGCGCTGAACGGCACCCAGACATCAATTCTGTCCTGATGCCAGCGATAAATGATCGCGGGCACCCCGCCGATCTCGACGGCGTTTTCCCCTGGATCAAAATCCGCAAAGGCATAGGGGGTCTCGCCGCTTTCCGAGTAATAACCGAAATTCTCGCCGCTGATCCGGAGGAGGGTGCCGATGGGTCCCTTCTCAGGCTTAATTTTCGTCACCTTCGGCACCGTCACGGTGAACTGTGACAATGTGCGCTGCATCCCGGCCTTCTTCAGAACCAAGGGGCCTGATTCGGCGCCGAGCGGCACATGGACCACGATCATCGAGTCCTTCCACTGGGCCACGACAGCCGGATGCCCGTTGAACAGCACCGCGTCGTC
This sequence comes from Nitrospira tepida, assembly GCF_947241125.1. Lineage (NCBI taxonomy): Bacteria > Pseudomonadati > Nitrospirota > Nitrospiria > Nitrospirales > Nitrospiraceae > Nitrospira > Nitrospira tepida. Next base: position 2,231,014 of record NZ_OX365700.1, on the reverse strand, counting down.
TGTCCCCTTGCTGTTGCCGAACCCCAACCCGAACAGCACCACCTTGGTGCCGATCGGACCGCTGACGGGATCGACACGCACTGTCGGCATCAATGAGATCTTGACGCTGTTGCTGAGCACATGTTGCACGGTGGCGCAACAGGAGCCGTCGGGAAGCGGGTCCGACGAAGCCAGCCGGATGTGAATGTCTCCGCTGGCGGCATTGGCGGGAACTTCGACCTCGATCTTATCGTCCCTCCAGCGCCGCGGCCGGACCACGACGCCTCCGATCACCACATCGTTGACCCCGAACATGGAATTGGGGTCGCGCGGGCCCGCCGTGGGGCCGAAATGTTCTCCCAACAGTTGCACGATTTCACCAGGCTCCGCCTCCGCAGGGACAACCTCCCGGATGACCGGGCGCTGGACGGTAAAGGTCCCGGCTGCAATCTTCTGCTTGCCCTTGTGGATCTCGACCGGTCCGTCCTTCGCTTCGTAGGGCACTTTGACCTCAATCAGGCTGGGGTCCCAACGCTGGATCAAGGCCGGTACGCCGCTGAAGAGGACACGGTTCTCCCTCGTGGATTGGAACCCGCCAAATCCGCTTCCAACGATGGACACAGTGGCGCCGGGAGCGGCGCTCGACGGCTGCAGTTGCACGGCCACCTTGGATTGTTTGGGGGACTTCTTCGGCGATGCGGCGAATGCCTCTTCCACTGGACCGGCCCAACTCGCCAGCAGGAGCATCAGCCCCACAACCGAGCGGATCGTCGCACCACCTCGAGATTGTATTGGAACGTCAGGACAATATGAGTTCAACATGTTATGAGCTTTTGTTGCGCGGATGAATGATAGTGGAGCCCTGCCTGTACCAGTAACTCCTCACGCAACAGAAATGGCTGTTCGAGATGGAGTTATCGTGAGGCGACGGACGATGTTGGACTATAACAAGGCATTTTTTTGAGTGTCAAGGCAGCGGGAATGGGGCGGGTGGTTTACGTATCCGTCGAAATTTCGACGATCAACTCCAGCTCAACCGGCGCATTGAGGGGCAACTCTGCGGCGCCGACTGCCACTCTGGCATGGCGGCCCGCCTCGCCGAACGCCGCCACCAGCAAGTCCGAGGCGCCGTTGACGACGGCCGGCTGTTGGACGAATCCTTCGGCCGAGGCGACATGACCGGTCATGCGCACGACCTGACCGATTCGGTCCAAGTCGCCGAGTTCGCTCTTGAGAATGGCCAGCGCATTGAGCAATGCCAGCCGCGCCGCCTCCACCCCCTGTTCGACCGTCAAGTCTCGGCCTAACTTTCCCGTATAGGACAGCCGGCCGTTTTTCATCGGGAGCACGCCGCTCAGGAACAACAACCGGCCCGATCTGACGGCCGGCACATAGTTGGCGACCGGCTTGGGGGCGGTCGGCAGTTCCACCCCCATCTCTCTCAGACGTTCCTCGCAGGACATGGCTCCGACCTCTTCTCCATGACGGCGGTCACCGGCCGCCGCTCCCTCATCCGCCCCGCAATGCGGCCAGGTAACTGTCGCCCGACGGCAGGCGCGATGCGCCGAACGCTTCCGCAATCGTTTGCCCCAGATCCGCGAAGGTCCGAAGCGTGCCCAGATTCACCCCCTTGGCGACGCGCGGGCCGAACATCAACAACGGCACAGGGTCGCCGGTCGCCTCTCCTCCTCCCAGCACATCCCGCGCGTGGTCGGCGGTCAGACACACCAGATCGCCGGGCTTGAGCTTGGCCTGAAGCTCCAACAGGCTCACATCGAGCTTTCCCAACGCCTGGGCCCAGTTGGAGGCGAACGATGCGGCGCCTCCCCATTCTACGTCATCGAACAGGCCGGCGACGATCAGCCCTCGCGGCGTGGTGGTCAGGGTCTTCATCAACTCGCTCCAGACGGCGGCTGTCTTCCTGACGGAAATCAATCTGGTGAAACCGGTCCCGTTGACCAGATCCCCGACCTTGCCGATCCCCGTCACCAATTGTTCGACGTCCACGAGCGCTTCAAACAGCGATGTTCCCGGCGGGGCCAGGCAACTTTCCCGCGCCTGATCCAGCCAGTGGAAGGCTCCGGGCGGCCCGCCGATCGGCCGAGCCACCACTCGTGCAAGCGGACACAAGCCCTGCGCAGCCTTTCTCACATCTCGACAGATGCGGAACAATTCCGGCGGAGGGCACAGGGTATCATGCGCCGCGATATGGCAGGCCGCGCCCTGATCTCCCCAGATCAGCAGGTGCCTGTGCGCGAGCGCCTCTGCGGCCGTGTGTCCCAGCAGGGTGCGGAGGTCAGGAAAGGCGACCGGACGAACGGACGCTTTGGCCGTCCGCTCGACCAATTCCCTGAGCGATGCCGGGAGCGTATCCCGATAAGAAGGGAACGGATGCGGCGGCGCCAGACCGGAGAGTTCCCACAGGCTCGTGAGGGGATCCGATCCCGGACTCGACCGAACCATGCGCCCGAAGCAGCCCTCCGGCTGGTCCATGCGCCGCAGACGGGATGGTCCCGCCACATGGCCAAGGCCCAGCGCCTCCAGCGTCGGAAGGGCCACATCCGGAGCGGCCTCGAGAACCGACCCTAGTCCCCTCCCCTTGGCCTGTCCTTTCTCTGCTTGATCGGACTCGGAAAGGGCGCCGCCCCCCAGGCCGTTGACGAAAAGCACAATAATCCGTTGAATCACGCGCGCACTATAACAGAAGCCACCAGGGCCGAAAAGACGGCGGGACCGGCGTCATCCTGCCACGCGGCCTGCTACCCCTCGCCGCTCAGCGGCCTCTTCAAGAATCTTAATGCCAGCGCTGGTGCCGATCCGATCAGCGCCCGCATCAAGCAGGGCCAGGGTGGTCGCAAGGTCGCGAATGCCGCCCGACGCCTTGATCCTGGCCCGGCCGGCCACGGCATCCTTCATCAACCGGACATCCTCCACTGTCGCGCCGCCTGCCGCAAAGCCGGTGGACGTCTTCACATAGTCCATGCCGGCTTCCACCGCGAGCCGGCAGGCCGTCCGTTTCTCCTCTTGGGCCAACAGGCAGGTTTCGAGGATGACCTTATGTTCTACGCCTGGGGTTGCGCGCACGACTGCGGTCATGTCCCGTCTGACATAATCGAGATCCCCGGACTTGAGCCGGCTCACGTTCAAGACCATGTCCAATACGGTGGCGCCCAACGCCACTCCTTCGCGCGCTTCGGCCACCTTGGCGCCGGTGGTCTGGCCGCCAAGCGGAAAGCCGACGGGCATGCCGACACGGATGTTCATGCCGCGCACCGCCGCCACGACCTCTTCAATGTAGCAGGGAGGCACGAAGATGACGGTGAAGCCGAGCCGCTGCGCCTCCTCGCAGAGCCGCAGGACATCGGCCCGCGTGGCCTCCGGGCGAAGAATCGTATGGTCGATCAAGCCGGGCAACCGATCTATGACTGTCATGATCCGCCCTCTCCCTTGATGGTCATCTGTGCTTGCACCCAACAGGAACCTGGCGTCGTGACCCCGGGCCCGCTCTACAAGCGGGCGCCCGCCATCCGCCGGAACGGCCGCTTCTGGAATTTCTCCACGGCGTGGTTATGCTCGTCCAACGTCGAGGAGAAATAGTGGGTGCCGTCGTTCCGCGACACGAAATACAGGTAGGCTGCATTGGCCGGATACAAGGCGGCTCGGATCGACTGGGCCCCGGGACTGGCGATGGGGCCGGGCGGGAGTCCGCGCACCCGGTAGGTGTTGTACGGACTATGGTCGGACAGGTCCCGCTTGCGCAGGTTTCCGTCGAACTGCTCCAATCCGTAGATGACCGTGGGATCGCTTTGTAGCGGAATCTTGCGCCGCAACCGATTGTGAAAGACCGCGGAGATCAGCTCGCGTTCCTCCCCCACGCTGGTTTCCTTTTCGATCACGGACGCAAGCGTCAGGACTTGGTGCATCGTCATCCGCATGTCGGCCGCGCGCAGCCTCCAGGCCGGAGTGAAGACCTGCCACAATTTCGAGACCATCACGTGGATCAGGTCCTTGGCTTTGGTTCCCCTGGCGACATGATAAGTGTCCGGAAACAAATACCCTTCCAGGCTGGCGGCATCGATCTCAAGCGACCGGATAAACTCGCGGTCCGTGCAGAGCCGCCGGAATTCCCGCGCATCGACCAGCTTATCGATGTCGAGGACATCCGCGATTTGAGCGATCGAGTAGCCCTCCGGCACCGTAATCGGATGTAAGACCACCTGGCCGGCGACCAATTTGTCGAGAATCTCCTGCGGCTTCATCCCCGGATTCAATTCGTACTCCCCCGAGATGATCCGCCGGTCGGCCGAGTGGGAGCGCCCCAGCAACACAAAACGGGAGCGGCTCTTGATGAGCCGCTCCCGTTCGAGTTGTGCCGCGATCTGTTGGAACGTCGCTCCCTCCGGAATCGTCACGATCTTCGGCTGAGCTTGGCGGGGATCGGTCGCGACGGGAGAGTCGGCCCATCTGGTCATCTGATAGCCGATGACACCCGCCACCAGGAAGGCAACAAGGATGATCAGCAGGATCAATCGTCCGTACATCGTCGGGTCGGTTTCGCTTATCCGCTCGGCGCTCCCCCGTTCCGCGAACCGCTATCGTCGGTCGGCCAGTCTTCGGCCGAGGGTGCGTCTGGTGTCGTGGAGGAATCCGCGTGAGCGGCCCTGCTTGTCTGGCCGGCCAGATAGCTTTGCAGCAGGATCGCCGCCGCGACGCGATCCACGACCTGCCTGCGCTTGGCGCGGCTGAGGTCCGCCTCGATCAACAACTCCTCCGCGCTCTGCGTCGTATGGCGCTCATCCCAAGTCACGATCGGGACGGACAGCACCGGCTGCAGGAGCCGGCGAAAGTCCTCGACCACCGCGGCTTCCGGCCCCAACTCTCCAGTGGTGCGAATCGGCAACCCGAGCACGACCTTCCCCGCCTCATGTTCACGCACGAGCGTCGCAATATGGGCGAGATCGGCTTCCAGCGTTCTCCGCCGATAGGTTTCCAACGGTTGCGCCGTCCAGCCGAGTTCATCGCTGAGCGCCACCCCGATCCGCTTGGTCCCGTAATCCAGCGCGAGGATTCGCTTGCCCATCAGCTTACTGTCCAAGTGCCTGCTCCACCAGCGGAAAGACCTTTTCGAGGGCGCGAGGCAACCCTTCCGGTTGCTTCCCTCCGGCCTGAGCCAGTTCCGGCCGTCCTCCTCCGGTCCCTCCGACTTCGACCGCCATGGACTTGATCAGCTCGCCGGCCTTGATGGACGCGGTCAGGTCCTTGGTCACGGCGACCAGCAGCGAGACTTTGTCGTCGCTCACGCCGCCGAGCGCCACGACTCCTGATTTGAGCTTATCACGGACCCGGTCGGCCAGCGCGCGCATGCCGTTCATGTCCATGCCGTCGGTCCGCTGCACATGCACCTGCACCGAGCCGATTGTGCGGACCTGGGCGTCGGTCGAGGCCCCGCTGGCGAGCTTGAGCTTCAACTCCTCCAGTTCCCGCTCCTTTTCCTTCAACTGCGCCGCCAGTTTCCTGGTCCGGCCGACAAGGTCGGACGGCGCGACCTTCAGGATCTCCGACAGCTCCCGAACATCCGCCTCCAACCGCTTGAGCGCGGACAGCGCGCCTACCCCCGTCTGCGCTTCGATCCGGCGCACCCCGGCGGCCACTCCGGTCTCGGACAGGATGCGGAAGAGACCGATCTCGCCGGTGTGACGGCAATGGGTGCCGCCGCAGAGTTCCTTGCTGAACTCTTCGATGGTCACGACCCGCACCTGTTCCCCGTACTTATCCCCGAAGAAGGCCAGCGCGCCGGCCGCGACCGCATCCTGAATGCCCATCACCTGCGTCCGCACCTGCTCATTGCGGCGGATCTGGTCGTTGACGATCGCTTCCACTTCGTCGATATCCCTGCCGGACAGCGCCTTGAAATGCGCGAAGTCGAATCGCAGCCGATTCGGCGCGACCAGCGATCCATATTGTTTGACATGCGGGCCCAGAAGATCGCGGAGGGCGGCATGCACGAGGTGCGTCGCCGTATGGTTGCGAGCCGCGTCCTGTCTCGTGTTGGCCCGCACCTGGGCCTGGAGCCGATCCCCTTCGCGCACAAGACCGCTCTGGACCCTCCCCTTGTGCACAAACATCGTGGGAAGCGGCTTGACGGTTTCCGTGATCTCAATCCGGCCTTCCGGCCCCACCAGCACCCCTTGATCCCCGACCTGCCCGCCGCCTTCCGCATAAAAGGGCGTGACATCTAGGACGCACTCGATCTCGTCACCGGCCGTTGCTTCCTTGACAAGCCGGTCGCCCTTCAAGATGGCCTGGAGCACGCTTTCGCTCTGCAACCGTTCGTACCCGACGAATTGCGTGGCCGGCACCCGTGCCGACAGCTCCGCCAACATCGGGCTCACGGCCTCCGACTCGAACGAGGCGGATTTCCGCGCCCTCGCCCTCTGTTCATCAATGGCCCGGTCGAACCCCTCTTGATCGACGGCCAGGCCCTGCTCGCGACAGGCTTCCGCGATCAAATCCATCGGAAAGCCGTAGGTATCATAAAGTTTGAAGACCTCCGGACCGGCCAGCACCGGCTGGCCGGCGGCTTTGGCCTTCGCCACCATGTCGTTGAGGATGGGCAGACCCTGGTCCAATGTGGCGATGAACCGCTCTTCTTCCCCTTGCGTCACCTCCGTGATCGTATCAGCCGCGGCGCGCAGCTCCGGATAGAACGATCCCATGGAGAGCGCCACCGAGCCGGTCAGGTCGTACAGGAACGGTTCCGAGACGCCCAGCAGGCGACCGTGGCGCGCCGCGCGCCGGAGAATCCGGCGCAACACATACCCGCGCCCTTCGTTCGACGGCAGAATGCCGTCGGCCACCAGAAACGCGATGGCCCGCAGATGGTCCGCGATCACGCGCATGGACCGATCACTCGAAAGGTTCGCGCCGTACCGTTGCCCGGTCCTGGTCCCGATGGCGTGAAGAATCGGCGCAAAGACATCGCCGTCGTAGTTGCTGTGTTTCCCCTGGACGACCGCGGCCAGGCGTTCCAGTCCCATGCCCGTATCGATGCTCGGCCTGGGAAGCGGCTGCCGTTCGCCCCTGTCGTTTTGGTTGAACTGCATGAACACGAGGTTCCAGATCTCGATCACGCGATCGCCGTCGCCGTTCGGCCGGTCGTCACCCGGCACCGCCGTTCCCTGGTCGAAGTGAATCTCGGAGCAGGGGCCGCAGGGACCCGTGTCCCCCATCTGCCAGAAATTATCCTTCTCGCCGAACCGCATGATGCGTTGGTCCGGCATGCCGATCCTTTTCCATAGGCTTGCCGCGTCGTCGTCATCCTTATAGACCGTGACCCAGAGGCGATCCTTGGCCAACCCGACCTCCTTGGTCAGGAACTCCCATCCGAACTCAATGGCCTCGGCCTTGAAGTAGTCCCCGAACGAGAAGTTGCCGAGCATCTCGAAAAAGGTATGGTGCCGCGCCGTGTAGCCGACGTTCTCCAGATCGTTGTGCTTTCCTCCGGCCCGCACGCACTTCTGCACCGTGACGGCCCGCTTGTAGGCCCGGCTCTCCTCGCCGAGGAACACCCGCTTGAATTGGTTCATCCCGGCGTTCGTAAACAACAGGGTCGGGTCCGCCTGAGGAATCAGGGGCGAGCTGGCCACCGCCTGATGGCCCTGCCGCTCAAAATAGCGGAGAAACGCCTGGCGGAGGGCTTCTGTCGTGTGATTCATGAAACCATCCTTCCGTAAGTCCGGCTACTCGCCGTGGGCATCCCCGTCGTCGCGATGTTCCATCCCGATCGCTTCTGCGATCACCTCTTCGCCAAACCCGCGTTGCCGCAGGAGTGAGGCAAGCCTGGCCGGCGAGACGGCCCGTCCCCCTTTTTGCTGTTGCCTAATGATCTCTCCCGCGAATCTCCGTTCGGTATCGCGCCCATACAAACGCGCCAGCGTCTCGGCGACCAAGGGTTCATCAAAGCCCTTGGCCAACAATTCGGCTTCGAGGGCTGGCTTGGCCATGGGGCGCCGCTGCACCCGAGACTCGGCCCATCGAAAGGCGAAGGAACGATCATTCAGATAGCCGAGCTCGATGCAACGTGCGACGGCCTCCCGAACGATTTTCTTCGGCACTCGCTGCCGTTGCAGATAGCGAGTAAGTTGCGCGGCAGTCCGATCACGCAGTGACAGATACTTGAATGCCAGTTGAATGGGGTCCCGCCGGGGGGAGATCACGCGCCGCCGGGAGGACGAGTCCTTCATGGCATCACGGCCACTGTGGCGCTGCCAGATCGCGCAATGCCGGACGAGCGTCACCCCCGCACCGCGTGCGACCGCCTCTCTTTCTCCTCGCCCTTCGCGTCGGCCTTCTTCTCGTGTTTGTCGTCCTTGTCGGACCGCTTGTCGGACGCCTTGGCTCCGACTCCCGAGGATTCTCGAATTCGATGCTCGATATCGCGGGCGATGGCCGGATTGTTCTTTAGGAAATCCCGGACCTGCTCCCTTCCCTGGCCCAACCGCTCGCCCTTATAGGAATACCAGGCGCCGGACTTCTCCAAAACCCGCTTCTCGACGCCGAGATCGACCAGTTCGCCCATTTTCGAGATGCCTTCCGCAAACATGATGTCGAATTCCGCCTGTTTGAACGGGGGCGCCATCTTGTTCTTCACCACCTTGACCCGGACGCGGCTGCCGGTCACGTCGGTGCCTTCCTTGATCGATTCAATCCTTCGGATGTCGAGCCGAACGGAGGAATAGAATTTGAGGGCGTTCCCGCCGGTGGTCGTCTCCGGATTGCCGAACATCACTCCCAGCTTCATACGAATCTGGTTGATGAAAATGACCATCGTCTGGGATTTGGAGATCGCCGCGGTCAATTTCCGCAGGGCCTGCGACATCAGCCGCGCCTGCAAGCCCATGTGGGCGTCACCCATTTCCCCTTCGATTTCCGCGCGCGGCACCAGGGCCGCCACGGAGTCGATCACCAGCAGATCCACGGCCCCGCTGCGGACCAACGTTTCCGCAATTTCCAGCGCCTGCTCCCCGGTATCGGGCTGCGAAACCAGCAGATCGTCCGTGTTGACTCCCAATTTGCGCGCGTAGCCGAGATCCAGCGCATGCTCGGCGTCGATAAACGCGGCGATGCCGCCGGCTTTCTGCGCTTCGGCGATCACATGCAGCGACAGGGTCGTTTTGCCCGAGGATTCAGGGCCGAAGATCTCGATGACCCGGCCTCGGGGCAAGCCACCGATCCCCAACGCAATATCCAACGACAGCGAGCCGGAGGACACGACCGGGGCGTCGACGACCACCTCCGCGGTGCCGAGCTTCATCACCGCTCCCTTGCCGTACTGTTTTTCGATTTGAGACAGGGCCAGATCCAGCGCGCGTTTCTTGTCGTCCTTTTCGGCCATTCCAGGCTCCTTCGTTGGGATCAAAATCGTGGAATTATACCCGACACGGTCGGGAAAAACCTAGCGCCGGTGCCGGAGGGATGCTCCACGTCTCCTCATGCGGACGCGGGCGGAACATGGTACAGTGTGGCCGTCGCTCCTCGGTCCGTGCGGACATGCGCTCAGGTGTTTCCCCAATGCGGACAACTCGGTTCCTCCCGTTCGTCTTCGCCCTGCTTCTGTGGACGGCCGGCGTCCATGCCAAACAGCCTGGTCCGGCCTCGTCTGATTCACAGCAGACAGGACCGTCGGCGATCATGGTGCATGCCGCTGCCCCGCTGGCCCTCCTCAAACCGGCATTGGATGAGTTGGACGCGGCGTGGCGCCAACGGACCGGCGACCGCTGGACGGCTCTGGCCCAAGGAGCCGGCTTTATCAAATATGCGTGGAAGCGGGAACGGGCGGAATGGACCGTCAGAGGAAACCACGTCGACTTCAGCCTGACGATCACCTTCACGGCCGATACCGCCACATCACCGGAAAGCAAGACCGTCGCTTCCTGCGGACGCCGTGCGGCGGGCCGAGCGCCAGGCAGGGTCGTCGCGCGTATTACGTCCGTCCTATCATTGGGACCGCAATACAATGTGCAGGCCTCCAGCAAGGTGACCTCCGTGCAGGCCGTTGGAGCCTGCCTTCGCGAACTGGACCGGGCGGACCTGACTCCCACGGTCGCCTATCTCCTGCGCGCCGACCTCCAGCAGGCGCTTCCGATCCTCAACACGCATATTCAACGCCAATTCCAATTCAAGGAACCGGTCCAGAGGGCCTGGACCTCCCTGCAACGGCCCGTGGCGGTCGATGAGCGGCAACATCAGACGCTGCTCCTCGACCCACGAGAAACCAGAGCCGGGTCCATTGAAGGACAGGACAGCCTGTTGAAGGCGGCGATCGGATTCATGGTGCTTCCCCGCTTAACGAACGGGCAGGTCGCGACTTCCACCGCAGTCCCGCTTCCACTCCTTAAGACCACGCCTCCCCCGGATGGATTCCATGTCTCACTCGACGTCCCGCTTCCATACGAAGAGGCCAACCAACAACTGGCTCAACGGCTCGTGGGACAAACCTATGGAACGGAGCCTGGCACGATCACCATTCGACAGGTGCATTTCCATCCGGCGGGTGACAAGGCCGCGCTTGAGATGACCCTGGACCTGGCCGGCCTTGCGCCGATCACGCTCCTGATGCAAGGCGAGCCACGATACGAGCCGGAGACCCAAACCGTCCGTTTCACTCATTTCGATTACCAGATCAAGAATCGCTCCATGCTGACCGATTTCGCGGAATCACTGTTGCATGAAGAGTTCCGCCGTTGGCTGGAGCAAAGCGCGACCCTTCCCCTGGCGGATAAACTGGAGGAGGCACGGCAGCAATTAGAAGCCGGCCTCAACCGCGATGTGGATGGCGGGAGGCTCCAAGGCCGAATATCCATATTGCGTCTCGTCAGCCTGACCATGAAGCCCACGCTGGTCCTTGGTCGCTTCATCGCCGAGGGTGAATTACATTACCATGTGCGAAGCCGGCAGTTTCTCCGCTAACCGTCTTCCCGAGGAAGCCTGAGATCACAGCGAAAAAGTTCGCAGCAGCGCAATCCTGGACGATCGACTGACAGATCTGAAACTCGCTGCCTTGGGAACGACTACCATGCGCATGTGACGGACCCGTCGCATTACCCGATCTGAACCGCTGCGAGCAAGAACCCTGATTGTCCGACGCAGCGGCGACATGCTATAGTTGTGTTTCGCTTGTTCGAATTCTGTTTCGATTCCCTTCCAGTGCTTGCGTGGCGGTGTAGCTCAGTTGGTAGAGCAGCGGACTCATAAACCGCGTCTCGTTTCTCCCTTTCACACGCAAAACTCCACAAACTCCAAGAGAATCGCAGCGTCCAGCGCACTTTCTCGTTTTCCGACATCCGATCTCTTCCCGCCCAAACCGACCAGTTCCGGCCTCCTGGTGAACATCTGGTGAACATATTGAGGAAGTCGCAACCAAAGGAACTGTTCAAATTAGCAGACTGCTTGTCTCCAGTAGGGACAGATCCTCAGCGCATGATCACTTTTCCGGTCTGGCTCCAATAATAGTAAATCGAGAAATTTGGATAGATCGCGCCAAGGGTGTTCTGACCTGCAACCGTGAATAAGCAGCCGACTGCCCCTACCCAATGTTCTCCGAGCCGATACTGGATCGTCGGTTGAACCCCGAGGGAGTTGAACCCATGACGCCCTCCGACATTGATATCCTTGCCATCGGCCCGCCAAGGAAGGCCATGGAAGCCCACGAACTCCAGGTTGTACCCCAAACCCCGCTTGTCGTTGAAGATGTGTTCAACAATCAGGCGCGTGTTGATGATATCGGCTGGATAGGTCGTCTCCCCCGCATCGCTGCCGGGAAGATGGTACGAATAGAACACACCGCCGCTCACGCGAAACGGTTGCAGGTTCTTCCGAAACATCACCCCTTCCGTCCAGGTCAACGACCCGAATCGAGAGGCTGGAAGTCGCCCCAGCGGCGCAAAGCCGCCTGGAGGGCTTTCACTCCCCGTCACCCAACGACTGGTCGGTAACACAATCATGTTGAACGTTGTGATGGAAGGACGCCATCCATCCGGATCTTGAATAATCGGCCGGTATTTCAAGTACACCTGTGTATCGCCCAGGCCGGAATCCGTAGTCCACGGCCCCCCCTTTCCCTGATTAAACTGCGCGCTGGAATTCGCCCACCAGAATGAGCCCGAGAGACCGACATTGAGCTCGAAGTGGCTCGTCAGGCCATAGGCCATCGTGACGACTGGTGCTATCTGATACGAGTGGACAGGGGAGGAAGTGCTCTTGGTAGTCAGATCGTTTCCGAATTGTTTCTCACTAATCTGAGAAAATAAGAACGGATGGAAGGTGAACTGTCCCTTCGGGTGGATGTCAACCCCACTAATAAAAATCGGCCCGTTCGACAGCGGATTCCAGCTTTTCCGGTACTTTTGCATCTCTTGATCGGTGGGCACCCAATCCAGCGCATGTGACACCCCTCCTCCCGTGAGCTCGAAACAAAGGATGATCCCGAGGATACATGCCACTTCGGAAAAGCATGTCCGGAGGACTAGTTCCTGTGGTGTCCGGCTGTGCAGAGTTCTGCACACATAAGGCTGTTGCTTCATTCAATCCTCGCCTATGACATTGAGTCATGTTGATCAGTCCATGATTCGACTGCTTCAAAACCCCACCCCGCGAGTCTCTACCACGCGACACCGTGACCAAACTGTGAGATCGCTTACACAAGCCTGGTGAGCAGATGATAGGCGAGTGCGGAAAGAAGTCCGGAAGCAGGAAGCGTGACGACCCACGCCAGGACCATGTCACGCACCGTGGACCATCGAACGGCACTGACGCCTTTCAACAATCCAATGCCAATGATCGCCGAACTGCTGACGTGGGTCGTCGAGACCGGCAACCCCATCACGGCGGAGACCATCACCAGCGAGGAGGTCGTGAGATTCGCAGATAATCCCTCACCGTGATCCATCCGTGTGACCTTCTCCGCAAGGACTTGGGTGACACGGAGTCCTGCCAGGTAGCTCCCGACGCCCATCGCCATCGCCACGCCGATGAGTGCCACACCTTGATAGGCCGCGCTGGGCCAAGTCGCGACAGCGCTTCCGAGCAGCAATATCGCCGCAATCTTGGGGGCGTCGTTCGTTCCACGAGCCAGCGAAGCCAATCCGCTTGAGCACCAATGGATACTGTCCAACCCAACAACGAGCCCGCTCAGTCCCGCCCGGTCGCACTGAACCGGAACGGCCACCACCGGTCGCCCCAGAGCCGCGGTCTGAAACAAAGTACGTGTGGCTCCCTGCGCATCGATCATGACCAGCGCCCTGGCGGTCGGCATCACACAAACACAGGCTCCTTCCCATCGAGCCGCGAGCGTGCGGACAAGACGATGCACAATGACAGAGACCATCAGGGCCAGCACGGGACTGAGGATGAGCGGCAAGACAATCTTCCTTCCAATTCCCTTCCACAGAAGCCCCTCACTTCCAAATGCGACGAGGCCTACCCCGACGATCGCGCCGGTTAACGCATGGGTGGTGGATACAGGGAGGCCGCTCCAGGATGCGGCCAGTACCCACAGGACCGCGCCAATGAGCACGGCGGCGGCGATGGGCGGCGATGCGGGAGCGTCTGGCGCCAGCAGTCCTTGGCTGAAGGTCTTCACCATCGCGGTGGCGACCAATCCCGAGAGCCCAGCGCCGATCATTGTCCAGAGCGTTCCCCAGAGGATCGCGGTCCGGTAGTTGGTCACCCCGCTGCCAACGAGGGTGGCAATTGCTTTGGACACATCGTTCGCGCCGTTGGCGCAAGCCAGAGACAACACGAGGACGAATGTGAGGATCGATAACTCCATACGAGTCGGCCAGCTATGCTGTCGTGACCGCCCCGCCGCAAGACGAGCCGGCACCGGCCGTGCAGGCGTAGCAGTGATTCCTCGTCACAATCCTGCGTGCGCTCAGGCGGGTCGGATCGAAGTCACGAATATGGCGTGGCATTCCCTTGTCGACCGGCAGGTTGAGCATCTGATTAAAGTCGCAATCGTACAGGGTGCCGTCCCATCCCACGGAAATCATCGACCGGCACATGACGCCGGCGGCAGCGGCCGGGTTGAACGCAGTGGCCAATCGATCCATGTAGGCCTCATAATTGCCGCTCTCGATCAGGAACTCCAGGAACCGACTGATGGGCATATTCGTGATGGTGTAGAGACGGTTGAACTCGACGCCGTGCCGGCTCCGGAGTTCTTTTCTAAACTGCGCTTCGATGGCCTCTTGCTTGGGAGGGAGAAACGCGCCGACGGGATTGTAAACGAGGTTCAAAACAAGGCCGCTGTCCGGTCGACCGTATCCGAGGCGATTCAAGAGTTTGAGGGCCTCGATCGATTTCTCAAAGATCCCTTCTCCCCGCTGCGCATCGGTCTGGCTAGCACGATAGGCCGGAAGCGACGCAATGACTTCGACGCGATGGGCAGCCAGAAACTCGGCAAGATCTGCTTGGGAGGGAAGCAGCAACACGGAGAGATTGCAGCGATCCATCACATGACGGCCGAGCGCACGAGCCTGTTCGACCAGCCAACGAAAGTTCGGGTTGAGCTCGGGTGCGCCGCCGGTGATGTCGACGGTTAGAACGTCGGTCCTGGCCAACGCCGCGAGACAGAGTTCGGCGGTCTCCTTCGACATCGTTTCGGTGCGGTCCGGCCCTGCATCGACGTGACAATGCCGGCAGGTCTGGTTGCAGAGCTTGCCGACGTTGATCTGAAAGACCGTGATCCCTGTGGCGTGGAGCGGGAACAAGTCGGCCTGATTGAGTCGCCTTTCAAACGGAGGACAACCGGCCGTTTCTGTCAGCACCTTGAGCTGTTCAGCGGAAGAGGCGAGCGGGTTGTGTCGTCCGAGCAAGGTCAGCGCCATCTCTATATCCGTGAGCAAGCGAGAAGCACCTCAGAAAACCACCATGGCATCAGCGGGTGTGCCCCATGCCGGCCAACACCATTTCCGGGAATCGCAACTCACAGCATCCGAAGTTGAGCGCCCGTCCCTGCCGATTGGCCAGCACGCGTTGGACCCTCGGCAGGATTCGATAACAGACCTGCTTGCCGTCCCGAAGCCCCTCAATCAATCCGGCATCCCGGAGAATCCGGAGATGATGGGAGATGTGCGGTTGCGGACAGCGTAGCTGCCGGACGAGTTCCGTCACGCACTTCTCCTCGATCAGTAACGACTCCAGTATACGCAACCGGGTGTGATCCGCCAGGGCCTTGAGAATCGTGGCGCATTGGTCTGCGGTGAGCATGTCGCCGGGTGAGGCGGGCTTCATCAGCAGCAGCCTCCATCGGGTGAACAGGTGACCTCGCCGCCATTCACGCGTTGGCCGGCGCGGTTGATGATGGCGAAATGCGGAGCATACCCGTCGGTTGCCAATACCTTGAGGGTCTTGGAGCAGACTTCCAGCGGTTCTCCCCGTCGGTAGACGTGATGATCGTCATCGGCAGCTTCGAGAAATGGGCCCGCGAGCAGGGCAAAGTCTCCTTGCCACACGCAAGAGGCTTGCGAGGGCAACACCGCCCACCAGCGCGCATCCGCTCGGTCGAGCACGATCGGTTCATGGGACAGCACAAAATACGGGGCGAGCGGGGGTTGACTCAGCAGCAGAGCCGTGTCCGGCCCGATCGGTCGCGGAATACCTCGCTGGTAGCTGGCTCCACGTTCATCCACCACAAGGCTAAATGGTCCGCGGAGTGTCGCGTAGCGAACGGCGGGTCCCGCAGGATGCGGTGGGAGTTTGTAGCCGGTCAGCGTTACGGAGAAGAAGTGAATCCCATCGATGACTTGCCAGGGAGAGAACTTGACGAGATGGATACCGAGAAACCCGGCTTCCACCATGCCGACACTGTAGGCCGCGAGCGTCAATGCGCCGGAGAGACACTCACCCCATTTTTCAGCATCATGCACCAAGTATTGCGGGACGGCTTGGTCTGACACGATATCGGAAATCGTAAAACGCCCACCCGGTTTCGTGACGCGGAACATCTCACGGAAGACCCTGCGCTTATCAGGAGCCAGGTTGATGACGCAGTTGGAAATGATCAGATCGATCGTGTTGTCGTCCACCGGCATCGCATCGGCCATGCCCTTTCGGAACTCCACGTTCGAGGAGGCATAGCCCAGATTCGCTGCAACAATCGGCGCATTGCGGCGCGCAATCTCCAGCATCGCGTCCGTCATATCGAGACCGATCACACGGCCGGTCGGTCCGACCAACCGCGAGGCTTCGAAGCAGTCGATTCCTCCGCCGGAGCCGATGTCCAGGACCGTCTCACCGGGGCGGACCGTCTTCAACCCGGCGGGCGTGCCGCAACCATAGGAAATCTTGAGCACCTCTTCTGGGATAAACGTCTTCAGGTCGGCGAAGTCGTAACTCGTCGGACAGCACATCTGCTCGCCTGCGGCGGCAGCCCGCGCGTAGCGGTCACTGACTTTTTGCGTGATTTCGTCTATCGGCATGGTCCCCTCGTCGCGACTGTATATATAGAGATCCCTCTATGTGTCAATCTTGCCCTATGAGAGCGATCGCATCCTTATAAATAGGTGGATAGGTCCATATACAGGGAAGCACATGGACCTTCTGTAAGCTGGCTTACAGTCACACGGCCGCCAGTCTCTCGGCTGTGGACGCGCTGGAGTAGAGTCGGACGTTCAAGAGGATCATTACGGGTCGGAAACGAACAAACGGACACACTCCCCCCTTGACTCCGTACTATGGTACAGGGTGTATCGTCACACATGAGGTGCACATGACAACCGAACTCACAATTGGGCAGCTTGCAAAGGATGTTGGGGTGAATATCGAAACGATTCGCTACTACGAGCGACGCAGCTTACTCGACCCCACCTCGCGGCTGCCGTCCGGCTATAGACTCTACAACAGCGAGGCGCAGCGACGTCTCCGCTTCATCAAGAACGCCCAGGCGTTGGGTTTTACGCTCCATGAGATCGAAGAACTCCTCGATCTTCGGGTCAGATCGAAAGCCCGGTGCGGTGATGTGCAGCGGAGGGCGGAAGCCAAGCTGAGGCACGTGGAGGCAAAAGTGCGCGACTTGCAGGCACTGGCCAGGGCACTACGAAGCTTGCTTCGCGACTGCCGGGCTGGCCAGCCAACTGATCGGTGTCCAATTCTCAAGGCCCTGGAGGATGAAATGCACGGAAAGAGACGCACAGCGCGAAAGGAGGTGAACGGATCGGGAAGCGGACCTTCGGAATTGCTTAGGTGACGTCAGGAATTGATCCACACCTGCCAGGCTGTTTCGTCCAGCCACAACGGCAGAACCATACAAGCCTGATTAGAACCTATCTCAAAATTATTGACAGCATGACAGTCCGTCCGTATAGGTGCTCCCATGCTGCGGTTGCGCGACGATCAATGGGAGCGGATTCGGGATCATTGTCCTGAAGAGCACATCCCGGACACTCGCCCGGGCCGCAAACCGATCCCAACCCGGGCCGTCCTGGAAGCGGTGCTCTGGATTCTGAACACCGGGGCGCAATGGCACCTGCTCCCGCAGTGCTATCCCAACTACAAGACCGTGCATCGCCGGTTCCAACAGTGGTGTCAACGGGAGGTCCTGCGAGAGGTCCTCACCCAGCTGGCAAACACGCTGCGTGACGAAGGGGCCATTGATGAACGCGAGAGTTTCATTGATGCCACGTTTGCGGCGGCCAAGGGCGGCGGCGAGGCCATTGGACTTACGAAGCGCGGCAAGGGCGTGAAAATCCTGGCGATTGTGGATCGGCACGGACTGCCCCTCTCCGTGAGCACGCATGCGGCGAATCATCATGAAGTCACCCTGGTCCAACTCAGTTTCGACTTCTACATGCTCGAGGCCAAGCCCGAGCATCTCATCGGGGATCGGGCGTATGACAGCGATGGCCTCGATGCCGACCTCCACCAAGACGGGGTGAACCTGATCGCGCCGCATCGATCCACTCGCAAACTCAAGACCCAGGATGGGCGGCACCTACGCCGGTACCAACGCCGCTGGCTCGTTGAACGGTTCTTTGCCTGGCTCCAGTGGAAACGCCGACTCCTCGTTCGCTGGGAGTACTACGCCGCCAATTTTCTCGGGTTCGTGCAGCTCGCCTGCATCACGATGCTCCTCAAACAATTTTGAGATAGGTTCTAGAGAAAAAAGGAGATTCCACGATGGTGACCACAAAGCGAAGGGTTGAGGTATTCACGGCTGGCTGTCCCATTTGTGATAACACAGTCAAGCTGGTCAAGTCTTTAGTCTGCCCCAGTTGCGACCTACAGATCTACGATCTACGGGAGGGCTGCGCGACGAACGAATGCCGGGACAAAGCGAGACGCTACGGGATCACCGCAGTCCCGGCCGTCGCGGTTAACGGTGTGTTGTTGGACTGTTGCCGGCGGGAACCGATCACAGCCGATCGCTTAAGGGCTGCTGGCGTCGGACAGGCGTGATGGTAAGGGCGAACATCAGGGAGGCATGACTCCATGAACCGGAACCGTCTCATGACTTTGGGCTTAACAGGCGCAGCGTTGACAGCACTCTGCTGTTTCACGCCGATTCTGGTCGGGCTGCTGGGTCTTCTCGGCCTGGGAGCGGTCACGGGCTACCTGGACTATGTGCTGCTCCCCGCCCTAGCCGCCTTCCTTGGCTTGGCCCTGTACAGCCTGTCTCGGAGAAATCGGGATGACGTCTCCGGCTGTTGTTCGCATCATTCCGCAAAAGAACACGGTAAACCGGAAGGATGACAAAACTCATGACCGAAGAACAAAAAGAGATAAGGTCAGATGCCGAAAGTTTATTTCAAGAGCTGCGTCGCCTCAGTCCGAAGGTCACCGGCGGGCTGCTTCGCATGCGACAGGAGGCGTACCGCGACGGGGTTGTTTCCGCCAAATACAAGCTCCTCACGGCAATGAGCGTCTCAATCGCCATCCGATGTGAGCCCTGCATTCGAGCCTACGTCCAAATGGCGGTCGAAAAGGGCATTACTCTGGACGAATTGATTGAATTCCTCGAAGTCGCGATGACCATGCAAGGCTGCCCTGGCGAGGAATGGGCACTGAAGGCCTATGCCGTATACAAGGACTGCACGAGTTGTCGGCCGACTTCGGATGCGTCAACCTGCTGCGAACACCAGTCTATGAGCCAGAACAAGAATGCGGAGGGCGGGTCATGAACCGACAGATCGTGACCATGATACTAGCGATGTGCATGACACTCATAGGGATCGCCGGCCTAGGCACGCAGCACGCGTCCGCAGCCAGCATCCTGATCCACATGAAGACCTCGCTGGCAGAGGACGATGCGCAAATTTGTGCCGTGCCGAATGTGGCTTGGGCGGCCGTCAAGGCGGGCCATAAGGTGACAATTCTGGTTGATGCCAGCGCGGTGACATCAGTGACCAAGGGGTTTGGCTTTTTTCGCAGACTGGTCGGTTCGGACAGTACCGCGCTCGAACGAGCGGGGCTGCCGGAGCGAGAACGGCAGAGCGTCTCCGAACAGATGGGCGTACCCCTGGAGCAGGTCCCGCATAACTACGGGGAGTACTTTGAGATCCTCAAGAGCAAGCTGGGCGTTGAAATCTATGGCAATCAGACCATGATGCTGCTCTACAAGATCGATCCGGCTCGAGTCGCCTCTTCAGTAACCCCCCTTCCGCTGGAAAAGATGGTGGGCCTGTTCGTATCAGCCGATCATGTGATCGTGTACTGAGCTTCAACCGACAAGGAACTGTGTGATTATTGGGAAGCTATTGAAGTGAATGTCCATGTCCGGCCGAAATCGGTGCTGTGGACACGAACGATCCGTTCACCCCGAAAGGCCTTCGACCGTACGGTGAAGGAGATGGCACCCTGCCGGGACACCTGAATGTCTTCAAAATGCGGGGCGCGATCCCCCTGGAAATTGTAGTGGCGGCAGTCAGCTTTTCCTTTAGGAGCACAAAAATCGGGTTTCACAACCGGATCGATCAACTCCTCAGGGAGAGACGTGGGATACCACGCTCGAAACTGTCCGCACGCATCGAAGCTCACACTCACACCATTCCCAATCCAGACCAGCGTCTGCTCATCGACCACCAGATAGTTGTGGCGCTCGCGCTCGACCAGTTCTGCGGCATTCTTGGATCCGATGGCGCCCCCGTTCCCTAATGTACGCCAACCTGGGTCCTGGGTCTTGTGGCCCGGAGAGTTTGCTGTATGCTCCGACGCGCACTGGACGCGAAACACTTCGCCGGTATAGTGGAGCGGAAGGTTCTCATAGTACCGAACGACCTTCAGCTTGAAATGAGGTTCATACAAAACAGCCTCGTCGAGTTTCTGCGTGGCTTGACTGCACGAGACTAGCGCGATGTTCCAGATCGTCGTCATCACGATAATCTTGAGGAAGAACCGCCCAGGCGAAGCGATCATATGGTGTGGCAAGACAACGATCCCCTACCGCACCTGCGGCCAGCCGCGCTTCCACAAGCATTGCCCAGACGACAGGTAGTCTTTGGATCGGCACCACTCAAGGCAAGCTACTGTCGGGTAATGCGTCGTCCTCAGATATGCGTATCTGCCGTCGGGTTGCTTCTTGAACACTTCCCACGGGCCGGTCCGATTGCCCCATATGGAGATCTCCGAGAACGCCACGCCTTCAAATGACTCCAAGTCCTGCGCCAGGTTGCAGCGAAACAGAAATGTGTCTTGCACGCCGTTGATGAAGTAATCATCACCCAGCGCATACTCGGCATACACAAAGGCCCCTAGTGGATCTGGTGTGTCAAACTCAGCGGCATCCGCAACGCCCGCCAACATCAGACCAAGCAGCATGCCTATTGACACACACACCTGAATGCTCTCCCGCATCATGTTGGTATCTCGAATCGCATGCCCCCTGTGGGGAGAATGTCTCCGACTCATACCCGAACCCATGCGCTCTTCCATTGTAACCAACGAATGCTGCGCTACAAGCCGAATTGCCATATTCGACAGTGCAGGGGAGTAGTTGTCGTTCAATGGGAATCGCGCGCGATTATTGTACTCACTCAGGCATTGGCATGGGACCTATTCTCTTGACGACACAAAGTCTTGATGACGAAACTCCAACCAGGTGCGTTGCAGGTCCAAAGTCAGCCGCTTCGCGGCATCGTTCATGGTCACCACCCGAAGCGTATTCGGTGCACCTTCATAGGTTGGCGGCCACCAGGGTCGCCCATCAGGGCCGGCGGGGCGAAACCAGATGACGGGATACCATTGGTTGATGCCCGGGGCCATCGGGCGATCCAGCGTGGCCATGCTCCGGCCTTCCCCGCGCAGCAGCACCGCTCCTGTCTTGACGTCGATCAGCGCGGCCTCAAGCAGCGACCAGTTGTCCCGTCGCAAGCCAGGCTGGCTGTGCGAATGCCACCCCAGGAAGACGGTTTGCGGATATTCTTGCTCCATGGCGGAAGCCACAACGACCAAAAGATAGTTCACGTCATGCGACTGTGCCAATTCGAGCAATGGACTGAGATCGCCCCTTGGCTGTACGCCTTCGGCTGGCAGGAGCGTCTCGACCGTGAGCGGAAGTGACTGACCGAGTCGTTCCTTCAGCTGCTCCGTGAGTCGAGTCTGCGCTTCGTCCGGCAATACCGGTGCGGCTCCTTCAGCCGTCTGATCGGCGATTACGAGGAGGCCGGTCCGGCCCTTGCGGTCGGAAAGCGGGTTCAGCGATTCCAGTGTCGGAACCGGATGCGTGCCGACATACTGGTTCATTCGGCTCGGTGGCGAGGCGGTCGCACAACCAGCCAGGACAACGACGACCGTCATTCCCATCTGCAGAGTCATCCAAGATGTCGGAGCCATGGCTACCGCCCTCCTCTCGCTCGTGGGCGGACACCCACCCGGCGGCTTGACTTTACCGGTCGAGTGTCCGCGGCACCCGTCGGCTAGAACGTAATGACCTGATAGCCTTGCGCCACCAGCTTTTTGAAGCTGGGATGTCCGTCGTACTCCCCTGCCAGCTTCACCCCGCATGCAACCACTTTGTCCTTCACGCCAAATGCTCCCGCGCAGAACTCGCAGGCCCCGCCGATCCGATCTTTCACCGCATTGTAGAGCCCGTGCAGCTTGTGATCGGGCTTTTCCAACTCGGGAATCCACTTGGGCCCGGCGCCGTCGAAGATGAGCTGAACGTCGTCATGACCGTCCTTGAACTCCTTGACGGATTCCAGGGCATTCACCACACGGCCTAACCCTTCGTGTGTTTCCGTGTCGGCCAACACGACAATCGCGACTTTGGACATGGTGCACTCCTTTCAGAAGCCAGTATGTGAGAGATGAGAAGAATCGCCGCCTGCGACCAGTGCGGAGGCGGCATCATGCCGCCACGACCTCGCACTCTACCGCGCACAGCCCAGGCCCATCTGTAGCCTAGCTTACAAAACGAATTCTCCGTGTTTTTCTGCAAGCGGTGAGGTGCCTTACAGAACGAGGTCGTCTCAGCCGCTAGGATCACGCTCAAGATGCAAACACACCGATCACTCACGAGGAGGTGCGTCATGACCTGCGAACGATGCAATGGCCTGATGGTCAGCGAGCAGATTTGTGATCTGCGAGGGACAAGCGGCGATCTCAGTGTGGACGGCTATCGTTGCCTGCTCTGCGGCGATGTGGTCGACAAGACGATTCTCGCTAATAGACGGTGTTCATCCGAGACGGTCGAACCGCCCACGGTCTACAGCCCTCCGATGCCAAGACTCGTGGCGGCATAAGGCGAGAAGCATAATCGAAGCGATCATGCCCTTCCCACGACTGATTGAAGGTTGATCGAGGAAGGAGATGTGCCATGACACGTCAAGACGAACCGGTAATGGCCCTTCGAATCCAACTCCACCAACTGCCCTGTCCAACTTGTGGCCGTCATGACCTGGAGCCGATGCTCCAATGTGATTACTACCCGGACGGCTGTCTCTGGCTGGTTCGCTGCGAAACGTGCCGGGCGCAATACCATCTGGATCATCGGAGCGGGCCTGCTTGGATCGACGATGCACGGACTGTTGCGCCTGCAGACCCGGCGGCCACTGAACACTCTTAACGGACAGAAGGGAGGCTCCCATGCGAATCCATGAGGTCATGTCCACCGGAGTGGTGACGGGTGCACCGACGGACTGCGTGCGGGAGATCGTCATCAAAATGTTGAGCCGGCATTGCGGGGCGATTCCAATCGTGAACGGCAATCATGAATTGCTCGGCATCGTGACCCTGCGCGACGTGATGTTGCCGATGTATCCCAACTACGGCGACTACATTCATGACGCGGTGCACAGTCGGGACTTTCTGGAAATGGAGCAGAACTATCCCGAGGTGCTGGCGAAGAAGGCCGAGGAGATCATGGTGCCTAATCCGCTGACCGTTTCGCCGGAGACGCCCATCCTCGAGGCCGCTTCGTATATGGGGCTCAAGAACTTCCGGCGCATCCCGGTCGCCGACCATGGCAAGCTCGTCGGCATGGTCAGTATCGGCGACATTCACCGAGGACTCTTCTTTGCGCGCGGAGGTTGTGAAGCAGAGCCATGACCAGAGGAGAGGGAAGGATTCAGCCTTCTGAGAAGTTCATGAACCGCCGGTCGTTACTGTACCTCGGCGCGAAAGCGGCGTTCGGTTTCTGCACCGCGCTGAGTCTCCTAGGAGGTCTGTCTGCCTGCTACCGCGCCCCGGGTACCGCGCGTGACCAACTGATTTTCTTCTCGGAGGAAAAAGAACTGCAATTTGGACTGAGCGCCTACCGGGAAGTGTTGCGGCAAGCGCGGCTGTCCGAAAACGCCGGGATCAATGACATGGTCCAACGGGTTGGACAGCGGATCGCCAAGGCCGCCAACAAACCCGAGTATCAGTGGGAATTTGCGGTCATCGAAGAGGACCAGATGATCAATGCCTTCGCGCTGCCCGGCGGCAAGGTGGCGGTCTTCACCGGCATTCTGAAGCACACCAAGAACGAGGCGGGGCTCGCCACTGTGATGGGGCACGAAGTGGCCCATGCGCTGCAGCGCCATGGGGTGGAACGCATGAGTCGCAGCATCCTCGATCAGATTGCCCAGCTCGGAGCCCTGGGGGCTGCCGCGTCAGGCCACTCGAGCGGAGCGGCGATTCAGGGGTTGTTAGGGGCATACGGTGTCAACGTGTCGCTGCCCTTCAATCGGAAACAGGAATCGGAGGCGGATTACATCGGCCTGCGGTTGATGGCACAAGCGGGCTATGACCCGCGCGAAGCGGTGCCGTTCTGGGAACGGATGAACGGGTGCCCCAAACAGATGATCGGAAAACTCTGCTTTCGATCGCAACATGCCATTCCCGAGTTTCTCTCCACGCATCCCTCCGATGTGACCCGGATCAATCAGATCGAAGCCTGGCTCCCCGAAGCCTTGCAACACTACCACGTCCCTGGTGGTGGATCCATCCAACCGCCGCCAATTCCCTATCGACCGTTGATCGGACCGATGCCTCAAGTGAGTAGCCTTTCGAACACAGCTCGCATGTCTACACAACAGATAGAGGAGTGAAGGCGAGCTCTTTGGAGGAATTAGTGACAGCTCAAGCGTGATAGCTATTGCGCCTTAGTCTGGACCGATCAGTCCAGAACAAGGTTGTTATCTCGATACAGAAGGGAGGTGAACGCATGCCACTCGCACAATTAAAAGGGCTCAGCGGGTATCTCAGCGCGGAGCAGAAGGCCGAACTGATCCGCAAGGTCACGGACGGATCGTGTCAGTTGAAGGAGAAGGGTTGCGGTCCGTGACCTGGGTCATCATCGAAGGAGTTCCCTCGGGGGACTGGGGCGTCGGCGGGACACCCGTCACGACCGAGGCTCTGAAGAACATGGCCACGCAGGGCCGCTAACGTGAGAGCATCAAGCAACACAAGATCACACATTCGAAGAAGGAGGATCACCATGAAGTTTCAGGTCCATACGAAGGAGACGGCTCCGGAGGCGTCGCGCGCAACGGTCGAAGCCACCGCAAAGAAGTACGGATTTCTTCCGAATTTATTCGGGGTACTCGCCGAGTCGCCGACGGCGGTGCAAGCCTATGCGGCCATCAACAAGGCCCTTGAGCAGAGTGCGCTCTCTCCGGTGGAACAGCAGGTGGTGGCCTTGACCGTCAGTACTACGAACGACTGTGCCTACTGCGTAGGTGCCCACTCCACGGTGGCCCAGATGGTCCGCACGCCCGAGGACATTCTTGCAGGGCTGCGAGAGCAACGACCGCTCTCCGACCGGAAGCTCAATGCGCTTCGTACGCTGGTGCTGTCCGTCATGCGTCATCGCGGGTGGGTGCCGGAAGATGATCTGGAGCACTTTGCAGCGGCGGGATACGGACAGCGGCATCTGTTAGACGTGCTGACGATTGTGGCTCTCAAAACCTTGAGCAACTATCTGAATCACATCGCCCATACGCAGCTCGATCGACAGTTCGCGTCGCAGGCCTGGAGCCCCAAGGAGGGCTGCACCAGTTGTTTGACGACGTGAACTTCTTGGCGAGGTACAGAACGATTGAGAGGGAGTCCCACGCCGGCATAGGCGTGGGACTGCACGGATCCATTTCAGTGACGGTTGCGACCGCGCTCCCGAACGCGGCGAACCTTGTCGGAGGAGGGAGACAGACATGAGCCGGTCAAGATGGGGTCAGAACGTGTGGCGGATTCCTCTCCTGTTTGCCGGCGATCTCCTGAAACAACCCACCTGGGTTCCGATCTGGGTCTTCGCGCTGATGATCGTGAATATGGCCAGCCTTGCGTTCTGGAGCGAACTCCTGGCGAAGGTCATTTTTGTAACGTTTCTGATGTCGGCCATACTGATGATGACCCTATATGCCAAATTTGGGTTCGAACGGATACTCGGATTCGGTCATGTGTTCTGGATTCCATTATTGGCGTATATCCTTGTCCAAGTTCGCCATGCCCAAGGCGAGTTCCATGCATACCTCGTCGTGCTCTCCCTGTGTATTGGGGCGTCATTGCTATTCGATATTGTTGATGTGTGGAAATTCCTGTCATCGAAAAGAGTACCCCGCTGACGTCGATCACCTGGTCGCCTCACTATTCACGCCATCGTTTGTCACATCGCTAAGAGAAGTATAGAGCAGTCCACGGGTGTGCCAACTGGCATGGCGGTGCGGCCCGCTCGGTGGGGGCGATAGGCGGGATATGTATCAGATTGGCCTGGGCGTAAGTAGCGGATGAAGATCCCCCCTGCTTGCGGTTTGCTCCTCTCCGACATCGACCGCAACTGTAAGGCGGCTCACAGCCTTCTCATGTGGTGGATGGTAGGGTGCGCATAAACATATCGAGGCAGCTCAATGTTTTCCTGCTCTCTCGAAGAGCGAAAGCGGAGCAACTTATCTCTCACTATCACAAAGGAGGGTCAGACCATGTCGATGATGTGCAGTATGCAGGGATGCACGCAGAAACACGGAATGTGCGGGCACGAACAAATGATGCTCGTCATGATGGTCATGCTGGTGGTCGGCGGAGCGGCCTACTGGCTTCTGGGATAGCCGGCGCTTCGCTCGATCGTCCACTCGAACCACTCACCGCTTGGTATGTCCCACTGTCCGAGGCGGGCCGGATCACGGCTGAACGATCGGTGCCCTGTCGTGCTTTCTGGAAGCCAAAACAACGGCTGGAATTCCAGCAGGCGACTGTAAGCTGCCTCACAGCGGCTAGGCCATACGGGAGCTAAGATCCAACGACACAATCCAAGCGTAGGAACACGAGGAGAGAAGCCAACGAGATGGTCCACGCCAGAGAAGGGAGGGGTCCACATGATCGAGTCCTGAATCCGTCGCGATGCATCGATGTTCAGTCACGAGCGTCATTCCGAAGATCGTTCAACCTAACAAAGGAGACTTCCCATGAACGCCAACACGAAGAAGAACGCCATGATTCACTCCGCGCTGCTCGTTGCATTCAGCCTGGCAGGATCGCAGGCGATGGCTGCCGCTCCGAAAGTCCCGGAGTTGCCCGCCGGCTGGGAGGCCTGCGGCGGTGTGGCCAAGGCTGGGATGAACGATTGCGCGGTCAAGACCAGCCTCCACTCCTGTGTGGGCATGGCCAAGAAGGACAATGAGCCCGATTCCTATGTGTTCTTGCCGAAAGGTCTGTGTGGAAAGATCGCGAATGGCACCGTGCTGGCCATCACGAAAGACGATCTGGCGAAGATGAAAGAGATGATGATGAAAAAGATGTAGGACGCGGCGCAATGACGACGCACATCGACGCTCCGATCCCGGCCTGCGCCGGGATCGGACTTCGCTCACAACACTTTCGGGAGATCCTGGAGGAATTCCCACCGGTCGCCTGGATGGAAACTCATCCGGAAAACTATTTCGGTGACGGCGGCGCGCCACTCCGGAACCTCGAACGCATCAGGGCTCACTACCCCCTGAGTTTCCACGGGGTCGGCCTGTCGCTGGGCTCGACCGATCCGATCGACCGTCTCCATCTCCGGAAACTCAAAGCTCTGGTCGATCGATTCGACCCGGCACTCGTGTCGGAGCACCTCTCGTGGAGTTCCGTCGACGGTCGGTTCCTCAACGAGCTGCTCCCCTTGCCCTCTACCGAAGAAAGCCTGAACCATGTCTGTTCACGGATCGACGAGGTCCAGAACGTCCTGCAACGGCCCCTCCTGATCGAAAACATCACCCGGTATCTGACATGGCGTGAATCCACGATCCCGGAAGGTGAGTTCATGGCCGAGACAGCCAGGCGGACGGGCTGCGGCATTCTGCTCGATCTCAACAACGTCTATGTCAACGCGGTCAATTTTCACCTGGACCCCTTTGAGTTCTTGGACGCCATTCCGGCCGAGACGGTCTGGGAAATCCATCTGGCAGGTTTCGATCGCTTCGGGCGGTGGCTCATCGATACCCATGGCGAGGCGGTCTATCCGGAAATCTGGGGCCTGTACCAGTGGGCGATTCATCATTTTGGACCGCGCCCGACGTTGATCGAGTGGGATACCAACATGCCGCCACTCTCTGTCCTGGTTGATCAGGCCAAGCAGGCGAGCGCGATTCTTGGAGGCTGCCATGTTGCGGCTTCATGAGATCCAACAGGCATTTGCCAAAGGCATGATCGAGGGACAATACGCCGTCGTGGCGGAAGCGATCGTGCCAGGAGGCTCAGCTCTACGAAATGTGGCGCTCTATCGCCGCCTGATCCGTACCAACTACACGCAGGTGCTCAGCGTCACCTTTCCCATTCTACGCCGGTTTGTCGGTCCCCGGTATTTCAACCTCCTCGCGCGAGGCTATGTCAAAAGATACCCGTCGATGAGCGGCGATCTGTTTTCGTACGGGCGGCATCTTCCGGTGCTGCTGCTCGAACTACAGGTTCCCTGTCTGCTGGTCGAACTGGCGCGATTGGAATGGACCTGCCACGAAGTGTATCAGGGCGCCGATTCCCTGCCCCTCCCCCACGCTCAACTAGATGCCATTGCCTCCGCTGACCCATCGCGCGTGACGTTCCGTCTGAACGCGACAGTGCGGCTGCTGCGTTGCTCCTTGCCGGTACATCGCGTGTGGCTGGCATTGCAGCCGGACGCCCCGACAGACATCGCGGTCGATCTGCCGCTGCCGGAAGAGGACACGGGCATCCTGGTCACCAGGGCCGAAGGGAGGATCCATGTAGCGGCTCTCGCCGACCTCGACTACCGATTGCTCGAAGCCATGCTCGACCGGAAGACCGTGGCCGAGGTCGAGCACTTGGCGACGGAAACCGACCCGGAGTTCGACTTCACTCGGTTCATGGCTTCCATCATAGATTTGAACGTGCTCGCCGGAGTTTCCGTGGAGGCACCCTCATGACACACGAGACTGGCTTGTTGACGCGCGCAGTCATGAGTGCGGCTCCAGCCTACCGTCGGTTGATCTGGGGACTGGAGGCCTTACTCCCGCTGTTCGACCTGTCTGTCCGCCTGTATTTGGCTCACATTTTTTGGAAAGGCGGCATGGTCAAGCTCTCTAGCTGGATGTCGACCGTGATGCTCTTCACCATGGTCTACGATGTGCCTCTGTTGCCGCCGGAGATCGCCGCCTACCTGGCCACCGCCGTCGAATTGAGCGGCTCGTTCCTGCTGGCCATCGGCCTGGCGGGTCGGTGGGCCGCCCTCTCGCTCTTCGGGCTGAATATCGTCGCGTCAATCTCGTACGGACAATTGTCCGAAGCCGCGCTGCAAGAGGCGTTCTATTGGGGGATCCTGTTCTTGTATTTCGTCCTGCACGGACCAGGGCTGCTCTCCGTTGATGCGCTATTGCAGTATCTGGTTCGACGAAGACAAACGATGAACGGTGCCGACGAAGCGATTGCGAAGCAAGCTGTTCCTCGTAGTGCGTAGGGTGGACATGTAGGCATGTGCAACGCTTCGTCTTCGAAAAACTTGCCTCAGGCCGGCCAAAGAGGTCACACTGACGTGTAGGAAGGCGGTCATGACAACTGGGGGCTCATGAGTTCACCCGATCAAACGAAGCCGGTTTTCTCGGAGCGAGAGCCGCCTGAGGAAGACACCGTCGATCGCCGTGCGTGGCTAGTGAGCGCAGTTTCGTCGATTGGGACCACTGCTGCAAGCCTAATCGCTCCGTCGCTACTGCCGGCTGAGGAACTGGCTGCTCTCGATCCCACCGCTGTCCCCGGTCACGCTCCGAGCCCCTACGGGTCACGCGCACCGGGAGAAACCGCCCATCGCCTGCCCACGGCCACCCATTCACTGACGCCCCATCACGCCTTGCACGGCATCATCACTCCGTCCGCACTGCATTTCGAGCGCCATCATAACGGAGTGCCGAGCATCAACCCCGACCGGCACCGACTCTTGATTCATGGACTGGTCGACCGACCACTGACATTTTCGATGAACGATCTGACGCGCTTTCCCTCCATCACCAGAACCCTGTTCATCGAATGTTCCGGCAACTCCGGAAAAGAATGGAAAGGGCCGACGGGAACAACCGTTCAAGAGACCCATGGGTTGATGAGCACGAGCGAATGGACCGGCGTGCCGCTCTCGACGGTCTTGGCTGAGGCCGGCATCAAACCTGACGCGGCGTGGGTGTTGGCGGAGGGCAGCGATGCCGCCGCCATGACCCGTAGTCTGCCGTTGGCGGCGGTGGTGAAGGATGCGCTGCTCTGCTACGCGCAAAACGGTGAGGCGCTCAGGCCGGAGCAGGGCTATCCGCTCCGGTTGGTGATTCCGGGTTGGGAAGGGAACACCTGCATCAAATGGGTCAGGCGGTTGAAGCTCGGCACTGCGCCGTTCATGACTCGTGAAGAAACCTCCCGCTATACCGACCTCATGCCGGACGGCACAGCCCGGCAGTTTACCTTCGTAATGGAAGCAAAGTCAGTCATCACCAGTCCGTCTGGCGGCCAACAGATCACGCCGGGGTTCGTCGAAATCCGCGGTCTGGCCTGGAGCGGGCGCGGCAAGATTGCGAAGGTCGAGGTGAGCGCGGATGGCGGGCTTACCTGGCGCACGGCGCAATTACAAGAACCGGTTCTCCCCTACTGTCACACGCGCTTCCGGTACGGTTGGCGCTGGCATGGGGACGAAGCGATTATTCAAAGCCGCTGCATCGATGAGACCGGCTATATCCAGCCGAGCAGAGCGGCGCTTATTACGGTCAGAGGAACGAATTCCGTGTACCATTACAATGCCATCCAAAGTTGGAAAGTGGGTGGAGACGGGAAGGTGACCAATGTGGAGATGTAATCCGGCCTCGTCGATACTCCTCGTGCTGGGCTTGCCCCTAATCCCTCCAGGCATCTCCATGGCAGAAGAAGCCCGCTACGGATTCGGACAGCCGGCGACCGAGGCTGACATCAAAGCGTGGAATATCGATATCACTCCGACTGGCGAAGGGTTGCCCCCTGGCCGAGGGACCGTACGGCAAGGAGCAGCCGTATATTCAAACAAGTGCGCCGCCTGCCACGGACCGACAGGAACAGAAGGGCCAAAGGATCGGCTGGTCGGCGGCCACGGTTCGCTGGCTACAGAACACCCGGTCAAAACCATCGGCAGCTACTGGCCCTATGCCACGACGTTGTACGACTACATCTTCCGCGCCATGCCCTTCACCGCGCCGCAGTCGCTCACGGCGGACGAAGTCTATAGCCTCGTCGCGTGGCTGCTCCACCAAAACGGCATCATTCCGGCAACTATGGTAGTCGACGCGCAGACGCTGCCCAACGTAACAATGCCCAATCGTGACGGATTCGTCGCCGATCCACGGCCGGACGTGGAATCGCGCGAATGACCAAGCTATCCGTCCGGCGCTAGCCGAATTACGTTCCCTTCTTCTTGAAGACAATGTCTCCGTAATAGGCTTCCGCCGACTCGCCGGTATTGTCGGTATCCGTCATGATGGCGACACCGGAAATCATGGGCGGCTCTGCTCCGAACGCTCGTTTGTAGTCTTCATAGACGTTCCGCTCTTCGGTCGTCCAGGTGTTCAGCTTGGCTGATCCGCTTTCCACCACAATCATATGCACCTGTTCCGTGTACGGGTTGGGCACCGCGGTTCCTACTGGCGCCCGGCTCTCCCAAATGTAATTGATGGCGCCGAGCGGGGGGTACCGGCCGTAGATGAGTTTCGCGGCTTCGTACTTCGCCTTGCCGAAGAGACCGACTTTCGCACTCTCGTATTGGAACGTGACGTAGATGCGGGCGGGATAGTCGTCCCCCTCTTTCCTGGTCACATCGCCGGCCTTTAGGGTATTCGAGACTTTCCATCGCCACTGGACGATCGGATACTCCTTCGGATCGATCAGAATTTCTTTCGTGTATCCCGAAGAGGAGGCTCGACTGGTTGCCTTGACGGCGACGCGATCACCGTCGAGCACAAGGCTGTACGTCGTGTGTTGGGGAATTTTTGGAAAGGTGAGCGGTTTCCAGCCGTCCGGCCAGGGACCATTCGGATTCGCTGTCGAAAATGGACCCACTTCTACGGTGGCGGGGGATTGAGCTTGTAGCCGGCTCGGATCGCCGACGATCATTCCCACCAACACGACCGATGCAAGACCGACGATCACGGAAGATAGAGATGGTGCCATAGGCTGCATCCTTTTCAAGTTCTCAAGTGAAACATCGTTGTTCATGATGTACCGCTCTATCGCCGCATCCAGGCAAACAATTTGATCAACAGGTTCTTGGTTCGTTGCGTGAAATGCGCTTTGCGCCAGAGGTTCACCACCTTCTTGTTCACTTCAGCTTGCGTGGGATAAGGATGGATGGTTGCCGCGATCGTCTTGGCCCCGGCTCCCGCCTTCATGGCGACGGAAAATTCGCTGATCATATCACCGGCATGGTTGGCCACGATCGTGGCACCGAGGATCGTATCGGTTCCCTTTTCGACGTGAATCCTCGCAAACCCTTCGTCTTCCCCGTCTAGAATCGCTCGATCGACTTCATCCAGCTTGTAGGTATAGGTTTCCACCTCAAGGCCCTTCTCCTTGGCCTCTCTCTCATACATGCCGACATGAGCCACTTCCGGCTCGGTGAAGGTGCACCAGGGCATGACCAAGGAATCGACGTTGGCATAGCCCAGACCGAACGGATGCGGGAACAAGGCATTCTGGATGATGATTTGAGCCATGGCATCGGCCGCATGCGTAAACTTGTAGCGAGAGCAGATATCGCCTGCCGCGTAGATCTTTGGGTTCGTCGTCTGCAATCTGGCGTTGACCTTGATCCCGCTCTTGTCGTACTCGACTCCGGCTGTCTCCAATCCGATCCCCTCCACGTACGGCGTTCGCCCGACACCGACGAGAATTTCATCGACCGTTACGTCGTAGTGCCGGCCGTGCGAATCGACGGTCAAACGTTTCCCGCCGTCGGTCTTCTGCACCGTGAGATCCTTTCCGCAGCACAGCACGTTCACGCCATCGCGGACCATCTGTTGCTCGACGATGTCAGCCGCATCGCGGTCCTCGTTCGGCATGATCCCGTGCATCGCTTCGATGAGATAGACTTGGCTCCCAAAGCGGGCGAACGACTGTGCCAGTTCACAGCCGATGGGACCGGCTCCGATCACCCCGATGCGTTGCGGCAACTCCGTCAACGAAAAGACAGTTTCGTTCGTGAGATACCCGGCTTCTTGAAGCCCTGGCACCGGAGGTGCCGATGCTCGCGCACCGGTGCAGACAGCGGCTTTCACAAAAGCCAGGATCCGATCGCCCGCCGGTCCTTCCACGTGGATGGTCTCGGGACTAAGAAAACGCCCGCTGCCAATAAAGACGTCTACACCAAGCTGGGTATACCGATGGACTGAGTCGTTCCGGCTGATGCGCGCCCGGACTTTTCGCATGCGCGCCATGACGGCGGCGAAGTCATACTGCACGCCAGGAGGAATATGGAGGCCAAACTCCGTGGCCCTCCGTAGATCGGTCCAAGCTCTGGCTGCTCGGATCACACCTTTTGATGGTACGCACCCAACATTGAGACAGTCTCCTCCCATCAGATGCTTTTCAATCAACGCGACCTTTGCCCCCAGGCTTGCGGCTACGACCGCGGTGATCAAGCCCGCCGTTCCGGCTCCGATCACCACGATGTTGTAGCGACCGGTCGGCTCGGGATTGACCCAATCGGGCGGATGCACATTGGCGACCAGCTGCTGATTGTACTCGTCGTTCGGAAGAACCAATGACTGATCGTGCTCACTCATTCCAGCGACCCTTGGGAGAGGCTTCATCATCACGTGGCGCCCTTCGTTGTGAATCAATCATCAAACGATGAACTCTTCATCGCGCTGGTTTGGCCGCAAACCTTTTATAGACGACCGGCACGAGGGCGAGAAGCCCCAAGAGGATACAGGCCCCGATCACATTCGGCGACGCGATCTCCTTCAGTGAATTTATGGTACCCAGTTGGCGTCCTGCATAGGCATAGACGAACGAACCGGGAATGATGCCGAGCGCCGTGGCTCCGATATATGTTCCGGCGCTCACGCGAGTCAGTCCTGATACGAGGTTGACCACGAAGAACGGAAACAGGGGAATCAGTCGAAGAGTCAGCAGGTAGCTGAAGGCGTTCTTGACAAAGCCTTCTTGGAACGGTCTCAGCGACTTCCCGAATTTCTGTTCCACTGTGTCCCGTAGCAGATACCGCGCGGTCAGAAACGCCAGGGTCGCGCCGGTCGTCGCCCCGAGATTCACGAACAACGTTCCAGGGACGGCCCCGAACACGAACCCGCCGGCGAGCGTGAGCATGACCGCACCCGGAAGCGACAAGCCGGTGACAATCGCATAGGCCACAATGAAGATGCCGACCGCTGCGACATAATTCACGTCCGTAAACGCCAGCAGATTGTCCCGATTTTCCTTCAGGGCGTTCAACGATAAGAACCGTCCGAGATCAAAATAGAAGAAGGCCCCGATGGCCAGCCCGATCACAAGAGCAATGATCACCTTGCCTGAAGGAAGCTCCTTGGTGGAGGTAACGGGTTCGGTGCCCGGTTGAACAGCGTGGATCGAATGGGTTGTCTCCTCCTGATATCCGTCAGCACACCGTGTTTCCATAGACCGGACTCCCTTCGTGTGGCTGAGTGAAACAGGACATGGGCTCTGCTGCAACTCAGGCTCTCTGAAAGAATCTCCTCTCGCCATGACTCCACAATAACCGACTCCCCGTTTAGATTCTGTGAGCCAATTCACAATCCTGGACGGCAGGGAACCGGGGAAGCACGGCATCTGTAAGGCACATGGATCCCCCGGCCTTTGGACGGCGGGACGTGTTCCAAGTGGACTGGATGGTGAAAAAGTACCAGACCATGCCCTGGCTGCGATCGCTGGTACGTACCATGCCCGAAGGGCTTACGAACGTTCGTGATCATTGGGTATTACGAGAATGAAGTGATTCAAGAGCGTATGCCGCTCGTAGCTGAGCAGATACAGATGAAGCAGTGTAGGATCATCGGCGTCCCAATGGAGCACAGGACCATCGACACCGATGGCATGATGGTCGAGCCAGCGATTTTGCGAATCCAGGTGGAATCCGTAGAAGGTGCGCTCGGCCGGGGGCTCCTTTACCACATGCTCGTAAGACTCGAAGAAACTGGGGTTGCCGATACCGAGGGGAACCTGCCAGCCACGGTCATAGTGCTCCGGAGACGCAACGGGAATAGCGGTCCCATCGAGCCCGCCGAGAATCAGGCGAGTGGCTTCGCCGGTCAGATGACTGCGAAACTCGAGCTCGATCTCGAACAGCGACTGAGATCCTCCGTTGAGTTTCACCTGCCGCACGGTGGCCCCAGCCAGCTCTGCGAGATAGTGCAATTGAGTGTCACGAGCGTGAGCCCGGGAGTATCGACCCGGCGGAATGAAGCTCGAGAACTGCACCGGCCCACGGTACCAGTCTCGATAGGTCGAGGCGACTGGTGTCAGAATGTTCTTGCGCTTATGGACTTGCTCGCCTCGTACGGCGACCGGCTCATCCCAGCGAACTGTCGGCTGAATCGACCATTCCCGCTCGACCGTCCGCACCCGATCTAACCGGATCGGCGTCCCTGACGGATCGACCCAATGTTCGAGGGACCACCAGTAGGACCAATATGAGAGGCCATTGACCCGTTCGAATAAGCCCTTGTACAGCCCGAGCGGGAACGTAAACCAGAGATGCTCATAGACGCGGTCTTCCCCATTCTCATTGGTGAACAGCAACAGCTCCCACAGACCGGCATTCAAACAATTGCGGGCGAGATCGATGCGGCTCAACGCCCGCTGCTCGAACCCGTCTCCTCCCTCGCGGACATGGACCTGGGATGAAGATCGGTCAAACCGGACCTGCTGTCGGTTCCATTCGCGATCGATCAGGCCGATTTTCGTCAGATCTGGATCGGTTTTGACCCAGGGCGGAACGGCGGCAACGAGGTGCGCAAGGTCTACACCGATCAGTTCGATGGCGGTGGCCTGCTCCGAGGCCGGCTCGATGCGGAAGTGAAAGTGAGTATCGCGGGTCTGTTCGATGATGAGGCTTCGGTGAGGATAGTTCGCGAAGACCGCGCTTCGTGTCTCCGGATCCTCCTGGTACGCTGCGTCACTGAATGTCGTGAGACCGACAGTTTGTACTGGTGCCGTGTGGTAACGGACCTGAAACCAGATTGCTCCGACGACGGCAATGAGGATAACTGCGCTTGACAGCACGAGCCCCCATCGCTTCATGATAGTTGAAGACATGGTCTAGTTCCTTTCAGAGATGCGGAGACTGCCCGACGCAGGTCTGCATGGTGCATAGGCGCCGCCTCTCTCAGCACAGGAGAAGGCGCGGCGAGAACTCAGCCGCCTTGGACCGGAGCCGTCCCCCAGGGTACAGTGCAATTATGAAATGGCTACTGTGGAAGGTTAGGACAGTATCGGAGGAGCGCGAGCGCGTACCGTTTCTGAAAAAACCGGCAGGACAGGAGTCTGTGACAGGCTCACCGGATTGTAGAAGACGATTGGAATCGGGCGAATGATGTCAAGGTAGACGACAGAACCGGCTTCGCCGCTTGTTCCGATCCAGGTGCAGACTTGATGGTGCGGGGTCTTGGGCTCGCCCGGAAGCGGAAGGCCGGCCTCCAACGCCCAGACGTGCATCCACACCGTCAGCGACACATAGGCCAGGCCGACGGTCCAGAACAGCAGCCGCTGGCGTCGATCGATGAGCCGGTCCATAAGCTGAAACGCTACTCCCAGGCGAAGAAACCTGTCAACCGGGCAGATCGGCATCCCGCAGCTTGGCCCTTTGGATCCCCAGCGCCTTGATCCGCGAGGCCAGTGTGGTCGGTTTCATGCCCAGCAGCGCGGCGGCGCCCTGTGCGCCGAAGATCCGGCCCTCGCTCGTCCGCAGCGCCTGAATGATGCTCTCCCGCTCCTGGCGTTTGAGCTCTTCTCGCGTCAGAAGTTGTGCTCGCGACGGCATGTCGCGAGACAGTGCCCGCGTCTCGCGCGGTTGCGACGGGTGAAGATGGACACGCAGCGGCCCTCCTTGTGAAAGGATCACCGCGCGCTCGACGACATTCTGGAGCTCCCGCACGTTTCCGGGCCAGTCATGCGCGGCAAGCTGGTTCAACACCGCTTGTGTGACTCGGGGGGCACGGCGATTGAGCCGTTTCGCGCTCTGCGCGATGAAATGCAGCGCGAGCTGCGGAATGTCTTCCCGGCGTTCACGGAGCGGTGGGATGTGGATGGGAAACACGCTGAGACGGTAAAACAGATCCTCTCGAAAACGGCCGGCTTCGACCTCCCGCTTCAAGTCGCGATTCGTCGCCGCGACGATCCGCACGTCCACCCTCCGCGTCCGCGTGTCGCCGACACGCTCGAACTCGCCCTCTTGCAGGACCCGTAACAGCTTCGCCTGCATCGCCACGGGCACCTCCCCGATCTCGTCGAGAAAGAGCGTGCCGCCGTCGGCCAGTTCGAAGCGACCGGGCCGATCGGCGAGGGCTCCGGTGAAGGATCCCTTTACATGTCCGAAGAATTCGCTTTCAAACAATTGGTCCGGCACGGCGCTGCAGTTCACCTTGATCAGGGCCCGGTCTCGCCGCCGGCTCCGGTCATGAATCGCGCGCGCGACCAGTTCTTTCCCCGTCCCACTCTCTCCCGTGACGAGCACTGCCGCGTCGGTGGGCGCGACCAACTGCACTTGACGGAGGACGTGCTGGAGCGACTGGCTCTCTCCGACGAATTCCTCCATCCCCAACGCGGCGGTGACCTCTTCACGCAGGTAGAGGTTCTCCTCTTCCAGCCGGGCACGCAGCAGGGCGATCTCATCGAACGCCTTGGCGTTTGCAATGCTTACCGCTGCGTAGTCGGCGAACATGCGGAGCCACTCGAAGGCTTGCTCGTTGAGCAAGCCGCGGTCGAAGAGCGCCAGCACTCCGAGGACCTCCTCCCGGAAGATCAAGGGTTGCGCCGCGAAGGTCCGGACTCCCTCACGCGCGAACCAGTCAGGGTCCGCGATCCACTCCTCGTCACCGCGAAGCCCGGCCAGCCGGAGCGGCTCACCGCTCGTGGCCACGCGCCCGATCTTGCGCTCGCCAAGGGGAAACCGATGAAACGAGCCGTCCAAGCGGCCGTAGTCGGCCTGCGGATCGCGCGACACTCCCGCGCTGGCGACGAGGTGCAACCACCGACTGTTGTCGGAGACATCCTTCCGCTCACGGCAGACCGTACAGAGTTCATTTGGCGTCGTGAGCCAAATCCGCGTCAATACCGTATTCGGGCATTGCGCGATGCCGTCGGTAATCGTGCGCAGCACCGCATCAAGCCCACGTTGTTGAGCGGTGGA
The DNA here is from genome assembly GCF_947241125.1 of Nitrospira tepida. NCBI lineage: Bacteria > Pseudomonadati > Nitrospirota > Nitrospiria > Nitrospirales > Nitrospiraceae > Nitrospira > Nitrospira tepida. The sequence continues at coordinate 2,192,760 of NZ_OX365700.1, read as the reverse complement.
AACCATCACATGAGGGAGTTTGTTGGGGTCCATAGATTTTTTACAGGCTACGAGATCTCATGCCAACATGCAACGACTATTCGTATATTACGATTAGTCGTAGCGGCTGTCAGTCGAGCAAAATCCATTTAAGTCATGTTTTTTCAATACCTTATTAATCAGTGCCGATCAGGCACGTCTTCTGCTCACACGAGGGCTATCGAACGCTGGTGCAACGAATCAGATCCACTCACAAAGGAGGAATGTATGAATCGCATCGCACACCTTGATCCCGCAACCACGAACGGCCCAGCCAAGCAGCTCTTCGATGCCGTGCAAGCCAAGCTTGGTGCCGTCCCGAACCTGTTCCGGGTGTTGGGTAACTCTCCAGCCGCGCTCAACGGCTTCCTGAGCCTCAACGGAGCTCTCGCAGCCGGAGCATTCCCCCCGAAGCTGCGCGAGCAGATTGCGCTCACCGTGGCCGAGACCAATCAATGCGCCTACTGCCTCAGCGCGCATGCATTTGTCGGCGGCAGGCTCGGATTGAGCACGCAGGATATTGCGGATGCCCGGCAGGCCGATGCCACCGATAAGCGGACCGATGCCATTCTCAAACTCGCACAGAGCATCGTCGTCCAGCGCGGGGAACTCGGCGCGACGGGCCTGGATCAGGCGCGCGCGGCCGGGCTGACTGACGGTGACATTGTCGAAACCGTCGCCCATGTCGCGCTGAACATCTTCAGCAATTACCTCAACCATATCGCCGGCACGGTCATCGATTTTCCGGAGGTTCCGCTCACGCAGGGGCATGCCGCATCGTCTTGCGCCTGCGGCTAGAAGCAAAGGCCAGTGCTATTCAAGGGATTCCAACTCATCAACGCAGACGAAAGGATGCTGTCATGACTATTCTTACTCGCTCGAGCATCGCCGCGGTGGCCGCCGTCATCGTCGGCTTGACCCTGACCTCGTCGCCGTTCGCACAGAATGCAAAACCCACGGTGTCGCATTATGCCGGACCGCGAGAGGATGCGCCGGTTCCTCGTCCGGGCCTGACGCCGAAAAGGGGGCGGGTGGCCGTCGTCGTCACCGACCCGCAGAACGATTTCCTCAACCCCAAGGGAGTGGCCTGGGGCGTCGTCGGACAGAGTGTGCAGGAGAACCACACGGTCGAGAACATCGAAAGCCTCTTCAAGGTCGCCAAATCCGCCGGTGTGCCGGTCTTTGTCAGCCCGCACTACTACTATGCGCACGACCATCAGTGGAAATTCGGCGGCGCGCTCGAAGTGCTCATGCACAACATCGGCATGTTCGATCGCAAAGGCGCCTTGACGCAGGAGGGTTTTGCCGGCTCGGGCGCGGACTGGCTCGACCGCTACAAGCCCTATATCGAGGACGGCCGGACGGTGATCACGAGCCCGCACAAGGTGTTCGGGCCCGAGTCAAACGATCTCATCTTGCAGTTGCGCAAAGCTGACATCAGCCAGGTCATCCTGGCCGGCATGTCCGCCAATCTCTGCACCGAGTCACATCTACGCGAACTGCTCGAGCAAGGGTTTGAAGTCGTGGTCGTGACCGATGCCACGGCCGCAGCCAAGCTGCCTGGATTCGACGGGTATGAAGCGGCCTTCGTGAACTTTCGCTTGATGGCCAGCGACGTGTGGAGCACGGCCCAAACGGTCAAGACCCTCACGAGTCTCAAGTAATCCACTCGGACCTCCGGATGGGGCATCCGACCGTGGTGACTGAGAAAAGACTGATGGCGCAGGTGATCGTTTTGAGAGTTCTGTCCATTCGAACCGATAGGGGAGGAGAACATGCAGACGTACGAAACTACGGCAATCGTGACAGGTGCGGGAAGCGGCATAGGCCTGGCCGTGGCGGAATCCTTTCTCCGCGAAGGGATGAATATCGTGCTCAACGGGCGCAATGAAGAGAAGCTTGTCCGTGCCGCAGTCCAGCTCGGTCAACCTGATCGGCTTGCGATCGTCGCCGGTGACATCACCCGGCCCGAGACGTCCACCCGGGTTGTGGAGGAGGCGGTCAATCGCTTTGGCCAGCTCTCCGTGCTCGTGAACAACGCCGGCATCTTCTGTACGAAGCCATTCACCGAATACGCCGTCGAAGAGCTTGACGGGTTTCTCGGCTACCTGCGGGGAACCTTTGTTCTGTCGCAAGCGGCGGTTCGGCAGATGCGTGGGCAGGGCCGCGGCGGGTCAATCGTCAACATCGGGACGATTCTCGCGTCGAACGGTGTGAACGGGATTCCTTCCAGCGCGCCGATCGCGGCCAAAGGGGGAATCATGGCGCTGACCAAGAACTTGTCCGTTGAACTGGCGAGGGAAAACATTCGCATCAACGCGGTCGCGCCCGGAGTGGTTCCCACGCCACTCTACGGTGATCTCACCGACGAGCAACTCGAAGCACTCCATGGGATGCAACCACTCGGTCGTTATGGGACGCCCAAGGACATTGCAGATGCCGTCCTGTACCTGGTCAAGGCAAGCTGGGTCACCGGAGTGATCCTGCCGGTGGATGGCGGAGTGGATGCCGGGGGCGATGGAGCCTACCACGGAGTGAAGGAGAGCGCTGGGACAGTTGCGGCATGAACGTGGCCGAACGGCTCCGCATGAACACAATGCACAGCATCGTTAAAGATCCATACCACCACTCACGGATGCGAAGGAGGAACTATGAAAACGGCAATCGTCATACTCTCTGACCCCAAGAGCGGCGCCGAAGAGGCGCTTGGGCGGGTATTCAATGCGCTCGCCCTGGCTGCTGAATCCAAGCAGAAAGGCGACGAGGTCGCCGTGGTGTTCAACGGGCCAGGCACCAGGTGGCCGACGGAGCTGACCAAGCTGACCCACCCGGCTCATGCGCTCTATCAGTCCGTACGCGATGTGGTTCAGGGCGCGTCGTGCGCCTGTGCCGAGGTGTTCGGGGCGACGGAGAGCGTGAAGTTGTGTGGAGTGGCGAGCGTGAACGACAACGCCATACCGGGAACTGCCGGTCTCTTGAGCCTCAGACGGTACCTGGCCGACGGATGGAACGTGGTGGTGTTTTGACCAGTCGAACAGGGGTGATGGAAGACGGTCTGAAACCGTTTTCCATCATCCGACTGGCGGAGGGCAAGGCGATGGCGCGGAAATATCTCCATATGACGATGACTGAATCAGTGCGCCGTGCGCAACAGCAATACTACGGGCATGCGGCGACGATCACGGATGTTCATGAGCGTGATCCGTTAAGCGATGCGGAGGCTCAATTCATTGCAGACCGCGACAGTTTTTATCTGGGATCGGTCAGTGAGACTGGTTGGCCCTATGTCCAGCACAGGGGCGGGCCGAAAGGCTTTCTGAAGGTCCTCGATCCCGCCACGCTCGCGTTCGCCGATTACCGTGGGAACCGGCAACTTCTGAGCACAGGGAACCTGTTCGCGAACGACCAGGTGGCATTGTTTCTCATGGACTACAAGAACCGAGAGCGGTTGAAGATTCTCGGTCACGCGCGGGTGGAAGACGTTCGAGACCATTCGGCGCTAGCAGTGCGGCTCACGCAGGGAGACAGCCAGCCAAAGGCGGAGCGGATCGTCATCATCGAGGTCGTCTCCTACGACTGGAATTGCCCCAAATACATCACCCCACGCTATTCCATCGATGAGGTTGAGGAGTTGGTGGGGCCGTTGAAATCCCGCATCGCCGAGTTGGAAGCGCAGCTCCGATCGGCTCAGGACTAGACGATAATTGGACTCATGTTGAGTTGACCATACAGGAGGGACGTCCCATGCAAAACGTATCGCGTCGACGCTTTCTTCAGTTGGCTGTCGCAACGGGCGGCGCGCTCGCGCTGGGAGATCTGGCCGACTCGATCCGACTTCCCCGGTCCGGACGTGTTGCCTACGCCTCGGAACCAATCAAGGTCGGGATCATTGATCCGCTCTCAAGCCCGTACAAAACCTCCTCGATCCACGACGTGCACGGCGCGACCGTGGCGGTGGATCGCTTCAACAAGGCCGGCGGGGTACTGGGACGTCCAGTCGCCATCATCGAAGCCGATGATGCGTCCAACGTAGACACTGCCGTCCGGGCGGCCCGCAAGCTGATCAAGGACGACCGTGTACATTTCCTCATGGGCACCTTCAACGGCGACGTGGCGCTGGCCGTCGCACAGGTGGCCAAGCAGGAGAACCGGCTCTTCATGGTGACCGGGGCACATGTGCCGGAGTTGACGGGTTCGGGGTGCAACTCGCATACGTTCGTGTTCATGCCAAGCGCCCGAATGTTGTCCAGGGCCGTTACGCCCCATCTCGTAAAGACCTACGGGAATCGCTGGTTCATGATCACGACCGAGACAATGGACGGCCGGGCGGCAGAACAGGCCATGGCGGCCGCGCTCCAGGCCGAGGGTGGCGAAGTGCTCGGCTCGATCAGCACGCCCTTCGGGACCACCGACTTCACAATTGCGCTGGCTCAAGCCAAAACTGCGAAACCCGGCGCCGTCATCCTGAATCTCTACGGCTGGGATCTCGTTCATGCGCTGAAGGCCTATACAGCGGCAGGGTTGGCCAAGGAGCAGATCGGCGTGGGTGGCATGATCGGCGGCGAACAAATCGGCCGTCCGCTCGGCTATGCCAACAATGCGGGGATCTGGGGGTTGATCTGGGACCCCAAGATCAACAGCGAGAGCTCACGGCGGTTCATTCAAGGCGTGATCGACAAGTACAACCATACCCCCACCTCACGCTGCTACCATGGCTACACTGCGATGACACAGATTCTGGAGGCGGTTCAACGGGCCGGCACGACCGAGACGCAGGCGGTCATCAAGGCGCTGGAGGGACATGAATTCGACGGGCTGAAAGAGAGCCGGTCCTACTTTCGCGCCAGGGATCACCAGCATGTGCAGGACGTGCTGGTAGGGAAAGCCTACGGCAAGGAACTGGGCCTGGGCCATTACCAACTACTGGCCACAGTTCCAGGTGACGCCGTCGCCGGCCGTCATGACGAGTCGACTTGCACGCTGTAGGAGCACGTCATGTCAACGATCCCGAATAGGCGCCCCCCTGTTCCACCCTTTACCGAGGAGACCGCAATCCGGAAAGTGCGCATGGCAGAGGACGCCTGGAATAGCCGTAATCCCGATTTGGTCGCACTGGCCTACAGCGTTGACAGCCTGTGGCGGAATCGCGACGAGTTCCTGTCCGGCCGTGAGGCGATCGTGGCATTTCTGCGACGCAAATGGGCCAAGGAGCTGGACTACAGGCTGATTAAGGAACTGTGGGCGTTCCATGAGACGCGCATCGCCGTGCGTTTTGCCTATGAGTGGCACGACGATTCCGGAAACTGGTTCCGGTCCTACGGGAACGAGAACTGGGAGTTCGACGGAAATGGCCTCATGCACCGGCGCCTCGCAAGCATCAACGATCTTCCCATTAGAGAGGAGGAACGCCAATACCACTGGCGGCTTGGCCCTCGCCCCGAGGGCCACCCTTCCCTGTCCGATCTCGGCCTGTGAAGGACGGCGTGAGTGAGACAGGCAAATGTCGGCGAATGTCCGCCATGGCAGTCAAGCGAGATGGGATCAATGCATCGCGACTATCTCGCATTCCGGCAACCATGGGGAGCGGTCATGGGAAGAGGCTCTGTGACCATATTGTCCTGGGAAAGCCACAATTTGTAAGCTACCTCACAGATTTTCCTTATGCATATCGGGTAACAGTACAAATTGCGCTGGTGTCTTCGGAAGGCAAAACGCGTCACACGTGTGAGGAAACCCCAAGGACGCATCCGAGTCGTCGGTGTTCGGTATCGTGCGGTTGTGAACGCTCCAAACCGTGGCGGGTGCAATGGCCTGAGTAATTGTTGATGATGCTCTTCACATCATCCACCGGATGACAGCAGCCGACCTAGGAAAGAGCAATAAGGCACATTTGCATCGGGTGGCGATGCGTGTGCAAGCTGTAAACGATTTCTTGCTAGAGAGAGCTGCCGGATGTCATGATGACGTGCACGCATTTCATCTGCGCGAAGCACACGCACTGCCTGCGTCCAGAGGCAGACCAGGCAGTACCCATTGCAATGTTCGAGGCGGGCGATTAGTCTGTAGCACGTTAACCGTGAGCTGACCTGATGGAACGCGTACAGTCTGCCGCCACCAACAAGCTCTGGTTCCTCAAGCACATTCGCTTGTTTGACGGGATCTCTCCGTCTGAAATGCAGGAGATGGAGAAAATTACCCGAATGGAAGAGGTCAAGAAACGGCAGCCCTTGTACCTTCCAGGCGATCCGAGCAGCAACGTCTATCTCCTCAAGAAGGGCCGCGTCAAAATCGCCAACACGGCGCCCAGCGGGAAAGAAGTCACCTTCGATATTTTAGAGCCGGGAGAAGTGTTCGGAGAACTTGAGGTTCTGGAAGACGCTCCCCGCTCGACATCGGCCGAGGCCCTTGATGACGCGCTGATTTGTGTGATTCCCCGGAAGGATTTCGATCAGTACCTGGCCATGCATCCGAACGTGACGGTCAAGTTGACCAAACTCATCGGGTTGCGGCTCAAGAAAATCCAGAGCCGTATCGAAGATCTGGTCTTTCGTGATGTGCCAGCCCGTCTGGCCCATCTGCTCTCGGAGTTGAGCAAATCGGATGGGGTCGCAGATAAGCAGGGGGTTCGACTCAAAGTGAAGTTGACCCACCAGGAAATGGCCAACTTGATCGGCTGCAGCCGCGAAACCGTGAGCGCCACCATGGGCCTGTTCAGGGATCAGTGCCTCATCCAGATGGAAGGCCGGAGCATCACTATCCTGAAGCCGGACGAGCTCTCACGCCTGGTGTCATAGCCACTTCCCTTCACTGCCACGCTCGGCCGGCGTCCTGCCTTGGCGATGGGAACCGGTGATCAGCTCCCATCGCTAATGAGCTCGTCGCTTTATGCCCCGCAGTTATGTCTGCGGTTTCACAAGCTGAAACGAGCGGGTGAGGCCGAATATAAAACTGGTTCCTTGCGCGAGGTTATTGTTCGCATCCCGAGCGAGAGGGATCTGGGTCATGAAGTAGACTGAGGTCGCCTCCGTGAGCCGTGACTTGATCAACTCGCCGAGAGCAAGCTGAAAACCTGGAGTATAGGCAAGGTATGTCGATCCCGTATTGGGGACGCGCCGATCCAGAACTCGGGGATCGAGCAGGACCGGTTCATCTCCGGCGAAAGGAGGCGCCGATTGCTCCAAGTTTGCCGTAACATTGTCATGAGTCAGATACCGGTAGTTGAACTGACTGATCAGCACAAGCCAAGGGGTCGTAATGAGATTCAATCCCACGTTCAATTGGTACTCATCTCCAAATTGATACCCGTCACGATTGCGAAACGTATGGCGGTAGCTGGCAAAGGCGAATTGGTTCAAACGGTGAGGAATCAGCTCGTACGTCTGATAGATGGATCCGATGAGGCCGACGTTCCCGCGACCGAGCTGTCCCGACGACTCCAACACTTGTCCTGAACTGTCCCGCGCCCTGGTATCTCCCGTGGGAAGCTCAAGGCCCAACCCCATCACGACCATGTGCCGGAGCGTCGGCAACAGGTTGTACTTGGCCGTAACCCGCACATCGCCGATGCCGTTGTCCGCAAAGTTGACCCGCTCCCCAAACTCGGTGGGGGATTCGCCGATCTCGTCGAGATGGATGTGCGTGCGTTTCAGGTAGGGAATCGTCACCTGCATCGCAAACCGATCGGTGACTCCGTAGTTCAGATCGAGCGTATAGGTCTGGGTGATCGTCCGCACCTCCTGATGATGATCGAGAATCAACCGTTGCCGAGCCTGGTCAGCCGCCGGAATGATCCCGGTCGTGCCGCCCAGCAACCGCATCGGCGTGTAATTGTAGATTCCATTGACAGTCAGGACCCCCTGCTGTGGAACCTGCTGTTGCGCACCGATGACGACGAAGCAACTCACGGCGCCGCAAGAGGCTAGAGCCGCCGCTTGGGTGCAGAGAACCCAGGTGATCATGAGCAAGATCAAGGACATTCGATGATGAAGTCGCATGAGATTCCTCCTAAGCCACAAGGGCGCAGGTCTTTCGATAGGCCGAAAAACCGCCTCAAGACACGTTGTTCGCTGGATGTCCCGTCTCACCTCCGGCCGAAACGCACAACCACGGGACCACAGAATGACATGGTCCAGTGGTCATCGTCCGGGTCGATTAGTGACGGGTATGATCTTCGTGGGGGGCATGTTGAGGTGGGTGGACCGCGAGAGAACTGCCGAGCGAGAGCCCGCGCGTGGCTCGAAGCCAGCCGAGCCGAGTCGACCAGTTCTCGGATCATGAATTGAACTCTGTCGCGCTGTGGAATGGCATCAACAACGTAGCCGGCTGCACAGAGCCAGGCGCACAACAGACTTGAGTGTGTGCCGGCATGATGATGAGATTGATCGCCCGTATGTGCCGCCAGATGGGGACGCGCAAGTCCCATCGGCGCAAAGAGCACTCCCACCAATAAGGCAGTCAGCAATATCGGAGAAGGACGTTTCATCGAGCTCATAGTCACAACCACCGGCCGAGTCCGGCTCTACGCTCCCCGCCTGGTCCATTACTGCATGATCGTCCGAGAATTCCTGTGAGGTGGGTTACAGTTTGTTCGTCAGAGAGATCGGATAGCGCGTCTATCGCGCGTGCCAACAGACGCGTGGTATTTCACCTAGCCTTCGTGGTGTCACCTCGGCTACATGGAATCTGCCGATCTCATGGCAGTGGGCCGCCGCATGAAGCGCATCGAGAATCGACGATCGCATTGGGGGTGGAGCGAGGAGCGGGGACCGGCATGTCGCCCCGCAGTAGACGGACCCAGCGTGCGGTGGGGTAGCGAACCACCAACTTCGGGACGAGGAGGAGCAGGGCTACCATAATCAATCCCAGCACGATCAAGAACCACTCCCCCGAGACGACTTGGCTGCCTGCATAGGTCAGTGCGAGCGTAGGAACAATCATCCCCAACAGAGTCGCGGCGGCGAACACGCGAAGCGACATGTTCGTGAGGCCCGCTCCGTAACTCACCAGATCGAATGAGAAGACCGGGAACAACCGCGCGAGGAACACGAAGATGGCCAAATGCCGGTCCGAACATCGCTCGCAAAAGCTGATCTCCATCCGGAAGATCCGAGTCACGACTTCCCGTCCCAGGGCTCTGCCGATAAGAAAACTGAGAATGGCACCAAGTTCCGCGCCGGCGACAGCATAGGCAGTCCCCAAGGTCACGCCGAAAGTTGCGCCCGCTGCCAGATCCAAGGGCAGACTGGGAATGGGACTGATGACCACAGCCACCGCCATGAGTGCCATGAACAAGATCGGCCCGAAGGGACCAGCCGCACGGAGTTGATCGGCGATCCTGTCCGGCTTGAGCCACTCCCCTACATCCAGCCAAGATACAGCTCCATAGCCCGCCACTAGTACGACGAGAAGCGCGCCGACCTTCAGCCAACGTGTTTTTGTGGTCACCGCCATATCTCCCGTCCGGTCAAAATAACCGAGGTGTAAAGAATGACACGCCGACATACGGCAGGACTCCGTTGATTCCAGTATTTCTATCGCCAAGATTCGAATTGGAAATATGATGGAGTCGCACGCCCATCGTCCAGGTGATCCGGTCCGTCACGAAATACTGCACCCCGGGGCCGGTCTCCAAGACGAATTCGAACTGTGTGCTTTGTTCTGGAATCCGCGGCGCCAGATTGGTCCAGATCATGCCGGCGCCGGCGTCCCAGAAGGGGACCCATCGGCCGAAGGAGAGAAAATTGTATTTCAGGACGAACGATCCTCCTACAGCTTCGGCAGCGAATGGCTTGATAAATCTCCCGAATAGCGGTTCCACCAGGAGTTCGACATTGCCTTCCCACCAGCTTTTTCCCAGCGGATCGGTGAGCACCATCCCGACGCGCGGCAGCACGAAGACCGCGCTCCGGTTGGAGGAGGAGCCGTTCCCGATCGCCGTCGTGCCCTGGGCGTATCCCACCGCCCCTCCGAGTTCCATAGTCCCCCGGGGCATGACATCGCGGACCTCGAATGACGATTGCGCAGACGCGACACTGCCACTGGCCCAGAGCATCACAATGGTGAGCACCGATGCTGAGAAGAGTGCGCCGGTGTGATGCCGACGTTGACCTATCAGCCTTTTCGGAGTCCCGCGTCCTACCGCAGCGTGACTCCGGCATCCCCGCCTGTTCCCCGTTCGCATGATCCCGCATTGCACCCTTTCTATCCATCACTGGATGATTGCATGGTACGGCAGGCTTGAAGACGCGTCTGTGACATGCCTTACAAGCGACTGAGAATATGTTTGTGGGAAACCGAGAAAGTGGGATCTTGGGTTGTAGGAAGATCGGATGAACTGACGGATATTCTTGAGCTTCTCCTACCCTTGCCGGTCAGCGATCCCGCGCGCCGACCTGAGTATTCCTCGGGACACAAGGCGCGGCATAGCCCATGGCATGCAGGACAGTGGGAAACATGCGTGAGACGGCGATCGCCAGAGAGAGCTCGATAACGCCGATGTCACCATATCGACGGAAAATGGCCTCACGCCAGGTATCCTCCTCGCCGCTGGCCGTCGCCACGGCTTCGGCAAAGAAATACACTACCGCCAGGTCCGGGGAGAGCGAACAGGGGTTTTCATCGAGGATCGAATCAAGAATGGCCACGCTGACCCCGGCTTGTTTCGCGAAGCGAACCTCCATCGGAAGGCACGTTCCGCAGTCTTCATGTAAAGCTGTTACGATCCGAGCCAGGTGATAGGCCTCAGCAGGAAGGGCGCGTCGAAATCGTGCGAGCGGCATCATCTTCGTGAACTTCAGGAAGTGCGGAGGCGACACACGAAGTACATGACGTAGATAGGCGAGCGGGATGCCCTGTTCATATTCGATGGCACTCAGTCGCTTCTCACAAAGCCATCGGATCACTGGTATCATGGGGATCTGCCCTCTGGACTCTTGAACACCTGAGTGTCCGGATGGAAGGCATACCAGGCGAACCAGAAACCCATGATCGAAGGGATCGGCGTTCCGTCGACATCGAGGACGGAGGCACTGCGGGATTCCTGGTTGAACCGTATCGTGATGGACCGGCCTCCGATCTGATCGCTGATGAGAGGGCGGGCCTTCTCCAGCTCTGAAAAGGGATAGGCCTTGGTGACGCCGTTGATCTCCACGCCGACGACCCGCTCCTTGGGATGGTAGCGTGGATCGAAATGCGTGGTATCGAACATGAGGTCGCGACGGTCGGCATAACCCAGGTACGGATCGTGGTCGTAGTTCCGGAATGATCCTGTCTCTGTAGACAGAACGAGCGTGGCAGGATGGGCGGCGCGCCATTCCGCCCAAGTCGTATGTTCCAGAAACATGGGCGTCAGTCGCTCTCCGGTCAGCGGGCCGGCCACCGCGTGCATGCCGACTTGCGACCAGAGACTTTCCGTCTGGTGGTCGTACATGAGGAGGTCGCTCTGATACAGCAGTCCGGACACACCGAATGTGTGTCGTCGTCCTTGGATGGTGGCATCGAACGCGATGCCGGTTCCGCAGAGGGGGCAGTAGGTGACAACCACCGCGTGGCCATCAATTGTATCGTTGACGATCTCGTGCCAGTTCAAAATCTTGATCGGGTAGGTCTTGGCTTCCGCTCCCAGGTTGAGGCCTAGTACCCGGTCTCCGTCGAGCAGAAACGTCGCCTCTGCGGCCGGGACGAATCGCGGATGAAGAATCGCGGGGATCCCATCCTTGCCGGGACCTCCATCAACGATCTGATCGAGCCGCACGTTGTGGCGGGTCAGGTCGAATGTGGTCGTCGGATTTTTCCCGAGTCCTAGCCAGGCCGCAAGAATGAGGATCGCGCCGACGGCAATGAACAAGGTCCAACGCCATTGCGGAGACGTGATGCGCTGACGGAACGTATTGCGAGAAACCGTGGGGGGAAAGAGATCTGGCTGCAGATCGCTCATCAGATGAACCAGTAGATGCCCACAACGCACGACAGCAGGACGAGCATGATGATCATGCTCCCGATCCCACAGGCCGCACCCCGGCTTTCTTTTCGTGAGAGCGCGAACTGGCTTGCTCGCGTCGCTTCGTAACTCTGATATTCTTCACGCAAGCAATTGTTCACGAATCTGACGGTATCGGGGACAAAGGCCGGCATGATTCCGGACAGGTATCGATCAAAGGCCTTAAAGAAGCGAATCGTCGACAAGATCTTGTCGTACGTCGCCTGCTCGAGCGCGTTCAGACGGAACGCATGGGGCAATGCCGTGATGAAATAGGTTCCGGCCTCGTTCGTCGTGATGGCTAAGGCGATGATCAGCTTGGTTCTCCGATCCAGACGTTCGAGATTCATCTCTTCCTTGAACAGTTCCCAGGCCGTTTCCAGATATGCCGGTCGATTTCGCATGCCTTCAAACAAATCGGGCACGAACGAGATGCCGAATGTCCGGGTGATATCCAGGAATACGGTCTGAGCGATGGCAAAGCGGGTGAGTTCGGCATCAGTCATCGATGCGTGATCGCCTTCTGCCAGCAGGGTTGCGGCCCGTACTGTCCTGCCCAGAGCAACAGTAGACTGAGCCCTCATCGCTCCCCCCTCTCCCATGCACGCAATTTGGCCACAAGCCAGTCTTTCCTCGGAATGCCTGTCGTAAGGATACGACCGTCTAACAAGAAGGCTGGAAAGACCAGCACCCCGAACAGGTCCGTGTCACCCGGTTTCGCTGTTCGGACGTCGATCTTCCAATCCGGAAGTTCACTCTGGATCTCCTGCGCCAGGGTTCGAGCTGAGAGCTCGGACAGGCATCCCCCATGAACGAAAATATCAAGACGGGCCATGGCGCCATTCTAGAGGGGTCGCGCATACCAATCTGTGAGGGGGCTTACATTTGAACGATAAACGACGTGTCGGGGAGCGAAACGGAACTCGAACCATGAAGCCTGTGCCGGGTCATCTACAAGCGCACTCTCCTTACTGCGGGATGAGTTCGGAGGCCAGGTCAGCCGATCTCCTCAGGTGACGGAATGAGTAGAACCCAAGTCAAGGCACAGACAAGATTCTCCATTATCGACAGAGCATCGGTGAAAGAGATCCCAGGATCTTCTCGAACTTCCAAGCTTCGGTGTTTGAGCATGTTTTCAGCATTCCTTCCTCGTTCGGACCAAATAGCAAGCAACTCGGGAGGAAAAGTCCTCCTGGTGGGTACCTCCCTGACTTCTCCAATGGCAGCGTTTGGCCCAAGATTGCCGACGTACCGGAGGATGTGTTCAAAAGCGAGATCCAGACGGAATATCGCATCATTAAAATAGAATCCCGCCAGCCACTCACCTTGTTCCGGTGGTCGGTCTTCCCCCAGCATCCTGAGGGCCATCTCCTTGGCTTCATCCATGCGTCGCCACACCCTACCCGGTTCCTGCAATTGCCCTGGATATCCTAACTGCTCCGCTCGTGCGAGCGAATAGATCGCTCCGAGGGCGAAGTTGTAGAGGCTCGAATGTCGTGGATCAGAGCGCGACACCTCCAGATCCTTCATCTGACTCAGGGCTCTTTTAATTCTGTCATTCATGGGATGCGCACCCCCTGACGAAAGACCAATGGTCGCTAGCTGATAGCATCAGGAGTGAGAGAGCACGGGAACGGCAGGATCGCGCACAAGAGACAACAGCTTGAGCGGGCCAGATGAGCCGCTCGTTACATAAGTAAGTCCCGTTTTCGCTCCTCAAACTCCTGCTTACTGATCTCCCCGCGGGCATACCGTTTCTTGAGAATTTCCAATGCGGAGTCTTCACGACGGCCGAACCCTTGTCCCATCAGCCATCGGGCGACGAAGAGGCCACCGAAAATCAAGACGGTCCAGAAGAGCACCATGCTTAGCAAGCCAAAGCCCATCATGGGGATCCAGCCACAATCCGTGAATCGGTCCATCATGGCAAAACCTGCACGCGATAGATGAAGGCTCTGGTTTCGAGCTGGCACTTCTTATCGACAATCGTCTTAGGCTAGTCGAGCCCGTTTAACATCTTCCATAGAGATCACTATGACACCCTCTACTCCAGAGAGTCCACATCGTGACCTGTCTCCTCGCTCGACGAGAAGACCTCGCGCTGCCAAGCCCCAGACAGGCCAACATGTCTATGCGATTCCCCACTATCGGGTGATGCTGGTGAAGGAGAGCCTGGCGCACCCCTCACCCGTCAAGATCATGGATTCCCACAACGCGTACCGGCTGCTTGTACCGGTCTTCGATGGACTCGATCGCGAGCATTTCCTGGTCATAGGCCTTGACGCGAAGCATGCCGTCATCGGCATCAACACCGTCAGCATCGGATCGGTTACCCTCAGCATCGTCCATCCCCGCGAAGTCTTCAAGCCACTCATCCTCATGAACGCGAGTGCCGTCATCCTGGCCCACAACCATCCGAGCGGCGATTCGAGTCCGAGCCCAGAAGACCGTGCTCTGACTCGGCGACTTAAAGATGGGGGCGAGCTGCTGGGCATCACCGTGCTTGACCACGTTGTGCTGGGCGAGGACCGGTACTACAGCTTTGCAGACCACCAAGAACTGTAGGCAGAATAACTTCCTCCCCCACAGTCCCCCACTGTCCTGATGCTGGCAGGCAGGCTAGCGTTGACGGTCGGGAAAAGTGTTCAGCGGTCTGAAAGGCGTGTTTGGGTTGTACTGATTGATCGGGTTCAGCGGATTGTTAGGGTTGACCTCGTTGATCGGATTAAAGGGATTGTTGGGATTGTAACGATTGATCGGATTGGCGGGATTCCCCGGATCGACACTGTTGATGGGGTTGAAGGGGTTCTTAGGATCCACCGAATTGATCGGGTTCAGGGGATTGTCAGGACGCAGTTGATTGATCGGATTGAAGATGTTGTAGTCGCGTTCATACTTCTCATCGAAGCCGAACTCAGCCCACGCCGGGGTGATCACGATGAGCATCAAGGCGACGAGGAGTAGGAAGGTACGCATAGGCACCTCCGGGCTGGCAGGGTGGATATGTGCATTATACGCCGTTAGAGGTCGAACTGACACAGATCCTAAGCCGACTTGCCGGAAAGTAACTCCGCATAGCCGAGGTGACCAAATCTCCCAAGAAGTTCAATTACGGCATCTGAGGCCTGTCTAACTTCCGGTAACGGGTGTTCTCTTGTCTGCGAGAACATTCTTCGAAGATCTCCACCCCAACTAGAAAGCTCAATATGCGACGTTTGCCCCTCGACCAAGAGCCTGACACATTCTAGAACCTCAATTGGAAACGCGGCTGCATAATCGGGGAGACGCTCCAGCACCTGGAAATCCGGATCAATGCTATGTGTTAATCGCAGGACACCCAGAAGGTTTTCCACAGCCCACCCTGCCCCAAATTTACTAGAACCGAAGCACCAGCCGAACGCCCGAAGCTCGGCCTGGTGGCTTGCCGGATCCCGCCTCGCCTGTTCGAATCGCCAAACCCAGAGACGCTGCAGTCGGTCTAGCACAGCGGGTTCGATAGGATCTGCCGTGCCATCTAAGCTGCGGCCAATGAACTCAATCGCCTCCGCCCGTATCTTGTCGGGTGCCCGTGTGAAAAACAGGCGAAGAAGTGAGTCCTCCTCCTCTAGCGTGTAGTGGCCTCTCCAATAGAACGTCATCAGATGGCCGGCTAATCTTTCATCGCGCAAATGGCGAGTGTCATCCGCCGATGCCGTCGGACTCCCAAGCTGCGCAACGGCCTGCGCGTATACCGGCTCGAGTGGTTCAAATACCTCTTCATAGCCGTCGTTGAAACAAATCAATCCATCCCATGCGACCAGCCAGTACCGTTGGTTGGTGGCCGGAAATATCCGCGGGACAGCGGCAGTTGCCCAGTCTCGATCAAACACAAGGATCCATGGAAACCAACGGCCGTACAGGGACCGAATCGCCAGTGAAGGATCCCTAGCCGGATCTAAATGCCTGTCGAGTACAGCACGTGCTTCTGCGGGAAGTGTTGGGGGCCCGGCATCTTCATTCTGCCGTTTTATCCATCCCGGGTAGAAGATGAGACCCTCGATGGCCCGACCACGAACTGAATTGATTGCGCGATGCATCGACTGACTCGGCCGTTCGGAATCTTCTTCGTCGTCCTCCGGCTCTGGATCCGGATCCATCGTCAATGTTTCCAGGAGGCACCAGGCCGCTTCACGAAGTTCAATCGGAATCCCCAAGGTTTCATGCTGAAAGCCGACACGAAGGAGCTCAACGATCCACCAACGGGTTCCACCCCAATCCAGATCGGCTTCCCAGCGATCAACACTCCGTCCTGGAATTGTGCGAGGTTGATCAAGGATCCACGAGCACAGAGAGAAGACCCGCGCCCATGGAATTTGATGATCTGCCTGAAGCGCCTTCACGAACCCACGAACGATGCCGTGAACATATGTCGGATCTATGTCTCTCCATTTCTCTGATGCGTCGGCATAAGGAACTGGATTAGTCGCAACGACGGACGTCAACACTTCTGCCAGACCTGACCGTGTGGGATACGGAAAAGAGTTCCGATCTGGTGTCCAACTGAGCAGATAATTTCGCAATTCAGACGGCGTAAGTCTCCGCAGTTCGTCTTCAGATCTTGGAGCACGCTCTCCCGCCGAGACCACCCTCGCTTCTCTCATTGGCGGTGGCGCTGGCTCGAACTCGCCAAATTCCTGTACAAGCGCGGCATACCGCTCTTGCCAGGGAGGTGGCAGGGCGGTATGGCATGGCCCTAGCCGATTCCATTGCCAGCTCCGGCGATGCCTCTCGATCTCTTCACTGCTGGGGCGCCGCCCAGTGCTCGCTTCATAGTTCCTAATCAATCTCTCGACGTTCTGAGGTCCTGCGTCAACCCATGCGACAATTGTCCGCTGTTCATCAGGAGTCAGGCGCGCAAAACCGACTTGAAGTAGCGCATCGTATTCCTTTCGCAAGTTTCTGCCTCTGAACGATGGTTCATGTGTGAGCCTCGACGCCACCATGTCTCTTGGCGCTAAGGTGGCAGATGCGAGAAAGTATAGAGCAAGCCGTCTGAAGATCAGCCAGCAGCGTGTTTCAAGCGCTTCGACCAAGGGACCGAGCTCGATACGTCCATCGCTCAGCAAAGATTGGGCAGCGTCCCGAGTCGTGACGGCCAATACGCTCCTAACGTCATCGCGATCGTCTTCGTCCTGAAGAGCTAGATCCGGCTGCCACACGATGGAGTTGTCGTCCCATTCATCCGACGAGGATGAGCGGCGAGAGAGTTTTGCCGCCTTCTGAAGGATGTTGCATAAGATGTCAAAGCACTCGCGGCCGGTCCTGTCAAGTACGGGTTGAAGATGGTCCTCCACGACCTGACGATATTCATACATGCTTATCCGCGGCTTAACCGGCCTATACAAGATGTCCGAGTCACCATCAGCCTGTACATGTTCAATAGCGAGCAGCGCTGTAAGCAGTGTCAGGGCTTCCTGTGACAGTCCGCCGTCTGCCAGATGGGTTGTCAGTTTGCCAAGTCGTCGCCAGAACAAGATCCCGCTATCGTGATGAACCCATTTGCTCAATCTTGGGATAAAGCGAACGGAATGTTGCGCCGGCAGTTTAAGAAGTACATCTACCAAATCGCGGATAACAAATGGATTCGCCAAGGTCCGTTGAGCAAGAGCATCTACAATGTCGGTCAAGCCATTCAGGACCGCGGTGGGATCGGCTCTGTCGGCAACACGCACGAGGTATTCTGAAGCCGCCCAACGTGGGATGCCGCTAGCTTCAATAGGTGGAGGGGTCCTAAAGATTCCTTCGGTTCGTAGGGCAGGGATCCATGCCGGATCCTTGAGATTCTCGAAAAAGTACCTGTAATGTTCAATATGTCCAAGCTGGGTTACGACGAGATGGACGTCGGCTGGAGTCGAATTTCGAATCAAGTCGTCAATGTCAGCGATCGTTACGAAGAAGCCTTGTCCAAGCGTGAGCACTGTCCTTTCAAAAAGAATAAATCGTCGCTTGATG
The DNA here is from genome assembly GCF_947241125.1 of Nitrospira tepida. Classification (NCBI taxonomy): domain Bacteria; kingdom Pseudomonadati; phylum Nitrospirota; class Nitrospiria; order Nitrospirales; family Nitrospiraceae; genus Nitrospira; species Nitrospira tepida. The sequence goes on along the minus strand of NZ_OX365700.1, from coordinate 2,174,774 downwards.
TCGTCCCAGTCATATTCCGAATCTGTCTTGCCGTTATCATGTGCGTGACCGACAAACCATTCCTTTAGTTTGATCCAACGTCTCAAAACCGGACGCAATGCATCACCAAGATGGCGATTTTCTGGGCGGTCTGCCTGAAACAGTTTCTCGGCAATCGTATCGGGTTTGGCACGTGTTGCCTTGTGCTCCTTGATCAGCTCTTCTATCTGACCCAAGAAATCCTCGGTCAAAGCATCTTGGGGATCCGGAATGGATGTAGAGCCAACGGTCCGAGGTGGACGGATCAGAGGCCGGATCATTCGGTCCCAGGCCAGCGCAATCTCATCCAATCGCTTGTCGTATTCCAAACGTGTGCGCTCCACACCTGCGAGAATTCCGGGTAAGGTATTCGCGATCTCTCGAACGCAATGCGCAATGATTCGGCTCCGGCCAGGGAGTGGTTGTTGCTCAAGAAGAATCACAGCGGTCTCATAGAGCTCTGCCAGGGAAGGTGCCTTTTTCTTCAACCAATGGAGCAGCCTCCGCCGCGATGAGGACCACGGAGTCGTTAAAGGGGATGGCGATGGTGTTTCATCCAGCGGTGGCTGAGGGACAACGTCAGGTCCATTGGGCATGGGCGATTATATACAGGCGCCGAACGGCGGGGTAGCGTCAACGAGATGGCACTGAACGATCTTCTACCAGTCGCCTCACTCGTCGAACACAGCGACAGTTTGTAACCATTCGATGTATCCGTGCGGCAGGTTGTGCTCCTTTGCGCCTTTGATTATCAGATCGAGGTAGACTCGGCCGGGACGCAGTCTAGAAGATGGGCTGACCGCGAAATAGCACTCAGCCGAGATCGGCTCCACGTCATGGGTTTTGACCGTGATCGTTCGTCGTACGTACTGTTTCTTGTGAACGCCCTCATGTTTGTCGAGCTTGTCTAATTCATGATCTTGCAATGCGTACAAAACTCCATGGACAGCGTGACCTTCATCGGGAACCACCATCGCGTAGCCAGAGCCATCATCGGCAGGCTTGTCAAAAGAAAGCCGGTATCCATCGAGCCGAGCAAGCCTACACTCGACGTTCTTCCTCCCGACGCGGTGCTCCAAGCGTCCTGTATCAAGATTCGAGCCGTATGCGAAATAGTAGCGCAGTATACGCCGATGGGAACCTTTCAGTTCGCTCTTACATTCACAGAAGCTCTTTTCAGACGAGCAAGCTCCTTGGCATAGATACAAAGGCAATCCTCGATTTCGTGAGGCCTTAGCTTGGTGAATTCTGCTGGCAGTTCGCCCACCTTCAGGTACTTGCCTCCTGAGGCAAGACCGAGAGCTTTGGCGCCCTTCCGCGTCCCACGATGCAGGTAGACAAATTCGGGTTCCATCCCGAGCCGAGCTCCAATGCGGACCGCGGTATCGTATATCGCCAGCTCTCCAAATCCCCTGATCGACCCAGCCGTTGTTTCCACCAGTTCGATTAAGCTGTCAAAGCCGGTGCATTTCCTGATCTGAGCGCGTTTCGCCAGCAGCTCTTTGCCCGCCCTGGCTAATACCGCCTCCGGGATCCGCCACTGGTGGTCATGCTTTCTCCCACCGTCTACCTCCGCCCTGGCAGCCCTTTCTACGGCTTCATCGAGAGAGTTCAACATCTGGAAGGAGGCAAGCTCATTGTTAGCCCTGTCTCTGTACCTAGCGATGTAATCCTGCACAACCTCCTTGAAGGAGTGAAGGACCATCTGGTCGCCGGTCCGGGGTAGGCAAGATCCGCGGGGCCTTTTCGGATGAGCCTTGCAGCTCTTTGCATCACCAATTCTTTTCATGGATACGAACCTTAAAGAATCTTCATTGGCCGCCTACGGATGGTATTTCACCCAGCATCACTTGCCCGGACTGCGGTGGCATGTCATCGGCATAGGTTTTCCAGAGTAGAATGGGCTCCCTGGTCTCATTCATATCAATGCGGCTTGTGTCCACGATTAGGACGAAGTCTCGATCCTTTCCGTTGGTAAGCTCCCAATCATCTTCTGGAAAAATGACACGCCCGACCGCGGTCAACGGATTCTCGAACCATTGATTCCCGAACAGACGAGAAGGTATTTCGATGATGCGCTGCTTATCAAAGCCCTTCACGACTTTGGATACGGTTCTTGGAACGGTGAAAACTGCCTTCACATCATGGGTAGACACTGCTCCCTTATTAACAAGTGAGATGTTCAGTGCATATTCGCACACAGTTGCCTTGCGATCTATGAATCTTCGCGAGAAGGAAGGGATGATAAGAGGGTGTTTCATGCGATTCATGATGTCGCGGATCTCATAGTCTTCCATCGGTACAGATTCAAAGTTGAATCGCTTGTAGTATCTCTTGTCCGCCGCTTGATGGGCCGTCGGTGCCTGTGGAACGCTTACGACATAGGCCACCTTTCCCGGAGCGGAGGCAGTGAGCGCAACTAGATTTATGTAGACTCCAGCTAACCGAGGACGTACCCGGCCGTTGATGACCTGCTCAAGCCACTCCTTTGTGACCTGCGCCGGATCGACCCCGTCCAATTGGCGTGGAGTATGTTGCTCTTCCACCATGCCGTAGACAATTACGCCGCCTGCACCGTTAGCCAACGCCGAAACGTCCTTACTAATCTCATTCTTCGCCTTCACGTTGCTGGTCAGTGCGTCGCCCCGCTTATATTCGAGGTCGGTCTGTTCCTCTGCGCCACTCTGAATCAGCGAGAGTAGATCCTGCTCCGTCCATTCTGACGGTGGCTTATCCATGCTGAGGGCACACACCCCCTCGTTGTACCGAGTTAGGTTCGATCCAGAGAGTGGATATGCGATGGCCAATTTCCGGGACGCCTGGCGCCGGGAGGCCGGCACATTTGGGGCTCTTGTCCACCAGGTATTTGTTCAGGGCGACGGGGCACTGAGGATGGCCGTGAGTGGTCCAAGCGAACGCTGGCACCTCATCCCTCGTCCTCGTCATCAGCCCAGTGACCGTCATCAGGTTTTCCATCCCGTCGCCGCTTGATTGCCTTTTGGAATGCCTTCACCGCACTCTTTTCCTTGTCGCTGAGGCCGTCGGGTGAGATTTCCGCCACTTTCCTTTCCAAAGTTCCCACGGGAACGAAATCTTCGATGTTCGTCAGATTGATCCGCCAGTGCTCCTGCGACACATAGTCCCCCATACCATGGGACGTAGACCGGTGAAGACATGCGGTGAGGAAAGAGAGGACGCCTTCCTTTGAGTCGATTAACTTTTCCACCCATTGACGAGGTTTTTCGTGTGAGGCCCATTTATCCCAGCAATAAAGGATGCTAAGCATGTTGCGATGGCTTGTCAGGATTCCGGAGCCTGCGGCTTGTTCAATCTTTTCCACACAGATATGGTGCAGTGCGTCCAAATCAGCGTCAGTCACATTAAAAGCATCAGGGTCCTTCTTTCGCTTCTCTTCGTTACCTTCGAGGGAAGCGATCCTTATCGGAAGGTACAGACCCGTCGTGGCTTTCATGGCCTCCTTGAGGATAGCCCCGCGTCTGCCTATGTCCATCTCCTGTTTCAAGTACCAGTAGATGATGCGGGACGCATGCGTGTCTGGGGAAATTGAAAAGAAGCCACCTCGATCTTCTGGCAGTTCGTCGCCGATATCGAACAGCGCGGTGATAAACGATACGGCGTGTTGCAGGTCGATTTTCTGCTTGTAGGCTTCAAGACGGTCCAGTGCGACGCCTAACAGGCTACGCTTGTTAAGCGCACGGAATTCTACGACTAGGCCTTCACGATTACCAACGAGGGACAGTACCCGATCTAGCTCCGCTTGGGAAATGTCTCCCTCAGGAATTGCGAGATGGAAATACCGGTCGAACACATCGGGGTGGCAGAGACGCAGCTCCCTAAACCACTCCTCCTTAAAGTCATGGCCATACATGGATCCGTTGAATACCCATTCAACCGGCGGGAAGAGTTCTTTGACTATCTCGCGGACCTGGCCGGGTTGTGAGGCCGCTTCGACTATGGACTCAATGAGTTTTCTCGTTCGCTCGTTTTCGTCGTGCGAATCATGCGCGCGGTCGCGAAGGTTCGTCAGCTCTAACTTAGCCTCGGGAAGCCTCCGGTAAACGACTGGCTCAAAGACGCGGAGCACTTCCAGCGCGATAAGGTCCACTGGGTTCACTTCAAAGCTGCCCGTGCTCCGAAACAGCGAAACGTGAAAAGAGAGGGAGGCCAGATAGCGGTACACATCCCGTAGCGTTTGGAAGTAGGGGCGAAGGCCTCCAAGGAATAGGTTGCCCCAGCGCGTCTGGTCGAACCGCTTGCCCACATCCCCATCGGTTAGTAGTTCGTCGAGGCCCGCGAATAGGACTTTCTCCAGGCGTGTTCGCTCAATACGTGGGATATCGAATCCCACCTGTACTATTTTCTCAAGGAATTCTTGTCCACTGACGGCTGGCGATGAATCCAAACTACGCTCCACGATGTCGCGTTGGAACAGAAGGAGATAGACCACGTTTGGAAAGTCAGCATTAGCTTTGACGAGTTGGAAGAGGAGTCGTATTTCTTCAGGTGTGAGGCGATCGATATCATCCAACACCACGAGGATTGGCCTTTCGAGTTCTTTCAGGGAGTCAGAAAGCTCTTTCTTTATCTCAGCCAATGTCTGCTGTTGCACGACCGCTTGGTCCTCGACTCCTTTTGAGCCTTCTTGCGCCACGGTCGCAGATTGCTCCATCCCTTTGGAAAGCATGTCTGCGATTCCCGAACCGGGCAGTCCAAGTATTGGCAAGATGGTCTTAAGTGATTTGGCGAGAGAGGCGCCGAGGGTGAGGTAGGTTCCATAGGTTCGCCACTTGGCCGCACGTCGTTTCCCGTCTTCGCTTCCGTCCGATCGGCCCAATAACAGACCGATTTCTTGAAAGAACGCCTCTGCCAGTTGATCTTGGCCTGACCATTGCCATGGATTGAACTCAATGATCAGGGGACAGTTCGTCTCGGCCAAACGGAGCGTTTGCAGGACCATGTTTTTTACCGAAGATTTCCCCGAGCCCCAAGGTCCATACATGGCAACGACCAGGCTCTCATTGCCCTGCCAGCCTTTGATGGCGGAGGCTAGGGATTTCGCAAACGGAGCACGGCCCAGGAGGTCTTCCTCAATAGAGCTGATAGGCCGATCGGCTGAGAATTCATGTTTCGTGCGCTGGCTCTTTTCGGGGTTATTCTCCATCATCAGACCCAGCATCCTGACCCATACGGTACTTGCCGTCGTAGTTGATGATGAAGTCCAGTTCTTCATCCGTGAAGCCGTAGTGCTTCGCGAGCACGCGGTCTATCTCGTCGATGATGGGCTTTGATCTGTCGGGATAAAACTCATCATACTCAACTTGTCCCGATGCCTCGTAGTTATAAATGCGTCTTCGTGAATGCCGCTGGAGATCTTTCATCAGTTTGTTGAAGAGAGGTTCGAGATGTTTGAGCGCTGGTGAGTTCAGATCTCCGATGGGGAAGTTCTCTATATCTGGGCCAGCGATGTTTCTACAATTTCCTTGGCTCGTAAACCAAAAGTAAAAGAGAGTGCTATTCAAAATGGCGCCAAGTCGCTTTGCGTGCTCTTCCCTCTTGAGATACAAGTCCTTAAGATGATCGGTTGATCTCTCCTTAACGGCAGACTTAAAGTACGGTTCGAAGTCCATGGATCTAATCCAGAACACAGGACTTCTATGATACGTGACATGACCTGGCCCCGAATCGGAGAAATAAATGTTCATAGTAAGTTGTTTGCTGACGATCTTGCCAAGCACCTTGGCAGCCAACCTACTTCCGAGTTTTGCAAATCTTAAGAAACCATTTGGGAATCCACATTCTGAGTAAGCTATCTTTGCGAACAGGTAAGGCCTCTCGTCCGCATACCATCGCAAGTACTCAGTGGTCTGGACCTTTGCCGAACCTGTGTACTGCGGTCCGCCAATAACGATGCACAGGCGGTACTTTACTCCATTGAACATGACAGAAGGGTGAGCATCTCCACTATAGTAGGAAATGTGTAGTTGTTGCCCGTATCGATTCCAAACGTAATCTTGGTAGGGCTCCATGCGATCAGTCGAGAAGCCGCTCAAGGGAACGATCATGCTGAAGCTTCCTGTATTCCTTAACAGAGCAGAACTGCGCTCCACACATGGCGGGTAAAGGTTGCCACACTCTTTAGTTACGTAGCCAATAAGGCTGTAGGTCGTAACTTTGTGCATCTCCACGTAGGGCGGATTGCCGATAATCACATCGAACCCCCCGCTTTTCATAATGCGGTAAAATTCTATGAACCAGTGGAAAGGCTTGTGGGAGGCAAGCCACTTCGCATAGGAAGCGCGCTTTGAAGCCTCGACACCATACTCGTTGGCAAGATAGCGATTGAGTTCGTCCTCAAGCGTCTGGAGTCGCCTACGTAGCTCCTCCTTGGCCTCGGCGAAGTCTTTCGCCTCCATGCCGTGCTCAGTCTGCATCTCGTGGAACTTCTGAAACGCCCTGTCGGCAATCTCGGCGTTTTCTTCTATGGTCGGGAGGGATTGAAGGCGTACCCAGTCCCCTTCCATGGACTTCTTCAAATCTTCAAGCCTGGCGTATCCAACCAACGTATTACCCGCACGGATATTAAAGTCGATGTCCGGTAGCGGCTCGATCTGCTCCACCTTCTCGACTTGCGCCACAAGTTTGAGGAAGAGACGAAGTTTGCAGATCTCGACGGCCTCTTCCATGATGTCCACGCCATAGAGATTGTTGAGGATGATGGATTTCAGGATGAAGTAACGACGGTTGGGATGACTCGCGACCCGATCAAGAATTTTCCGAAAGTCGTTGAACTTCTCCGGGAGGTGCTTGGTGCCCGAGCGCGTGAGCTCGTCTAGGAACACTTCCATCCGGTCCAGGCAAGCTTCGTAGAGCGGTTCAAGGATATTGAGTGCAGCAAAGAGGAAGGCTCCAGAGCCGCAAGTCGGATCGAGCACCGTGACCTTTTCAATCGCATGGTAAAAGGCCCGCAGCAGTTCCGGACCTTCGGAATTTTCGATGACATCCTGCGCAAACTGCCTGATATCGAGGTTGTAGGTAATGAACTGGTTGACATCTCGAATTTCGCCGTCCGCGAGTTTTTTGCGCACCTCTAGGTATCGCGCACGGCGGGCGACGACTTCACGCCAAATTTCCGTTGGCAGGGAATAGTCTGAGGGCGCGGCTTTGTTCCATTCCGTCCGATTCGAGATATCTTTCAGGCCGGAAGCAATTTCAGGAGGGAGCTCGAGAACGACTCCCTTCTTCACCGGCTCATAGATGTAGCGGTCTGGGTCGAGCTGGAGCGGGCGCCAAACGGATTGATTGCCTTCGAAGGCGATCTTGCACTTCTGCCGCGCGGCATCGAAGAGGAACGGAATTACCGTGTTTTGGCTGATGTAGCCGGTGATGTCTTCCTTCGTATAATAGGCGCCCATCTGCTTCTGGTTGATGTACTTCTCAAAGATATAACCAAGCACGTCGGGATTGATTTCGTCATCCCGGCGGAGCGGGCGCTCATCGAGGTGCCAGTGGTACTGTTCGAAGAAGCCGAAGAGTCTGGCAAACGCGGCATCGGCCACCTGAATGTCTTTGCCGTGCTGCTCTTCAATCTGATGGCGTAGAAACAGACCTCCGTTGAGGTAAGGCACCTTGCCCAGCAATCGGTTCACGGTTGCTCCGCGATCGGTATCCTTTTTGGCGAAGCCTTCGAAGAACAGCGCGCAGAGAAAGTCTCTGTAGAATCGGTCCCTCCCTCGGGCCTGCGACTCGTTCAATTTGATCCGCAGGTAGTCTCGGTTGTCGTCGAGAAAGCCCTTTTTCTGAATGAAGTAGACGAACATCAACCGGTTGAGCATGACGGAGGCGTACCATCGCTGCAGGTCCTCGTCTGGAATGCCTTTGAGAAACTTTAGGAATGCCGTGTGTTCTTTCTGGAACGTATCGTAGAACCGCTTTGTGACGCGCTCCACGTCGAAGGCCGCTCGCGCCCGCGTGGTTACTTCCACCAGACTGAGTTGCTCCTCCTCCTCCAGGGAAAAGACGATGCCCTGGAGCTTTTGGATGAGGGCGTCTCCCGGTTGATTGCGATGGTAGGTATGTTCCCGACAGGCCGTCGGTTTGCCCACCTCGCGCTTCACCCACTGCCATACTTGAGCGGAGTTGGATGGATCGGTGTAAATGATGAGATGTTCTTGAGCGGACTTGGTGAGCTGGCGGTCGATTTTGCGGCGTATCGAGTAGTCAGGAATTCCCTTCTGGCCAGTTGCACGACAGTGGAACGCAACCATGCCGCGCTTCTGAGCGACGGCGCTAAGGGTAAACGGCTGGCCGTCGATCGGTATCTCGATGGTTGCAGAATGCGTGTCCCAACCGAGTTCTTCTATGAAAAGACGTCGAAAATCACAAGCGGCGAGGTGTTGGCGAGTTCGAGTAGGGTCGAGCGGCATTGTTGGTTGGTTATTCGGGCGCTGATAGTCCCATGGAACAGATGATCCTAGGTTCCTGGGTCTGTTCTTCCTCATGAATTAGACAGAGCCGATCTTCTTCACGGAGCGCGATGACCAGTTCTGCCAGTGCCTCGTCCGACACCCCGCTTCGGAGTTGGCGATTGAGCGTATCCACGGCGGCTTGGCGGAGTGGATAGCGGTAGATTTCATCGATGGCTTTCAGAAGTTCCAGGGACTCAAACAACGTGCCTTTGACATGCTCCGCATGGCGCTTGAGTCGTTCATACGTGCGAAAACGTGCCCCTGAAGGCCGTCCTAATTGTCCCCCAACTGTTTTCTCTTCTGTGACTATCAACTCGACACCCTTCTGGACCAGTTCGTGATGGTTCGATTGGCGCGGTAGGGCTGGTGTGTCTGAGCTGCACGCCGCAGCCTGGAGGATGGCGAACTGAGACTCCGTGACGGCGGTACCGTTTTTGTCGATCCAGGCCAGCGCGTCGTTGCCTTCGGCTGTTCTCAGATACACCAGCACCCCGCCTGGTTGCTTGTTCGTCGGGTCATGCGCCCGCGTGGCATAGATTACGGGCGGCAGATCGGGGATGGTCTTTTGTAGGCTTGGATCGGCGGTAATCGCGTTCTTCCAGATTTGATAGGCATACGAGGCCAAATCCACTTCTGTATCGGCCTCTCCATCTAGAATGCCTGCTTTCTCATGGTAGAGATTGAGGATCGCATTATCGTTTCGATCATCCTCGAAGAAGGCCTCGTCGGTGCCGACCACTTCCGCATTTTCTTGAAGACGGCGCCTCACTCTGGCTCGGAGTCGTATGATGCGCTCGACGCCTTCGGCGGGCAAGAAAGAGTAGCAGAGGATGTTCTCAGCCTTCTGTCCGATACGGTCCACACGGCCTGCTCGTTGGACGAGGCGAATGATGGCCCAGGGGAGGTCGAAATTCACCACAATGGCCGCATCTTGCAGGTTTTGTCCCTCACTGAGCACGTCCGTGGCAATCAGGACTCGCAACTCCTCGCCCGGTTTCAGTCTGTCACGCTTATCGTTGCTATCCGGGCTGAACCGCCACGCCAAGGCTGTCGGGTTCGGAGAGTCTCCGGTTGCACCAGCCAAGGATGAGACTCCACGAGCCGCGAGCTGGGTCTCTAGGTAGCGGACGGTATCGGCAAATTGAGTAAAGATAAGGACTTTGTCATTCGGGTGTTTCTTCTTGAGCAAATTGACGAGGGCCAGAAGCTTGGCGTCTTTGTTCGAGTCCCATTCACCGCATAGTTGCAAGACCTTTAGGAGGGCCTCTGTATCGCTCCGCAAATCGTTCTCTAACGATTTCACAAAGAGTCCTGACGGAAGCCACTTAAATCGCCGCTTGTATTGACCAGCGTACTCCTCATAAATCTCGGCTCCTCGACTGATGAAGTCCTTGGCCTTTCGGAGCGACCCTGTGAGTGGTCGCTCTTGCTCTTGATCGTTCTCGTCGTCGTCAAATAATCCTGTCTTGGCTCCGGGGGCGTCGGCGTCTTCGTCGTATATGCGCGCATCGAGCATCTCGGCATCTTGCGTGCCGATTGGGATGGGCTTCTTGTGTTCAATCGCATGAAGGTAAACGTGATTGCGGAGGATATGACGTTCGATTGACTGGAGAAAGGCCTGGCCGCTGCTTTCGAGACGCTTGAACAGATTCGTCCGACAGAACCCCATAAGGCGTTTCCCGGCACGAGATAGGTCTTGCAGCAATCTCGCTTCAGCTTGTGTAGGTGGTTCATGCGGCGTCGCCGCCACATAGTTCCCTAATCCGTACCGAGGGAGATTGAGGGCGTTGATGGTATTGACGATATCGTCGGCGTAGAGCCGCGCATACTGGTCTGCGGGGTTGGCATCGTCAATCTTAAAGGTCACTGTTCTTGGAACTCTGATGGGAAAGTAAGACCGGCTCCCATCCTCGAAGGTGAGAAATCTCCGACCGCTGGTTGGGTCAGTCTGGGCATAGTTGTCCTGAATGAAACTGCGGGTGCGTCTTACCATGTAGAGGCGCATCAGTTCTCGCCAGTCGTCCGCATATTCGCTCTTCTCGAAAGCCGCCAGAGAGCGCACGGAACATTGATGGCGTCGAATAAACTCGGTTTCGGTGAGCTCGCGAATTAAGCGTTCGGGACGAACACCGAGGTCTTTGTCTTCTTTGACGAAGAGACGTAACTGGTTGGAAAGGTCAAGATAGGTTTTGTTGTAGGGGGTGGCAGAAAGCAGAATGCACTTGCTCTCATTGGCTTGGATGTATTCTTGAATTGCCCGATAGCGCTTGCCTTCACGGTTGCGAAGGTTGTGGCTTTCGTCGATGAGCACGAGGCGGTAACGGCGCAGATTCGGCAGTTCCCCTACAACCTGGCTAATTGACAACACCTTCGCGAGTAACCGGTATTGTGCTCGATAATCCTCCCACATCGGGACCAAGTTCTTGGGACAGATGATGAGTGTCTCAAGCCCATGATCATCTTCGAAAATCCTTGCCAGGGCAGTGGCCATCAGAGTTTTCCCGAGACCCACCACATCGCCGATCAACACGCCGCTGCGCTTGTTCAGGTGATGAGCCGCAATCTTGACCGCCGCCGTTTGAAACTCGAATAGCCGCTTGCCAAAGTCTCGTGGTATTCGAAATTCGGAAAGCCCCGCCCGTGCCTCTTGCGAAAGATGGTACGCCATCTTGATATAGATATGGTACGGAGGCACGAGTTCTTCCCGAGCCCAGCTCTCTTCGATAATCCGGACCAGTTCTTCCGAAATATCCACACACCAACGGTCCGTCCACCGATCTTCGAACCACTTGGCCAACTTCTGGCAGGCGTCGTGATCCAGTACGTCCACGTTCAGCTCGCCCTGCTTGGAAAGGCCCGCAAGCGTCAGATTGCTGCTTCCTAGGTACCCGACGGAGGGATTGATAGGATCGGGGCGAAAAAGCAAATACAACTTGGCATGTAGGGGATGCCGGAGGAACAGTTTGACTATAACCCTCTTGGATTTAATCTGTTCTGCCAGCTTGCGTAATCCCGCTTCGTCTTCGTTGGTAGGAATGCCAACGCTCAATTGCTCGCGGAACTCTTCGGCGAGCTTCTTTTTGAGGCGAATTGCCGTCTGGTTGTCTATCTCGCCATCTCGGCTTATCAGGCTCAGAGCTTCCCGTAATTCGTCTTGCGGCAACCGCTGCATGCCGACCAATAGGCGGCAGCAGTGCCCGTCTCCTCCGGACCACTTCTCAATATACGAGTCGAGCTGCTTCCATCCCCGAAGGTTGAAATACCCAACACAGAAGTCGGCACGGTCAGCAACTTGGATTGTTTCGCGCAGCGCTGGCAGGAGAGATTGTTCGATGTTGTCAAAGATACGAGGCATCAGAAGTACTCATAACCGGTGCAAATCTGTCTCACAGATTCAAATGTACCTACATACAAGGCCTGCCAGGCAGTTGAGCGGGTTGGGACAACTCCTTATCAGAAATAAGCTATGTGTGTGGACACATGGGAGCAGGCGGCTGTGCCGGCTAACTCGCAAGAAATGTCCATATATCGAGGCGAGAGTTTAGCGAATTACGCTGAAAAAGCCAATGAGAGCGGCCGGATAAGCAGCTCTGCTTTTCGGGGAAACAGTCCTGTGTTCGAGCCGCCAAGAATTTCGACAGCTCATCTTGGAGTACGCAGTGAGCACCCTTGCTTCATAGGCCCTTATCGACGAGCTTCTTCGGTTGGACCGCTTGCTGCAAGAACGCCGCTAACTCGCTGGGCACATCCCATCTATCCATCAAGGGCATGGTTATCCTCCTTGCTCCAGGAACTCAGTGAGCCTAGAATTTTGTTAGCATGTCCCCGGCTGATCTATACATCGCACTCTGGCTGCTTTCGCATTCTGCGGCAAGCGTGCCCTACAGTAGGTTCATCTGCTCTAACAGTTCCACCCCTCCCCTCTGCACTGCCCAGATCTCGTCCGCAAGCCTTCCCTTTTTCGGCTCTCTGTACGACGGCGACTACCCTCTTCCTCCCGCGCAGGGTTTCCCCGGCTGGTTTTTCTCCTACCAAGACCGGAAGACACATGGGACCGCCCCTCCAGCAAGTTGCACTGACTCATCCAAGCCCACGCTGGATGGCGGGACACCGTCTATGTTCACTTTCTCCCCCGATCCATCTCCCGCACAGGCCGATCGATTCGAAGCCTGCCACGACAAGGCCTCCTAGCTCCCCTCGTCTCGAATCACGGCCTGACCTTTCGGATTTCCACAAGTCCGCCGCTCGGCAAAATCATCCACAGAAGACTACGCGTAGACTTGGCCTTCCTCGAAGACTTCGAATGCCAATCCCAATGGCAACGGGCCCGCGGCGGGCAGGGATCCGATGAAATCGGTCTATTCGACGAGGTGAATCGCTATGCGTGAGATTACCGGTGACCTGTGGGATGTGCACGATCAGGGCTTTTGTATCGGCGTGCCTACGAACGGAAACTGTCGCCGGGATGGTCGTGCGGTCATGGGTGCGGGAGTGGCCTTGGCCGCCGCACAACTATTCCCGAATCTGCCCATTCTCCTCGGAGAGAAGCTCCGCGCCTCTGGAAACCATGTCTACTACTGGCCTGAGTTCCGAATCGTGACACTGCCGACCAAGGAAGCATGGATACGGCCCTCAAATCTCGGATTGATTGAACGCACTGCCCGAGAAGCCGTCCACCTCGCCGATCATAACCGACTCACCACGATCTACTGCCCCCGACTGGGCTGTGGACTCGGCGGCCTCGCGTGGAAAGACGTCGCCTCCGTCCTGGCCGGCTTGTGGGATGGCCGCTTCATCATTGTCCACCCGGCTGCATAACGCTATCCCCAGCATCGCCGAAAACTCACCACATTGCGATCCAACGGTCAGTAGTACCCAGAATGAGCACCGACAATGCTCGAGGGGGGCACCGTGCACGCCCCTTCAGATGAGGAGGACGAAGAGACGGCCATGAATCCGCTGAAAGTCATCGAGCAACGCTGTCCCGATCGCCCGCTATGGGACCCTATTCTTAAGGTCATGCCCGAGAAGAGCGTCGCACAATTCATGTTCATGGGAGAGGTGCTCTGCGAGAGTGGAACCCGCATCTTTCTGTACAAGCACATCTGGAGCCGGCGCTATATCAATCTGGATCAGCAAGGACGGGCCTACCAGTTCCACGCTTCTGAGCAGGGCTCCCACTACGTCCCCGTCGAGCTTTCGGGCGCCATCAGTCGCGCCTCATCCTTTTAGATCAGCCGCAAGCGAGCGCGATGCAGATGATGTGACTTCATTCCTCGCGTAGACCACCCGACAAGCCACAGTCTCCCTTGACGCGTGAACGCCGCACGCAGGATACTCCACCCGTGAGTCCCATCCTTCCGGATCAGACGGACCTCGAATCGCAGCTCGGAATCCTCCTCCGCTCCGGCCGCGCGGCGGGATTCTCGAGCGAACGCTTCGACCAGTGTCTCCGGCTGATCGCCCAGATTCCGTCCCCCGATTCCCAGAAGGCGTGGTTCGATCTGTTCTACGAACAATGGACGGAGTTTGCCCGGACGCCGGACTGCTTGCAGGGCCCGTTGAAAGAGTCCTTCGAGTCACGGCTGGCTCGGCTTCGTACCCAGATCGAGCAGCAGCGCCGAGATTAACCTTTCCTTCTTCCCCACCAGCAGGAGTCATCATGAACAGCGCCCGCCCTTGGATCGCCGTAGTCAGTGTCTTTGATTGGACCCGCATTCACGAGTTTTGCCGCGAGCACGATATCGCCAAGGGCAACAGCTCCTGGCACATGTTCGATGCGCCGACAGGCGGGGCGATCAACTGCTGGACGATCGATGAGTCGCACTGGCAACGGATGGGGGAACTGTGCGGAACCTTCTACCCGGAACGATCCGACGGCCAGCATCCGGGTATCATCATTGAGGACATCATGGCCGGCAAGGTCGCGCCGGAAGCTCTGCTCCAAGGCGGCTTCATGGCGGGGGCTGAGGCTGTGATTGTCCGATTCGCCCCCGCGAACCCAGATCCCAAGGTCGAAGCAGAAGTGCGCGCTGCCTGGTCGGTCGATCAAGCCCGTGCGTTCTTCAACAAGTTGCACCTGCGTGTGTTGCAGCGGCCCTTGCCCGCGCCTCAGCCACTCGAACAATAGATCCTCCTTTGTGAACGAGACAATTCTCGGATGGCCCGCAAGCGGGCAGTGCTCCAGCCTGCCTGACATGTGTGCGCGTCCATGATCTTTATCTTTGTTGAAGGAGGTTGCCATGGCTGAGCAGGACATCAAGATCTTGACCCTTTCCGGTCGTGTCACGCACAAGCCGGAGCTGTTCCAGCACCAGGATGGTGCGTCATTGGAGTTCTCCGTCGCGGTGCACTCGAACGGGTTTTATGCCAAGGCCGACGACCCGGAATACTGGGACATCAAGGTCCTCGGCGCGTCGGAGAAGCTAGCCAACACGCTGGAGAAAGGGCAGCACGTGAAACTGACCGGGAATCCCCAGATCCGGACCTATATAAAGGAGGGAGTCCGGCATAAGGCTGTCACCGTGATCGTCATCGATCCGCGATTGCTGATCCTCGGACCCAAAGCGAAGCAACCGAAACCGGCTGAACCTGTCGAGTCGGCTGCGGCTTGACGCGTCAAGCGTGACTGATCTGCCTGACCGTATTGTGTGACCGACCAACTGCGTTGGAGGAGGATCATCCTATGGAATGTGCAACGTGCCTTGCAGACTTGTACCCGCCAGAGCTCATTGCCGAGCCAGCCTTCGATTCGGAAGACACCCTTCCCCCTCTCTACGACCGCTATGTGTTGCTCCCGAGTGACAACGAAGAAGTCGTGGTCACCTTCCTCGTCGCATTGCATGCCGCCCATCTGGAGCAATGGGCACGCCGAGACCAGGAACGCCGGTTGTCGGGGGAGACCCGGTTCGCGGACGAGGATCCCAAACCGGAGTTCCCGCTGATCATCAAACGCTCACAGAGGGCCGGCGCGCCCCGATTCGCTGTGCTCCCCAACGGCCAGCGAGTGCTTCTCCTCGATGCTCATCGTGTCTACTTCCTCTGCGGCATCGCTGGCGTCCTCTCGCTCGAAGAGGCGAAAGCCCGGAACCACACGAGAACCGGCTACAGGCTGTGCCCGGGCTGTCAGGGGAAACATCTGCCTCCAATTGCGACGACCACCTCTGAGGCTGGAGCAGTCGCAGTTAGCCAATCCCCCTCAGAGACCTGCCCCAAGTGCCACGCGCCCAAAGCCTCCTCCTATATTCTAGACGGGCCCGACCACAGCCGGTGCCTGCTCTGCGGACGGTACGACTACTATGCCGCGCCCGACCAGCTCACAGACGAGGAAAGGGACCAGAACGAGGATGCGATTGCCAGCATGCTCTTCGCCCAGGGAGACTTGGAAGTCACAGTCCCCTCACTCGAAGACGACCTCAGCGAGGAGAGTGTCGAGGGCGATCCCGACCGCCATCTAATGGACGCCCAGGACGGCGAAGACTGCGTCAAAGGGCTCGACCTCCATGAAGAAGAGCTTGCCGACCTCCTCGCCAACACGTCGCAAGACCTCGCCGATCTCGGCGACCGCATGCACAAGCCTGCATTCGACCTTTTCCTGACCAGCCATCCCCTCCGGAAGAAGCTGATCGACCTAGCCCTCCGTGGCGTCGACCATACCGAGTCGCGTATGGCCTTGTGGGCAGCGGCCGGCCGGATCCTTGAGGTGTCTCCGCGCTCCCTCAGCGAGGAAGACTCCAAGGCCATCTCCGAGTGGCTCCTCACGTTATCCGATGAGGACTTGTCCCTACTTGCCGGCGATCCGGACGCGCACCATCCGATGCTGCGGCACCCGAGCCCTGCAGCCTTTCAACCGACAGATCCCCTGCTACTCCCGCTCATCAAGTATTTTAAAGAGCAGCTCCGACGTTTCCGCTCGAAGGAAGCCGGCTGCCGCCTTCTTTCGAAGGACCATGGATTGAGCGAAGAAGCGCTGCGTTCGGTCGCCGTGCAATGCGGCATGCTGCCTGGGACCACTCCCGCCCCCATACGTTCCTCTCCTCAGGTCTACGCCGCCTGAGGTCACCAAGCGGCACAGAAGTTCACTGCGACGCTTGTTTCTCGGACCCTGGATGCCATGCGCACGGTAGTCCGGTGCGTACAACCGGTGACCGGGTCAGCTAGGTGACCGGCGTGGCGCATTGAGCGTCATGTCTTGTTGTTCACTCACCACTCACATGTTGGAGGTATCTTCACATGCGTACGTTCGCCAAAGGGACTATCAACGGCCGTCTCACCACCGACCCCGTCATCCGCACGGTCGGCGACAAGTCGGTCTGCAACCTGCGCCTCGCGGTCGACGGGCTCCCGTCCAGGAAGACCGGCGAGAAGCGGCCCTCGAGTTATTTCTCAGTCGTCGTCTGGGGAAAGCTCGCCGAGAGCTGCCGCAACCTGGTCAAGGGCCAGGAAGTCTACGTGGAAGGCAACCTTCAAACCCGGACGCGAGAGACCGACGGTCAGGCGTCGGTGACGTATGTCGAGCTCAACGCCAGGACCGTCAACTTCGGCAACCTGCCGAGGTCGGCGATGCAACGGGCCGCGTAAGCGGACAAAAAAAGGGAGTGCGATCCCCCGATCCTCACGATCGAGCTGGACGCACTCCCTCACCTGTAGGGAGACCGGAAGGAACTCCGCACCGCCCTGAGGGCAGAATTCCTTCCGTCTCGTTGCCTGTCACCTGCCGCAAGCTCTCTGGAACACGGCCTGGGACACTCCGAACTTGGGAGCCAGGATCCGGATTCCTGCCTGCGGATAGATGAAGCGCGCGAGTTTGACGCGGCAGGAATACTTCCACCGCTCGATTTTCACCGAAATCGGCGGCAGGACCCGCTGCATTCCCTCGGTCGTGATCTCGGTCAAGAGGTCAGATTCCGGCAATAGCTTCCAGAGGACATCCTCCGGCGCGGCGACCAGCCAATGCGCGACCTCACGCTGCTCCCTCTCTTTCATCCTGACACAGGATTCGGCCGTGGCCGATGCAGCCGCCCACACCAGATCCGTTCGGCTCCCCGACAGGCGGCCGAGTATCGTGGCTTCAAGGAGCCCACAACGCAACGCCTTGACTGACAGGCTTTGCCAGAACCGGTTCTGGAGCGCGATGAGCATGTCATCGGCATCCTCCTGCTCGGATCCCTCCTGATCTGCTGATGCTGCTTCGTCGGAGGGTTCCTCGGTTAGTTCCTCATCGGATCTCTCCTCGGTCGAAAGGGATGCCGCATCCGTCTTCTCGGGGTCTTGATCCTCCTCCCGATCCGCATCCGGCACCTCGCTGCAGAGCAAATCCTCCGCCTCCACTGAGCCCAACGCCGCCACCTCCGCAAATTCCTGGGCGACGTCGCCAAGCATCAGGGCTGGCTCCTGGTCGTCATCACGCACCGCTGCCCGCGATAACGCCAGCTCGTTCTGAGCCTGGTCTTCCGCTGACAGCAGTGTCGTTGTTTCACTCCACCCGCACAGACAACTCTTCTCCAGGATTCCAGATTCGGAAGTCCCGGAGACCACCCGTTCCAGCACCACCGACGCCTTGCATCGCGGGCATGCCGGTTGCGTAGATACGGATGTGCGAGGTAAGGAGACCGGATTCTCGGGCTGTGGCCTCGGCAGGTGATATCCGAAGCACATCGGACACTGCCGAGGACCAGTGATCCACGTTCCGCCTCGTCGTTCCTCTTCCGACAACACCACCGGCGCTTGAAGGCCGCACAATGGCATCGCCCGTGAGGTATCCAACCGGCGTGCGCGACGTCCGTCACGCAGCGTGACATACACACTGCGGTATCGACGGCGGAGAACCGGGACTCTGGGTTTGGTCGGTTGATGTTCTTCATCATAGCGATTCTCCAATGGCGTGCGAGCTGTCTGCATCAGCCGGTTCGACCAGTCCACTTCCTCCATTTCTGCCAATCGCTGTTCGAGGTTGTAGAGATTGACAGGGTGGATTCTGTGGTTCCCAGTCCGGCACTCCTCAAGCAAGGCCTGCACATCCTCTTTCTCCAGACGTGCGACACGGGTCGCATGCGCTCGTGGAGCCAGAATGGCCTTGCGAAGAATGGTCCGAATCGCTGTGAGCTTCGATGTGGTTGTTGTGGTCATGATGGTGTCTCCTTCGATGGTGTGTGTCATGGTGAATTGGTCAACGTTGGCAAATCGGTTCCGCATAGAGGGCCTGCGAGGCGGTCACGACCGCTTCATGAGCTTCCTGCGACAACCTTGGCAGATCCCTTGGGCTGTACCGGGCAAACGTCATCAAGGCTTCGCGCTCGAAGCGCCCAAGCCTTGCCGCCTGTGCGACCACTCTCCGGGCGAAGTCGAACTCCCAGGTTTCCGGAAGCGTCGCCTGCCCCCGCGTTTGCTGTTCAATCTCGTCCACGAGCGTGCGGACCTTCACTAGCTTCCCATCGACTTCGCAGAGTACGTCCCCCGCTGCCGTGTGAACCCGATCCGGTTCGAACAGCGTCGCGAGGATGAATTCGCGATGGGACCTGAAGTAGTCGTTCCATTTGTGATGGCTCTCCATGATGGCCTCCTGATGAGTGACAAGGATTGACAATCCGCCTGCGCTGCAGTACATCGTGAATCGATGAGAGCCTACCGAGTCGAAATCCCGCTCAGCGGGCCTCTCCACGATGAAGCAGAGGTCCTGCTGCAGGAGTCACAGAGCCGTGACACCGGCAGCGATGACCTCAAGCAACGCCTGCGCGACTGGTTCGATCGAGTGCTGCGCTATTGGAACTTCCAGCCGAAGCCGGTCCTGTGTCCGAGATGTCAGACTCGACTCGACACGCTGTATCCGAAAGGTTCGCGAGAAGATTGTGATCTGTGGGAACTTGAGATGAACGGGAAGGGACCGACGATCATCTACACCTGTTTCTCATGTCGAGAGCGGGTGCCGATGCCGATTGGCGTCCTGACCTGAGACGACCTGCCACAGTTTTCCCAACAGGCCATCTCGCAGAATCTCTTCTTCATCGAGCGTACTGAGATACAACCGCACTTTCTCCGGTTCGCTCTGCGCACGTTCCATCAAGTGCCGATAGGTTCGTCGCGCATGCCGGATGTCCCCGAGAAGCATCTCCCACGCCTGTTTTTCCTTCTTGCTCATGCCTGCCATAGGGCGTACCTCCACAATAAAGATGTGCTGAGCTCAGCACGGGGCCGGAGCCCAGGTTGAGTCATGCGATGTCTGGAATGAATGTGAGGTGATTGGACCTGATGCAGAAGAGAACAGATGGAAGGATGGTTTTGAGGAGCTGGAAGGTTGTGAGTGGCGCTGTCCTGCCGATGATCTGACTATG
Source organism: Nitrospira tepida (assembly GCF_947241125.1). Classification (NCBI taxonomy): domain Bacteria; kingdom Pseudomonadati; phylum Nitrospirota; class Nitrospiria; order Nitrospirales; family Nitrospiraceae; genus Nitrospira; species Nitrospira tepida. Next base: position 2,154,940 of record NZ_OX365700.1, on the reverse strand, counting down.
GCACTGTCATGATGTCCTCCTTTCCTGTGTGCTGAAGCCGCTGCCTGTGCGATACGATCAAGGAAAACCGCATCCATGTGGAGACAGACGACGGTCGTCTGACTCAGATGAGCCGACGGTCAGATGAATGTTGGTGATGGAGTCGAACTGTGTGAAGAGTGAAACTGTGCCTGCGCAGGGCGCGCAATCGCTGCTGAAGGGACCGTGCGCTGTCCACGATGATCAGTCGTGAAACGACGGCGTCACGATGATGAGAAGAATTGAGAAAGGTTCTGCCGCGTGAAGTTCACCGGCAGAGAGATGATTCGGCGAGTGCCTACTAAAAGAAGTAAAGTGGCTTTATCCTACGGCTCTGCGCGCCGAGTTGCAAGAGTTTGCCGCCTGCATCACGAAATCTTTTTCGGTCGGGCATCATGCATAACTGAGACCAACCTCCGCCTGACCTGGCCTCAACGGCATCACTCCGATCACACAACACGCGCCCGGTGCGAACGCGCTGCGCACGGACCTCGGCAGGTTTCAGATCGTTCGTGTACCGACATAGAGATTTCACGCGACAACACCACGCGGCTCCACGTTGTATTTTGTCTTTGCCCGTCCTCCCTCCGGCGCTCGTCCCGAGCGCAGGTTCAATCACCCGATGCTCTGTGCGCTTATCTTCGGCACTCAAGGGAGATGTCATGCAGACTCCGGCAGGATGGACCGCTCCCAAAATGGACCATGCGGACCATCACTCCACCCTCGTCCCTATGATTGAATCCTTTCGCCAGGCCATCGCAGATGAGCTGCGGGCTCGGCAACCTCTGAGCGATACGGACAGCTTCACCTTCCCAATCCGCAACGGCCGCCTCCAACACCGTGCTGGGCGAACCTCCTATTTCCTCTTCGACTGCCAGCCGATTCCTGACCACATTCTGGAGGACGCCCATCCTTCTCTCCTAGCGAACGACCAGCGTCATCCTTGCCGAGTCGTTGGATTCTCGATCGATGGCCTCGCACTGGCGCTGGATACAGAACTGCAGGCGGAAATCCCCCAAGCGCATCTCACCTTTGACTCCATCAAGCTCTTGCAGGCCCTCGACAAACGACTGGTCCAGATCCTGCGGCAGCAGGCCGACTTCAACACCGCACTCAGCCTCAAGGCCTTCCAGCCCGATGCCGTCCCCAGACTCGTGGATTCCGCGGGAATTTCCGCACCCCCCTGCCTGAATACAGAACAAGCCGCAGCCTTCGCACGCGCGCTGCAGGACGACCTCCTGTTCGTCCTCGGTCCTCCGGGAACCGGGAAAAGCGAGTTGATCAGTGCCCTTGCTCAGGCTTTCCTGCATCTTGGGCAGCGGATCTTGATCTGCTCTCCGACGAACACCGCCATCGATCACATCCTCGACCTTGTGCTCGATAAGGTGCTGGATTGTCCCCGCGGAACGATCGTTCGCGTAGGAACTGCAAGCCCTGATAGCTCCGAGCGAAGCCAAACGACCAATCTTGAGGCCCTGGTACTGGACCAGATGACCGCTATCGAAGCAACCGTTGAGCCTCTACGGAAGCAACTCAGCGCCCTGGAAGCCGACCTGCCCGGGCTTGAAAGCCTGCTCCAGCATACTCTGCAGATCAGCATCTGCCAGCGCACCGTCGCCGAGCTGCAGCAACGGCATGATCTGCTCGTCGGCTATGAGGAGCGGCTCCTCAGCGCGATCGCAAGGGTTCGAAGCGAGTTGGAAGAGGCCCACCACCGCCTGGCGTCCCTGCGGGCCCTGCCCTTTGTGTTCCGGCTACTGAAGCGACGGCAGATCGCGCAGACGGAACAATTCATTCTGGAAGAAACTCCCGAGCAAGCCAGGCGCTATGCGGCCCTCCGGATGCTCGAACAGGATCTCCGCCAATCACGGCGACTCATCCAGGACGCTCAGGCACGGGAGCGAGCAGCCAGAGAGCACCTCCCCTTTTCAGCGGACAACTTCACCCTTGATGAACTCGAACTGCTGGTCCGCGTCACGCAGCACACAATCCGCGAGCTCCGGCAAACCGTCACTGATGGAGAGCGGCGCATTGCGGAGATCGAACGCACGATCATCAACCGAAGCCGGATCATTGCGACCACCTTGACCCGGACCTATGCCTCCAAATTGCTTAGTCCCGAGCGGTTCGACGTCGTGATCCTGGATGAGGCGAGTATGGGCTTGCCGCCCGCCGTCTTTGCCGCCTCGTGTCTCGCAACCAAGAAGCTGATCATCGTCGGCGACTATCTCCAATTGCCCCCAATCACAGTAGCCAAGACCGAGCACACCAAAGCGTGGCTCGCGAGGGATATTTATCAGATCGCGCAGATCACGTCCGGACGGGATCAGCGGGTCGTGTCGCTCGCCACCCAGTACCGGATGCATCCAGATATCGCACGGGTTGCCGCGCGCCTGTATGCCCGCGCCGGCCTCGCATATCACTCGGCCGCCCACATGGGGGCAGCCCGTCGGCCCTTGACGGCCTATGCGCCCGCTCCTGGTCAGCCCTTGATCGTCTTGGACACGGCCGGCGCCGATCCCGTGACCAAACGGGACCGCAGAGGGTCGCCCTATAACCTGTACCACGCCATGCTCGCTGTGCGGCTTGCCATGCAAACCGTCTCGACCCCGGGTGAGGCGCCATCCGTCAGCATCATCGCGCCCTATCGCGCCCAGGTCCATCTGATCGAACGATTGCTCCGCCTTCAAGGGCTGGCAGATTTGGTTCAGGCCGGAACGGTCCACCGCTTCCAAGGACGCCAGAGCGATGTCGTCATCTTCGACACGGTCACGACGGCCAACATCGCACGGACCATGCTCGGGTGGGTGCACGAGGACGCAGCGCCGCACAAGCTCATCAACGTCGCGATCACGCGCGCGAAAGGAAAGCTCATCCTCATCGGCCACGCCGGGGCGCTCGAAGAACTCCAACGGAGTCCCGAACCGCTGCTCTGGGACTTTCTTCAACTGGCCCGGGAATACGGCGTCATCGTGCCCGCGACATCGCTGCTCGCAGCGGTCCCGGATATCCACTTGGATTCCACCGCACAAACAGATCAATTGCTTTCGGAGGTGCTGGCGCGCTCACGCACTCACAGGCAACCCCTGCACCTGATCGAGGCATCTCCTGCGGCAGTGTCGGTTTCCTAACTCGCACCGCACGGTCGCAGAGATGTTCTGCCATGATTGCTCCCTAGTACGCTACGGCTGTAAGGAGAGTTCTTCCCGTCTCCACCTGAGAGAACAGGTTCTCGATCGAGTTGATTTCTGACCGGAGACATCCTAGACTGCGACACTGCGGAAAGGAGACACTGTGGACACCGACTCCCTAGCTCAAATTCGCCAAATCGTCACGGAGGCGTCACAAGGCCTGCGCGAGGAAATGGGAGGGCTCCGTACTGAACTCCGGCAAGAAATGGCCGCTATGACCGCGACCCTGCGCGAGGACATCGCGGACGCCAAGCGCCACTCCGGCATCCTTGTCGAAGATCTTCACCACAAGCTCGACTTGGTCATTGAAGGACAGCAGTTTCAACGCCAACAGCTTGTCGACATCCGCTCAGAAATCCACCTAGAGTCGCGCGATACACGGGCCATGCTCCAGCTGTCCTATCATCAGCTTCAGGAGCGGGTTGAAAGCCTTGAACGTCGGCTCCAGACCGTCGAGCAGCACCTCGGACTTTCAACCTGATCGGTTCTGAAAGTTCGACTTTCTCACGGACCAGACAGTGGTTGCCCCTTTCCCTCTTCACGCAGAACCCCGCGCCTTCAGATAACAGCTCCCGACAGTTATCATCCGGCTTGCCCGATATTTACAATTCCCTACCCGGAGATCGTACCGTTTTCCCGCGCGCGTCAGAAAACTATGAACCAGCTGGCCCGCTGCGCGGGCATTGTCTCCGGCCCAGCGGCTCTGGTAGACAAACAGCGAGGAGGGCACATGACGCTTCAGGAATTGGCAGATGCCATGACCAGCGGACTGCAAGAGCAAGGGATCATCGCCACGCCAGGCCCGTCGATGAACAACCACTACGCTGCGAAACTGCTTATCCAGATGCAGAACGGCCCCAATCTCGGTGCTATCAAGCTTTATGTCGGCAAACGTGGCCCCACTTTGGTCCCTGATGAATTGCACTCCTGTCCACCGGCCATTCTAGCGACCATTACTCAGGTATGGCAGCGCATTTCCGGTGGGAGCTCTGCTGCTCCGAGGGGTCACGACACGCTGACCATCGACCCATCGGTTATCCAGGTCTGGGTGGACGGAGCCTGTCTCCAGGCACCGCTCGGGTACCGGTTCGGGTGGTCGTTCGTCGTCCAGCAAGGTGATCGAGAATTGCACCGGGACTCCGGCAGCCTTCTGCAAAGCGGCGCATTCGAACACCGCAATGTCGGAGCCGAACTCGAGGCCGCCACTCGCGCGCTGACCTGGTGTGTTCTCAACGGGTACAAGCAAGTCACGGTGTACCACGATTACAAGGGCATTGCCGCCTGGCCAACCGGCGCTTGGCGGGCCAATACCCCGTCGACCCGCGAGTACGCCCGGTTCATCAAAGCGTTGCCGATCGAGATCGCGTGGCAGAAGGTTCCGGCGCATCGTGGCATTGCGATGAACGAACTCGTCGATCAACTCGCCAACCGCGCGGCAGCCGAGAGTCCCGCTCTTCCGATTCCCGCAAGCTCGACTCCTGATCCCGTTATGTGAAACGCGCCCTTCCTCGCACGTCTTTTTTTCCACCGTCCGAGCGGTCATGAGGCCCGCTGCGCGGGCAGCATGTCCGAAGTGTTGACCGGGGCCCGAGCCCACCTCACGAATCAGACCACACTTCGGTGAACGGCCCAGGCCCCGGCCTGTCGTTCTCTATTGCTCTGCACTCCTGCAGGGCCTTTGTTCACCCATGAAAAGGAGTGTTGCGATGAGCACTGCTACCGCTGATTCGGGGACGGACCGGAAACTATTCAAAGATACGAACAAGCTTGAGATGACCGGACGGCTTGCGAGGAACCCGGAGATCCGCTACCGAGCCAATAGCCAGGCTGTGACTACGTTCGATCTCTGCAGCACCGAGGAGTATCCAGTGCAAGGGGATGTGCGAAAGCGGGAATGCTGGGTCACAGTCGTCATGTATGGCCCCGATGGCGAGAAGTTCGCCGGTGAAGGCCAAAAAGGCGATTGGATCGGCATCGCCGGCAAGCTCCAACAGCGTCGCTGGGAAACCGAGGATGGCCATAAGCGCGCGAAGCATGAGATTGTCGCGTTCTCCGCTGAGGTCAAGCGCAAGGCTCGCACGAGCACCCCGAGCTGATCCAGCTCAAAGCGGGCGGCTTCAGACCATGGAGCCGCCTGTTGTGTTTCGAGAGCGCGTCTGTCGCTCTCCACCCTGGGCCATGGGGACTAACATGGCCACCCACTTGGCACCCAATCCTTCAGAGGCGCGCCATGGACATCTTCGATTCTGCATTTGTCGGAATCCTGCAATTCATGGTTGCTTCCGTCACCCTGGGTACCGTCCTTGGCTCGATCGCGATCTACGTCTTCCAGACCCAGGAGAGACGGGTGGCTCGTCGTACGCTCTTCATCCACATTCCGCCGCACTATCCACTCGGCCGCTGCCGGTAACAGCCAGCTCAGACTCGCTGCGCTCGTAGGTCACACCTCCCGGGTAATACATGGAGGTGCGCCATGACTGTACTGACCCGCGGACAAATCAAGCCGGGCGTGATCGGCATCGATACGACCGTGAAGTCTGCCATCGGACTGTGGCGATCCTTCGCCCCGACGTGGTCTATGGTGATGGGCTGGAAGCGCGGAGAACTCACCTGGGAGCAGTACGTCTCGCAGTACGGTACGATCCTCGCTCGTGTTCCGGATGTTGTCTGGAACACCCTGGCCGCGCAACCCGAAGCCCGATTGCTTTGTTATTGTCGTGACGGTCTACCCTGCCACACGCACCTCATTATCTTTTCCGGGATTTGTTCTCGTATTCGAATCGCTATGAGGGATGAATGGTTGCATATATGCTAGTAGCGCATAAAGCCTCTTTCAGGCTCTACGATCCCGTTCAAGACCTAAAGGTCGAACGCCAATCTTCACTTGAAACGGATTGCCTGCATTCTTCAAGAGCGACGAGATGGGGAACCATGGTGAAGCCCGCTCTAACAGGAGCTTGGCCGCCTCTGACCAATTGACTTCATTACCCGTTCACTGTTCGTCAGAAGGAGCTGGCGTCAAATAGACCTCAGATGGCTGTTCCCCTTAGCCGGTCGTTGGAACGGATTTATCATGATGACCCAGCATCGCATTGTAGAGCGTATCATTAGCCTGCAGCCACGTTTCTTCGAGTGCGACATAGCTTTCTTCCATTTTGAGTAACCGTAACGCTAAATCCCGTTTCGGCATTTGCAGATATCGCTCGTACACTAAGCGAAGATCGCGGCCAGCTTTTACTCTCGGCTGTGGCATCTCCTCGAGGCACTCCACCGAAAAGCGTCGTTTGCCACGCGGTGCCCGCCAAGTGCGATGCGCCTCATACAGCTCGCGGGCTTCATCATTGCCCAAGATCGCACTGGCTGAGATCCCCAAATGTTTTCGGTCCAATTCCTTGGACGTCATGACAATTGCCATCAGCGAGACTTTTCGTTTGGCCTTTAGCAGTGCATGAACGGACTGGCGCACGAGCAGGACCGTACGCTGGCGTTTCGGTTCATACACCCGCTGCACTAACCAGGGACGTCGGTTATCGCTTTGTAGGCTGCTCGTCGATTTGGATGAGCGGGACACGAGATTCGTCCTTTCGATATTCTTCAATCAACGTCATTTCCTGCAACTCCCGTTCGCACTCGCGCACCAGTTGCTGCATCCGCTGGCTTTCTGCGAGCAGCCCTTCTGTCTTGGTAAAGGCGATCTGCCGGAGCGCCCATTGACGTTTGTGTTGGACCTGATGCCGCCTTGAAGGATCGGGTACTTTCCCCGGGCATCCGACGCATGCAAACTTCGCCGTGCAGAATCCGTGGCTCACACAGATTCCTCCGATGACATCGGTGAGGGTTCCTACCTTGTCATGTGCCTCCTCATACAGAGCTTTGAGGTCTTCTGGAAGACGCACGACGGCCTTTCCCACATTTAAATGAGATGCGAGTTTGGCGAGGTATTGGTCACTGGCGTCCACAAGGAAGGTTTCAGTTGGCTTGCTGTAGTAGTCGGTCACGGCGAGGTTCTTTTGCTTGAGCATTTCCCGCACGATATCGATCGGCAGTTTTTCAACCTGCACGGCATGTGTGGCAAAGGCATGGCGAAACAGGTGGGGGCGGAGCACCACGCGAGTGCCGTCGACCGTTGACAACGGAATCCCATGGAGAAGAAAGCGCACACAACTGGTGAGGGTTTTATAATCCAAATGTTTGGACGAATACTGGAAGATATAGGGTGCTTTTCCAAACCGATGTGCCCGGGCCAGATGCTTGTTATAAGGCACCCGCGGTAACGGCTGCCCGGCCTTGAGCCCATAATGCTCAGTAAGCATCTTGGCCACTTTGACCAGCAAGCGCCGCGTTTCCTCGCCAATGAAATAATTCTGCGGAGTATTCGTTCGTTCTCCTTTTGGAACCAACTGTAAGACGTACCGCATGCGGGGCGATTGATCTTTCGCTCCGGGTGGCGCTGGGAAAATCAGTCGTGCGAGGCAGTCGCTACTCAGGCGCACTTGGCAGCTTTCATTAATGCGCATGCCCGTTGTGGTCCACAGATCCAGCGCGAGGAGACCGAACAAGCTGGCGACATACAGGGACTCTAACGGGATCAATATCTTGCCCGTCTTCTCCATCAACCACACTAAGTGATGCCCTCCCCCCTGTTGGATCGTTGGGGTCAAGACGCCAGCCACATACGTGCCGAATGGCTCTGGACTATACAGCTTTGGGTCGCGTGAATATCCCCACGCGGCGAACCACCGACGTCGCAGCTCTTTTTCCTCTTCCTTGATCTGTCGTTGTGATCCCAGGACCTTCTGCTTGATGAGATCAACAAACCACAGTCCTTCCGGCGTGGCGGCTCCAGTCCGCTCAGCCTGAACAAATTCTAGGATGAGGTAGTTATTACCCCGTGCAAACTCCCACCTTTGTTTGTGCGCACGCCGCCGCACCTCGACGCGAAATGTGTCAGGGTACGTGAGGCGAATGCTTCTCTTATCCCAGACCCGAAAGCGCAAGGTTTCGTCGCCTTCCTGATAGTGAAACGCGATCGGGAAGACCGGCTCTCCTGTGGCATCATGAGGGGCTCGTTCCACCGCTTCCTTCATAGCCTGGCGAATGCGAGTGATCAGATTCAGGCGAAAGTGCGCCTCAGCCCGGATCTGCGCATACTGCCGAACGATGGCATCGGTCTCGGCCTTTCTTCTTTTTCGCGCCAGCTGACGCATTTGCTCAAAGTCTCGCAGACCGCGGACCTCCTCAAACGGAATCAGAGGGAAAATGAATGGCCGGTATTTCTCCTGTTGCTGAGCGGACAATGTCTGTAGCCATTGGTTCCCGTATCTGGCCAGGGATTTATAGGACAGCCAAAAGCCATACCGGCTCTGATCCGTATCGTCCGGCACAAGCTCACCTTTTAAATACGCAATCATCGTTTCCTTAGGCTTCCAGTCGTCCATCGATCTGAGGCTCAACACCTCGAAGAACGTTCTTAACCGGGCGTGGCAGGAAGCCATGCGTCCTTCAATGGTATGCAAATCCATACGGTTGGCAGAGAGAATGGCAGCTCCTAGAATCAGATGATTGGACCAGGGATATCCAAGACGTCGCTCCAGGCGACGCACGATGCGATCATGGATGCTCGGCCATTTGTGCCCATTCTCTGGATCGGCACCTGTCCGTGGCGCTCGATACACCAGAGGATCAATACGGCCCTTGAACCGATTCCATGGCCGGGTCACGTTCGCCTGCAAGGTTACCTCCTAACTCTTGTAAGAACGTCCAGTCAGCGTCTTCTGTTCCTGGTCTGTGGGTGATGGCTCTTGTTGGGAGGCGGGAGCCTTGATCAACGATAGCTTCTCGGAGGACGTTGTCCAAGTGTTGGTGCAGTTGATTTTGAATTTCGGCGTGACGACTTGCGTTAAAATAGTGCTCGTAAGACTGCAGGGTCACCCATCCGCTTTTCCAGCTCATATACTCGATCAATTCACGCAATTTGCGATTCAGATCCGCCTCGCTTTGCGAGGTTTCATAGATCTGTCGAATGGCCAAGGTGACATACCAGTGACGAGCTTGATGCATGTTCGCTCGCAGGCCGGCCACTTCACACGCCGGATTCCAGTAGTAGCGACGGTAGTGGTCCGCAGATAAGACGGTCCCGTGTTCGGTCATGAACAGTGGGATCGTATGAAGATCGACAATCCCTGAACGAGCCAGCTTCTGATAATCGGCCAGCGAGGCATGGCGGGAATCGATGTCTCGCCGTTCAGTGTTCACATACCGGCGCAGAAGGTTGGCGGCTTCGCGAGAAAAGCGGATAAATTTTGTTCTCACTTCATGGCTGCCTTTGTTGAACGCCGTCGCCTCTTGCAAGAATCCTCGAGCCCCCCAGTCTCCAAATGTGAGGCCGAGGACCTCCGACACTCTCGCTCCTGAGCTAAAGAGAATCTGCGCAATGCATTCCTCGCGGATTCGCCAACGCGGGAGCCTCCGTCCTCCAGCTAGCACCATTGCTGGAAATGCAGGATCATCAATGGGCTGGGGCCTCCATTCAGTTCCTTCCAAACGGAAATAATTTTCCGAGAGCCGTGTCTTCGGCATTGGGTGAGAGACGCCGCTAATCTCAGGCATCGTGGGATATGGCGGCTCTTTTTTCAGGCCTTCTATCTGGTTGACGGTCCTAACAGCCCGATGCTCTAACGGGTTGTCGAAGGCATAGCGCTTCGTTCTGCGCATGATCGAATAGAATGTCTTGAGCGAGGCGAGAAATACGCGGAGCGTCGTCCGTGTCTCTTTCGTCAAATACACGAGCTCAAAGCCGAGGTGATGAGGGCGAGCTTGCGCGGCCAAACGCTGAGTTAGATACTCCCGAACATAGTCTCGGATAATCATTGGTTCACTTGTCCAGGAGAACTGATGGGTGTCCAGCCAAGAGAAAAATGGCATCAAGGCATAGATATACGCGCGACAGGTCCCACGCGACAGCCGTGATGAGGCTTCCTCGCAGTAGTGGGTGAGCGGAAGATGAAGACGATTAGAGCCATCGAACACCAAGACCCGACGGCCACCATGTGAGGAACCAGGTCGAGAAAACAGCCGGTAGGTGCGGATAATGATCCCTTCGACAACCACGCCTAAGGTGCTGACGACCCGACATACAGTAGTAGTCAATAAAGGTCAACCGAATTGCTGGGCTATTTGTCGTATTTTTAAAAGTGACTGTTTACTTAAACGAGTATGCGGTGGCAGCCTGGCCCGACCGCTTTCGCGACGGACGCATGTGACGCCGTTCCTTCGACCGCCCCTCGATGCTGATGCGCTTGCGACCGAAAAGAAGGCCGCCGCGGACGGCGGCAGGAGGTGACGACGCTGACGATCGTCCAACCAAGGAGGCGCCGATGCGGTTCGAGATTCAGATCTCAGAGGGGATTCTGGACAAGCTGAAGGGGAAGGCTCATCAGGAGGTCGACTCGTTCGCCCGCCGACATTTCCGGATCAAGGAAATGCAGGCACGAGAAGAAGAGCAAGCCCGGACCCACACTTTCAACACCATCCGTGCGGCACTGAGTCGCTAGTGCTTCTCAGGCGAGTGGACATGCCTACCGTACCACGCTTCTAAGACAACCGGCTTCCCTTGGGCTGCCGCAGATCGAGCGGGAGCACGCCGCTCTGTCCCAATGTCGCGGCTTCGCGCCCACGATGCGGGCACTCGCCGCTCCGTACCAGGGCTGCATTGCGCACCTGGCACCTGAGGGAAAGGCCGGCGCTTCGCGCCGGCAGGTTACAGAACTCCGCGGTGCTCCCTTCTAATTGCGAGATCTTGCTCACCGAACCCAGGTGTCCTCCCTTATGAAGCCCCCTCCTCGCGCCCAGTCTCCGCCTCGTAACCAAGATTCACGACTTGTTCTTTCCCATCAATGATACGGACTTCGATTCTCCCCCGATGCCTTCTCATCCGATACCTGGCCTTGACCTTCCGCGCCAGGTTGATGAGGAACGGTTTCATTCGCGGATCAATCTTATGGTACGCGATGAGATAGTCTGCAATACGGGTGGGCATCGTACGGTAATTCTTTCGCAGCCACATTTCTATTTGCTTTTCCGTTTTCATCCAGCGTTGGCTTGTCATCCCGTAACTACAGGCACGCTGATACATGAACGGCACTGCCTCGGGGCACTCCGCCTCTGCCCGGACAAACAAAGTATCGACCTCCTCGCAGTACATCCGAATCCTGATTCGTCTGCCTGTGTCGCTTGAGCTTTCAGAGGCAGGTTGGACCGGGTTCGACACCTGAGTCCCATCAATAGGCCCTACCATCAACGCCTCGTCAGAAACAGCAGATATCTTCACTTCACCGGACCCGTTCCCCACCCCGCTTTACCTTCCCTCCGTCGCGTCGTGAGTTCAGGACAGTATATTCATATCTGTTATGTGCGAACGTCTTGAGCACAATCCCTCAGCAACCTCATCCAGGAAGCGCGAACAGCTCGGAACCCCGTACTGCCTCATGATAAGCAGGTTCACTCTGAAGGGAACCATCGTAGTATCCCTCAGTCTCATGGCAATTCGGATGTAGAGGTATTACTGCTTCGAGACCCACCCTCCAAACCCCTTGATCTCGTGGAGCATAGAAATACTCCAGGCAGTCGCACTCAACAGGCTGATCCGGGCATTGAGGCAACCTCAACAGAGAGGGCCCGCCTTATACGCCTATATATAAGGATAGAGCGACCCTCCTTAGACCTTCAGCGTTACATCGTCTTCATTCTCTAACATATTGCTACCATTCCTATTTCAGACTTTCGGCTTTGTTCGCGATTCCCTATTTCCTCTTTGGCCTGGTGACTTTGATGGTTTCCTGGAATCCTGGGAGCTCTCCGGCTTCTGGTCAGTAATACGACAGGCGAGAGGCCAGATTATCCGTTACCGCGAACCAGTCGAACTAAAGGAGCGCTACATGGCAACTCGCACAAGGGCGGCCGCCAAGGCAGGAATGACGTCAGGCGTTAGACATTCACCGAACCGATTGAACGGAGACGTGCCGTTCATCGGTCTCGACGTGGGCTACGGGTACACGAAGATTGTCTTTGAAGATGGGCGACGCTTCATCTATCCCTCGCTGGTGGCACCGGTTGCCGTCACCTCGATCGACTTGGGTCTCTCGCTCTCAAAGAGCGCCGTTCAGGTCGAGGGAGCCGATTATGTCGTTGGCGAGGAAGCAGTCCAAGCGGGCTGGAGGTTCCGCGAACAATATGACGGGTGGTGGACCTCTCCCACGTTTAAGGCGCTCGTGGCATTTGCAGCACGCCATGTGCCCGAAGGCGCCCACGTGTTCACGGGCCTCCCGCTCCATGTGTATGCGTCTGCAGTGGCCCAGACTCAGGTGGCAGAAGTAGTCCGGAAGGGACTTCGCACGAACCAGGTCACGGTCTTCCCTCAGGGCGTGGGGGCGTTTTTCGCCGCGATCGCTGCGCATCCCGGTTCTGAGGAAGGCCGGAACGCCTTCGTCGATATCGGCATGCGCACAACCGAGTTTGTCGGCATGTCCAATCGCCAGTTCCTGAGCGACCTCTCATGCGGCAAGGTCCTGGGCGTCACAGAGCTCTTCACACGCGTTGCCGACAGCTTGACTCACCAACATGAAAGAACAATCGATCCCTACGAAATTGATCTCGCGATTCAAGGTTTTCGCCCGATAAAGGTCAAAGGGGACAATCTCGCCCAAAAGCTCATCGATGAGACTATCCAACCCCTTCTCAAACCATTTGCCGAACGCATCCTCGGCGAAATGACCAGACTCTGGGGACCAGGCGCTCCGTCCTTTGACCGCGTCATTTTCTGCGGCGGAGGCGCATTGATCCTCAAGCCTTATCTTTCCGGATTCCGAGAGAAAGTGGAATTTCTCAGAGACTCGCAATACGCGAACGCCTGCGGGTATCTGCACTTCGGCCGGTGGGTCTATCAACGACCGGTCACGAACAATGCAGTCCATCATCCAGAGTCCGAGCGGGATCGCCAAGAGGAAGCAATTCAAGATGAAGATATGCTTCGTGTGGGAGGGACCATATGAGAAATGAGCCGGGGAAGGGGCATCGCATCTACCGGCTCTATTTCAACGAAGAAGATCCGTCCGACGTTGCGCTCCGGCGGTGGATATGGTCCCTGCCCACGCGAAAACGGGGTCATATCGTCAAAAGCATCCTAAGAAAACAGCTCGCAGACTGGGGCAGAATGAAAGGCCGTCGCGGAGTTCGCAAGCCCCGACAGATCCAGCGGCGGGTTTCGGAGCGGACCCTCCGAGCATCCAAACCGCAGAGGCCAATCCCTGCCACCAACGAGATTCAATCCCTTATCAACCAAGCCTTCGCATCGACAAGGTCGGCATCGTAGCTGGGAGGTACGTCCACACATTGCTCGCCTTGGCCCGCAGATTCGACGCCGTCTGAACATATCCCAGAACCCAGGACACTCACACACGATTTTTTCAGGTTCATAAACCCTATGGATCGCTAGTCCGCAGACCCCATTTGCCGGCACCGCGATTGTCGATAGATTGAGAGCCGTGTCTAAAGGATCGCGGTCCCCAAATCAGATGGTTGGGGGACAGGTTAAATGTAGGAACAGCGGCTTAGGAATGCGTCCCTGTGACCTTTTATCTGCTGGACCGCGAGACTTAGGGATAGCAAGGCTAGATAGACGTTCAACCGTGACCTATTTCGGAATGGACAAAGTTGAGACCTTTACCGTCTTCCGAGAGGTAGAGGAAAAAGCAACGCTTCGCTGATGGTCGGTGGACCGGCGACCCGCGGCTTGGTTGGACTATCACCTGAACAAACCTCCGCAGTGTCGGTTCTGAGATATCATGGTGACATGCTAAAGCGAAAACGGTATTCTGCTGAGCCGCTATCACAGCCCACACGACAAGCAGGAAAATATGAGCGACACAGGGAACCGACCAGAATTTCGTAAGCCCAAAGCGGCCGTTAACTATTCCTCACCGGAGGAATTGTTCTCGAAGCTACCAAATCGTGCTGGTAGTCACGGATATCTCAGGGTTCCCCAGGCCGATGTTCTAAGAGAGTATAAAGATTGCGCGGACAGGGATATCGCTCTCGAACTGCCCACAGGAACTGGGAAAACGGCCGTTGGTTTACTTATAGCAGAGTGGCGTCGACGTCGATCCGGCGAAAAAGTGGCCTATCTTGTATTGACGAATCAACTTGCCAAACAAGTTATGCGAGAGGCGCAAAATCTTGGAATTGAGTGTGCAGATCTTACCGGGAACAAAGACAGCCGCCATCCGGCTGAAGTAGGGAAATATAGTTTAGCAAAAGCAGTCGCAGTATCCACATACTCCAACCTGTTCAATGTCAATCCAGTCATACAAGAGTCTGATGTCCTCATCTTCGATGATGCACATGGTGCAGAGTCATTTGTGAGCGGAATGTGGACCGTTAGGGTTCGCAAGGACGCGCCGCGCCGACTTTACTCAGAGGTTTTGACTGCAATCAGGCCTTCTCTTACCGATGCACAATTTCGGGTAGTGACGGACGAAGATGAATTTGAGGTGGTCGAATTAGCCGATGTACATGCTTCTTCTGGAGTCGTGCCAGCTATTACAGCTATTTTCGATCGTGAAAGAGACGCGGAAATTTATTTTCCATGGGGTCTAATTCGAAACCAAATCCAAGCCTGCCTTTGTTTAGTGTCGACCAGAGAGATTGTTTTCAGACCTGTAATCCCTCCAACCCATACGCATGCCCCTTTTGCTAACACCAAGCAGAGAATCTATATGTCCGCGACTTTGGGAGGCGAAGGCGATCTACAGAGAAGTTATGGCATCACATCCATAAAACCGATTAGAGCAAGGCACGCTGAGTGGGGAAAAAGATATGTATTCGTACCAGGAATATGTCATTCAGAACAAGAATGTTCCGATCTCATAGCCAAGGTTTGGAAGGCCATAGCACCTCGTCGGGCCCTTTTACTGGCTCCATCTTTTCTAACCGCGGACAGAACGTTCACTCGGATCTCGGGTGGCATGAAGCCACAGCCTTCTAAGTTTAGCGCAGCGGATATTGAAGAGTCGCTTGAACCCTTCACCAATAGTGTTTGCGGAATATTGTGTCTTGCTGGCCGATACGATGGCATAGATTTGCCGGGTGACACCTGTCGTTTACTAATTATCTCGGAAACAGCGGCTGCTATAGATGCTCTTGAACGTCATATGCGCGACCACTGGAAAATGGGTCCCTTGCTGCGACGGCGGGAAAGGACAAGGCTTATTCAGGGAATGGGGCGATGCACAAGAGACGCAACGGATTTTGCGGTTGTCATTATGTTGGGCCAAAGCCTACTCAATGCTTTGACTACGCCGGCACTTGTCCAGGGCTTCCCTGAGGAAATTCAGAGAGAACTAACATGGGGTATGGAACAAAGCGACGTGGCGAAAGAACATCGCCATCAACTGAGCGACATGATTATTGGGCTACTAATGGACTCAGACTATCGAAAGCAAGCGAATGAAAGTTTAGAAGATATAACGATCGAAGGCCATGAAGAGAGAGATGATCCTTACAGCCAAGGTGCTATAGCGGAGGTCAATTATCTAAGGTCACTTTGGGACAGCGATTTCACACACGCCCTTCTCACCGCCCGTGAACAGGCCGATCGCACCAACGATCATGAACTATCAGGCTATAGAGCCTGGTGGTGGTACCTTGCGAGTATTGCAGCTTTTCACCTCGGCGATACGGTAAGCGAAATTGATTGCCTAAAACGAGCACGAGCAACGCGGATAAATTCGGGTTTCATGGATCACCTTTTGCGTGCACGTAGCAGAGCTACATCGGTGGATCCGTCCGACATCGATGATATTAGAGCGGAATCTATATGGAATATTTTCGAAAAGTGGGGATGGCAAGGTCCTCGCTTTAGTGGAAAACTTGATGAAATGCTGGAGGGGCTAAGCAAACCTGACGACCCGACCCAATTCAATATTGGCTTAGAAAGATTAGGTGAGTGTTTTGGCGCCAAAGTATTTCGTCGCACTGAAGATGGCGTTCCGGATGTTGTCTGGTTGTTTCATGACTGTTGTTATGCCATTGAAAATAAGTCTGACAAGAAGCCAGATGGTGCTTTGTCAAAACGGGATGTTCAGCAGGCGAAGGGCCATCCAGAATGGGTTCTTGCCAATATAGCGGAAGCAAAAGATATTCCCATTAGACCAATAGTCGTTTCAGATGTTTATCCGGATGCCATCGCGGAACCTTTTATTGAAGGGCTGTTTCATGCGGTAATTGAAGATATTGTTAAGGAAGGTAACCGAGTTGCTTCCGAACTTCCTAATCTTCGCGCACAGTTTGCCGGCAAGGAATATGGATCAGTTCACGGCGAATTCAGAACCGCCATTAAGACTGCGTCTCTTGACCGTGGAACGGTCGAATCCTTTTTCTCTAAGCCGCTAAGGATGAAATCTTAAAGATTCCGTCTCACTCGATCTCACTCCCTCTAGGATGGCAAGTTGTTGAGTTTCTGAAATAAGACCTGTGAAACCAGGGTCAGCATTGAGGATGCTGAATTGGCCCCAAATCAAATCCGGCTTTGGCACCATCGCATACCTACTCAGTATCCGTCGTAGAGCATGTTGCGGCGATGCTCGAGCTCCGCCTGCTTCGAGCCGCGCACGAACAAGATCCGCGGGATGATGAGCGAGACAGCCGTACTGAAGACAACGAACCAGCTCGACAGAAGGAGCACCTCGCGGACATTCAGGATCCACGTTTGCACCTCCAGTGCCGTAGCCTGATTCATAAGAACCCGCCACGCCGGCCACAACTGTTCGGCTTTGGCATGCACCCAATGCGGCGTGAGCAATCCGTGCAATCCGTGGAAGAGCAGAAAAACCAGGATCACCTTCAAGATGTTGAACGTGACCATCGCGCTGTAAATGCTGTCGATGGCTTGCCGGCACGCCTTCCCATAGTAGCAGTTGCCCAGATTGACCCCGATCATGACGTTGTAGCCCAATCCGTACGCCATCGCGATCAGGACGGAGAAGAGCTGATCAAATAAGCTCGGGCTGAGCGTGCCGAAGATCGGCACGAGGTTCGACAACACCCCCATGCTCACCGGGACGAACAAGGCGCTGATCAAACCATCGGCCAGTGCCCCTTTCACTCCCACTTCAAAATACGCGATCCGCCGGTCCAGCAAGAGATAGTTCTCAGGAATCTCCCGCCCCGTCTTGACGACCGTCGCGAGAATCTGAATCTCGGAGATCGCCTCGATGAGGCTCCGGGGCTTGGCCCTAGCCATACCCTCTGCGAACAATGGCCCCGGACGTCCCCCTTTCTCCATCGTTCACCCCCCGCCGAAGAATCGGACGACCGAATTCACATAGGCAAGCAGGATCGTCAGCGCGTAGAAGAAGATGCCGATTGCTAACCGTTGTTTGTAGGCCCCGTACCAGAACGCGAATCCGAGACACGTCACCGCCAACACTCGCGCCACCACACCCCGGAACAAAGTCGCAAAGACCCAGTTCCACCAGGCCAAATATTCTTCTAGCGTCATATAGGAGAGCGGGTTCAGATAATCGATGAGATTCTCCATGGCCAGCGGGTACTCCTACGAGATCGCCCGCAGTTCGACAACGATTTGGAGGATACCGGACTTGCGGGCCTCCAGATCCGACGCCGGCACGTTGAAGACTTCCAGCTTGATCGGGACAAAGTAATTACGAGGTGGGAGCGTATTTCTCCGTCTCGGATTGTTCATGATGATCTGATAGCTCCGCCCATAGAATCCCTCCCCGATCGGTACTGCAAGGACGTCAGCACGCCGTACTTCATCGACGATGCGGCGCAAGGCCTTCTCGCGATCGGAAAGCCGGATCAAAGAGAGATCCACCACCTTGCGCTCCGCGGAGAGGCGCCGGGCCGCGTCGAGGAGCAGGTCAGGATGCGCGTAGACCGTATCCTTGATGGAGATGGCGGACCACCTCCCGCCCCGCTGGAGCTGGTTGATCTTCGGCTCCATCAGTTCCAGCAAGCGGGGAACCGAAAACCAGCTTTCCCACGGCTGCACTTTCAATTCCTTGGAGAAGGCAGCCACCTCCAATTCTCGCGCCCGTCCGTCCGCCTGCCGCAGGAGAGCGTCGAACTGGTCTTTACTCGCTCGATGATGTCCTCGGATCGCATCCAACGACTCCTTCAGCCACGGAATGTCGGAGCCTGCGAAGAGTTCCTGCACCTTCATCGCGCTCACAGCGGGATGGTCACCCATCGTGTAGATCCCGCTCGCGCGGAACACCGGAATCTTTCCCAGATCATGGCCCAGCGCGGCCATCAGCATCTTCGGGACCAGCGGCTCATAGTCGCGATAGGTTTCCTTGAGACTCTTCATCGCCAGCAGCGTAACGCGATGGGTGTGCTCCTTCAGCGTCACTCTCGCCAATGTGTCGCGGATACTGTATAGATCGCTGTGTTCCTCATCCTTCTCTGGCGCAGTGACAACCACTGACGGACAGTGCCCGTACTGCTCCAGCACCTTCACCATTTCCAGGATAGGCACCCACACACGCTGTGCCTCGAGGATGGCCTGATACGGTACCAGTAGATCCCGCACCAGGGCGGAGGACTGAAGGCCTTCCGGTCGGAGAGGCTGGCTCACAGATCGGGATTGATTCGGAGGCATGTCGGAAGAGGCGCCCTCCTTCGCTTCAGGAGTATCACCAGGCTGAGCCGCGTCCGATTCGGCCTCCATGGCCCGATCGTTCGCCTGACCCTCCTCCGGCGCGACCTCGATCCGCATGAAATCAACGTTCAAAGGTAGCCACAGGTTCTTGGCCAGGTCGGACAAATCGATTTGAATCGGGTCGGGCACACGAGGCTGTGGCGCCGCCACGCTGACTGATTGCTTCCATCCCAATCGGGTTACCACCGCACTCAGCCATCGGTTCACCACGGGCTAGGCCCATTGTTCGGGCAACGGAACAGGTTCAATCGCTGGCCGCGTCACGAGGACGGGAATCGCTCGCCCGAACAGGGCTACGTCCACCACCCCCTGTTCCCCGTCCCACTCTCGTAGGAACCCGATCACGGGCGCACTCGGCCAATGGGCGATGCGCACGAGGTCTCCTGGAACGAACGTCTCCTCACGAGCACTGGGAGGTGCGCCTAACGCTCCCGCATCGCACAGATCCTCGATCGGCATCACTCTCCTGACACCAGGAAACTTCGACACCGCCTCAATCTTTGTCCGATCCAACTCGCACACCACATAGCCCTTCACGAGTTCAGTCATCCGTGCGGTGTGAAGTTGCTGCAAATATCGCATCACCCGATTCTCATGGCCCGGAACCGCCTCGATCGCAACGACCTTCACGTCCGCGTCTTCCACCGACCCGCCTCGACAGCCACCAGCCACTGTTCAACCATTCAATTTCATTCCCGAATGTATATGAAATGCTCCCAGCGACTCGCTACGATTGGTGAGTGTCCCGCACACAGGGGCGACCGTATGCTGGAGCTGTTCAAACCCGTCCGGGAGGTGCAGGAGCAAGACCCGCTTGCTCGCAAGTCATCGGCGTGTCTTCCTCACCTGTTCCAGATCAACAAGCGAGCGATAGACTTTCCACACATACTGAGTCAGCCGCTTCGAACCGTTATACCGTCCGATCGCGACCCAATTGTTTCCAAACAGATCGAGCTTCTGCCGGAGCACGAACGCCGCCCACTGCAAATTGACACAGGGATCCAGAAGATAGACGGGATGCACGCGATACTGTTCCAGATTGCGACTGTTGATCTGCCCCAGTCCCACATCAAAATTGGCGCCCTGCTGCCATAAGCGACTGACCAGCTCCGCCGCTTGTGTATAGGACAGCCTGCCGCGCGACTCACCCTCGCCTTGGCGATTGACCCCGACCGCAAAGGGATTCCCTTCGCTCTCCACGTGCACGATCGCTTCGAGCAGAACAGGCGAGACTTGGTATCGGTGCGCGGCCTCCTGAATGCAGCGATGGTTCAGATACCAGTAGGTGTCCCCGCTGAGGGGTGATCCGCCGATTGCTTCGGCTCCTATTGGAACCAGCGCAATGACCAGGAGCGCGCCAACCAGAACTATATGCACCATGCCGTTTTGGCCTCTGCGCTAGCACTTTCCGCTGTAGGCGCAAATCTTCGCGTTCATGTCGGAAGCCACGGCCGCCGGATCGATATTCGCGCTGACGTGCACGTACCACTCGGTAAAGTCCATGGCGGCGAAATTCAACGAGGAGAATTGCGTGATGCTGAACCCACTACACTCTGGCGCATCGGCGGAACCCCAGGGCCAACCGATTTGGGCGCGGCCTTGTTCCTGGACAATGCGGGCCAGTTCCGACTTGAAATCACAAAACACCTGCTCCTTTCGGATGCAGACCTTTCCCAGCCCGAAGCTGATCCACTCGACGCAGCGATCGCCGACGTAGTGGGCCTTGTACAACTGCCGATCCTTTGCGAGTTGAATCTCCTCGTCCGAACAGGTTCCCAACAATTTGCTCGGGTCGCTCGCGTCACAACAGTTGATCAGCACGGACGCAATGGTGCTGTAATCGCAGGCCATCCTCGTTCCGTTGAAGACTCGCAAACTGCTCGTATCCCAGTCGTTCTCGACGTCTTTGATCAGCTGGAGATACGTGGCGGACAGAGCCAGAGATTGGTCCGGCGGCGTGGACGTATTCACACAAAACGGCACATAGCTCCCAGGCGTTCCGCATTGAGTGCATTGCTTCATCGTGACGGTCTTGTCGCACACGGGCGTCGACGCACAGGAATAGGTGTTGGTGTACATCTCGCAGGTCCCGGTGGTGGTATTGAATTGCGAGCAACTCGACCCGATCTGCGTACAGCCCGCCGCCACATACGATTGGCAGGTATCGGGAGCCTGGT
Source organism: Nitrospira tepida (assembly GCF_947241125.1). Classification (NCBI taxonomy): domain Bacteria; kingdom Pseudomonadati; phylum Nitrospirota; class Nitrospiria; order Nitrospirales; family Nitrospiraceae; genus Nitrospira; species Nitrospira tepida. The sequence continues at coordinate 2,133,818 of NZ_OX365700.1, read as the reverse complement.
TCTGAATCTGCCAGGTCTGCTGCTCATTCCAGCACCCGGACTGCGGACTCACGTTATAGCTTTGCCACGTGAGCCCACCCGTGATCGTGACGCTATAGGCATGGGCCTCCCACCAAAAGGTAAATGGAATCTGAAACGTCGTCGGTCCCGTCCAGATCGCCGTTCCCAGGACAAACGTCATCCCGTTGCCCCAGCAGCCACACTTACGATTACAAAAAGGCGGCCTGCCTGTCATCGAGGTTGCCCCACCTTCTGACACCACCACCGTTCCGGCACTCCCGCTCGCGTTCGTACAGCCGTACTTGTTTTCTCCGACAGCATTCCCGGAGAAACTGAATTTCAACGTGTAGCCTCCTGTGCCGTTGGGAGTCGGAATCACATAATTGATGCCGTACCACGCTTGCGACATCCCGGGAGTGTGATCGTGAGACCCTCCCCAGCCGCCACCCGTCCCGATCGCGGCCCCTGTCGGGTCTGAGCATGTCACCGTGCGTGTGGCATTATCCAAACAGGTCTCTGACTTCTGCGTCGCTTGTCCACTCGTCGCCAACGCTTGGTAGGGCGAGCAGCCGTCGAATAAGGTCTCGGTATCCACCGGAGGCGTCCCATTCGGGGGCGCGGAACAGGCTGCCGCCGTCAACGAAGGAGACCAGGTTCTGTAGCACATGGTTTCGGCTATCCCGGGGACTTGGCAGGTCTGGATGGAGGGCGGGCCAGGAACCCATTCGATACAGGTCGGGACGTCCACACAGGTCGCGCTGAGTCCTGGTGACGGAGTGATGCTGGAGGCCACCGCCTCGGCGGTCTTGACCGGAGCGGTTGTGCTCACATCCCATCCATCTTTGGACGATTTCTGCCCCTGGAGCGTCGAATACGTTGGATCCGTCAACGTCGCGTTGGAGGAATCCGAATTGAGAGAGCCAATATCTCCCGTGTTGCTGAAATACCCTTCCTGCGACGCTCCCGAACAGCCGGAGGTTGTACAGCTGGTAGCCCCGCCGTACTGAGGCGTCTGCGTCATATTCGGCGCCAAGTTTCCAGGGCTGACCGAACCAGCAGCTTGCATCTCGCCCAACACACATTGAGCCCGTGCATACGCATCGGCGACGCTGTCGCATGGCCCCGCCGCCGTGGCCGGTCTCACCAAGGCCGCAGCACAGCTTACCGACAGCGCCGCAACAATCATGAGCCATCTCGATCGACTGAGCGGTCTGGCCGCCGACGACGGCATCACCTCGACGAATTGGAACGGAACGCGCGGCATCGACCCCTTCCCTAGCTTTTCAGAATCGGTATCGTCGGTCGCGCCACCGCTCGTCCGGAACGAGCCGTCATCTCACTCACGACTCGTTTGGACTCCTCCGACAGCGGGAGCACACCGTCCCTTCCTTCAAACTCACTTACTTCCTTCCTGAGAAATCGCACCGCCGTTCCAAATCCCAAGACCTGGGTCATGGCCATCCCTTTGAAGGGAACCGGTGAGACTTCCACCGCCACCCCGATCACCGCATCAGCACCGAGAGCCCCAGCCTGGTCCTGCAGACTATCGAACACCTTCTCCATGGCCTTGCGAGCCGGCTTATCGTAGGTGTTCACCCGGCCACCCAAGATGTCCATAATCCGCGCGATATAGTCGCGAAACGTGCCCAATCCCACCGTGTGGATCTCCACGACCAGCCCTAACGCCTCGACCTCTCGACCGGGATAACTCTGCGTACTCAGAAAGTCGATGTCCTTCTTATCTCGCTTTGCCATCACCCTTCTTCTCCCCTTTTTCCGGGACGGTGGTGTCGGCAGCCGGCTGAGGCGAGAAGGTCAGTGTCCCAGGTGGCGGTGCGGCAAGAGGCTCCGCTGGAGGACCAATCCGTGAACCAGACGTCTCGGTCGGAATCGATATCCTTTCCGCCACAGTGCCCTCGCTCGGACCCAGAGCCCCCTGGGCGCCTGCTTTCCGCTCTGGTTCGCCTTTCTTGATCCCCGGATCCCGGATGGCACTCCCGCTTGTTTCCACGGGAGAGCGCTGCCCCTTGCCATCGACAGATCCCTGAGCGATCTTTGACGCCGGTGTGAACGGACTGTTCTTCACGGCCGCAGCGGATTTCCCGGCTCCTCTCCCAACGGCCGACGGGTCGGCTTTGACTCCAAGTTGCCGCATGGCCTGTTCTACGGCGGGAGACTGGGTGTTCTCCGTCTGCTTACTTTCCTCCCCAGAGTTCGAAGGAACCGTGGTGTTCGGACCCACCTTCGAGACCGTTTCCCGCAGCGCATCATCCGGCCGACCTTCTCCGTCCTTCGCGCCAGCCTCCTTGCGTAGTTCGGGAGCTTTGGCTTTCGGATCTCCCGAGGCCACTGGCTTCATCCTGGCCATCAGGGTCCCCATCTTGGCGATCAAGGATTCGACCCGATTTGTGAGCGTCACATTGGTCTCCGCCAGGAAGCTGAGCTGGTCCATGACCTTGCCGAATTTTTGATCCAGCTCCGAGACCCGAGACTCCTGCGATGCCAGTTTGCTTGTGAGCAGTCTGGCGTCATCGCGGGCGCGTGCGACTTCTGTCTTGGTCTGGTCCTGTTGCAGCCGCAGCGTGCCCTGATCCTTGCTCACGTTCGAGTAGGCCCGATGAACCGCATCCACGCGCTGCTGCAAATCGTCCTTCTCCGTTTCCCACTCTGTTTTCACGTCCTTGAGATGCTCATACTGAGTCCGGACTCGCTCATATTCCTCACTACTCACGCATCCGACCAGCAACATCGCCATCAAACTGCAAATCCAAAGGCGCATCATGCGTTCCTCCCCTTGTTCACCACCACCTGGGCTCGATGTTGAGTGCTGTGCGGGTTACGTCGCTATCCGAGGAGGGACAGTTCCTCCCGCCGTCATGGGCGTTTGAGCGCCTCGGTCCGGAGGCTCGCTAAACAAGTCCTCCGCTTCGCGTGGCGTTCGGTAGGGCAACTCCACCTGTGCACAGAAATCCGCGATCAATTCGTGGAGGCGCCTGATCAGTTCGTGAATCTTCGTGAACAGATGCTCCGTCTGCGATAAATCGTCGCAACTCATCCGTGTGTGAAGAATCACTCCATCCAGCTTCTCCGCCACCCGCGACACCTTCTTCGTTTCCTCGGATCGCGGGGTGATCACCCGCGCATTCCGTTGCCCGGCGAGGGTGAGGCGATACTGATAGTTCAGGACCGGCGCTGGTGCGAAATCCTGCTCACTGACCCCCATCGCCTTCAGAAGTTCGTATCCCAAGTGCACCCACTCATGGATACGATCTAGCTGCGCCTGCACCTCACCGACAGATAGGGAATGTCCTGCGCTGAGCCGGAGCCGATTGACAGCCTTATCCAGGGGGAAGAGCATCCCTACGATAACCCTCCCCTCGGGCGTGCGCGGCAGGAGCAACAGGCTCTGAGGATCTTGCAGCCGTTCGCGGTTGTGCTCGGCCCGTTCCTCGGGGCTGGGACGTCCGCGCATCGGGCGATTCCTTCCCTGACCAGCTGGACCAGTCCGCCCATTCGTCCCCTGCTCTTCCTTTCTCGCCGATCCTGCTTGTCCATTCTGTTGCGTTGCCGATGCCATGGAACCCTCCTCTCCCGGAGCGACTATCACTGTTCTGTCCTCAGCTCGATCGCCACTGATGTCAGCTTGCTCGCGAGCGCGATGTTCAGGCCGCCCTTTCCCAGGAAATATCCCTTGCACTCGGCCGGGACCAGTACCCGCGCCATCTGCTCCTCCCGGAACACGTCGATCCGTCTGATACGATCGACCGGTGCCGGTGCCAGCGCATTGCGGATGAATCGTCCCAGGTCCGTCGAGTACCGGACAAACGACACCATCAGTCTGGTGTAGCTGGCGTAGCTCTGACGGTAGGGCACACACAACCTGACCGGGTCGACTCCCTCTTCACTCTCGACGGCGATCTTGACAAACGGCGAACCGAGGCCCGTGGCGACCCGACGTATCCGGACTTCACCAGCCGCCAACACAGGACGGAGGATGGATTCCGAAATACGGCGGATGTAATGGGGACAGCGCTGGGACAAGACCGGATACACCTCACCCAACCGGTACACCGCTGCCGAGATTGTGTCCTTGACCCGATAGGGCCGGTCGGCATACTGCTTCGGAAGCACAGCGAAGGGCTGCGTGCCATGGACTAGGATGAGGTAACTGTCCCGGTCCGGTAAGGCCTTCACAACCCGACCCAGCACGAAGTCCCCGATCTTCTCCATCAAGCCGGCTTCCTTCCTCCGTCCTTTGTATTACTCCCGCCTCTGTCAGGGGCTTTCCCCCAGTTCGACGCGCCCGTGACTGCCAACTTGCCCCTTCTGCCTTGGCTTGCGTTTCGCCTCCGCTCCTGTATTAGTTCTGGAGGAAGCTGCGCATCATCTGGTTGCTACCGAGGCAGAAATGGGTCATCAAAACCAAGCTCCCACGGACCAACCACCGGTCCCCCATACATCATTCCCCTGGTTTGTCTACATTGCGCTTGTGCTGCCCCACTGCGCGCCGATCGACAAACCCGTCAGCCTCGACCACGTTCAGCAGGTGCCGGTCATTCACCACACTGAGCCTATCGGTCCTCCGGAACTCCGGATCACGACCCACACCGATGGCCTTGGGTGGTCCGTTCAGCCGATCCAACGGATCCGACGGTATGTCGACGTGACGCAGCAGGAAACGTGGAAGACCAGAGTCTATCCGGCTGCGAAAACCTGGAGAATTCCAAAACTCGTGGCAGGGTGGGTCACATGTCCGACGTGGGGAATCTTAGGGATGACGGGACTCGCTTTCGCTGATCCCGGGGCGCCGATGTGGCGCCGACCAGCCCTCTATGAACCTTGCTCGCTGGCCGGCGGCGGCGAGGCCTACTCCTTCGAAGCAACGATGATGCGAAACGATGTCAGCCTGGATCGCCGGATTGAAGAGGAGGATCAGCCGGTGACGACTGGTTCTCTTGCGCTCGTATGGCAGCTCCCCGGCAAGGATCCTCTCGGCATCGACATTCCTCCGAGTCCGCAGCAGCCGACAATCACCTTCCGAGCTCGTTGGATCGCAAACCTGCTCGCGCGGCAGGGCATCGAGATCTCCGACACCCTTTCCGGCCACGCAGAGATTCAACTCCAGCAACCAGGAGGCCCTCTCGTCTCTCATCCGATCCCGTTGACCACCGTGATGCTCCGCACCGCCATCGAGCAGGAAGCGGCACGGGCTCCCGCAGGCCGGTGGCCATCAGCGATCAGAATCCGAACCGTCGTGGAACCCGATAGAAATGCTGCCGCTCCTGAAACGCGAGCGATCGCGACGCATCTGCTCCGACACTTTGCTCGGTCGGATCTGGCTGTCGTCGCGCGCGACGAGCTTCTCACCGAAACCGAAGACCTACAGGCGGCTCACCATCAAGGCCGCTACAGGGACTCGGCGCAGAACGGAATTGGGGAATGGTCCGGTGCAACCCTTCTCGTCCGCGTGTATGCCCGGAATCTCCACGAACAAGGCTACCTCGCGACGACGAGCATCACTTCCATCGAGACGGGCGAAGTTCTCGCTCATCTCCTCGTGGAAGCCCCGCCCGGGCAGTGGGCCGAGTTTCTCGACACCATGAGCGCACGGATCCTCGACACGGTGATGCACGCAGGTCGCCCACAGGGGGACATCGCGCCCCACAATGATACGAGGCGGGAGGGATGGCTCATCACACAATGAGAACCAGCCGCCTCCTTCCCCTGCTTATCAGCTTCCTTCTCGCGGGATGTGCAGAACTTGTCCCGGAGGTCGCGGGCCCTCCCCAGACCCGCGTGTTCGAGCTCGACCGCCATCCGACCCGCCACCTTCGGATCAGGACAGAAGTACACCCAGATCATCTGGGCTGGACCCTGGCCATCGAGCAAGCGACAGCCGTGACCACCGCGGTTCAGACAGAGACATCCCAACACTATCGCCGCTACGTCTTCTCGCCCCTCTCGATCGTTCCCGGACTCTTCCAGTGTCCGTACGGCATGATCAAGTACGTCCTCACGCTCGGCCACGCTTCGGATGAACCGATGCCTTACGGATGCCGACGACTTCTCATGCGAGAACCCCTTCAGGGCTCCATCCTCCTACCCAGCAACATTCACCGCACCCTCGAGCTGACGGAACGATGGGAGCCGGTGAAGGGAGGCTGGATTGACGTGAAATGGGCCGGGCAGACAGATCTACTCGCGACGTATCCGACTCCCGCTATGAGGACAGTCCTCCGACTAGCGCATCTCCTCCGGAACGATCAGGCAAGGGCTACGTCACAGGAAGCGCACACAGGCAGATTGGAAGTGAACTATAGGCAGGGACCACATACCATCACGACGATGCTCGACGTCTCACCGAAACAGCTCACCAAAGCTTACCAGGCCGCGACTCATTCCATTCCGGCCGAGCGCTGGCCTCATCCGCTCGTCGTTCAGGTCGCCAAACTTCAAGGATTCCCTACCGTACTCGAAGAGGTCATCGAGGCGTCTCTTGCGAAACACTTCTTGCAGGCACAGATCTGTTTCGTCGCTGACGATCCAACAAAATCCAGAATCATCGAGGAACAACAGTTTCAACTCAGCGGCCGGGTCCATGACAGCCAACAGGTGGCGCTCGGCCGCTGGATTCCGGCCACCGTACTTATCACCGGAAACATCGATACTACCCAGACAGCAGCCGAGGTCGTCCTGCAAGTATCGTCGATCCCCTCTGGAGAAGTCCTCGGAACGATCCGCCTCCCAGTCACTCCCACCACCGCATTCCCTATGGCTTCAATGCTCTCCGAGGACCTCCGGCTTATCACCGCTCAAGCACCAAAAACACCTTGCGGAAGCTTCCCATGACATAGCCATAGAAAATCGAGCGCGTCTAACGTCTGAATTCACCGGCCTGCGCGGCTTTTCGCGCACGTCCGGTGGAATGATGGGATCGGCGTCATAGGCTACCGCCTGCTATCAACAATGCGAAGCAAGTGGCTCGCCAAGATGACCATTTCTTGGGCTTCCGTCGCGTCGCTGATGGAAACAGTGCGATGAGAATGTGGGTTCTTGTATGAACCGATTGCTCCGGCAAACAAATGTGCCAATGCCTCACGCTCCGCCTCGGGCTGCTGCAAATTAGAGAGCGGACCGGTCATTTTGTCGAATGCCTTGCGCATTAGCGCGGTTCCAATATCCGTATCGGCAAAGTGTCCGGCCTCTCGCACAGCTACTTCGACCGCCCGAAATGCCTTGAACACTGCGGTTTCTAAGTCACCGCGAACAATGTCGAGCCAGACTTCATCGGCTATTGACGGATGCAACAATGCCTTCGGGAACGCAACGCTGCGCGCATAAGTCTTGAACGAGTCGTTAGCCAATATTGTTCGGGCGCGGCGGCTCAGAAGCATCCATCCATTGTTCCCGTTCGTTCTTGGCTCCGGAATCAGAAGGCCCTGCACCGACAGCCAATTCCATGCCTCGGCAAGCGCCAACTCAGCATCTCGTTTCCGGTTCTGGGGATAGCCGTCCGAGGCTCCTGGAGTACCGTGAATGTCTGACACCAAGGACTGTAGGTGAATGAGGCCGTTTTGCCGGCGCTCATGGGCGAGCCGCAGAACGACCTCAGCAAGTTCTTCAGGCGCTAGTGCCACAAGCACGTCTACGTCGGGGATTACTGATGTCAAAGTGGCCATGATATAGGGGCGTAGAAATATGACGCCGAACTAATAAGTCTGCTGCAGGCTTTCCCCGCAGTATATTGAGGCAACCTGAATAATGTGCCGATGCCCAAGTTTACTTCGAACTCACACACTTATCCATCGCTCCGTCTGGTGCCAATCACTGAGATAGGCTGCCAATCCTGCAGTCCATCCGGCTATCAGCCCGCGGTGTATCTCGACCAATCACTTTGAGTCAGAGGCAGTCAGCCGGGCTGTTTATTCCACGCCCGCCTCGCCTCTCTGTCTTCGCATCTTGCACCAGATCAGTCGTAGCCCAACATCAAAAGGTGTGATGACCCTCCTCAAGAACAATACGACTTGATAACCGTCATCACGCCAGGGAACCGCTAATCATTATCGCAGAGAGAGTCTTCTCCTCTCCCATAGGTGTTGCCATGAACATCGATGATCTCATCGATCATGGGGTAACCGGTTCCTGGATTAAGTTCCTCCCTGCTGGACTCAGGATCAGGATCCAACAGACCCAACTCATCTCCTCGTTGAGATAGCTCCCATCCGAGGCCCTTCCACCAGTTCTTCAGCCGCCGCCAGAAGACCTCTAATTGAGTCCACATCATGATGAGTGAACCTACATGTTGTCAGGCGAAAGTTTACCTAAATTGACGAACAGTAGCCATTTTCAATGCTACCCGCGTGACAAGCGATAGTGTTCCGATCCCGCTACACGCATCAAGCACTCCTATTGATGCGAAGGGATCACGGTTGAATGTGCTTACCAGCGCCCTTCGCCCCAGTAATATCGATCCCGCTTTTCTTGAGGGCATGCGTAAGATCCTCCTGGAACCTCTGGAGATCCTCCATACTCTGCGGCGAAGTCCCCAGCCCAGGCTGCATGCCAGGCCGACCAGTGGGACCTCCTTCTGGAAGTGGTCCTCCTTTTGGACCTGCAGCGCCGGTTCCGCCTCCGAATGCCCCGCCAAGTCGCCGACCTGTCATAGCCAAATTACCGGCACCCGTTACAATGTCAACAGCGGTTTTGCCGGCCCCAATCGCTTTTAAAGTTTGCTTCGCCCCGCTGTCTTCATTGGTGAGTTCTTTCGCATCCCAGTGCCCAAACACAGCATACTCGGCGCCGATGTTCACCCGTCGCTGGAGTTCCTGCCTGTACACATCCCATTCGATCACCTGTATGCCGCTATCCCCTTTCTCATAGAGCAGCTTTCCGTCAGGCCCAATAACCTGGGTCGAGGCCAAGCCACTCGATTCCACCTCGTTCTTGGAAAGCGAACGGAAATTCGTCAATCCCGGTCCACCAGACGTGGGCTGAGCGGTCTCGGCCACTCCCCATTGCGCCTTTCCATCGACCACCTTGTAGTTCCACGTCTTCCCATACTGGCCGCTCTGAAATTCGGCGTAGACCACGTTCCCTTGTTCATCCATGAAGCCACGCATCTGCACGGGATGATGTTGCCCCTGATGGACGGGATCGGGAATCCACTTGGTGCCGCTGAACATGCGTGTGTTATGCATTTCGGAGAGAGTCCCACCCTGCATCCGATGGAATTCCTCGAACCGCTCGACGAAATGCCCGCCTGTTTCATGGGTGTAGTCATGGAACAGGTCGGTCTTTCTCCCGCCTGTTCCGATATCCGAGAGGATCTCTCTCGTGCCATTCCCTGCTTGCGGCCCCAGCGTCAATGTCCGAGCGGTCCCGTCCGCGCCGATCTGTTCGGTAGAAAGGGTCGTGTAGGTCGCCACGGAGGCATGCGAATCGGGATCTTGATGCATGTCAATGAAGCCGGTCTCGTATTCTTTCGTCAGCGGATTCTGCTTCATCACGAACGCCTGGCTCCTCAGGTCATTGACCACGCTGCCCTCCAGCAGGTTCCCTTCCTGATCGAACAGGCCGAAGAAATGTCCCTTGTGGGTCTGCCCGGTCGTCCCATCCTTCCACTGAATCGGTTTGTCTTTGAGGTATTGTTCCTTTTCCTGCCATCCCATCACGTGTGACACATAGTCCCACAGTTCTGTCTTTCGGCCTCCCTCCGCGTGGCTGAAGATTGCTTCTCCCGTCTGATTGCTTCTCACGCCGCGGACGGCAACCTCCTGCCCGCGATACTGGTCAAGCGTCAGAAATTCCACCCCTTCCCTGCTCTGCCCGGCAGCGATGTGAAAATCTCCCTGGTGGTCGTAATTGCCGGTCAAGGATTTCGTCACCCCTCCGGGAATTGAATAAGACAGACTGACCGACGTGGGGACGCGCCGCTCCTGGCCGTTGGCAAGCTGGATCACGTTCCCTTCCTCGTGCGTCGCCACCTGCCTGATCACCGCCTCATTCTCGGGAAGAAGCCCGATGATCCGTTGAAGCCTCACGCCATCCGCAGTGTAGCTCTTGCCGCCGTTGTCACCGGTCTTGTAGACATACTCCATCCCCGCATCGACGAAGCGATCCTTGTTGCTCCGCTCTGTCCCACCCGCCGTCGCTTGGAGAAACTTCCTTCCCTCTGCATCGACATGGATCTCCCCTGAATAGGCAGCCTTGTGGTCGCCCTTGGTGCTTTCGATTTCATACGTGAGGGGATTGTGCTGGAACTTTTCATCTGATCCCACAGTCACACGACCGAATTCCCTCGCCTTGCCCTGAATCGTCTCCATCTCCCCGTCCAGTTTGCGCACGTCAATGCTCTCCGCCGCCTCGCGAGTATAAAAGGTGCCATCGGCGCTGTGGTAGTAGCGGAGATTGGCATCCTCTCTCAGCACCTCCCCGACGACGCCCTCTTTATAGCCTCCCTGCGAGACGGCGAAGACCGAGATCCCGTTGATCTTCTGTCCGGTGAGTCGTCCCTTGTATTCGCGGGTCGGGCCGTCGCCGGAGGTCACCAGCTGCCCTTCGCCCCAGAAGTCCTCGTGGCCGAGGCGCAGACCCGAACGTGAGAGGGTGCCGGTGACCGGTTCCTGCCGGCCATCGGGATGGACCGCCCAGGCCATGACAGGACCCGTTTCGCTGACCTGTTGCGGCCCCCACTGCGTGCTCGTCTCGACCCGGCTCACGCCATCCTTAATCGAGGAATCCACGCGGCGGACGGTTCTTCCCGTTTCCTGGTTGTATTCTTCCCGGACCGAGTGGAGGACACCATCATGCTCGTAGCTGAAACTTTTATCGATCGTGGCCCCGCGGACTTCGAACTGTTTCTGCACTATCCGGCCGGCCGCGTGATCGAACTCGTCGCGACGGAACGCGCCGCTCTCATACCAGGCGCCGGTGGGAGCCAGCTCGCTCGCGCGCCGCGAGAACCCTCCCGTCGGCCCCTGGTAGGTCACCATGCCGTTCGCCCCGATGCGGGTCGTCCCGCCATCAGCGTGATGTAGAGTCGAGACCCCTGTTTGCGCATCGACCCGCAGGCCGCCGACGCCAACCGGGACTGTATAGCTCTCTTGCGACGCGGAACGTCCTGCAGTCTCCATCCGAACCGGCTCCATCAGATAGGACGGTGGTTCCGACATGACCTGCCCGTGACCACGAGCGAACCGCCCTGCTTCCTGGCCGGCGGCAGAGAGAGGAGCGGAGAGACTTCCGGTGAGCGAAGAGGCGAGATTCCCTCCGGCCCAGACCAGGCCCCAGGCGACGGCCGGTACCGCCAGCGTGAGATCCGTCGCCATGGAATTGATCCCGACGATGTACTCTCGGATCGGGTCGAACGAATTGAACGTGATGGCGTCGGCGAACCCCGAATTGATGATGAGATCCTTGACCTTGGCGTTAGCTTCGAAATACATGACGAAATTTACGACCGCATAGAGCGGCCCCCACATGGCGAGCCATGCGAAGCTCCGCCCGTAGAGGCCGAGGACCCGAGTCATGGAGCCGGACAGGGCCATCACGGCGATGAACGGGGTGACCAGATACACCAGGCCTTCCGCGACCGTTCGGAGCACGGGGAGGAACTTCGCGGCGATATAGGACTTGGTATAGGCCTGATACTTCAAATCCTGGGTTGTGGCCTCCTGAGCCAGCTTCACTGCCGACGGCACATCGTTCATCGTCTTGGCCCTCTGGGCCCATGCCTCCTTCCAGGCCTTCACGATCACGATATTCCGGAGAACCTGGTCCGAAGTCTGTCCCGGCACACCGAGCAGGGTCGTCCGGAGTTGATCAATCACTGGCAACTCGTCTCCAGGAGTCGCAGGGTCCGCACCGAGCGACGAACGCAGCTTCTGGGTGGCTTCCAGATATTCGGGCGCCGGTGTCGTAAAGCCCGGCGTGATGACGTTCGCGTAGAAGTCCGTGCAGAGCTGCGCAGTGGGCTGGATATTGCCATTCTGATACCACGGTGAACTCAGAGCGGGATTGGTCGCCGCGATCGCGCCAAGAGCATCGGTCGCCTTCTCCACAGCCGTGCGGTTCAGTTGGTTGTAGTCGATCTCCTTCAGCGTGCAGTTCATGAGATACTGGACGAGGTTTTTCCACAGATCGCTGTCAGGGAGCGTGAAGTCGAGCAGCTTCTGCGTCTCGAACAACGGGCGGTTGATCACCGATCCCGTGGAACGATAGCCGGTCGGCAACAAGAGCGCCGTCTCGGTGATGGAGGTGAGGTGATACCCCACCTGACCAGAGACGTAGGCCGGAAACGCGATCAGCACCGGCACCCCGGTCACGATCGTGTCGGGCACCGCCGCATTGACCTGATCTTCGATCGAGACGTCGGCCGTCACGAATACCGAGGCGTACAGCAGCCCGACCGCGCCGATCAGTAGGGGGCCGAGGAACCGACGGTTGAAGGTCACATGGAGCAAGGCGAAGACCACCAGGCCGAGCAGGCCGAGCCTGAAGAGGCTTTCATAAGCCCCCGTGGTCATCATCACCTTGAGGCCCGTGATCACCGCCGCGATGACATCCCCGTTCCCGAACGTAAAGATCTGCCACATTGGCTGTCCGCTCCGGCCTCAGCTCACGGCACCCTAGCGGGCCGTGCGATACTGTCCCTGCTCCAGGGCCATCTTTGTGACGTTGTAGATATTCTGGAGGTGGGCCGAACGCTTCGCTGCCTCGGCGTAGGCTTCGGCGAGCACCTCGTGCGCCTCTTTCCGGAATTCAGCCGTATCCACGGCAAAGCTGGGCTTGAGCTGTTTGATCTTGGCCCCCTGCTGGATCGCGTTGTTCACGGCCCACTCCATCCATTGAATCGCCATTTCGATGGCCACCACCTCGCTCGTCATCCGTACCAACTGGGTCGCGACTTCATTCGGATGCCCGTAATCCGTCAAGATCTTCAGCACCGGGATCGGGCTCATGTTCACCAGCGTCACATCCGCCGCGCTCATCGCGGTCTTACTATAGAGATTGGTCACGATGTTCTGCAGCGCCGTTGCCGTGCGGCTCTTGAACCCTTCCATCGCCGTTTCATTCTGAGGCTGGATCTGGAGGCATTGGGCGGGATCATCGGTGCAGGCGTAGACCCGGACGGTCTCCGCCGGCACCACATCGATCAAGTCGGAGAAGTTGATCGTGGGCGGATGATACTCGGACTGGCCCTGGTCATTCACAATGATTGTGCCGGTCGTCGACATGATGATGCGAGCGGTCTGATCTTCCACTCCTGCCTGCTTCAAGACGTTCCACACGAGATTCCCCGTGATGTCGTATTCCGTGCCCTTCAGAGCCGCTGCCGCATCAGCCGACGTATTATCCTGGGCGCTGTCCCGATCTTCCCACGGATCCCCGGTGATGCCGGTTTGGGTCTTGAACTGCTGCCATTTCCGGTACGCGTACTGGTTGAGCTTGTCCGGATCCTTCATGCTCTGGGCGAGCGCTTCCCCCACCTCCTGTCCGGCCTGGCACGGTTGAATCCGGCCCAGCGCATTCAACGTCCTGGACGCGGTCTCGATCATGTTGAGGACGTTCGAGCAGGTCTCGCAGAGTTCTTTCATCGCGAGCTGGAAGGCATAGCCCAACACCACGGACCCGCCGAACTGCTGGAGCATATCGACGTACCGGTTCAGCTTGGCGTAGGAGAAACTGCCCAGGTACGTGTCGATGCCCGCGCAGCCCCGCCGGAACCGTGGAGGGTTGATATTCCAGAGCGAGAAGTTGTCGTTGTTCAGCCGGATCGAGTAGGCGCCCGCGGCGAGATACCCGCGGCTTTGGCTCTCATAGGCCCCCGGTATCGCCGTGCTGACGACGCCCCAGCTATCGAACATGGACTGGAGGGAATCATTGACGCTCTGAGCCGAGGCGACGGCCGGCATCCAGACCATCGCGCCGACGATGAACAGGGTCCGCAGTATCCGTGTTGCCATAGTCACCTCTTCGGGCTGTTACGAATCGCCCGCTTTTCTCCTCAACTGAGGGCGCTGCTTCAGGATCGTGAGCACACGCTCGCGAAGCTCGTTGAATGTCATGACACCGGAGCCGATCGGGACCAGGAAGTTTTCTTGGGGTATCGCGAGATAGATCGTCGGGACCTTCTGCAATGACACGCGTTCGGCCATGCCGTTGTCCGCCGCAGCCTTCGGGAATTCCTTCAGCCCCTGCCCGTCCAGGGTGACCGGAAAGACCTCGATCTGGTAGGTATCGGCGAACAGCTTCAGAATCTTCGACTGCTCCTGGCAAAATCGACAGGTGGACGTGAAGAAGAAGAACAGGCCGACATGGTTCGCCCTTGCGGATGAGAGGAGCCGCTCGTCCACCTCTTGCGTCGCCTGTGCCTCCACGTCGTGGCCGAACTGCGAGGTCGGATGCTCGGTCGCAAAATCGAGCTGCGGGTTCGTAAACATCGCCAACTGCCACATGGACGTGAAGTCCTCGGAGCGCTTGAACACGGCGCGTTGCGCGATGATGTACGTCTTCACGGTCTCTGGAGTGGGGGCATCCAACGCGGCCTCGCGTTTGGCCGAGGCCAACTCCCTCAGCATCCCAGCCGGCAGCGTGCTCAAGTCTTCCTGTTCGATAGGGACCCGCTTGAGGAGGCTGCGATACTTGGCGGGGTCCAGCCAGGCTTCGAGCGGAAGAGTGGCCAACGTCACCGGTCTGACAACCGCATCCGTTTCGTCTTCCTCGACCGGATCCTGATACCAGAACCATCCCTCCCTGGCTCGCTCATAAAACTCATTCGCCAAGCGGGAAGAGGACGGATGCTGGTCAGGGAGAGACCCGGCCCGCGCGACAACCGGCGCGAGCACCGCACAGACCATCACGATGAATCCTCGCACGATCTTTTTTCTCACACTCCTACTCCACCAGAAACCAAACTCCATTCTGAGTAACCCTCGCACAGTCGCCCATCGCCGGAGAGCCATGAAGTACAACGCCGCGTCCAGCTGGGGACTGGTAAAGGGGTGATTTTCGTAATAGGGGGTATTCTTCCATTCCTAACCCTCTTTCCGGTAAGGGGCTCTCTCTCCATTCGTCCCATGGCCTAATTGAAACCTTGCGGCCCCCAACTTAGTAATACGTCCCCGTCATAGCACGCGGCGGATCGATGGCTGGCAGCAGCTCAGTGCGATCCTGACCGCCTTGGAGAGTACCGCGGCTACCTGAGGGGGGATCTGGAGGTCAGGCCGGATGCCGATCGCCTCGTATAAGGGAAATGTGGAGGTTATTTTGTAGAGTCAATGCGGGGAGAAGCCAATTTCTACGGAAATCGGGGACACGACCCCACGGCCGAGCGTCACGGCCAGAGACGACAGTACAGCTCATTTCTCATCATGCAGAGTGATGGCCGTTCTCGATCCTGGCTGTTCGAGAGGCCACATATCGATTAAAGCCACCGCCAGCATTTTGGGACCACCTGACTGCTACGTTCGGTGACATATGTAAGAGCCGTCCGAGAACTGCCGGATGAAGTTGGCTCGCTAATTGTAACAAGGCACTGTTACGGCCCCTCCGACACTCCACCCCAATGTTGTTAAGGTTCTTCTGCAAGCGGACCACGTTCCGATGACTCCCGTAATGTCGTCCCGGAAACAACCAGTACGTCCCATCGGCTCGACGACCGTTTGGATTTCCACGGCAAGCCACTAATTGCTTGGAGAGCAATCTTGCTATAACGGGTGGCATCACAACTGGTTCCCCTCCAAAGACTATCTTTACGTTCTTCTTCTCGTCGATTTGCACCATAGAATCCAGTAACGTGACGATCCGGCTGACATGTTGGCCAAAAACAAGAACGAATAGGCCGCAGAGGCGAAGTTCGAGTCTCATGGATTCATCGTTGCTTAATCGCTCAATCATTGCCCAGCGCCTGTCCTCGTCAACGAGAACCATTCCGCTCGATTTCAGAAGAGGCACCTCTAGCGGGCGTGAGAACTTGCGGAGCGATGTCCACTGCAAAAAGTCGCGGACGAGATATGGGGTCGTCACCTTACTCTCAGTGAGCCAGCATTCAACATCCTTTTGGGTGCATTGCTGGAGCGTCTTTTCCTGTCTATCTAACCACTCCAAAAACCTGACGGCGATCCGTAACCGCAATTTCATTGAGTGCAAAGCCCAGCGTGTCAGGCGTTGGTGTTGAATTTTCCCACGGAGTCGACGCACTATACGCCATTCAGCAAACATCATAATGAGAAGACGATGCTGGTCGGGCACTTCGGCTCTGAAGACCTCGAGCCAGTGGTCAATGTGGGCGGCCATTCGATTCCTCACTGGCAGTCCACCTGCTTCCACAAGGATTGAGCGCACGAACTCCGCGTGGCCGGGGGACGTATGTTTGTCAAGTGCGGAATGTGAGAGTGCTGTTTGGCCTTGCGCGATGGAGTGGAGCAGAGCCGCGCTTCCTGTTTTCAACCAATTCACCACGGAGATGGGCTTTCGGCTGAGTAAGGTCTCCATTACCCGGTTCAGATGTGGGGTATTTGATGAAGCACCTTGGAGATTCAGTAACTTCGGAAGGGCCACGTGCCGCAGATAACAGTCAACACAATACCCCTTTGCATAGCGCGGTTTTTGCTGCCCGCAGTGCACACAACGGCTTGAATCCTCCCAACCAGCGCACGGCCGGCAAATGATCTGCCGCTTCTCGAATGGGACGGCCATGCCCATATTTCTACATCTTGTACATTCCTTCGGCTTTTGCCTAAATTCTTCGGCACAATGATTACAGACGGGGCCACCTGGCCAATACGCCGTCACAGGTTTCTTTTCACCGCACCACACGCACTGCACGAGTGGACGGCCGGCGCACTCTGCACATAAGGGCGTCGGCCCTAGAAATCCTTGGCACAACTTTCGTTGACCACAGTTCGAACAGATGCGTATGCGTCCGGGTCGCCTTGGCCGCCGGCGCACGTGCAAAGGGTCTTTGCCGTCCCGGATCGCCATATAACAACACATACACAAGGCCCTTCCGTCACGTCGACTCTGGACTGGTCTCTGCTGACCACAGAGCGAACAGGGCTCAGTGTGACGAGGGTAACACGCCCCGCAGATGGGGCTTCCGGCTCTCTTCACCACAACGGGACCGAAGCTCTGACATACTGTGCAGGTAGCCAACTGAGAGGGATGGCATTTCCAACATTGGTGACAAATTGGCTGCCCATTCAAATGCCTTACGACCCTACGGGCATTGCCGCAGGTGCCACAGATTTTCTTTTGGGCCGCACGACACCGGACACACACCCGACGTTGATGAAGGATGCGCTTCAGGAGTCGTTTTTCGTTGCAGATCGGACAGATCCCAACAGGCGCCATGGCTTCCGTCTCTTACTTCGGTCGATGGACACGTGTCTTAATGAGGGACAATCGACCTGATGATTTTGTCTCTCCGGCTGCAGCAAGCTTTTTCCTTTCTTGACGGTCTACCTGTTTGATGGTGATCAGATCATTCGGTGTGCAGGCGAAGATGTCACATAACGCAGCCAGCAGATCCAGTGTGAGACGGAGAGGCGCCTGGGCAACGAGTCGATACACTTGAATGCGAGACAACTGGACTCCCCGTTGCGCCAGCATCGGGACCAGCTCTGTAGTCGAATGAAAATGATGCTGCTCCATCACTTTCTTGAGATTCCATTCAGCGGCCATTTTCTTGGTCACCTTACTCCTCCTTTGGCCGATAGAGGCGTTCAAGCGCCTGTTGCAGTTGGTGGTTTTTGAAATCACTGCTGACATGTGTATAGATGGCTGTTGTCGAGAGAAATGCGTGCCTGCGTATTCCGCTGAATCCGGCCACCGATTCCGAGCGAATCCGGCCACCCCTCGGAGCCCCGCGACGCAGGGCCTCAGTGCTCTGTCTTCAGTGGCCGACTTCCGTCCGATTTGGCTAACCGTTTGCGCATTGATTCTCCTTTCAAAGTGATCTTATAGGCATTGTGGACGAGCCGGTCAAGAATCGCGTCGGCCAGTGTCGGCTCCCCGATCGCCGTGTGCCAGTGATCGATCGGGAGTTGACTGGCCACGAGGGTGGCCCGACGTCCATGGCGATCATCGAGGAGTTCCAAGAGATCTCGGCGATGCTCGTCGGTCAACGGGGCCAGCCCCCAGTCATCCAGCACCACGAGGTCCGTCTTCGCGAGACTCCGGAGCACGCGGCCATAGCGGCCATCGCCTTTGGCGATCGCCAGGTCCCGGAAGAACCGCGGGAGTCGCAAATACAGGGCGGAGCACCCCAACCGACAGGCCATCTGGGCCAGTGCACAGGCCAGGTACGTTTTGCCCGCGCCAGTCGGCCCCACGATCAACACATTGTCATGACGGCGAATCCACTGACCCGTGGCCAGGGACGCGATCACGCTTTTGTCCAGCCCCCGGGGATGGCGATAATCGAGATCTTCCAGCGTGGCGTGGCCGGGGAACCGGGCCTGGGCCAGCCGCCGCGCCAACCGGTGATTGTCCCGGACCGTGCACTCGCGATCGACTAATAGCCCCAGCCGTTCCTCGAAGCTGAGCCGCTGGACGTCGGGCATCTCCAATTGCTCCGCCAAGGCGATGGCCATGCCGGTGAGCTTCATCGCCTCCAGCGCCGTGAGTGTGGGATGACGTAACATCAGAACCCTCCTTCCTGTTGGTAATAGGTGGTGCCGCGCAGATGGGCGTGCTCGAACGGCAGCGGGACCGTCAGCACCGGCTCGGGGAGCGGCTGTTGGTCGAGTCCGGTCTTTAAAATGGACTGCACACTCTTGTAGGTGAACGCCTCCAGCGCCTGCGCCCGCCGGCAGGCGGCTTCGAGTCGCGCCACGCCGTACGCACGCTCCAGGCGGAGAATGCCCAGACAGGAGCGATAGCCTTGCTCGGGATGCGGCCGCCGCGCCAGGAGTTCGGCCACGACGGTTCCGGTCGCGGGCCCCACGGTCTCGGCCCACTGGATCAGGCGGGAGGGAGACCATGCCAGATATTGCTGATGCGCCGAGGGGAGATGCGCCACCACCGTCGTATGCCGACCCCGCTCCGCACTCCGCACATGGCTCGCCACCCGCTGGTTTTTGTGGAAGCACTCGACGGTGGTCACGGTCAGCCGCACATCGAGGGCCGTATGGACCAACGGCGACGGGACGCTGTAGTAGTGGCCCTCGACCTCAAGATGCGAATCGATATTCACCCGCGCCGTCCGCCACTCGGCATAGACGTAGGGCTCGGTGGGCAGCGGCTGCAAGGCGGGCCGGTCCACCGCGTCGAACTGAGACTGTCGACAACCAGGGAGTTTCTTGAAGGGGCGGCGATTCAGCCGGTCCAAACAGGCGGCGATGGCGATATTGAGCTCCGCCAGACTGAAGAAGGGGTGATGCCGCAGACAGGCCAGGATCCATCGTTCGACGAGCAGGACGCCCGCTTCGACCTTCGCCTTGTCGCGCGGTTTGCGCACCCGAGCCGGAATCACCGCGACATCGTAGTGCCGGGCCAGATCGGCATAGGTCGGGTTCAACTCGGGCTCATAGCGGCAGGCCTTGGTGACGCCGCTCCGTAAGTTATCGGGCACGATGATTTCCGGCACGCCGCCGAACGAGGCGAAGGCGCGCGTATGCGCACCAATCCAATCCGGCAGCGTTTGGGTCCAGGTGGCCTCGGCGTAGGTGTAATTGGAGGCCCCCCACACCGCGACGAAGATCTGGGCTGGCCGCACCTCGCCGGTCTGCCGATCCTGGACCGGCACGGTCTGGCCCGCATAGTCAACGAAGAGTTTCTCACCGGCACGATGCTCCTGCCGCAGACACCGATCCAGGGTGGCCCGCCAGGCCCCATAGCGATCGCAAAAGCGGCTGTACTGATAGCCGGCCGGATGCTGGGCTTTGTACTCCTGCCAGAGGAGCGCCAGGGTGACACCCTTCCGCGTCAATTCCTGGTGCACGGTCGCCCAGTCCGGCACAGCCCGCGGCGGGCCGGTCGGCGAGGGGGCCACCGGATACAGCCGGGTTTCCAGCTGCTGATCGTCCAGGTCCTCCGGGAACGGCCAGGTCAGCCCGGCCGCCGTGGCCCGATAGAGCGTCTCGGCGACCGTGCTCCGCGCCACGCCACAACTCGCGGCGACTTGTCGGTTACTGAGCCCACAGGCCCATTTCAGTCGCAGAATGTCTTTGATCTTTCGCATGGTCACTCGCTCCGCTGGCATCGGTTCCTCCCTCATAAATTGGAAGGGACACGATACCCAAGGGTGAGGAGGACCTGCGTCGCGAATGGCTCCAGAACGATCGGACGGCGGCGAGCCGCCTGTTATTCCGAGGGATGTCGGCCACCGATTCCGAGAGGACTCGGAAAAGTGGCCGACTTCCGGTCGGAATCAGTGGCCGCGTTCCGTCGGAATGGGTGGCCGACTTGCGTCGGAATCAGTGGCCGGCTTGGGTCGGAATACGCACTGAGACGCTTAAACTCGCCTATTTCTTCTGGAGCACCGGGTAGCCAAATGCATAAATCCACTTGTCTGCATCAGGGGCATTGGCCCTGGCAAGCTCTTTGGCTGGTGTATGGCAAGGAAGACAATCCGTCTTGTAGTTTTTCGACACTGTTCGTTTCGGATCTTCTGCGTTGAACAGAGACCAGGCCCATCCATCTCCCCAGAGGCTCGACTCTTTGTGCCGGCCTTTGGTGTCGCGCACGAGTACGAACCACCCTTTAATAGTGGTTGCGTGGCCGACGGCCAATCCTGTCGTCATCGACATCGTCGTGGCATTCAACAGTTCTTTGACTAACACGGCGCCATCAGGAAATTGGCCAGTCTTCTTGTAGTACGCAATGGTTTCCGGCTGGGTATACACCACATGGTACTCGTGAAGGCCTGGACCCATCTTCTCGAGAGCCTCGCCAGTATTGGCATGCGCCCACGTCCCCAACGTCGGCCACTCTGTATAATTGGCCGGCACGCGAAGGGCTCCGGTTGCCGCATCGACCACATTGGGCACGAAGAGCGGCTCTGCTTCGGCCCGCAAGGGGCTGCTCTGAAGCGCCACGGCAACACACGCCATACCCATGACAGACCAGATCTTGTTCATCATGCCCCTCCAGTTGTTGTAGAGCCCATTCGATTGTCCTCGCACATCCTGCCTGCATCGGGTGCAAACAGCCTCGTTCGCGCTGTCGTTCAAGCGTGGTATTCAGCGCGTCCTAGAAACATCCAGACGCGTACTCCGCATAATCTTCCTCCGAACACACGAGAGCCCCGTGGTGGCATCAGATCACGTCTCGGCAACGCCGGCCTTCGCACGCAACCATTCCTCAGATGGTACCGGCGTCTGATTGGGCCACATACGTGAACGGCGTCATGTAGAGAACAGTACCGCAGAGACTGTGTGGGGGTCTGTCATGAATATGACAAGTCAGATGAATTGCATTTGGGGCGTCTAAGGGGAAGGCCGTGTGCCGAACGGTAGACTCTCCCACTGGAGATAGTGGGCTAGATCAGCTTCATTCCTCTGCGAGAGGGAGTATCTTTTGAACATGAGTCTGCACGAGCGGCGGCAGGGTTTCCGCTGCTCGTGTTGTCACTGGGAGAGTTGGTGTTTTAATCGCTCAAGGCTTCGTATGCAGAGGTAGGATCTGGTCGAGGAAATGAGTTCCTTCTGATGCAGCTTGCCCAAGACGGCGCTGACGCTCGGTCGGGCGGCTCCGACAATTTCTGCGAGCTCCTCATGGGTCAGCCGAATATCCATCGCATAGCCAGGGCCGTGGCCACAGGGTGTCCCTCCGAAGCACATCAGATCATACAGCACCATGGCCACGCGCTTTTCTAACGGGTCTGTCTGCTGCCACTGCAGCCGGCGGGAGAGGATCTGTAGCTGCGCGCCAAGCGCTTCGATCAGCAGCCGCTGCAGCTCAAGGCTGCTTTGCATGGCCCTCTCGGCAGACAAGCAGTCGAACTCAAGGACAGCGGTTGGGCCGTTGGCCAGCGCCACTTCCTCGAGCATCTCCAGATTTGGCACAAATGGGAGCTCCCCAAACAACGCGCCTCTCCCAAGAAGCACTCGTGTGACCTGTCGACCAGTTGATTGGATAGACGTAAGGCGAACGAACCCCTTCTCCACGGCATAGAATTTCTTGGCGGTGGAGGTGATGTGGATGGCCCCCCCATGCTTGAGGAGGTGCCGCCGAAATGCACACGCTGCCTTCAAAGCTGACAGTGTCCGCTGCATAAGCTCTTGGGGAAGATTCACGTGAGCCCCCTTTCAGATATTCGATTGCATTGCGCAGTGCGTATTCCGCTGAATCCGGCCACCGATTCCGAGCGAATCCGGCCACCCCTCGGAGCCCCGCGACGCAGGGCCTCAGTGCTCTGTCTTCAGTGGCCGACTTCCGTCCGATTTGGCTAACCGTTTGCGCATTGATTCTCCTTTCAAAGTGATCTTATAGGCATTGTGGACGAGCCGGTCAAGAATCGCGTCGGCCAGTGTCGGCTCCCCGATCGCCGTGTGCCAGTGATCGATCGGGAGTTGACTGGCCACGAGGGTGGCCCGACGTCCATGGCGATCATCGAGGAGTTCCAAGAGATCTCGGCGATGCTCGTCGGTCAACGGGGCCAGCCCCCAGTCATCCAGCACCACGAGGTCCGTCTTCGCGAGACTCCGGAGCACGCGGCCATAGCGGCCATCGCCTTTGGCGATCGCCAGGTCCCGGAAGAACCGCGGGAGTCGCAAATACAGGGCGGAGCACCCCAACCGACAGGCCATCTGGGCCAGTGCACAGGCCAGGTACGTTTTGCCCGCGCCAGTCGGCCCCACGATCAACACATTGTCATGACGGCGAATCCACTGACCCGTGGCCAGGGACGCGATCACGCTTTTGTCCAGCCCCCGGGGATGGCGATAATCGAGATCTTCCAGCGTGGCGTGGCCGGGGAACCGGGCCTGGGCCAGCCGCCGCGCCAACCGGTGATTGTCCCGGACCGTGCACTCGCGATCGACTAATAGCCCCAGCCGTTCCTCGAAGCTGAGCCGCTGGACGTCGGGCATCTCCAATTGCTCCGCCAAGGCGATGGCCATGCCGGTGAGCTTCATCGCCTCCAGCGCCGTGAGTGTGGGATGACGTAACATCAGAACCCTCCTTCCTGTTGGTAATAGGTGGTGCCGCGCAGATGGGCGTGCTCGAACGGCAGCGGGACCGTCAGCACCGGCTCGGGGAGCGGCTGTTGGTCGAGTCCGGTCTTTAAAATGGACTGCACACTCTTGTAGGTGAACGCCTCCAGCGCCTGCGCCCGCCGGCAGGCGGCTTCGAGTCGCGCCACGCCGTACGCACGCTCCAGGCGGAGAATGCCCAGACAGGAGCGATAGCCTTGCTCGGGATGCGGCCGCCGCGCCAGGAGTTCGGCCACGACGGTTCCGGTCGCGGGCCCCACGGTCTCGGCCCACTGGATCAGGCGGGAGGGAGACCATGCCAGATATTGCTGATGCGCCGAGGGGAGATGCGCCACCACCGTCGTATGCCGACCCCGCTCCGCACTCCGCACATGGCTCGCCACCCGCTGGTTTTTGTGGAAGCACTCGACGGTGGTCACGGTCAGCCGCACATCGAGGGCCGTATGGACCAACGGCGACGG
Source organism: Nitrospira tepida (assembly GCF_947241125.1). Taxonomy (NCBI): domain Bacteria; kingdom Pseudomonadati; phylum Nitrospirota; class Nitrospiria; order Nitrospirales; family Nitrospiraceae; genus Nitrospira; species Nitrospira tepida. The sequence continues at coordinate 2,110,201 of NZ_OX365700.1, read as the reverse complement.
GACGCTGTAGTAGTGGCCCTCGACCTCAAGATGCGAATCGATATTCACCCGCGCCGTCCGCCACTCGGCATAGACGTAGGGCTCGGTGGGCAGCGGCTGCAAGGCGGGCCGGTCCACCGCGTCGAACTGAGACTGTCGACAACCAGGGAGTTTCTTGAAGGGGCGGCGATTCAGCCGGTCCAAACAGGCGGCGATGGCGATATTGAGCTCCGCCAGACTGAAGAAGGGGTGATGCCGCAGACAGGCCAGGATCCATCGTTCGACGAGCAGGACGCCCGCTTCGACCTTCGCCTTGTCGCGCGGTTTGCGCACCCGAGCCGGAATCACCGCGACATCGTAGTGCCGGGCCAGATCGGCATAGGTCGGGTTCAACTCGGGCTCATAGCGGCAGGCCTTGGTGACGCCGCTCCGTAAGTTATCGGGCACGATGATTTCCGGCACGCCGCCGAACGAGGCGAAGGCGCGCGTATGCGCACCAATCCAATCCGGCAGCGTTTGGGTCCAGGTGGCCTCGGCGTAGGTGTAATTGGAGGCCCCCCACACCGCGACGAAGATCTGGGCTGGCCGCACCTCGCCGGTCTGCCGATCCTGGACCGGCACGGTCTGGCCCGCATAGTCAACGAAGAGTTTCTCACCGGCACGATGCTCCTGCCGCAGACACCGATCCAGGGTGGCCCGCCAGGCCCCATAGCGATCGCAAAAGCGGCTGTACTGATAGCCGGCCGGATGCTGGGCTTTGTACTCCTGCCAGAGGAGCGCCAGGGTGACACCCTTCCGCGTCAATTCCTGGTGCACGGTCGCCCAGTCCGGCACAGCCCGCGGCGGGCCGGTCGGCGAGGGGGCCACCGGATACAGCCGGGTTTCCAGCTGCTGATCGTCCAGGTCCTCCGGGAACGGCCAGGTCAGCCCGGCCGCCGTGGCCCGATAGAGCGTCTCGGCGACCGTGCTCCGCGCCACGCCACAACTCGCGGCGACTTGTCGGTTACTGAGCCCACAGGCCCATTTCAGTCGCAGAATGTCTTTGATCTTTCGCATGGTCACTCGCTCCGCTGGCATCGGTTCCTCCCTCATAAATTGGAAGGGACACGATACCCAAGGGTGAGGAGGACCTGCGTCGCGAATGGCTCCAGAACGATCGGACGGCGGCGAGCCGCCTGTTATTCCGAGGGATGTCGGCCACCGATTCCGAGAGGACTCGGAAAAGTGGCCGACTTCCGGTCGGAATCAGTGGCCGCGTTCCGTCGGAATGGGTGGCCGACTTGCGTCGGAATCAGTGGCCGGCTTGGGTCGGAATACGCACTGAGACGCTTAAACTCGCCTATTTCTTCTGGAGCACCGGGTAGCCAAATGCATAAATCCACTTGTCTGCATCAGGGGCATTGGCCCTGGCAAGCTCTTTGGCTGGTGTATGGCAAGGAAGACAATCCGTCTTGTAGTTTTTCGACACTGTTCGTTTCGGATCTTCTGCGTTGAACAGAGACCAGGCCCATCCATCTCCCCAGAGGCTCGACTCTTTGTGCCGGCCTTTGGTGTCGCGCACGAGTACGAACCACCCTTTAATAGTGGTTGCGTGGCCGACGGCCAATCCTGTCGTCATCGACATCGTCGTGGCATTCAACAGTTCTTTGACTAACACGGCGCCATCAGGAAATTGGCCAGTCTTCTTGTAGTACGCAATGGTTTCCGGCTGGGTATACACCACATGGTACTCGTGAAGGCCTGGACCCATCTTCTCGAGAGCCTCGCCAGTATTGGCATGCGCCCACGTCCCCAACGTCGGCCACTCTGTATAATTGGCCGGCACGCGAAGGGCTCCGGTTGCCGCATCGACCACATTGGGCACGAAGAGCGGCTCTGCTTCGGCCCGCAAGGGGCTGCTCTGAAGCGCCACGGCAACACACGCCATACCCATGACAGACCAGATCTTGTTCATCATGCCCCTCCAGTTGTTGTAGAGCCCATTCGATTGTCCTCGCACATCCTGCCTGCATCGGGTGCAAACAGCCTCGTTCGCGCTGTCGTTCAAGCGTGGTATTCAGCGCGTCCTAGAAACATCCAGACGCGTACTCCGCATAATCTTCCTCCGAACACACGAGAGCCCCGTGGTGGCATCAGATCACGTCTCGGCAACGCCGGCCTTCGCACGCAACCATTCCTCAGATGGTACCGGCGTCTGATTGGGCCACATACGTGAACGGCGTCATGTAGAGAACAGTACCGCAGAGACTGTGTGGGGGTCTGTCATGAATATGACAAGTCAGATGAATTGCATTTGGGGCGTCTAAGGGGAAGGCCGTGTGCCGAACGGTAGACTCTCCCACTGGAGATAGTGGGCTAGATCAGCTTCATTCCTCTGCGAGAGGGAGTATCTTTTGAACATGAGTCTGCACGAGCGGCGGCAGGGTTTCCGCTGCTCGTGTTGTCACTGGGAGAGTTGGTGTTTTAATCGCTCAAGGCTTCGTATGCAGAGGTAGGATCTGGTCGAGGAAATGAGTTCCTTCTGATGCAGCTTGCCCAAGACGGCGCTGACGCTCGGTCGGGCGGCTCCGACAATTTCTGCGAGCTCCTCATGGGTCAGCCGAATATCCATCGCATAGCCAGGGCCGTGGCCACAGGGTGTCCCTCCGAAGCACATCAGATCATACAGCACCATGGCCACGCGCTTTTCTAACGGGTCTGTCTGCTGCCACTGCAGCCGGCGGGAGAGGATCTGTAGCTGCGCGCCAAGCGCTTCGATCAGCAGCCGCTGCAGCTCAAGGCTGCTTTGCATGGCCCTCTCGGCAGACAAGCAGTCGAACTCAAGGACAGCGGTTGGGCCGTTGGCCAGCGCCACTTCCTCGAGCATCTCCAGATTTGGCACAAATGGGAGCTCCCCAAACAACGCGCCTCTCCCAAGAAGCACTCGTGTGACCTGTCGACCAGTTGATTGGATAGACGTAAGGCGAACGAACCCCTTCTCCACGGCATAGAATTTCTTGGCGGTGGAGGTGATGTGGATGGCCCCCCCATGCTTGAGGAGGTGCCGCCGAAATGCACACGCTGCCTTCAAAGCTGACAGTGTCCGCTGCATAAGCTCTTGGGGAAGATTCACGTGAGCCCCCTTTCAGATATTCGATTGCATTGCGCAGTGCGTATTCCGCTGAATCCGGCCACCGATTCCGAGCGAATCCGGCCACCCCTCGGAGCCCCGCGACGCAGGGCCTCAGTGCTCTGTCTTCAGTGGCCGACTTCCGTCCGATTTGGCTAACCGTTTGCGCATTGATTCTCCTTTCAAAGTGATCTTATAGGCATTGTGGACGAGCCGGTCAAGAATCGCGTCGGCCAGTGTCGGCTCCCCGATCGCCGTGTGCCAGTGATCGATCGGGAGTTGACTGGCCACGAGGGTGGCCCGACGTCCATGGCGATCATCGAGGAGTTCCAAGAGATCTCGGCGATGCTCGTCGGTCAACGGGGCCAGCCCCCAGTCATCCAGCACCACGAGGTCCGTCTTCGCGAGACTCCGGAGCACGCGGCCATAGCGGCCATCGCCTTTGGCGATCGCCAGGTCCCGGAAGAACCGCGGGAGTCGCAAATACAGGGCGGAGCACCCCAACCGACAGGCCATCTGGGCCAGTGCACAGGCCAGGTACGTTTTGCCCGCGCCAGTCGGCCCCACGATCAACACATTGTCATGACGGCGAATCCACTGACCCGTGGCCAGGGACGCGATCACGCTTTTGTCCAGCCCCCGGGGATGGCGATAATCGAGATCTTCCAGCGTGGCGTGGCCGGGGAACCGGGCCTGGGCCAGCCGCCGCGCCAACCGGTGATTGTCCCGGACCGTGCACTCGCGATCGACTAATAGCCCCAGCCGTTCCTCGAAGCTGAGCCGCTGGACGTCGGGCATCTCCAATTGCTCCGCCAAGGCGATGGCCATGCCGGTGAGCTTCATCGCCTCCAGCGCCGTGAGTGTGGGATGACGTAACATCAGAACCCTCCTTCCTGTTGGTAATAGGTGGTGCCGCGCAGATGGGCGTGCTCGAACGGCAGCGGGACCGTCAGCACCGGCTCGGGGAGCGGCTGTTGGTCGAGTCCGGTCTTTAAAATGGACTGCACACTCTTGTAGGTGAACGCCTCCAGCGCCTGCGCCCGCCGGCAGGCGGCTTCGAGTCGCGCCACGCCGTACGCACGCTCCAGGCGGAGAATGCCCAGACAGGAGCGATAGCCTTGCTCGGGATGCGGCCGCCGCGCCAGGAGTTCGGCCACGACGGTTCCGGTCGCGGGCCCCACGGTCTCGGCCCACTGGATCAGGCGGGAGGGAGACCATGCCAGATATTGCTGATGCGCCGAGGGGAGATGCGCCACCACCGTCGTATGCCGACCCCGCTCCGCACTCCGCACATGGCTCGCCACCCGCTGGTTTTTGTGGAAGCACTCGACGGTGGTCACGGTCAGCCGCACATCGAGGGCCGTATGGACCAACGGCGACGGGACGCTGTAGTAGTGGCCCTCGACCTCAAGATGCGAATCGATATTCACCCGCGCCGTCCGCCACTCGGCATAGACGTAGGGCTCGGTGGGCAGCGGCTGCAAGGCGGGCCGGTCCACCGCGTCGAACTGAGACTGTCGACAACCAGGGAGTTTCTTGAAGGGGCGGCGATTCAGCCGGTCCAAACAGGCGGCGATGGCGATATTGAGCTCCGCCAGACTGAAGAAGGGGTGATGCCGCAGACAGGCCAGGATCCATCGTTCGACGAGCAGGACGCCCGCTTCGACCTTCGCCTTGTCGCGCGGTTTGCGCACCCGAGCCGGAATCACCGCGACATCGTAGTGCCGGGCCAGATCGGCATAGGTCGGGTTCAACTCGGGCTCATAGCGGCAGGCCTTGGTGACGCCGCTCCGTAAGTTATCGGGCACGATGATTTCCGGCACGCCGCCGAACGAGGCGAAGGCGCGCGTATGCGCACCAATCCAATCCGGCAGCGTTTGGGTCCAGGTGGCCTCGGCGTAGGTGTAATTGGAGGCCCCCCACACCGCGACGAAGATCTGGGCTGGCCGCACCTCGCCGGTCTGCCGATCCTGGACCGGCACGGTCTGGCCCGCATAGTCAACGAAGAGTTTCTCACCGGCACGATGCTCCTGCCGCAGACACCGATCCAGGGTGGCCCGCCAGGCCCCATAGCGATCGCAAAAGCGGCTGTACTGATAGCCGGCCGGATGCTGGGCTTTGTACTCCTGCCAGAGGAGCGCCAGGGTGACACCCTTCCGCGTCAATTCCTGGTGCACGGTCGCCCAGTCCGGCACAGCCCGCGGCGGGCCGGTCGGCGAGGGGGCCACCGGATACAGCCGGGTTTCCAGCTGCTGATCGTCCAGGTCCTCCGGGAACGGCCAGGTCAGCCCGGCCGCCGTGGCCCGATAGAGCGTCTCGGCGACCGTGCTCCGCGCCACGCCACAACTCGCGGCGACTTGTCGGTTACTGAGCCCACAGGCCCATTTCAGTCGCAGAATGTCTTTGATCTTTCGCATGGTCACTCGCTCCGCTGGCATCGGTTCCTCCCTCATAAATTGGAAGGGACACGATACCCAAGGGTGAGGAGGACCTGCGTCGCGAATGGCTCCAGAACGATCGGACGGCGGCGAGCCGCCTGTTATTCCGAGGGATGTCGGCCACCGATTCCGAGAGGACTCGGAAAAGTGGCCGACTTCCGGTCGGAATCAGTGGCCGCGTTCCGTCGGAATGGGTGGCCGACTTGCGTCGGAATCAGTGGCCGGCTTGGGTCGGAATACGCACGTGCCCGAGTTGCTGTTGAATGAACACGGGATCGTACCCATATTCGGCTAGATTGGTGGCGTACGTATGGCGCAGATGATGAAGGGATAATTCGACAGGCAAACCCGCCTCCTCCACGATGTGTTGAAAGCGAGATCCAAAGTCCTTACTCCCAAGGTATTGAACCCGCTCTGTCGGAAATAAGGCAGGATGGGCACCCACATTGAACAGGGTCCTGATGTCTCTGAGATATTGTTCGAGAACCTCCACAATCCAGCTGACCTCCGGCACAGTGAAGACCAACCGCCGTCGTGGCGGCCCCCCGTTCGCGGCCTTCCCAAATCGCACGTGCAGAACACCGAACCGACCAAGATGTTTCATTTTCGGATCAGGATTGCGCCGAAAATCACTGATATCAAGCCTGCACACCTCCGTTCGCCGGAGACCAAAGGCATAGGCGACCTTGACCATCACGGCATCGCGCGCCGCCGCAAGGGAACCTTTTCGGCGCTGGCGAAGCACCTCTGCATGGTGTTGTTCGACATATTCAAACAATCTATCGATCTCGTCGAAGGTAAATGGGCGACGGCTGGGACGGCCCTCGTATTCTGTAGCGTGTGAGACCGTGTTCCATTCATCACAGATTTGAATGATGGAAGATCCAATCTCGCGCTCACAGCGTTCCACCCACCCGTATCTCCGATCGGTGACATACTCCAGAAATAACTGAAGAGTAGTCTGGTATTGGCGAAGAGTTGAGACACTGAGCTTTTGCGAGAGCTCGGCACTGAACTCGACAAGGTCTTCTGGCTTCCACTGCCAGGGAAATGTATCCGTGTACTGTTGAAAGCGCTGGACAAGCCGATGACGCGCTTTAATCGTGGAAGGGTTTAGATGACGACTGTGCTGCTGAAGCCGCCACCCTTCCAGCATCGCGGCATAAAGTTGTTCAGGCGGATCAAGAAATGTAACGTTGGCAGGAAGGACATTCTCCGCGGTTGCGGAAAATGGCCCCATTCGGTCGTTACCTTTCATGTAACGTAGGTTACATGAAACGTAACGACAGCGCAAGCTGGTTTTTTTCGGAAACGATCATGGCATAGGGATGTGAGAATGCCTTGCAGAAAGCCGGTCTTGGCGAAGTTTTCCAGAGGAACGAATGTTACATAAAAGATATTGACCCCCCTTTCTCGCTACAGCAGACAGCAACGCTGCAGCTTCCACAGGAGAAAGACGAAGTCTTCTCCGATCACCGGCACCATCTTGCCCATCCCCCACATCAGCACCGTTCGACCGATCGGCTGGCAACAGGGCGCCGGGACATTGGGGATCGGGTAAAGCAACTGGTATTTGTATTGACTCTTCACAATCAGGCCGGTCGGAAAGTCCGTGCAGATCAACGGCCCGTCCGCTGCCGTATAGAACTCGGTGCCGAAGCGGGCCAGCCGAGCCAGCAGGCGCGACATGGCCAGCGCCGCTGGTTTGAGCTGGCCGCTCGACTCCGACACGTTGCCCGTCGTCGGGTACATCAAGCCGAAACTTCCCGCGCACCAGAACAAGGGATCGATGGGAAAACCAGCTGACGCGGCAAGGGAATCGGCGGCACAGGCCGCGACCGTGAGCGGATTCCCCAACAAGAGGGCTTCCGGGAACAGAATGAGTGCCAGCAGGTCATCGTTCCAGGAGGGGTCGATCTCAGACAGGTACGCCAGATCGATCTCGTCGCCGGCGGCGCTGGGATTGACACAAGCCCAGTCCACCGCGATGCCGACGATGGCCCAGAGGGGAAAGATGTAGAAGTGCGAATGGTAAAAGGTGAAGTCCAGGTCGGGGGAATCCATATTGGTATTGGCCGATCCGCGTCCCTCGAACACGAACTCCGGCCCCAACGTGATCCCGTTGAGAGCCGGGAAGCAGAGCGGCGTGCGGACGATTTCGACCAGTCGGACCGGCTCCCAGATGCCAAGCGGTATGCCCGGGACGCAGAGGTACGGCGTGAGACACACGCAGCCGCAGAGCTGAGGCGGATAGACGGCGGAGATCCCAGGCCCGACGGCGGGACGAGTCGAGTCCTCCCCGACCTCCGTGAGCGTGAACCCGAAGAGACTGATGGGAAACATGCATTCCCAGCAGGTCTTCACCAGGGTATCGGCCAGGATATTCGTGTTCTTCGGACAGACGGCTTCCGCGGAGTCCGGCATCGTTCCGCCCAGGAGAACTGCGAACAGGAGGAGCAGTCCAGCGAGGCTTGCCAGCCTAGAGCGCTGCTGAACTCGCGCACTTTCTTCGGGTTTAGCCGCAGTGGACCGTTCCGCCCGATCCTGTCTCATGGCACGATCTCCTGAACCCGGAATCGATTGCCTTCCTGCGTCACCAGACTCGGGACAGCGACCAGGCCGAACCGCTCATACATCAGCAGATTCGCCCAGTAGACCGGACGGTGCAACAGCCGACCGAGCGGACCGATATGCCCTTCCGTCACGAGCAGTTTCAGCGGACGGTCCTCGTGAGCCAGGAGGTAGTGCTGAACCCATTGCACCTGTTCCTGCGAGTTGCCATTGAAGAAGATGAGCGTGTAGGGGAGCTTCACCTTGTCGAGCGGATTCACGGTCGAGCCCGCCTTGATGTAGAGAGTTCCCGTTTTCGGATCTGTCACATCGTCCGGGAATCGGACCGTAGCATCCACCAGGAAGCTGCGAGGTTGCTGAGTTTCCGGCAAGGGAAGCTGAGGGCCTCGATGGATCTTCCGCGCCGTCGCGTCCTCCGCACGGCGCTTGATCGCGTTCCAATCCGCCCTGGCCACCGCCTCGCTCAGCACTTGTTTCATGTCGCGTTCGGCAATCGACCAGGTCGGAGAGTCCGTGCGGATCCGCTGATGCCCGCTCGGCATCGGGAGGCTCGGTTGCGGTTCACTCGTCGGTCCTCCTTGCAGGAACCCTCGCTGGCGCCGGTCAAACCACTCCGCCAGCGCGCGATAGACTCTCTCTTCGCGCGCCAGGACCTCCAACAGATGGCGAACGGAAGTCGAGCCGATCACCACCGCATCATGGTCCCCTTTCACGATCGCGAGAGCCGGGACTTCCGAGACCCCGAGACGCCCGTAGAGCACCGGGTCGATCGAGACCGCTGCCAGCAACGCCTCATCAGTCCCCATCAACTGCCGGAACCGTTCGCCTGTCGCCTTGAAGGACAATTTGACCGGCCCGTCGCCGGACGAAGGCGCATTGAGCAGACCCCGGATCACGATGCGCGCGCCCAGCAGCTTTGCCTCGGCAAAATATCCTTTCAGCACTTCGTCCGGCATGGACAGGGACAAGAGCAGATAGATCCCATCCCGATTGACTTCGCGAGACTCCCGGCCTTGGGAAGGTTGCAGCACCGTCCGGGAGAAGCGCGCAATCTCTTCCGCCACCTCGCGTGGAGACCGTTCGGGCTCCCGAGCCTGCCTTGAGGATTCCCCCGCACTCGACCAGGACAGGGCTCCGCCGCAGAGCAGCCCCGCGACGACCAGCACCAACAGTCCCTGCCTTCTCATCATGAAACAGACCTCCCCCTCTAAATCACTGCCACCTACCAGATCGGAGTGACCACCCCTCGGAGATCCTCCGCCCTCACATAGCCGTAGTACCGGGAGTCGAAGGATCGCGGATGGGACAGGGCCACGTAATACTGCCCCGGTGGAATCGGACTCTCGAGCTTCGCCAAACGGATCGGTTGCCCGAGTCGATCACGCTCCAGGCCTTCTCCGACCACTGCACCATTGACCAGCACCTGCCTCCCTCGCACTTCCACCCGATCACCCGGCACCCCGACGAGGCGCTTCGTCCAGAGCACCCCGACCCTCGTGTAGGGCCTGGCCAGGCCAGCCGGCTGCACGCGATCGGCAGAGGCCTGCGCCATCACAAACGCCACGAGTTCGCCCCGCTGCGGCTCGCGCCCTTTCTCGATCAGGAAGAGCCGGTAGTCCGGCAGGCTTTCATCCGACCGGAGCGCAAGCTGATACCAAGGACTCGCCACAGCCAGAACGGGCCAGATCACTCCGATCCCGAGGAGGGCGAGCACCAGCTTCGGATGCCGGTCATGCCACTCGTTCACCTGTTGCAGCAGCTCTTTCATGTTCCTGCTCCAGAATGAGGTCGATGGCCCGATCGATCGTCATCTCCGGACCACCCGCCTTCACGATCCGGTCGATCAAGGCCAGCTCTTCTGCCTTGGTGGAGTACATCAACTGCGTGCGCCGATCGACGGTCAGCCGGCCGATTCCCCGGCCGTGATTGGCCGTATAGAAGAAGATTTCCGAATAGCCGGCGCCCCGATGGACGGATCGCAGCAGTTGATACTCGAACTCGCTCAGGATCAGCCGGCCCCGCTGCTTGATGGACTCGATGCTCTCCGGCTTCTGCTTGAGCAGGAAGACGAAGTCCGAATTGGCCAGCAAGGCCGCCCCGGTCTGTCCCATCTTGTCGTAGTAATCGTTGATGCCCTGGGTGATCGTCATGATCGATCCCCCGTACTTCCTGACTCGCCGGACGCCTTTCTCGAAGAACGCCGACACGTTGCCTCCTTGAGACAGGAGATCCCAGGCCTCGTCCATCGCGCAGATCTTCCGCCTGGCCCGATCGCCCTGGTACATGGCCACCTGAATGTTCATGATCATCTGGAGCAGGATCACCGAGCGCAGGTCCGGGAGCGCATCGAGGCCGTCCAGCTCCAGCACATAGAAGTCCCGCTCGAAGTGCATGTTGTTCGGGCCGTTGAAGAGATCGCCGTAGTTGCCCGCGGCCGTATAGGGAAAGAGCTGAGTGCCGAGATCCGTGATCCGCTGATCCTCCCGCTCCTGCCCCATCTTCAGCAGCGCCGCCGCGACATCGGTCGGCGTCGCATCGCCTCCCTTCTGAGCAAGCACCTGGATCAAGGCCTGCTCCAGACAGGACAGCTCCAGATCGGTCAGCGCACGCGAGGGGGACAGCATCTGCGCGAAGATCGCTTTGATCATTGCCAATTCGTCCTTGCGGTCCGCTTCCTCTTCCGGCGACTCGGCCTTCCGGTCATAGCGGCCGATCACCCGTGACAGGGGGTTCAAGCACAATTTCCTCGCCTCGCGCGAGAACTGCATGAACTGCCCCTTGAGGTGCTCGCAGAGCTTCATGTAGCTCTTGCCGGCGTCGATGACCCAGGCCTGCCCGCCGGTGGCCAGATAGGACCGGAAGAAGAAATTGGCGAAGAAACTCTTCCCCGCCCCCGAGTCGGCCGCGATACAGATGTTGAAATTGCCTTCTGTATTCGCGAACACGTCCAGACTCATCATCTGCCCGGACCGGGAGGTCAGCAGCATCACGGGCTGCCCCATGCCTTTCCAGTCGCCGGCGATGGGAGCGAGGTGGGCCGGGACCTCCGAGTGGACCGTCTTGAGCCGGCGCAGGTCGTCGCGGAGGAGTGGCACGTTCGAAGGAAGCCCCATTGGCAGGCCGAACAAGAACACCCGGAACCCGATGAAATGGTCGTCCTGCAGCAGCCAGTCGTGCGTGCGATAGATCGCCTTGATCGCCGAGCTGTGTTTCTCCAACTCCTTGGGATCGTTTCCGTACAGCGCGGCCTGGACGTACAGCCCGATGGTCTGCTTGCCTTCCGCGACCAGCGCCATCATGCGGTTGAAGTGCTGGAGCTTCTTCTCGAAGATGGGAATGAGCTTCAGCATGAAGCCCACCGCCTGGTTCGTCACCACGACATGCTTCTTCCGCAGTGCGGCGACCGACTTGACCTGGTCTAGCTTCACCGCATTGAGTGTGAGGAAGAACGGACAGGTGATCTGGTCCATCCCTCGCAGGAGACTGCCGATCAGCTCCCGGTTTTTGGATCCGTGCCACTCCTCGGGAAACTGCTGCACCGTCAGGCTCTTGACGAACTTCCCATCGAGTTCGAACATGCGCGCGTGGAGTTTCGCGTAGGTATCCCGCGCCACGACCTGGTCGCTGATCAACTGCGTCGAGTTGTAGGAGGGCGGGCGTTCCTCCCAGGCATGGCCCGGGCTCAGCAGCGTATGGAGCAGCCAGATGAGCTCCAACGGAGGGACTCTGACCACCGGCAACCCGACGTTGCGCAGCGTCTGCTCCACCCCCTCGAGCTGTTCGACAATGTCCTCGAACTCGATCCCGTTCGGATACTCCTCCTTCAGAGGCATCGTAACCGACACATAGACGTTGAAGTCCCGGGGCCTGATGCCCGACGTCGGGATCAACCGTGTTCCCTGCGACTCCAGGAAAAACTCCCTGGTGCGTGTCGCATCCCGGAGGAACCGGGAGTCCGGATCCCCCCGATGGCTCAATCCCACGTGCGCATCCAGATAGGGCTGGATCACCGGCGAGGCATGGATCATGAGCTGGTAGGTGGTGCCGGTCGGCGCCTGGCTCGATTCGAACAGGTTCGTGAGCTTCTGAATCGTGTCCGGTCCCATGCCCAACAAGGGCGGGCTTTCCCAGACACAGCCGATCCGGCCGTCAGCCAGCCGGTACACCCGGTTGTCCGGATCATAGGCATGGTGCGGCAGCCAGTCACTGATCGACGTCCGCGCGATCATCTTTCTCGCAAAATACTCAAGCAGGGTAGACATGTAGATCTCTCTCCGAATGACAAGCCGATCGTTTCCGGAAACCGGAGATCACGGGAAATTCGGCCCGAAGCCATAGGAATCCACGGGCGAGGCCGGCGTTCCATTCATGGGCGATGGGCCCGGATTGCTCGGAGCCCCTGGCACACCGTTGACTCGCGGCTGCGCCATGGAATGACGGCTCTCGTCCTGAAGGTTGAGATCCTGAGAGGTGCTGGGACCCGACCCTGTCCCTGAGGCAGCGCCGGTCCCCCCGGTCTTGCCGCGACTCGCTCGTTCAACCATCCGTGACGTCTTCGGCAAGAAATCGGCGCCAGGCCGAGCGCCGCGCGGGACGCGACGCATGCCTTGCCGGTGGCCGTAGACAAAATGCGCCTCGCTCAGCACGACGTACAGCTGAGCCGAATCGTGCAGCCGGCCCTTCGAATCCTGATAAGGAGCGATCCAGACTCGCAGGACGTCCGCCGGGACCAGGACCGGCTTGCCCAGATAGGAATCGATCGTCCCCGCCACCGGTGGCGCTGGCGGAAACCCCTCCCTGGGGCCGGTCGGATTGCGACCGTGACTCTCCTGCGTAAGATCCTGGGATGGAGGAGACGGCTCAAACCTCCGATCGAAGTTCTCCGAGACCGACCGGCAACTGGCAGATTCAGGATACCCCTTGCAACTGAATTGCGAGTGATAGCCACAGCCCGACAAGAGGACGAGCCCCATCGCCATCAAGCCGGTCCCAACCTGTCCGCCGATGTGTCGCATTCTCAGCGCTCTTTCTCGACCCGTACTCTTCATTGTCCAAGCGAGAGGCCAGGATTCGGCCGAACCAAGGCCAGGATCTCCTCCGCGGAACGATGCCCGAGCACAAGGGTGCCGTTCGGCAAGAAGATCGACGGAGTGCTCGACACATGCAGGTCGTGACCCAGTTTGAGATTCTCGTCGATCGGATGGGCACAGGGCTGCTCCGGAGATGGGACCGGCTGACCCGCCAGGGCATGATCAAGCATGACGGCCTGGTCCGCCGCGCACCAGATCGCGACGGACTTGCGATAGGCATCCGGGTGCGGACGCACCAGCGGGTAGAGCACCACCGCGACGGGAACACCGGCCTGAACAATCTTCTTCACTTCAGGATGAAATTTGCGGCAGAAGGGACAATCCGGATCATCGAACACCACAATCGGGTGCAGCGCAGGCTCCCTCTGTGCCTCGGCTTGTGGTTTCAACAGAATGACCTTGGAGAGATCCAAGCCCGAGAGCACCTCCTGCTGCTTGCGCCTCAAGTATTCCCTGGTCAAGTTCCGTCCGGAAGCCAGGTCGAACAGGCCACCCGAGAAGACATACCGTCCGCTCTCATGGACGTACAGAATGCTCGCATCCAACTGCGCCCCATCGGTCTCGACCAGGTACCAGCCAGGGATCTCGGTTTGCGAGAGATTCTTGATCTTCACCCCGGGGAACTTCGCCTCGATCGTGGCTCTGACCGACTGTCCCGGAGGTTCCTCGGCGACGACGGGCGTCGAGACGAAGGACATCACGGCCATCATGAGAACGGTCCTGAGACAGAGCCCTGGAAGATGTGTGTTTCGCATGGGCAACCTCCGATAGCGTCCGGTCATCAACTTGCTCCCTTCGGGTATTATTGGATCGGCACCGCGGACGGGTTAAACGAACCGGGTGGGCTGTATACGCTGCTGGATGGAGCAGACGACAAGAAAAACTCCTCAAGCTCCTTCCCGTCCGACACAATGAAGTCCACCTCCCGATCCGCCGAGATCTCGATGATCGGGAAGATCGAGGAGGCCATCACGGCGTAATGGCGTGCCAGCAACGACGCCGCATTCCCCGCTCCGCCCGCCACCCCCGCCATCGCCAACTGGCCCGCCGGCGGAAACGTGAAGGCTTGCGACGGACTGCTGGAGATGACGAAGCCCTGTTGAAACGGCATGAACGCGCGGCTGATGCCCGACACGAAGCCGGCCAGGAGCGAGCGCGCCAACATCGCGCCCTCTTTCATCACCACCGGCCCGCGCATGCCAGCCTTGCCGTCCTCGCCGGCGACGAACCCTTTAATGGTCATATCCACCGCTGTGCCGTTCTGCCGAACGCAGGAGATATTGACCCCGCGGATCTGCACGCGCTCCGACGACAATTCCGCGAGCCCTTCTCCCATTAAGAAGCAGTCGGTGGCATGCACCCGAAAGTCATTAGGCAGCTTCATCAGATCCCGGATCTGCATCAGGATGGGAGACGGACTGTTCCCCATCGCGCCTCCGCCCCCTCCCGTAGCGCCGGCAGTCCGCGCCGGCGCATCCAAACCGGAGAGCAATTTGACGGGCACGATCGTGCCCGTGGGCAGCCAGTACTTCTTGGACTGATTCGTCCGAAGGGACACCGGCTCGACCCGGAAGGTGCGAATGCCATCGGTCGGTGCCACAATGACATCTTTCTTCTCACTGCCGACCTGGCGAGCAGGGATGGGCGCGGAGGCCGTACCTGGAACCCGCGGCGGAGTGCCGGAGCGCTGGTTGAGGGCATCCGGCCCTTGGGCCCAGGTCGGAGGAAGCGGGGGCGGCAGGACCCCGTTTCGTACGGCTGTCTTGTCCGCTCGCCCGTCGCCCGTCGGCTTGGACTCAGGCTTGAGCGGCTCCTTCTCCTTCGCCTCCATGCGCAGGCGAAGCGCATCGATCATCCGCCGCAACTCGTCTTTCTCCTGCGACAACGCCTCGATCCGTTTCCCCGCCTCCGCCCGCCAGATCTCCTGGTCCGTTTTCGCCGCATCCAGCGAGACTGGTTTGGACTGCGCCTGGGCCCGAGCCCCGTGACTGCCGGGTGTCCGGAATTGGTTGAGCCCCACCGTGCCGACGGCGAGCACGACGAGACCGATCAGCCCGATCAGCCATTTCGACGGCGGCGTCTTCGGTTTCCGGTTCGGATCACCGCCCGGATTGAGAATTGGGCTTGTTGATTTCTGCTGCATCGGATTCATGTCGTTATGTTCTTTCGCCTCGGCGCGGACAAGCCTTCCCCAGGAGTACAGCCCGACCGTGCCGCTCTATTTCGCCGCCGGAGACGGAACCAGATCGATCCACAAGACTCGCACCTCCTCGCCCGATTCGATGACGTGGCGATTCAAGGCGATCGCGAGCTCCTTCCCCGTGAAAAACTCCGACTCCCGGAGCGTCTGCGTCCCGGACGTCTTGTTCGCCAGCCGGTATGCCATCACGCGATAGCGTGGACAGCGGGATTCGATCCCCTTGACGACCTCGAGCTCCATCCACCTGGGATACTGCTCCGGGTCGATCGGGGCTGAATGGCAGCCTCGCGGCAAGTCTTCCAACGCCGCTCGCCGTATCAACTCGACGAGCCCATCCACATAATCCGCCGCCATCTTGACGGGATCGTCTTCCCCCGGCGCTCCGTCCGCCCGATCGTCCTCGACCGTGATCCGTTGCGTTGATTCCGCGCTCGCCACCAGTTCGAAGACGTAGGCCTGTCTGCCGGCCATCACCACGAGATCCGCCGGGCTCGTGCGGACCCGAACCATGACATACCGGCCCTGCGCCTTCGCCTCCAGATCCGGTTTGGAGCTGGACACGGAGGTCACCTCTTCGGGCAGCTCGATGACATTGATGTCACGAAGCGACACCGCCGCCCGCAGCGTCCGGCTATCCTCGACGGTCAGTCTCTGATCGGCCTGACTGAATGGCGGACTTGCCAGCGCGAGCGCGATCGCGATGCTGGCTGCTGATCGCCACAATCTCAGGCCTGAAGTCTTTGAATCGCAGTGTGAGATGGTATTCACGCTCCTCCTCCGCTACCAGAATCGACCCCGAAAACCGGCGTTCCAACCCGCTGATGATCACGTCATCTCCGACGATCTCCGTCGCGTCCGGGAAAAACACCCGATTGAGGTTATTCCCGACGATGTAGATCCGCTCGGCCCCCAACCCTTCCGACATCATCCCGTACTGCTCCGGCGCCACGTAGCGCAGCACGACCGTGTGGCCGAACTCGACGGATCTCGGCGTGACATTCGTGACGAACGGCAGCAAGGTCAGGGCGATCTGCCGCCGGTACTCATCCGAGACATTCCCATCCGAGGTCACCAGGTATTCTTGGGAGACCGACGCGGGAACCACGTGGAGAATCTCCACCCGGCGATACAGGCCGTTCGCCATCAAGGCCAGCACCAATCCGATGTTGGCCAGGAGCAGAACGAACGCGATGGCCCGCGTGCTGTAGAGATCCTTCACATAGCGTCCGATATGCATGCGCTCCTCACTCGATCAACTCCCGAACCGTTCCATCCGGCCCCAACGGCAGGTCGAATCCCGGGATCCCGTACCAATAAGCGAAGTGGAAGATGAATCCGTCGCTCTTCCCGCTCTTCAGCGTTGAAATCATGAACGTGCACAGGAGGCCGACGACGAGCAGAGAGGTCAGCTGCCGCGTGAGGATGCCGATGAAGCCGCACAGAATCAGCACGATCAGTTCGTCCAACTCCCACCAGGCGATCTGTGGCGGACTGTCCAGATATCTCGGGATGAAGACCTGCATCGTGACCCTCCGTACCGGCACCCACCCGCTGACCCGTGGACCCGGATCTGTCGCCGTGAACCAGACCGGGATGGAGTCGTCTGTGCAACCCCATCCCGATCGAGCCTGAGCCTTACATCAGTCCCGTGGTAATAGTCGGGATCACCGTTGGCAAATAAAAGGACCCGGCTGCGACGCCGAATCCGGTGAACATGTAGCCCCACCGGCCGGCCATCGCAGAACCCAGCCCGATCGCCCCGGCAATCAGGCCCAGCAAGGTGCCGAGCGAACCCTGCATCCAGCCCGTCAACAGGGTGTTCAGCGGACCGAACGTCGCATCCGCGCCCGCGAACGCCGGAACTGCCATGATCACCATGCTGGCGAAGAGCACCATCGCTATCACGCCCAGAACCGCTGTCATCTTCTTCATGAGGTTACGCATGTGGAACCCTCCAGGTTCTATCCTTGGATCATTCAGAGCTCATACAACTGATCGTGCAGCCATGCCGAACAAAGTCAGACAACAGACCGTCTTAGTTCCTCACTGGGTCACCTCTCTTTTCTGCATCGCCGTCGCTGGCCTAGCCGTTTCATACGGATCGTCGGATCAGCCTGGGAGGTACGGCAGTGCACTGCCTGGCCGATTGGCCTCATTCCCCTTGATCGTTCCGTCGCCCCACGCTTGGTCCAGACTCGAACCGCACCGTCCCATGATGGATTTCTGCTCTTGCTCCATGATCATCACTGAGTGAGTTCGCGCTGCTGATCGCTGTGGCCGGACTGCCGGACGGTTGTTTTCGGCAAGACCACGGGCAGTGACCGGACCGTCTTCAACAGCGACGACAGTGCTTCTGGAGCCGGATCGAGGATGCGAGCCGATGGGAGAGGCGAGAGCAGATCCGCCTCCGGACAGGTCATCGGCGTCCCAAGCACATACTGAACAGTCTCTGGCACCGTCACGACTCCGCCAGGAAGCTGGTACTTCCGTTCACACAGCTTCACGACCGCTCCCGCGTGGACGGCGACCGAGGACCAGGCAATCATGCCGGCCACGAGACTCATCCTTCTCCACTGCATCGCCAACTCCCTCTGCGCCGGCAGAATCTCCTAGCTGCGTCACTCCAGACGGAACGACGCTCCGCCCTGACAATTCCACGGAGAGTATTACCGGCTGATTGTGATACGAAGGGAAGTGCCGAAGGCTCTACTGCAGAGACAGTGATTGGTGAGAGATGGACGAAGAGAGCGATGGAGAATGATGCTGAAATAACCGGCTATGGCGAACGGAGGCGTGATCTCGTTCCAGTGCCGTTTAAAAGGCCTGAGGACTGCCGGTGTAGACCAGATGCCTGCGTACGCCCCCCGGGGAACAACACTTCGCGGGACCGCGAACGATCCCGCGAGTCAATCATGACAGAAATGATGTCACAGCACGGACCGGCGCGAGCCGACACCCTTGAACCTTCACAGATGGGCAACGAGCCGATCGCTCACAAGTTTCGCTGCGGCGCGAGCGTCGTACTCGACAATGGGCGCTAGTAAGGGGCGGAGATCTTCGTTGAAGGTCCGGGAGGCAACTTTCGCCGCCAGGTTCTCTTCGAAGTCTGTCACCCTGATCTTTGCCCCTGCTGCCTTCATGTAACGATGAAATGCCTCAATGATGCGCTCGGGGTCGACACCCTCCATGCGCAGTCCGATCCACAGATCGAAGAGATCACGCCCTTTACGGCGCTGGTAGAGTGCCCGCAGCTTGGTGGCGAGCAGCTCTTCAAGCGTATACGTATTCACCGCGGCCTCGCCCTCGAACCACCGAGAACGGACGGCGAATAGCCGTGACTTGAAGCCAAACACATCAAAGTGCTCCCGGCTGTTGATCTCGATCTTGAGCCGCAGTGGAACAACCGGCGGAACCTCGGACACCATGCGATAGCGAAGCGTCACATTGTCAGGGTTGTTTTGTCGACGCGGTGTCCCGAGTATTGGATCGAGCCGCGCTCGGAGTTTATCGAGAAGAGGTCCGATTGGGCCCGTCTTGCGCTGAACCAAATCGATATCCTCCGAATATCTGACGGGTCTGGCCACGTACAGTTTGTGCAGAGCTGTCCCACCTCGGAGAATGAGATGATCCGAGATTTCCAATTCACGAAAGATCTCGACCAGAGCGCGGCAGAGTATCAGATCCTGCTCAACCTGAGCGTCTTGGGGCCAAGGCGCCGCGTTTCGCCACTGAGTGATGAAGGCCTGCGGAATCATCCTTCAGGCTCCAACTTGGCATTAACCAGGAGACGCCACTTCCGGCTCTCAGGCCCATCTCCGACCGGTGAGGCCGGATCCAGGGGTCTCAAAGGGGGATCTTTCTTGTCAACCCAATCGGCCAGGCCGCGCGTCAACTTCCTGCGGCTCAGCCGATCAAGCAGATATCCCAACCGTTGCGCAACGAGGATCTCTCCATGTCTCTTCACTATCGCCGTAAGTTTAGCCGCATCCAGGCGCTCGGCCAGTTCAGCCAATACGGTGATCACGTGTTCCAGCCCTCCGGCCGCTCTAGGATAGCGAACAAGGTCCCAGGCTGTTGTCTCAGCTGAGGAGGCCTTCTGGAAGCCGGTCGGGGTCTTGACCTCGACCGTGACTGAATGGTCGAACGGTCCCTTTCCGAAGAAGCGGATGTGTACGTTACCAACCCGAATTGGTCGGACAGCTCGCGTCGGCACCATGACCTGGAATTCCTGCGGTCTATGGTGTGCCGCACCATGACTCTGAGCCGCGGAGAGCAGGCCCACATAGTACTGTTTCCCCATATTCTTCATGAGCTCATCGATAAACCACTCCGGAGGCAGAGTGCCGACGGACCAGTGCTGCGCGTCCACGATGACGTAGAACCCGGACCGGGGCATCACCAGACGGCCGGCCTTGACCAGCCGATGCAAAGCCATGTATACGGCTCCCGGTGTTGCCCCGAGCTGCTGTTTCGCCTCCGCTCGCGTGAACGTATAGCGTCCTGTTGCCAGGAGGTTGTCGACAAATTGGCCAGCTGAGATGGTGGGTCTTGCATTCATATCGGTTGCACAATCTAACGAATATCGTAAGATTCCGCAACCTGTTTATTGGTCATGTTCAGGCTGATTATCGCTGCATGCCTTCTGGATACCGCGCACTCTATGCGAGGAACACTGTCTGATGAGAGAAGGGCTCAAGCACAGCTAGGGGAGAATCGCGAAATAACCCGCTATGGCGACGAGTGCCTTGATCCCGTTTCAATGCCGTGTAAAAGGCCTGAGGACTCCCGATGTAGACCAGCTGCTTCTGCGCCCTGGTCACTGCGGTATACAACACTTCACGAGTCAACATCGGGTAGTGGCTCGAGTGCATCACCACAACCGTGCAGGGAAATTCCGATCCCTGGGCCTTGTGCACTGTCAAAGAATAAGCCAGGGCCAAGTCGTCCCAGTCCGCTTCCGTATAAGAGACCTCGCGATCCGGAAAAGCGACCTGCAGCACGCGCTCCGTTTCTGACACCTCTGTGATCGACCCGATCTCACCGTTGAACACCTGCTTCTTGTAGTCATTGTCCAAATGGATCACCCGATCCCCGACGCGAAAGGGAGAGCCATCGTCCGACATCCCGGGGTTCATGATGTCCTGCAACACTCGATTCAGCTCCACCGTCCCCAGCGGTCCCCTTTTCATCGGAGCCAGGACCTGAATCTCCCGCGGCTGAAACGGCAGCGTCGGAAGGACATCCCGCAGCGCCGCGAGCACTTCTTCCGGCTCGTTCCGCAGGAAAAACTCACACTCGCCCAGCGAGCCTGAGCGCAGAGACGGCACGGTTCCGAAGTGGATGTCGTGGGCCAGACGAACGATCTGCGACCCGGCGGTCTGGCGCTGGATCTCCACGAGTTCCGTGACCGGACAGATGTTGGCTGCGATAAGATCGCGGAGCACCTGTCCCGCTCCCACCGCAGGCAGTTGATGGATGTCGCCGACGAACACCAGCCTGGTCCTAGCCGGATCCAGCGCATTGACGAGCGCCGCCGCCATTTCAAGATCCAGCATCGGCGCTTCATCCACCACCAGCAGATCGACCCGCAGCGGCCGTCGCCGATTGAACCGACACCCCTCCCCGGGGTGCCATTCCAGCAACCGATGGATCGTCATGCCGTCCAGGCCAGTGCCCTCCCCCGCCCGCTTCGCCGCTTTCCCGGTTGGAGCCGCGAGCGCCACCTTCAATCCCAGCCGCACCGCCTGGCGCAACAGATATCCCACGGCCATCGTCTTTCCCGTCCCAGGCAATCCTGCAATCACCGACAGACCATGATTCAGGGCCCGTGCGACCGCCTCTCGCTGCACCGGCGTCAGCGCCAGGCGTTCCACGGCCCCCAACTCAATCCGGGAGGGGAGAAAGGTCTGGCTTGCCAGGTCTCGCAGCCCGGCCTCAAGCGCTCGCTCCGCGTTATAGAGCCGAGGCAGGTACAGCGTGCGCTCCCACTCCTGCAGTGTCCCACGCTCGCTCGCCCTCGCCACCGCGGCCTCCAACTCGGTCGCTTCGACATTGAGCACCCGTTGCGCCTCTTTCACGAGGATCTCGCGCGGCAGACAGCTATGGCCTCTTCCTGCTTCCTGCTCCAGGACATAGTGCAGCCCGGCGACCAGCCGATGAGGATCGTTCATCGCCATGCCTCGTCCCCGGGCGATGCTGTCCGCCCGCTGAAACCCGACCCCATGGAGCTCCGCCAAGCAGTAAGCATTCGTCCGGATCTGCAGAGCCGCCTCGGGTCCGAACTGCCGGAGGGCCTTGTGCGCCAGACCCACGCTCAAGCCCAAGCCCAATAACTCGCTCAGGGTCGCTGCCTGTCCTTTCTGAATCTGCCAGGACTTGACGAGATGCTGGATCGTGGACTCGCCAATGCCCTGAATCTCGATGAACTGTTCGGGATGCAGATCCAACACTGTCAGCGCGTCTCTTCCGAAGCGATCAAGGATCCGCTGCGCGAGGACCGGTCCGATGCCAGAGAGCACCCCCGAGGCGAGATAGGCCTTGATCCCTTCCGGTGTATGAGGACGCGCACAGCTCACCGCTGCCACGCGGAACTGTTCTCCCCGGGTGCCATACTCCCACCGACCCACCAGCAGCAGGCACTGACCATCTACCGGCTGCGTCCGGAACAGACCTATCACCTTGAAGACCCGAGGCCTATCGAGCGCCGATGCAGCCCTCCCCGCCTCGCGCACGGATAACACGGTAAATCCGGTCTCAGCCTTCCGGTAAAGAGCCCGCAAGACTTCCACCTCGATACAGATATCCGAGCCTGAAGCTACTCGCTCCTGATCCACCGATGGGTACTCCTCCCCCTCTGCCTACGCACCTGGCTCGTCTCACACACAGAACTGACCACAGGAACAATCCCAGTTCGTCACTCGCGCACGACCCGCACGAGGTGAACCCCACTCACCTCATCCCTTGAACCGGCGCACGGAACATCGATCGCGCTCTCCACCCACAGACCGGGTGTCTCACTGAGTCCTTCCTGACGCAATTCGATCGGCCAGATCCAGACGCCGCCATCGCTCCGACCCCATGAGCTCACTGGCTTCCATGCTGGAATCGCTCGCGTTGATTCAATTGCCACTCCAGCCAACAGGCCAGAGCTCGATCAACCCCTGACCTCATCAAATACGGATGGCGAGACATGCGAGCGAGCACGTACTGGAACCACACGTGCGCCCGATGCTTCGGCATGATTGCCAACAACACACTCACCCCGGAGAGCCATGTGATTCGCAGCGTCCTCAGCGGGTGTCGATCCATGACCTCCAAATCATCCAGCAGGAGTTCTTCCAGACACTCCCGACGACCAGCGACGGTCGGTTCCGGTGGAACGCGCATCTCCTTCACCTTCCTCGCCTCCTGGTGAATCGGGCCATCTGTTGACCCTGTCACGCATTGTCGTCCCACATACTCTTTCCAGAGGTCCGTCGCAAATGTCCCGCCCTGCCCTTCAAACCCACCGGATGGAACGGGACCGTCCAAACCAGCGAAAGGGCGCCCCGCACCCCACCCCCGGACCCGCTTCTGTTTTCCATTTTGAATATAGAGACCACCGCGCCTCTATTTTCACTCTGGCACATCGAGTTCGTGCTGCTTGCCCGCCTCGACCACGCCCCTCCCCTCATTCTGGCGGCCACGACCGGATAGACTCGCAGCAGTTCTTCTTCTCGGTATTTCCGAACATGAGCCCTCGACAGGTGGTCTATGCTCGCCGAACTGATCCATCCCCTCGCCGCCATGGGAGCACAGGACTGGCCGTATCGACCCCGTCCCTCCAGCGCCGGTCCCAACCAATGTGTGCGGAAACTGGTCTACCACGCGCGCGAGTTCCCGCGAAGACAGACCCACGGCCGATTCCTGGTCGTGCTGGACGACAGTTCCTGGCACGAAGAGCTCACGCTGAATTGGATTGAGCAATCGGCGTTTCAGCTGCGGGATCGCCAGACGGAGGTCGTCTGCGGGGAAACTGTCTTCGCAGGGGAAGCGTACACGATCCTGGGCCACATCGATGGGATCGTCACGGATCTGCTCGGCATCGACCGACTGCTTGAACACAAGGCCATCGAACACTTCACCTTCCAACGGTACGCGGAGGGCGACTATCCCTTCGATTACTTTGCGCAGGTCTGCTTCTATTTACACGGCATCACCAAACTCAACCCGGACATCAACGAAGCCCTGCTCCTCATCAAGAACAAGAACCAGAGCGCCTACCTCGAATACCGACTACACTACGACTTACCGAACGACCGACTGAACGTGGTCGAGATCGTGCATTCCAATGGAGAGCGTTCTTTCCCGAAACAGGACGTCATCGGTCTGTACCAGCAAGCGCTCGCCCGATTCGCGCAGATCGAACAGCATCGAGCTGACCAGACCTTGCCGGACCGGCCCTACGAAGACGACTCCAATTACCATTGCCAGTACTGCCCCTACTCACGCCTGTGCTGGGAAGGCCACGTGGCTCCGGTCCTCACGAATACGGTGCCTCTCTCACCCGACATGGCGGCACTGGCTGCGGAGTACCTTGATCTCGACGCCAGGATCAAACCCCTCCACAAACGATTCGACCAGGTGAAGAAGCTGCTGAAAGCCGGCCTCAAGACGCAGCAAGCCAGCGAAGCAGAGGGGCACGGGTTCATCGTCCGCATCACCCAATCCACGCAGACCCGCCATGACGTGAAGCTGTTACCGTCTTATGTCCAGGAGCTGGCTGAGACTTCCCTGCCCATCGAAAAACTGTCGGTTAGCAGGGTCGCCCAGGAAAGCCGGACTCTTCAGGCTGATCCCGACCCTCGGGTCGCCTGATCCAGGCAGGGCCGCCGAACGCCCGCCAACATCACCTAATCGCTCGTCCCAAGTCCATCACAAGGAGGCACATCGCCATGACCACGACCTTCGTTCCGTTCACGCGCATCAACGGCCTCTCCAACCGCCGTCGCTACCCGATCATCGGCAAGATTCGCCTGGGCATCCGAGCGCTCGGCAAGAGCGGCAGCTATCCCGTCGAAACCCCCTACTTCGTTGTGCCCAAGGAGGTCCAAGAACTCTATGGGGAGAAACCCACCGAGCTGGACGTCATGTTTCCTTCCAACAATCCGGAGCTGATTTTTCCCCAATCCCTCCGATGGTACGGGAACTCCCATGGGCTGAAATGCATCGGGAACAAGAAACAGGCCCAGCGCCTCGACGAACGCACCTTCCGATTCGAGCCACGCGAATGCCCCTGCGAACTGCTCGAGAAAGGCGAGTGTTCGGAGCGCGCGCAGCTGCTCGTCATGCTGCCCAGGATCAGCATGGCCGGTCTGTATCAGATCGACCTCGGCAGCTCGAACAGCATGATCGACATCAACTCCTACTTCGACTGGATGAATACCCACATCGGACGGTTTGCGATGATCCAGCTCAAACTCCGCCGGGTCCCCAGACACATGGTCCACAAGGGCCAGCCCCGCATCCATTACCCGCTCGCCCTCCGCTTCGACGGGTCCGCCGCCGACATCGAAGAGTTGAAAAAGCTCAACGCGGAGATCCTCAGCAAGCTGGGTTCCATCGACGTCCAGGAACCAGAGGACACCAATCCGGCCATCGACCCACAGGCCACCACAGTCCTCGAACACGACCTCCCGAAGGCATTATCCCTGAACGGACCCGGCTCTGATCAGGCCGAGAGCGCCACATCTGAGCCGTCGGCCATTTCCGTTCCGGCACGACCACTGGAACAGGCCGATCCACCCCCCTCTGCC
Source organism: Nitrospira tepida (assembly GCF_947241125.1). NCBI lineage: Bacteria > Pseudomonadati > Nitrospirota > Nitrospiria > Nitrospirales > Nitrospiraceae > Nitrospira > Nitrospira tepida. The sequence continues at coordinate 2,085,020 of NZ_OX365700.1, read as the reverse complement.
GCTCCCGACACGCCGGCAGCGCCACAGATGACCGAGCCCCAGAAACGGCGCATTCTGCGAAAAGCCAAGGAAGCGGGATTGGCCGAGGACCTCATTCTCGCCAAGATCCACCATCTGACAAAGAAAGAGGCGTCGGCACTGATTTCCCGACTCGACCGGCAGGACCATTCGTTCTTCGACGCCGCTGCTCCGGCCACGGCGCCGGCACTTTCGGGTCCGCGGTCTGAGGTATTGGAACCCCGCGCGAACGCAACGCTAAAGGCCAACGAGCGCCTGACCCCGTTGACCCGCGTCCAATTCAAGACGAGCGGCGACGCGACCGCATTCGATCAAGCAGCAGACGGTGAAGCCCCAGTGGCCGATGGCGGAGGCGTCCCCCCTTTCCTTCCCACTACGGAAGGAGTTGAATTCTAAGAGGACCGTGTCTCGACCAAACTCGTGGACACTGAGTGCATGAACGCAGCTGAGGTCGCGGCAATCGTTGCCAGCCCCATCATCTTCACGTCATTCTATATATATGGACATCGTTTTGACGCCCATATTGTTTTCCAGTATGATATAGCCATAAATCTGAAATCATAGGGGCAGAGGATGACATGAAGACCACTATCGAAATCGATCAGCATCTCCTGCGACAGGCTCAGAAGGCGCTTGGCACGGATACCATCAAAGGAACCGTCGAAGCCAGTCTCCGAACGGTCATCCGCCAGGGTCAGTTACAGAAACTCGCGGATGCGCTCGGGACGATTCCCCTCGACCTGACGCCCGAGCAGCTTCGACAGCAACGCCGCAAACGGACCCCGCATGTATCTCGTTGACACGTCCGTGTGGATCCATGCCCTGCGTCCAGCCGGTCATCCCGAAGTCCGTGCACGACTCAAGCCGTTGATCCTCAGCGGGGACACCGCGCTCACCGAGTGGATTCTGCTCGAACTGATGACGGGCCTCACGAAGTCCGAACATCCGGACACCTTGCTGCAGTGGTTTGCTCCAGTCATACGCCTTCCGTTCGAGGTGGCCTGGTGGGAAAAAGCCTGGCAGAATGCGGGGCGGCTAAGAAAACACGGAGTGTCGCCCACGGCTGCGGATTGTCTCATCGCCACGGTCGCGCTGGAGCACCGCGTCACCTTGATCCATTGCGACGCCGATTTCGAAGCCATGCATCCGGCGCTTCAGTTGCAGACCCTCGATTGGACGCAGTACCTCGCGAGGTCCTAAACACAAGTTCTGATGCGCGCGATCCATGATCGCGCATGTCGCAGCCGCCGAAGCGTCACCAGTCAAGATGGTCGTGTCGGCAAGTTTTCCCTCGAACGAAAGGCCGCCGTCCTCCAGTGGCTCAGACCGCTTCGCATTTCACACCGCCAGTGCCGTTGAAGGATCAACGATACGGCAGGCACTTCCATGCGACAGACCGCAGGGCCTGAAAATACGAAGGGCTGACAGGATCTCACTCCCGTCAGCCCGCTTCATTGCAAACCCGGCTTATTTTTTCTCTCCGACCTCGATCTTGGCAGCCTGCAACCCCTGAACCAACTTCATCCAAGCGGGCGGCAGGACACTGGCGAGTTCCCCCAAGGCCTTCCCTGAAATGTTCCGGAGCGCATCGAACAGCCCAACCTCCCCCTCCTCTTTTCTCACCAGCGGCAGCATCCAATCCGGGAGATATCCCGCAGCAACCAGATAATCCTCGACCGGCTGGTCTAATGCCACAGCCAAGGCTCTCACCTCACTCTTCGTCAAGCCCGCGAGCCCTGCCGCCACCAACCCAAGCCGCCCATTGAAGCCCAACTGCGCATCCAAGAATCTGATTTCGGTTTCCGATCGTCCTTTGAGATCAGCCTGAACCCGCCGTTGGAACTCCTCCGGCATGTTCTCTTCCCCTCGAGGCGAAAGATGGGCCGCCACTTCAGGAGAGACGATCAATCGCGCACGCGCCAGGAGGAGGCTATGCGTCACCGCTGCCCGCTCCTGAAGATCCGCACAACAGACCCGTGCGATGGCCCGCAGCGTTTCATCGCTCGGCAATGCCCCGCTCTGTTCATCCTCGATCTGGTACAGGTGCGCCGGAGACATCTTGAGCTGGCGAGCCAACTCTCTCGGGTTCAATCCCGCCCGCGTCCGCACCTCGCGAATCAAATTCCACAGGGCCGTCTCAGCCATCCTGACTCCTTATCTATATACCAACGGATAGACGTATAACAAAGTTTGTCATCCGTGTAAAGACAGGCTATCTCAAAATACCATCAATTTTACATATTGTGTATTTTCAATAACTTACAATCATTATACCTGAATCTGTATTACTCAGGAGACGACACGTTACTGTGGTTCGTATCCCTCTTGATATCTGTTAACTAGTTTACATACAATACCGCTTCAACTCCAGGCTGGAGTTCGCTTTAAGCGTAGTCAACATGAACTTTCAGGAATCTACACACGCGCACTCTCGCTCGACCCACCGTGTTCCGATTCATTCGTGCGGGCTCATCCAGTCATCGGTACGGCTCCATCCGAATTCGTCCGAGCTCAGTCTCCAGAACCCACGTTCCTCCAGCACGCCAACCTTCCTCGCCGTCTGCCAGCCCTTCTCCATGGGACCAGAAGCCATCCGTGTTTCTCCACCGAGAATTGAAACATTCTGCGTAGAGGTACCAGTCTTCCTTTCGATCAAGTCTCCTCAGTTTATCTCGCTGTTCATGTCTGTCACCTTGTTCATCTACCTAAGGGAAAGGGATCATCATGTTCGTGCCTTCAAACGCTTCGTTGCACCTCGCCAATCCTCAGAACGCCATCTTCGAACTTTGGCAGAAGCACGACAGACTCATCGAGGCGGTCATCGACCGCTACCACTGCCTCGATCCGGCCGTCAGCCGAGAAGATCTCAAACAACAATCGTTCATCGCCTTCGTTGAGGGCCTGGCGAACTACGACTTCACCAAAGGGGCACACTGCCAACTGAGCAGCTATATCTACCGATTCCTCCAAAAGGAGTTCCACCGGCTCGTTCCGGGCAGGGACAAAATCGTGCTCGTCGAGGATCCCAGCGGCACCTTCCTCAAATTCATCGAATACTCGACCTACGAAAAACGGAAGCGAGAATTCCAGCAGCTTGGCTACCGCACCACCATCCTCTCTCGCATCGAGCGATTCCACGAGCCCTCGTTCCAGGATGCGCAAGACGAGGCCAGCGAGGATTCTCGGGACGCACCCGGCTCACAGGATGGGCTCGACGATGACGTCCACAAGATCGATGTCTCATCCCCGGACGTCGGCGACTCGATCCCGGCATGGATGGACGCACCGCACTCGGAGCGATTCAGTGAAGACCAGCCTGCTCGTTAACACCTCAAAGCAGGAGTTCCACGCGCTGGCCCGAGAGCTTGGGATCGCCCATGGCCTGACCTGCCCGCGAATCGACGCGCTCGGGGAGGTCCCGTACATCTCACTGCCCGCCTTCCGCCAGGTGCTGACGCGGTTCCACATCACGCATAGCACCCAGCAACTCCGCCTCTGGCTCCCCCTGCCTCGCACCCATCTTCCGCCCGCCCTCCAGGTTCTGCTTTGCCACGCGCCAGAGCGATGGTATCTCCTCCGGACCCGCGGCCGGGGCGGGCGCAACGGGCGCCGCTACGCTATCCCTCTCAGTTTTCTGTCGCCGGATGCCCAGGACTTCGTCCGAACTCGCCAACTCGTCCGCAAGGACATCTCCGACGACACGTTGATCCACACCATTCGCGCCTTGCTCGGGACCAACCCCCGGCTGAGGTCGACAGACATCCATCGGCACTTCCTGCGGGAAGGCTTCTCCATCCACTATCAGGCTGTTCGGAAAGCAGTCGGAACCATCAAACTGCGAGGACTGTATGCAACCCTCTGTCATGATCCCAGTCAACCAGCTGATCGTGAACCCGGAGTACAAAGACCTGTTTCCCCCGCTCGCTGACCCCGACTTCGACGACCTCTGCCGGAGTGTCGCGGAAGTCGGCATCCTCTGCCACCTGATCGTCGAGCGGACCGGTGACCGGTACACGATTCTCTCCGGTCACCATCGCTACGAGGCAGCCATCCGAGCCAAGTACGGCGAGGTGCCGTGCAGCATCGCCACCACGCTGGAAGAAAAGATCGCCGCCCTGTTCGACAACGTCCATCGCCGCCACCTGTCACCCCACGACCAGGAACGCCTTCGGCAGTGCGAGGCCGAGTGGAAACGCAAGGTCCTCCAAAGCCTCATCCCGGAACTGCAGGGCCTGATTCCGTATCTTCCCGGCGAGATCAAGTTGACCCTCGCGGCCGCCTCGCCCGAACGGCAGCGCGCCTATCTCACGGAGCTTCAGCAACGGCTCACCGCTCACAGCAGCTCCGGGGCCCCAGTCGCCCCGGCTGCCGAGCAGAGCTCGTTGATTCACGATCTCCGCCAGCAACTCCAGGAGAAACAGCTCCAGATCCAGTCCCTCAACAACCAGATCACCGCACTCCAACAGACCCTCAAGCAGGCGAAGTCCCTCGCCACGACCCTGACCTCGAAACAGAAGGCAACCAACGCGACCGTCGATCAGGCTGTGCAGAGCCGTTTCCAGACCGAGCTTGAGGATTTCCGACAACGACTGGAGGACCTCTCCAAGCAGCTGCAAGCGGCTCACAAGGACAAGGAGACCCTGGAAGAGCAACTCCAGCAGGAACGCAACCGGATCAAAGCCATGGAGGCAGAGGTCAAAGCTGCTGCGCTCCAACAGCAGCAGGCGGTCGACCGATTCCAGGACTCGCTCCGCCACAGCCCCGGCCCCGAACTCCTGTCCAACGGACTCGATTGCGCCAGTCAGATCCTTGCCACCTTGGCCGTCTATGCCAAGACGATCACGACCTGGAGTCCCGGAACCCCGGACCAGGCGGCAAAAAGCCTGCGCAAAGTGGAGCAACAGCTCGGACTGGTGCAGGAGGCCGTTTCGGCGGCCTCCCACAGGGGACGGGATGCTCATCCACTCGGGAACGGGACGCCCACACTCAGCGTGGTTGGGGACGGTGCCTCCAAACTGAACACCGGGCGGCCAAGGGAGAGAGGCAAATCACTGGAGGGGTGAGCAACCGTTGAAGCCATTGCTGACAGAGGGCTTCCGGACCTAGCCAAGTGGCTAGGCTGCCCCCTACGAATGGCTAGGTGTGCGAAGGGTCGTCTTGCTGGTATAAAAGCCATGCACCATCACAACTGTGTAAACCCTGACCCAGAGCCACGTTGCTCGATGGACTGTCTTGACACATCAACGCTCTCTCCCTGCCACGGTGTCGGCAATGCCACGCTGGCGAAGGCCACGCTCCTGCAGCGCATCCGTGTGGCCCTCACCAAGATCAGCTTCTATAACCAGGTCGCCAAAGAACCCGCATCCTGCCCCTCTTCGCTGATTGAACAACACATCCTCACGTTGCTGCTCGCCTCGCAGCTCCACAGCATGTTCCGGAGCAGCCTCGTGCGCGCGCTCGATGTGTGCTGCCCGAGCCTCGACGAAGCCATTCACCAGCTCGTCACCAAGGATCTCATTCACGTGCAGACCACCGATCTTCCCTCAAAAGACGTGCTGCTGACGCTTGAACCAGCCGGAGCGCTCGCCGCCCATCGCCTCCTCCAATGGCCCCATGTGCTCAACTCCGTCCTTGAATCACTCAGTCCTGCCACCCAGGAGGAATTGTACGCCCACCTGCTCCATACCCTCCTGCAGCTTCAGGAGGCCAAGCAGATCCCCACCAGCCAGATGTGCATCACCTGCCGGCACTTCCGGCCCAGGCAATATCCGGAGAATCCGGAGAAGCCGCACCATTGCGCCTTCGTCGATGCCCCATTCGGTGACCGGGACCTGCAGATCGACTGCCCTGAACATTCCGACTCCGACCCTTTGCCGCGCGGTCCCATCATCTAACCACTCGTTCTGTCGGAGCCCGGCGCCATCCTCTCGTGCAGCGCGTTCGTTGAGTGCCGCTCCAACTGCCGTCGGGCTGTAATACATGGGTAGATTGGACGCAGATTGCCATGATCGCCCGCCTACTCTGCTCGGGGACACGACTCGCCTGCTCCTCGGAGCAGGACCGATGACCGCCCCAGGCAAGAGCCCGACGCGATTCGCGTTCACCTTCCACGCGACCGTCTTCAGGAAGGATCCCGCGTTTGTCGCTCGTGTCACCTGGGACTTCACCCAACAGAAGATCCATCGAGAACACGCGCCGCTCGAACGGAAGCCAAAAGGCCGGTTTCATGCGGAGGTCAGCGGAACGTTCACCGCGTCGGTCGGGGACATCATCGAGGCACACCGCGGACGGACGAAAGAGCGCGACAGCCGCGCGTTCTTCCTCGTCGCCCCCTCCGGGACCCTGATCCTGGTCGCGTTCGCGGACGAATTGGATGACGTGATTCGAGTCGGAAACTATCTCGCCGGCCGGCTCGCGGTCGAGGACCTTGGGAAGGGAGGTTGGGTCTTCGATAAAGTACGGAGCGATTGGAACGGCGAGCCGGTCAGTGGGGAGCCGCAGCAACGTCAGAGGACGCCATCACCCAGTTCATCCCTGTCGAGAGACAACATGGATCACCACAAACCTGATCTCCTTCACGAACTCTCACGGCCGGACACGATTCCTGAGGCGAAGGGCAGACACCGACGGATTCGCCATCCTGGCTGAGCAGAAACCCTAAATTCACAGCCTGTGGCAGTCCCCCAAGGGATCAGGAGAACAGCAGCACGGGACAGTAGGAATACAGCGAGTCCACCGGTCCGCCATCACGCGGATGAGAGCGGCGGTGCCTGAGCCGGACCGTCCTTGGTGGCATCTGGGGCAGGCGCCGGGGACTCGACTGACCTTAGGGGACTGACGACGGGGAACTTCACATTTACGTAGAGCGGCGTCGTATCCAAGGTCTGGCCCTTGTACGTCTGCCCGTACGTGCGGAAATAGAACCATCGTTTCGGGAGAGACATCACGCGATCGCGGAGGACCTGGCGCCGCGCCGTCAACTTCATCATCACCCGGCCACCGACCTCAATCATCGGCTCATCTCGAGTGACCAGCGGCGTCGAATCCTCCACGTATTGCGCGGTCTCCGGATGGTTCAGCAGGAAGTAGGCCCAGGAACTGATGTTGTCCATGATGCTCTGTGCCGCGTACGGACCGACCTCCTCCTGGATCTGCGCGAGCGACTGCGTATACAGATGGATCCAGATATTGGCCCCACCGCCCTTATTGAACAACTCCTTGATGTCGGGGTAGAGCACGTTATGGCCCTCGTCGATGTGCAGACACAAGGGCGGAGTAAGCGCACGCCCGGAGGCAAACAGGCGTCCCACCAGGCTCTGAATCATGGAGATGAACACCTTCGCGATAATATGAGCCGTCCGGCGCGTCAGTAGACTACCGGTATTGCAGACCATGATCACGCGTTTCCCGGATTCGAGGCGCCGAATGAATTCATTCGTCTTTGCCTTTCCGATGATCCGTCCCGTCGTGCCGAAAGTCAGTGCCGACAACATCGTCTGGAGCGATGTCGAGACCTTGGCGTAGAAGTCCGCCATATTCGGACCATGCGTGATCTGATCGATCGCCATGCACAGTTCCTCCGTCCCCGGCAACGCCTGAAGCGTATCTCGGAACTGCATCAGGTCCTTATGACCGGCTCGCAGCTTCACATCGTAGAACGAGATCTGAGGAGGGATTCCCTTCGCCTTGGCGAGTATGATCAAGCCTGCCACGATGACTTGAGCCACCTGGGTCGCAATCGCAATATAGAAATCCTCGCGCGCCTTGATCCCTGAGACGATGTGATTCACGAGTTCATCTTCCATGTAGTAGCTCGATAACGGGTCGAGGTAGACCGACTCATCGGGAAAGATCGGCGTGAGCAGCATCAGCTCCTTGAGCCGCCCACACTCGGCCGCTGTTTGCACCACCTTTGAAAACAACTCGATGTCTCCCTTCGGATCGACCACGACCACCGAGTAACCTTTCCTGATGTCCTGCTCGACGATATTCTCCATCAGGCGGGTCTTGCCCACCCGCGTCGTTCCCAGGCAGCCGAAATGACCACTTCGATCGGCATCCCGCATCACAAGGACCCCTTCCCGTTGGTTGTCGTCGAGATTCGCGCCGAATCCCAACAACGTCAGCTCCGGATGAACCGGTCGCGGTTTACCCTCCCGGTTGAGCGCACGGAGCCGTTCCAGCGGAGAAGCCATCGTCCCAACCTCCTTGCCCGAAGGTGTCATTGAGTGATCAACCTCATGCGAGTAATACCGGTTAGGAGAATGCGAATACGATCGAGGAAGGGGATAGCCAACAAAGGAGAGCCGGCGAATGGGGTCGAACTGCCGACGTTGTGAATACCAATAGACGAAAGTGATCTCTGCAGCGACTCGGCGTTTTAACTGTGTTGGTACTGAATTAACTAGGGAAGGTCTGATTAATTCACGTTTCCACTGAGAAACCAGTTCCTGGGGTGATCACTCTGGGCTATCCGGTGAGAATCTGCTGGTCCGTGAGCCTTTTTGTGAGCTCACCCACCGTCCAATGGCCCACTGCCTCCCTGCGGACACACGTCTCCTACGTTCCCGCCAAGAGGCGTCGTCGCGCCAGATACAGATTCGTTAAGCCGCACGTGACAAAGAGCCAATTCGTATTCTTCGCCAGCCCCCGGTAGCGGACTTTGGCCCATCCAAAGATCTGTTTCATCACCAAGAACACGTGTTCGACTTTGGCCCGCACCTTCGACTTGGTCCGGTTCCGGGCGCGCTCGGTTTCACTCAGCGGCCGATGGCGATGTGCTTTCGTCTGCACGAAGCTCTTGGCCCCAGGCACATGTTGCTGAATCACGTCGCGTTGGCCACTATAGGCGGCATCGCCCCACACCCGCGTCTCCTGTCCATGCAGCAGCTCCGGCAACACCTGACTGTCATGCACATTGGCGGCGGTGGCTGCCACTGAATGAATCAGCTTCGTCCGGCTGTCTACTCCAATATGGGCCTTCATCCCGAAATACCACTGGTTGCCCTTCTTCGTCTGATGCATCTCCGGATCCCGCTCCTTCGTGCGATTCTTCGTGGAACTGGGGGCGCTGATGATCGTGGCATCCACGATGGTCCCCCGGCTGATCTGCAGCCCCTGCTCGGCCAGATACGTCCGGATCAAGGCAAAGAGTTGCTCGCCCAACCGATGGGCTTCCAGGAGATGCCGAAATTTGCAGATGGTCGTCTCATCCGGTACAGGCTCGCGCCCCAGATCAATGCCAACGAACTGCCGCATGGCGCGGGAGTCATACAGGGCCTCCTCCACCGCCGGGTCAGACAGATTGAACCAATGTTGCAGGAAATGGATACGGAGCATTCGCTCGACTCCGACCGGCGGACGCCCGGCCCCCTCCGCCTTGGGATAGTACGGCTCGATAACCGCTGCCAGCTCGCTCCACGGAATCACCTGCTCCATCTCCGCCAGAAACCGCTCGCGGCGGGTCGGTTTCCGATACTGTTCAAAGCTCGCTTCTGCAAAGGTCTGTTGCGACATGGGGGCGCCTCCTGACCGGTGCTGCGCTACCCGTAGCACATCACGCGCGAGGAATAAATCAGACCTTCCCTAGACAGGGTGCAGAAGATCAGCGGCGATGAGACCGCCATGTTTTCCTTCACTCGTATGGTGAAGCATTGTTCCCCATACACTTAAAGATGGCAGGAAAAACTTGGTACGCACAGCGCTCGGGCGTGTGCAGGAGGTAAACCTCCCGAAAGGTGGCAGACAGGTTTGGAAAATCTAGGCTCAGCCAATGTCCGGCAAGTTGAGCCATGTCTTCTAGTGTTGTATCACTATCCTGATAAGGAGAGTTATAGAGGATCGCTTCGTCGTAATGAAGCAGAAGCCGAGCATCGACGCCTTGTAATCCACCGTAGCGACCTGCCTTTTTCGCAACAATCTTGCGAAGAGCCTCAACCGCTGTGAGGGGGTTATACGCACCTCCCCATCCTTCCATTTCAATCCATCGTTGGTGAGGCCTATCTTGCGCCCCTCTGGGCATAAGCAGAAAACTGTGCAAGTATCTCTCCAGTCTCGGATACTTTGTAAAGTCTCTGCAGAGTTGCCCTTGAGGCGATTGCAGTAGGGGCTGTGCCGTCCAGTCCGAATCCGTTTTCTGAATGAGGTGCTGGAGTTCAGATTTAAGCGCGTCTGCCTCAGACTTTTGGAATCGCTCGGCGTCATCCCTTGGCAAGATCAGGCATAGTCTAAAGTTCACTGTTGTATTCGGAATTCTTGAGATGACCCTCCTGAGTTCTGTTTCAAGGCGTTCTTTCTTCCGCGCCACTCGCATCTGGTCTTCATCAAGCCATCCACCCAGTTGCCATTCGACAACGCTGTCATCACGCATTATTGTCTTAACGTCCGCGAAGCCATCCTTAGGATACTCCTCGTCTTTCATTTGTAGCGACAGCGAAAAATGCGCTTCGCGGAAAGCGGAAAATACGAACTTATGTTTTTCGATTTGCGGATCGATGTGATTCATGGGAGTCAGTAGGCGGCCGAGACGACTATGAGCCTCTCAACCTGGGCGAGGCTTCCCCCGAAGGCTCTTCCGGTAGAAGTCGAGAAACTCACGGGGAGTCAATATCTGAGAGCCTTGTCGGGCCCCAGGGGGGAAGTGCTTCACGTTTCCAGTAATCAGGCACCGGACACGGCCGGCCAGGGCGACTTCCAGGAAGGGTTCGTCATTCGGGTCCGGCAAGCGAGCCGGGAGTGGATCACCCGCCGCAACGGTTCCCGTCGCTTTCAATTGATCCAGGAACGCGTCGACATGCTCCCTGCCGAATGAAAACTTCGGGCGCCGGAGAACCTCCACGTACTCTGCCATGATTCGGGCGTCATAGGCTACGGTCAGGGTCCCAGAGGCAATCATGCGGACGATTTCACCAGGTGGGCCAAAGGGGGACAAGAGGCCGGCCACGAGCACATTCGTGTCGACGACGACGATCACCGCCGCCGGGTCTTCCGAGTCGACGCGATCTCAGCATTAATCTCTTCCAGAGACAGCTTGTCGGTTCCGGCGGCAATAGATTGAGACTGCATCACTTCAACCGCGGCGACGGCGCGGGCCCGCCGGAGCGCGACCAGCGAGCTTTCTAGTGTTTCCTCGGACACGGCTGAAAGGATCGCAATCGGTTTCCCGTTCGACGTGAGAACCAGATCCTTGTCACGTGAGAGTTTCGACCACACCTCGCTCGGCCGCCCTCGCAGTTCTCGCACGGTAATGAACTTCATGGCCTAACCTCCAATGTGAGTGACAAAATGGTACACAACTGAGGTCCAATTGTCAATCATCCTACCCTTTGCGATCGGATTTTCCAACCCGAATGGCAAGAGGCGCGACACCTCCTCCGTTCGGGCAAGCCGCTCCCCAATTGTTTTGTTTGACCCAGAAGGCGGCTCTGGCACCCGTCCTGACTCATGGTTTTTTGCAACATTCGCAGGCTCCCAAACCCGGGAAGTAATTCTCAATTGAGGCGTTGCACGTTTAAAGGTGCGACAACCTCCGACTCATTGAAGGTTGACTGATGACGAACAACCTGACCGATCCGATCCCACCCTCCACCATGGAGTACATTCCGCTATCGGACAACGCTCTCACCGTCCTCCGAGAACGGTACCTGGCCAAGGATGACCAGGGAAACATCGTCGAAACCGTGGACCAACTCTGGGCACGGGTCGCCCGTGAAATCGCCGTGGTCGAGACCCTGTACGAGGCGACACATGAAGAAGTGGCATCCATCGAGGAGCAGTTCCGCCGGATGCTCGCCTCTCGAACCTTCCTGCCCAATTCCCCCACCTTGATGAACGCCGGCCGGCCGGGCGCGCACAAGCAGTACTCCGCCTGTTTCGTGATCCCCATCGAGGATGACATGCAGTCGATCGGGGATGCCGTGACTGCGGCCTTGTTGATCCACAAAAGTGGCGGAGGCACCGGGTTTTCGTTCTCCAATTTGCGTCCGAAGGGCGATCGTGTGAGGAGCTCAGGCGGCGTGGCATCCGGCCCGGTCTCCTTCATGAAGATCATTGACGGCGCCACCGAACAGGTACGCCAGGGCGGAACCCGCAGGGGCGCGAACATGGGGATTCTCCATGTCCAGCACCCCGATATCCTGGACTTCGTGAGGTGCAAGACGCACGACGGCCAGATCCGGAACTTCAACATCAGCGTGGCCGCTACCGACGAGTTCATGACCGCGGTCAAGGAGGACAGGCTCTACGCCCTGATCAACCCCCGCACGATGCAGCCCATCAAACACATCTCCGCACGGCTGGTCTTCGATCGCATCGTCGAGGAAGCCTGGAAGACCGGCGATCCCGGGCTCTTCTTCATCGACCGCGCGAACCGGGCCTGTCCGATTCCAAACATGGGCGAAATCGTCTCGACCAATCCCTGCGGTGAGATCCCTCTGCATGGCTTCGATGCCTGCACGCTTGGCTCCATCGACTTAGCCAAGCATCTTCGGATCCTGCCCGGCCATGATCAGTACGAGCTCGACTGGGAGCGTCTCGACCAGACCATCCGGCTCGCGGTTCGATTCCTGGACAACATCATCGATGCCAACGACCATCCGCTCCCCCAGATCAACGCCATGACGCGGCAGACCCGCCGCATCGGCCTCGGGATCATGGGATATGCACGGCTGTTGATGATGTTGGGCCTTCCCTACGGCAGCGAAGAAGCCATACGCTTGACCGAGCGGCTCGCACACCAGATGAAGGCCATGGCGTGGCGCGCGTCGGAGCAACTGGCCCACACACGAGGCGTGTATCCGGCGTGGAAGGGAAGCAAGCATGAACAGGAAGGGAGAAAGGTGCGGCACAGCTACGTGACCACCGTGGCCCCGACTGGGTCGATCAGCATGATCGCCGACACCAGTGCCGGCTGTGAGCCCGAGTTCGCGCTGGTCTGGTTCAAGCACGTCCTCGAAGGCAGGAAGCTTCCCTACCTGTGCGACCTCTTCGAAGCGACGGCCAGGCGCGAAGGCTGGTGGCACGACGTTCTCATCGACAAGATCGCGGCCAATCACGGGTCGTGCCGCGGGCTCAAGGACGTTCCCGCCCACTGGCAACAGGTCTTTACAGTGGCCCACGATCTCACCTCCGAGCAGCATGTCCAGGTCCAGGCTGCCTGGCAGCAGTTCAGCGACACGGCGGTCAGCAAGACGATCAACCTGCCCTCCATGGCAACCGTTGAAGACGTCCGCCACGCTTATGTGCTCGCATGGGAACTCGATTGCAGCGGGATCACCGTCTACCGCGATGGGAGTCGTGCCAGCCAAGTGCTCAATCTGGGCAAGGCGGACCGCAATGGGAGCCTGTCCACGAACGGAACAAGCCAGGTGCCAGACGCGGACCTCCCTGTTGCCCACCCCTTCGAGCTGCCGGATGTCCTGGACGCGAAGCGGGTGCATGTGAAGACGACGGACGGGCATGTGTACGTCACGATCTCAACTCTCAAGACCAGACCGCTCGAAGTCTTCATCCACACGCCCGTCGAGGCCAGCAACGCGGAAATCTACGAATCCTTTGCCCGGGTCCTCTCCATCTCCTTGCGATCGGGTGTGCCTGTGGAGGCCTTGCTCGAACAACTGGAAAAGGCCAACCAGCGGTACGGCTCGGTTGCCAGTATCCCGGCCGCCATCATCCGAGCACTCCGCATGAGCCAGCTGATCAAAGAGAACGGCGAGGGACTCCCTCCCTGCCCGCAATGCAACCAGGGCACCATTCGGCAGGAGAATTGTCTGGTCTGCCCACACTGCAGCTGGACGAAGTGCAGTTGACCGTTTACCCATTATATAGAGAGGTCGGCCATGCCTCCCCAGTCGCTTCCACCATCCATCCCGCTCAACAGGGCGACCGTGTCGCCGACGGATCAGAACGTCGGGCTTCAGGTCGGATGGACCGTGGTCTACCGCGATGCCAACGACCGACTGCAGGACGGCAGAATCCTCGAGATCCTCGACCCGAGCGCAAAGGGCAGCGTCAATCTCGATTCCGGAGTCACAATCCCCATCGCCAAGATCACCGCTGTCAAAGCCGTCGATCAAGCCGGCCGTTGCCTCGGCGCCTGGACCGTCAACCCCCACGGCTACGACGGCACCAGGTCCGCCACTCTCCCGGTACTCACCGGCCCGGACCGCTGGCTCAAACGGTTCCGCCGCCTGGCCGAACTCACCGCCGGGATCACCAGCAACGATCCGCGCTTCCCTTCCTCCATGCGCCTGCTCGACCAATGCGAAGAGGCATACGTGCAGGGACATGACGACGCGTTCATTCAGTGTGCGCGCCAGGTCACCGCACTCGTCAACGCTCCCGTCTCCAGACAAACCGCTTCCACCGAATCGGGCGAGCGTGCTCCATCTCAACGAGCCGCGCAGCGACCGTCACAGTCATCCGATCATTCACCTACGTAACCATCTCCTCTTTCATCCTCGCAACGAGCCATCACGAAGGAGAGTGCGATGCAGACTTCCATGCCTGATCTCGTGGCGCAGTTCGTCCGCGCCCGCAGGGTTTCGGTTCCGCTCCTCGCCATCACCACACCCGATCCCGCCGCGACGATCGGCCTGGTCCGGACCTACGGGTTGCGAAGTCCTGGATCCGATCAGGAAGACCCCGTCTTCTCCTGGGACGTCAGCCGCGGGCTCATGCCCGTCAACAGCGGAGCCGAGAAAGCCCTGGCGACGCTGCTCGGCAGTACCAAGTCCAACGTCACGATGAATCCCTCGGAAACCCTCAAGCTCCTTGCAAATGTGCCTCCGAAGAGCGTCGTTTTCTTTCACAACGCCCACCGCTTCATCCGCAACGAGTTCGTCTCCCAAGGCATCTGGAATTTGCGCGACCTCTTCAAGGGCAAACCGGCGACCCTCGTCTTGCTGGCTCCGGCGATCGACGTACCCGCGGAACTCTTCCATGATCTCCTGGTCCTGGAAGAAACCCTGCCGGGGCGGGAGCAACTGGCCGCGATCATCAAGGACCAATGCGTGCAGGCCCAGATCGAAACTCCTCCAGACGAGGCGATGGCGCAGGCCGTCTCCGCCCTCCAGGGGCTCGCGGCTTTTCCGGCCGAACAGGTCGTGGCCCTGTCGCTGAGCAAACGGAACGGCATCAACCTGGCGCGGCTCTGGGAACGGAAACGGCAGATGATCAACGCCACACCCGGGCTCTCCGTGTGGGGCGGGAACGAACGGTTCCACGACATTGGCGGCGTGCAAGCCGCCAAAGACTTCCTCGCGAAACTCTTCAAAGGCAACGATCCGCCGAAGGCCGTCGTCTTCCTTGATGAAATCGAGAAAATGTTCAGCGGCTCCCTCTCCTCCAATCAGGACTCGTCGGGCGTCACCGTCTCCATGCTGGGGACCTTGCTCACCTATATGCAGGATCACAAGGCGAGAGGCATCATCTTCGTCGGCCCGCCGGGGACGTGCAAATCCATGGTCGCCAAAGCCAGCGGCACGGAAGCCGGCGTGCCCGCGATTTGCTTCGACCTCGGCGCGATGAAGGCGTCGCTCGTCGGTCAATCGGAAGGCCAGCTGCGCCAGGCGCTCGGCGTCGTCAGCGCCGTGGCCGATGACAATGTCCTCTTCATCGCCACCAGCAACAACGTGAGCGCGCTCCCGCCGGAGCTGCTCCGCCGCTTCAAGTACGGCGTCGTGTTCTTCGATCTGCCTTCGGCAGCCGAGCGGGAAACCATCTGGGCCATCTATCGCAAACATTTCCGGATCCCAGCCGAGATGGCTCAGCCACCAGACCAAGGCTGGACCGGCGACGAGATCCGGACCTGTTGCGAGCTGAGCTGGCAACTCGGTTGCTCCCTGGAAGAAGCGAGCGCCTACATCATCCCGGTCTCCATCCGCGCCGCGGACCAGCTCAAAGAGCTGCGCTCGCAAGCCAATTACCGGTACCTCTCCGCCAGCTACCCCGGCCCCTATCTAATGGACAAGGCTGAGGCCGCGCAGGGACCGAGCCCCCGCATGTACGCGGCCTAGGTGACTCTCTTTCTATTTTTCTTAACGAGGTCCACATGCCCTGCTGGATGACCGCCACCACCACGGTCGAACTCAAGGCTGCCGATCAGAGGCTCCTCAAGCAAGCCGCTGAACGACTCGGCTGGACGGTGTTCCTTGAGGGAGCATCCCTTCGCATCCGGACACCCGACGGGATCACGCTCTTCGTATCCCCCGGGTCGGTTGTGATTCCACGCGGCCAAGAAGAACTCGTCGAGACGCTGCAACGAGCCTACGCCCACCAGATTCTTGACGCGGTGGCATCCCAATTCGGCTGGACCGTCGAGTCCACGGACACGTCGGAATCCACCTTCGTCCTCAGCAAGTTTTAATCGCTCGATGGAAAGGAGCCGGTCATGCACAGGCCCGACGCCATTCGCGTGCACATCGCGCCGGACGGCACCCTGACAGTTACGACGGACGACATCAGCATGCCCAATCACCGAGAGGCAGACGATTTACTCAACTTATTGAACCAGCTCGCGGGCGGCCAGACCGAAGTCATCGAGCGGCCCGAACGGCTCCTCCACGGCGAGCACCAGGACCACTCGCATGTCCACCGTTCACATCACGCATGAGGTTCTCCATGGACACTCCACAAGCCACTCTCTCCGCACTCTGGAAGAACGCGGTCTGCCTCGTCCTCACCTTGCGGAAGCTCGGCATCAAGCGGACCGTCCGCCAGGATGTGCTCGCGGTCGAGACCGACCGCGCCCTGGTCAAGGTGACCAAGGCGATTCTGGCCTGTCCTGAATTCAAGGAAATTACGAAACTGGACGCGCAGATCCGCAAGCGACTCTCCAGCTATACGCTGCCCTCCTCCCTGCGGCCGGGCATCTACCTCGTCCCCAATGCGCTCCTCGAAGAAGTCGACGAGCTGATCACGAACTTCAAAGAGAAACGAGAGAGCCTAATCGACTATTTTGTCCAAGTCTACCCCCAGCGCAGAGAAGAAGCCCAACTCAAGTTGGCCGACCTCTACAATCCTGCCGATTACCCGGACGTCGATACGGTCAAGGCCGGCTTTCTCTTCGAATGCCAATACCTGACGTTCGACCTTCCCGGAACCCTGAGTGCTCTCAGCGAGCGGCTGCTGACGCGTGAGACCGACAACGTCTCGCAAAAAGTCAGGCAGATGCTTGAGGAAGCCAAGACCACCTTGCGCGAGGCGATGGCCGAGTTGGTCGATCACCTGATGGAGCGACTCACGCCCAGTGCCAACGGCAAGACCAAAACCTTCAAGGCCAGCACGGTGACCAACCTGATGGACTTCCTGAACCGGTTCGATGCGCGCAATCTCAGCCAGGATCTGGACCTGCAGAAGCTCGTCGATCAGGCCAAGGGCCTCCTCTCGGGGATGGAGCCGGCGCGCATCCGCACGGACGAATCCGTCGCCACGGTCGTTCGCGAAGGGATGCGAGCGATCAAGTCCCAGCTGGATGCGCTGATGGTCGAAAAGCCGTCGCGTGTCTACGCGCTGGAGGATGAATAGGAGAAAGGTGCCGAATCACACAATCCGACGGCGTCTTCGCAGTAATACCCTCCCTGCCGGCACCTCCATCACAGGATTACGCAAAGGATCACGACCCATCATGAAGCTCTCGCCTGACGATATCCGGCGGGCCCGTTCCGTCAATCTCATCGAGATCCTCATCGAACTGGGCCACAAGCCCGTGTCCCGCCGCCCGGATCATGCGCTCTTCCACTCTCCCTTGCGCGACGACCGCCACCCGTCGTTTTCCGTCTCCCGTGTCAACGGCGCCTGGGTCTGGTATGACTTTGGCCCGGGCACGCACGGCGATGGCATCGAGTTCATCCAACAGACATTCCAGCTCACGTTCCCCGAAGCGGTGTGCAAGCTGCTCGGTTATCCCATCTCCTTCGGCCCTACTCCCAGGCGAACCCGGAAGGATTCGAACCAAGATCAGCGGCAGCGGATCGAGCTGGCGCGGCAGGCCTACCACAGCGCCAAGGCCAGCATGACACCTGAGAAGGAAGCAGAGCTCCGGCAGTATTTTCTCTCTCGGCAGGTCCCGTACTATCCCCACGTCGGAGCGGTCTGGATGGCCCGCGGCGAGGCCAAGACCCCATACATCGGCATCCCGCTTCCCGGCCCCAATGTCCACTTCATGCATGGAGTGGAATGCCGGGCGCTCCATGACGTGCCGAACGAACTCCTGCGCGCCACGATCGGCATCAAGTCTCCCTGGATCATGAAGCGCGGGGACGCCGCAGTCCTCGTCACCGAAAGTATCCTCGACTGCTTGGCCGGTGATGCGCTGTTCGGCCCCACATTCACGCTCTGTGCCCTGAACGGGATCGCCAACGTCGGCAAACTTCCGGAGTACCTGACTCGCCTCAAGGCCAAGATCGTCTATCTCGCGCTGGACAATGACCCCGAGCCCGACAAGGGTCCGAAAGCCCAGCAAGAGGCGATCGTGTTACTCACGAGACTGGGAATGCATGTGGTGGAAGTCCGAGTCCACCATCAGGCAGGCGTCAAGGACCTCCACAAGCTCCTGCTTCACGCCCCGACCCGCATCTCGCTGTTCCGCCTCACCGAGAGCGGCATTCACCACCAGCCCACGTCAAGCGCTCCATCCCTCTGTTCGTAACAGCACAGGCATCGCTCAATCTTGATCTCGCAAGGAGACGCCATGGACACGCGCCAGGTTCCGATCACGACGTTTATCGAGACCTTCAGCGCCAGCCTGTGTGAATCGGCCGCCTCACAGCTCAGGCCCATCTTCAGACCCGAGCACCGGATCACGGCGCAGCCCATCCTGAATCAACTCAAGGAACCGCTCTGGCCTCCGCAAGCGGATGTCGCCGCGGCCGCGGCCCTGGTGCTGCAACAGCATCGCGGCGCGTTGATCGTCGGAGAGATGGCGACCGGCAAGACCCGCACTGCGGTTGGCGCCTGTCTCATCCACGGCTCCCGACGCGTGCTGGTGATGGCGCCGCCCCATCTTCTCCGCAAGTGGGAGAGAGAAATCACACGCATTCTGCCGGACGCCCCGGTCCACCAGCTGAAGTCGCTCAGCAGCATCGATCGCATCGCTCGGACCCCGCTGCCCAATCATCTCCCCCTCTTTGCGATCATCTCCCGTGAAAAGGCCAAGCTGTCGTACGCCACGAAACCAGCCCTGGTCCACCGACGCTGGAAGGGTGAGCACGGATCGGTTGACCTCTTTTGCTGTCCCCACTGTGGGGACCAGGTTCGGGACGCTGACGAGACACCCCTCACCCCGGAGACCTTGCCGGCGAAATCGAAATGCCGCGCCTGTGGCTCTCCCCTGTACGACTTTGATCCGAACGGGCCACGCCGGTACGCCTTGGCCGATTACATCTGCAAGCAGCACCCGACCTTGTTCGATACGTTCGTGGTTGATGAGATCCACGAGCTGAAGGGCAAGGCCACGGCGCAAGGTATCGCCTTTGCGAATCTCATGAACGTCACGGACCGGGTCATTGGATTGACGGGTACGCTTTCGAACGGACGCAGCACGTCGGTCTTCTACCTCCTCTGGCGCCTCATTCCCGGCCTCAAGTCGTCGTACAGTTTCCATGATGAATCCCGTTGGGTCGATGTCTACGGCATCCGCGAGACCCGCACCACGTGCATCGATGCCGACCAGGTGGTCGAGCACGGAACCCAGTCGAAACGGAAAGTCTACGTGACCGTCGTGGAACGGCCGGGGATCTCGCCCCGGCTGATCCCGCACCTGGTCGACAAGGCCTGCTTCCTCCGGATGGAAGACCTGGATCTCGCGCTCCCTCCCTATGAGGAACGTGTCGACACGTGCGAACTCGAAGGCCCACTCAAGGCCCAGTACGAGCAACTCTTCAAAGCGGCCAAACCGCTGATCCGGGAGGCCAGGAAATCCCGCGACGGGCACCTGCTGTCAACGGTCGTTCAGGCACTGGTGGCCTACCCGGACCGTTGTACAACGGAGGAACGAATCACCAACAAGTTTGGAGAGGTCAAGTTCACCCTTCCGCCGTTACCTGAGCCGATCCGATATCCGAAAGAACGCCTGCTCCTGCAACACATCGAAGACAACGTGAACCGGCATCGCCGGGTCCTCGTGTACTGCACCCATACGGGGACCCGCGACATCACGCTCCGCCTGCATCAGATTCTGAAGCAAGCAGGGTTTCGCACGGCCGTGCTCACGGCTTCGGTCCAAGCCGAACGCCGTGAGGAATGGATTGAGGACCGGGTGAAGGCCGGCCTTGATGTGCTGATCTGCAATCCTCGGCTGGTGCAGACCGGCCTCGATCTCCTGGATTTTCCCAGCCTGCGATTCTTCGAGTCAGACTACAACATCCTGACCGTCCGGCAAGCCGCGCGCCGTTCCTGGCGGCCGGGACAACAGCACCCGGTCGACGTGCGACCGCTCATCTATGCCGGCACGGCCCAGGAACAGGCCTGGTCCCTCATCGCCAGCGGGATCAAGGCCAGCCTCTACACCGAGGGAGACATTACCAGTCACGCGATGGCGGCCTTCAATCAAGAGGACGACATCACCATTGGCCTGATCAGATTCATTCTCGACCAGAATCCTCAGCTCCTGAGCGCGGAACAAGCCTTCCGCGACCTCGCGCGCGCCTACAAGGACCAGCGGGAAGTCATTGGCGAGTCGTCACCTCAGCCCCCAGTACATCTCCTGGCCGCCTCCGCGGCAGGAGACCAAGCTTTCACGATTCCGACAGCCGAGCCGGCTCCCGTGGTGCTCCCAGAGCTCTCGCAGCAACTCGGTCTCTTCGCCGTCTGACCCATCCTACCTTGCCATGCATCCGGAGGCCCGCATGACACACGACCGGTCACACCCGATGGATGATGACCCGAAGATGCTCCGCGTCAATGGCTTCGACGCCCTGATCGAATCCTATGCCTACGAGGACCAGCAGCCCGCCCTCTCCCTGCGAGTGCTCTCGCTCATCGCGCGAGAGTCGAGCATGCGAACGATCCGTGCCAACATGAGCCTCGGCCATCAGGTCAACATCGAGGGTGTCGGACTCCTCTCCTGGCCGACGCCCTCCGACCTGGAGATCCAGTCCTATCACCGGCGGCTCCCCTCAGGACTCATCTCCTCCCTCTGGATCCCCAAGACCGCCACGGCCTATGGGATCGAGCCCAACCAGCCCGCGTATCTGATCAGCCCTCACGGCACCGCCCCCACGACTCCGTCCGGCTTCATCCCGCTGCTCGACCGGCTGCTGCCATTCCCGGTTCTCGCTGCCTGGGCGGAGGCCCTCTGGGAATTCGGGCTGGAGGCCGAATGGATCATCCCCCTGATCGGGCACAGGCTGCATGTCTGGGAGGTCCATCCTCCGCGTCGCG
Source organism: Nitrospira tepida (assembly GCF_947241125.1). Lineage (NCBI taxonomy): Bacteria > Pseudomonadati > Nitrospirota > Nitrospiria > Nitrospirales > Nitrospiraceae > Nitrospira > Nitrospira tepida. Next base: position 2,063,624 of record NZ_OX365700.1, on the reverse strand, counting down.
TCGTGCAGGACTTCATCACGACCCAGCTGCAAGCCCGCGCGTTACCAGTTCCAGCCTGAGCCGAGCCGGGGGAGCCATCTTCCACCATTCACACGAGAGCCACGGACCATGAGAACGATCGCCAGAGCAAAAGCGGGATTCTATCCGACGCCGGAACCGGTCACCCGCGCCATCGCCGAGCTAATTCAGAACCCCTCCGGCCATTCCGGCCGGCTCTGTGATCCATGTTGCGGGCTCGGAGAACCAGCACGCGCCTTGGCCCAATCGCTGAGACTGGTCAGTTTCGGGATCGAGCTCGACAGAGACCGATTCCGGGAGTCGAAGACCATCCTCAACGAGACGCTCCGCTCCGACGCCTTCGCCACCACCATCCAGAAGCAGAGCATGTCCCTCGTGTTCCTCAATCCTCCGTATGATGATTTGGGAAAACGCCAGCGCAGCGAACCCGCGTGGCTCCGCCTGCTCACCCCCGCCTTGCAACCGGGAGGCATTCTCGTGTTCATCATCCCCGAGCCGCGGTTGACGAAGGAACTGCGCCGCTATCTCGCCACCCACTATCGACAGGTTGCGTTCTTCAGGTTCCCTCATCCGGAGTACCTCGCCTTCCGCCAGGTCGTCATCCTCGGGGTGAAAAGCACCTCGCCCTTGCGCGATCGCAGACGCATCGATGCTCTCGCGCAGGAGGAGATTGACTACCAATCCTTCGAGGGCCGCCTTACCCCGGTCTATGCCATCGCACCCCAACTGATTCCAGAATCGATCGAGTTTCGCAGCCACTGGGTCTCGCCCGAAGACCAGCTCGCCGAGGCCGCCGCACATGGAATCTGGCGAGATCCTCGCATCCACGATGCGCTCGACTTGCCCGTCACAGGGCCCTGTACTCCCCTCATGCCGCTCAGGAAAGGGCATCTCGCGAGAATGATCGCGGCAGGCATGTTGAACAACCAGACGATCGCGACCGGGTCCACTCGCTGGATCATTAAAGGCTTCACCGACAAGACCACGAAACAACTGCCGCCCGAGGAGGAATACTTCGACACGCCAAAGAGACACGAGACTCGGACGGTGACACGGGTCATCGAGATGTTCGTCCCCCAGATCCAGGCCTGGGACATCACGGAAGGCCCCACCTACGGCCAGCACGTCATCGTCAATTGCGTCGATCATCACGGAGAGGTCGCACCCGAGACACCATGACATCCAGTCACGAGCCATCCACCAGCCAAGATCTCCAGCCGCACACGCCGGCTCGCCGCAGGGCCAAGCGAGCCGAGAAATCAGAGCGATCCTGCAAGGACTGCCGCAAACCGTTCCTGGGCACGGCGGCGGCCCAGTACGGTCCGTGCTGTCGCTGGAAACAGCGAGGGCAGATCAGAAAGAAATACGAGTGGACAGCAGACCGAGATCAGCTGCTCCGTACTCGGTACGATGGCACCAGGAAAGGACGCGCGGCTGACATCGCCGCTATGCTTGGATGGCCCACATGGGTGATCAAGCGCCGCGCCGCCGAGCTCGGACTCACCTATCACAGGGATCCGAAGACTTGGACCAAGGAAGAGGAAGCATTTCTCCTCGAGCACGTGGGCAGCCGCCTCCTCCCCTGGCTTGCCAGGAAACTGCAACGATCCGTCACATCCGTGAAAATGAAATGCCGCCACATGCAGCTGAGCCTGCGGTACCGAGAAGGCTATACGCTGCGCGAGTTGGAGCTGTGTTTCGGCTGCGATCACCGAGTGATCGAAGGATGGGTGCGCGAGGAGAAGCTTCACATCCGACGACGGGGAACCGAGCGCGCCCACGACGCCTGGTACGTGACCGATTCGGATCTGCTCCGGTTCATCACCGAACATCCCCTCGCCTTCCCACTCCGCAAGGTGGACCAGTTCTGGTTCATGGATCTCGTGACCAGTGGCGGGCTTGTCCGAAAGGCCCTGCAGGCTGCCTCACAGGATGATGCTGATCAACCTGCCGCCTGACCTCTCGAGTTCTTTGGCTGGTCATTCCAGGACATCACTCACGTCTTCTCAGACTCTGTGGAGGTTGTTATGAAATTCACGTGCACCCGCAGCATCCTGCTGAGCGCCATCCGGAATCTGCTGAGCCTCACCTCGAACAGATCCACCCTCCCGATCCTCGCCAATGCCCTCCTGGAGGCCACGCCCACGGGCCTCACGGTCCTGGGCACTGACATCGAAACCGGGTTCCAAGGCTCCTATGACGTCACCGTGCAGAAACCCGGGCGCGTCACCGTCAACGCCCGTGCCCTCTGCGATGTGATCAAGGAACTCGGTCCCGAGCATCCCATCACCTGGCAGGCTGATGAGAAACACGTGATCAAGCTCGTGTCGGGAAACAGCCGCTTCACGCTCCATGGCATGTCCGCAGACGACTATCCACAGCTCCCTGCCTTTGACGAGCCTGCTCAGTTCAGCATCCCCAGCACCGCTCTCCTCACCTGTCTGCAACAAGTTCTCCCGGCTGTTCCCGATCAGGACCAGCGGTTCGTCCTGCAGTCCGTGCTCATCACCATCAGTACACAGCCTACGCAGGAATCACCCGCGATCGAACTCGTCGGAACGGACGGGCACCGCTTGGTCATCGCTGAATCAGATGCCGGCACCTGGACCACCTCGGCACCCCAGCCGCTCATCGCCCTTATTCCCAAGAAAGCTGCTCAGTTGCTGGCCGCATTGCTCGCTCAGGAAGATACGTTGGATGTTCCCATCGCTATTTCCAAGGAGCTCTTTTGCGTGACCGTCAAGAACGTCATCCTGACGAGCCGGCTCATCGAAGGGACTTATCCCAATTACCAGCAGGTCATCCCCGTCCTGAACGGCGCGCGTATGGAGATCGACCGTGAGATCTTCGAAGAGGCGCTCCATCGTGTGGCCGTGATTTCTCGCGACCAAACTCAAGCCGTGCGTCTGGCTCTGACACCTGACACGCTCACCATCCACGCCCAGAGTGCAGACGTGGGGGAAGGAACGGAAAGTATCCCGGCGGTCGTCGCCGGCAAGGAATTCAAAACCGGCTTCAACGCCCGCTACCTGCTGGATGCGCTCCGGACATGCCCAGGCAAGCGCCTTCAACTGCATATGAAGGAACCGGTCAGTCCCTGCCTCATCGTGAGCCCTGACAGCCATAATCGCTGGAAGCACGTGATCATGCCAGTCCGCTAATAACTATGGAGGCGATGATGCGCGGTCTGGCTCCGTCACCAAACACAGTCTCATGGGGGTGGACTTCATACCGGCGGGCCGGCTGGCTCAATCAGCAAGGCCAGCGGCTGTATGTCGTTCACTTTCAAAGCATCAAGGGTCAAAACGGCTACACCAGGATGACGCTTCACGTCTGGGCTCGCCGGCCGGTGTTGGCCCTCCGGGCTCTGTGCAAGGAGAAGAAAAGCGAGGAAGAACTTCTTCGGTACGACTGGGCCGCCATCGATTAGTCCTCCCGCAGCATGTCGCCCCAGGCCTCCTCTGATCGTCGTCGTGTCTGTCTTAAGTGGCGATCGGTATCAGTGAAGGCAACACCACTCCTCTCCAACACTGGCCCCACCCCATTCTGCCCATCCAGTAATACTCAAAGAAAGGTCCTGTCACATCGATAGGCGGGGGCTACCCCCTTCGCTGCCTGCGATACATCTGAAAAGGACCATTCTCTACCAGTAAAACTTGCATGGGGCCCCACGCTTGCTCGATGGTCCGGGACAAGGGCACCAGCTCCTGCGTGGGCTCTCTAGAGGTCTACTGTTACGGGCATAACGACTACCGGGGAGCTACTGACACACTCCGTTCCAGGCTCTCTAAAGGTTAGAGGTCATATGAAAATGCGATCACTTCGAGGGGAAGCACTCACCACGACCAGTGCGAATGCCCAGCAGGCCGCAGACCAGTACATGACCGTACAGCAACTGGCGCAACGCCTGCGGGTCACTCCGGACTACCTGTACAGCGACGTGCTCGGTCAACCCGACGGGATACCTGGAATCAGACTAGGGAAAGGGCGCCGTCCTCGGTGGCGCATCCATCCGAGCGATGTCGCGCAGTGGGAAGAGCGCCAGCGAAGGACCTATGATTCACCGCCGCCGTTAACGGCCAGCGCCAAGAAAGTACGTTCTGTTCCAAGACAAGTTGATTCCAAGGCTAGCTGATCGAGCTAAATCAGTTGAAGGGGATCCATGGGGAAAAGATCGGGAGGCGGCACGGTCACACGCATCGGGGAGAAGCGGTATCTTATTAAGTGGCACCAGGGCCGTGGCCGGCCCAATATCCGCAAGGTCATTCATGGCACGCGGGAGACAGCAGGCCGTGTGCTCCAGACATTGCACGAACGCTACTATGGGGGCCTCTTTGGCTGGCCGCAGCAAATGGAGACCAAGGTCAGAGAGCTGACCCAGCTCGTCGTTTCTGATTACAAGGCAAATAGCTACAAGTCCCTCAAGAATGCAGAACAGCTTCATGCCTTCTGGAGCGCTTTCGCGGGGAATATGCTCGCCGAGACAGTGAGCGCAACGGACCTTCGCAATTGGGCAACCGAGTGGCGCGAGAACGGATTGAGTCCGGCGCGTGTCAATAGACGGATGTCCTTCTTGCTTCGCGCGTACCGCTTGGGGCTTGCGGGGAAGCCGCCGCTCGTGACCTCGGTCCCACAGTGGACCAAATTGAAAGAGTCACCCCCGCGCTCTGGTTACCGCTCGTGGCAGGAATTTGTGAAGGTTAGAGCCTTGCTGCCGCCGCACGCTCGCATCCCGGTCACGATTGAGTATTGGCTGGGGACGCGCGAAGGTGAGACCATGAATCTCGAATGGCCTCAGGTATACTTCGATCATCAGAAGCGGAACGTCGAGATCCGGCTTGCGTCAGAGACTACGAAGACGGAAGAAGAACGAGTCGCTGTGATGGGCGGGGACCTTTACGATGTCCTCGCCGCATGGTATAAGCACACTTCGGACCTGTATCCGGATTGCCGGTGGGTCTGTCACCTTAGCGGGAAAAAACTGGCTTCCATCAAGAGTTCATGGCGAACCGCCTGCGTCAAAGCTGGACTCGGGCGATTTGAAAATCCTAAGGGGCGTTTTGTTGGAAACCGGCGCTATCGTGGGGCGTTAATCCACGACTTCCGTCGAACAGCAGTCAGTAACATGGAGGATGCCGGGGTGCCAAGAAAGGTCGCGATGGCAATCAGTGGTCACAAGACCGATTCCGTCTACCGTCGGTACCACATCGTGAAGAGATCTGACCTCATTGAAGCCGGGCGCAGGCTCCAGGAACACCACGACCGGAAGCACGGTCACGGTGAACAGTTGGTGAACAGTTCTGGGTCGGAGCGCTCGGCTGACAAGACCAAAGCCCCTTAGAAATCAATGACGTGGCGGTGTAGCTCAGTTGGTAGAGCAGCGGACTCATAAGAGGCCTCTCGCTTCTCCCCTTCACGTGCAAAATGCCACGTTCCTCAATAGTATCTCGCGGCGCCCAGTACGCTTCCCCGTCTAGCAACATCAGACCTTGTCCCGTCCAAACCGACCAGTTCCGGCCTCCTGGTGAACATCTGGTGAACACTTCGCAATGGCTCGGGAACTTCGCATGGGATTTGGTATGTGACCAGACCAGTCTTGGAGATTTGCCACCACTTTCAATCGGAAGTCAGGCAGAGGGCTCTAACGCTCAATCAGCTGGCTATACGAACAATGGATGACTGATAGGCAAGCAACTGGAACCAGGATCCTACGTTAGATCATGAATGATGGTGATCGTGGGCGCCATGGTCACCATGATGGTCATGGTCATGATCTTCCGCTTTTCCATGGGAATGGTCATGGGCATGCAGATGAACATGCTTGTGGGAGTGACTGAGTGATGACCCGTGGGTATGAGAGTGACTGTGCTCATGCTTATGTTGATGCGAACCCTTCATGGTATTTCCCCTTTCTTGTCAGGACCGAAACGATACGCCCACAACGGTTACCAAAATCTGGGAGTGACCAACTACTCTCTGGCTCACTATAGCACATTACAACTCGCGCAACCTCTCGCATCTTTATCTGTAGTCTCGCATCCACCAGGCGCCAATCGCTCATCTCAGTCCGACGAGAGGCTATAGCTGATAGGGATACGGACAACCACTTGGGGTCGACTCAAGGCGTAGTCTAACGGAATGGGAAAGGCCAGCTGCACCAGGCGCAGAGCCTCCTGATCGAGACGATCCTCTCCGGAACTTCGTTCTATTTTCAGCTCACCAAGATCACCGCCTTCAAGAATGACCACTCGCAGCAATACTTTCTTTCCTCCCGAAACATCCAGAAGGGGGCGCGACTGACGCTTAAGCTGTTCAAGTCTCTTGAACAGAGTGCTCTGCAACCACCCATAGTCGCGTGCGACCGGTCGAGCGGTGGGCGTTCCCGAAGATAGATCCTGGACCTGAGCAGGCAAAGAGGCCAGTTGGTTGGTTGGTTATGGCTCGTCCGGAAGCTATTTCAGCTCCAGCCGGCTCTTGCGGCTGATGACCATAATGTTGGATTGGTTCCGCACTTGTCGAGGATTCCCGAGGTGCTTGCTCCGTCATTTCCTCTCTGACCGGGGAGGGAGTAGCAGAAACGATCGGAGGTGATGACGATGCACTCACAAGCGTCGCCTGCTCGACGGCCTTAGGACGTTCCTCATTAGCCTGGCTTGCCGGCAGAGCAGGCTGCTCAGGAAGAGAATATGCGTTTTCCTCCCACTCCATCAACTGCTCCCTCCTCTGTAGCGGGAGAGCCTTTTCGGCCGTTACTGGGATAGGTTTGCTTTCTTGTGTTATGGACGGACTGGGGCCCGCGAGTTGCTCCTGTACGAGAATCGGTTGAATTCTTTCCGATGTTGCCGTCAGCTGTGATTGTGCTGACTTAGTCACCTCTGAAACTGTTACGTCCGGCATGCCTTGGTCCGTTGGAGTATGGGACAATGAATTCGAAGCAGAGAGGAGATCCGGCTGGCTTTCGGCTGCACTCGGACTATCCACCGGAATACTGTCGGTCGCTCTGGCAGAAAGGCTGACGAGCGCCACCTCCCAGTGAAACGGGTCGGCTACAGGAATGAGCGTGATGCGCCTGATGAACTCGGCAGAAGCACTGAGGACAGCGAGATGGAACAACAATGAGCAAAGCCAGGCGTAGGCGTGAATCCTCAGGTGAACATGGTCAGGCAGGAAGCTATCCATGAGATGGAATCCTTCGTCTCCATCAGCCTAGGAATTCCGACCCCTGGGTGTACAGCATGCTGGCTCCGAGAAATACGCTGATGCCTCCGATGGCAATCTGAATTCCGTCATACGCCCATGCGAAGGATTGCGCTGATCGACGGAGTGGAATCGCAATAGCCAGAGACAGCGTGGCCATGCCAAGAATCGAGCCGAGACCAAAAAGAATGATGTAGGTCCAGGCGAGCGCAATGGATGTGGCGGCATGGAGCGTGAGGAGAATAAGAGCCGCTGAGCCTGCCATCCCGTGCGTCACGCCGACGAGTAATGCACGGTACGGAATGTGATGCGCGCGCTGATGTTGGACACGATCCGATTCGTTCCGATGCGCGTGGATGTGTATATGGGACTTCCCTGCTTCATGTTCATGGATATGAATGTGGATCCGATCCCGCCTGATCCTCCGCCACACATCAAGACCCAATCCAATCAGCATCACACCGACGGCCATCTCCAATGCCAAGGCCACGCGCTCGGGAACCATGCTGTTCAGGGACAGCACGACTGAACAGAAGAGAAAGAGCGTCAGGGCATGCCCAATGCCCCAGGCGATCCCCTGTCTGACCGTTTCACCGACCGAATGACTGCGACTCGCCAAGGCTGCGACTGCCGCCGCATGATCCGCTTCGAACGCATGGCGCAACCCTAACAGAAAGCCGAGGCCCAAGAGCGTCAGCATGCAGGTGCCCCTTCCAGCGCTTGTACTTGCGCGCGAAGCCAGTCATACCAGCTCTGCATGCCCTCTCCTGAGATCGCGGATACCAGAAAGACTTCCAGATGGGGATTGACCGACTTCGCGTACTCGACGCAGCGCGTGATATCAAATGAGAGATGCGGCAGAAGATCGATCTTGTTCAACAGCATCACGTCTGCAGCCCGGAACATATGGGGATACTTCAGCGGCTTGTCCTCCCCTTCTGTCACAGAGAGCACGACCACCTTTGCCTGCTCCCCCAGATCGAAGAGTGCAGGACACACCAGGTTTCCGACGTTCTCGATCATCACGATGGAATACGGCGCCGGAGCCAACTGCTCTAATCCCCGGGCCACCATGTCCGCTTCGAGATGACAACCGGCCCCGGTGTTGATTTGCACGACTCGACAGCCGGTGCTCCGGATTCGTTCTGCATCGTTCACGGTCGCCTGATCGCCTTCGATGACCTGGATAGGCAGTTCGTGTCTCAACGCGCGGATCGTCTGCTCCAATAACGTCGTTTTCCCGGAACCGGGCGAACTGACCAGATTCAGTGCCACGACGTGCCGTCCCTGCAACCAGCCGCGGTTGCGTTCAGCCAGGCGATCGTTCTTCGCGAGCACCGCTTCCTGGAGCACGATGGTTTGTCCGTCCACGTGCACATGGTCTCCATGACGATCGTGATGATGGTCATGATCGTGGTCGTGTCCATGACTCCCTGCGTCAGATCGAAGCTTGATTGTCTGCCCCGTCATTACATCGGTCAGCCGCGGCGCGGCATCATCCGAACACCCGCATGTGGTACACATTAGGCTGTCACCATTTGTTTGATGTTTAGTTCTTCACCGGACAGTCGTACCAGATTTGAGGAACCGCAGGAGCAACGGGCTACCAGATGGCGCAGTTCCACGTCGCGTCCGCAATCGCGACATTGACCGTGCCCCGGCACCTCGATGACTTCGAGTTGCGCCCCTTCCAAGAGTGTTCCTTTGGCGACCACATCGAAACAAAATCGGATGGCATCGGGTATCACGGGGCTCAATTGTCCAATCTCCAGCGTGACTTGCGTGACTTTCGCCCCACGCGCCCGCTCATTGACGATCGCGACGATGTTCCGGGTAATGCTCAATTCGTGCATGCGAGAACGGTGGCTCCTGTCGGCTGCATCGTGTCAGTGACGCGGAAGAGCGTATCGAGTGGTTCCCGCCATACCTGATCCGTCAGCTGCGCTTTCATGTGCTCAAACTGGCCTCGATCGCTCGCGCGTTCCATTGAGGTATCGATCCGATCAACGAGGATAAAGAAGTCCTCCGGCACAAACCCTTCACGCAGCTGGACAGACACCGTTTTCAACCTTTTGGAGATCCACCAAGCGAACTGCATCCCGTTGTGGCATTGTCCAGCTTGTTCTGGTTGAGTCAGATAGTATCGACCACGACTGACACATCCGGTGACATACTCCACTGCGTCCCTCACGCCCGGGCCAGGGTGGGCACTGGTCACCGTCAGCTCTCGGCGCTCCCACAGTGTGGGGTGCGAAAAGTGTCGTCCAGCCCGTTGTAAGGCGCGAAACGCGACCGCGGCACCCCATGTCGCATCCCCTCGATGAAACCGAAGCAAGCCGTCGTAGTCCAGCCGTTGGAGTTGCCCGTCATCAAGGATGTCGAGCGATCGGACCTCACCAGTGAGCATGGGCGGTTTCCTTAGTTAGCAAATCCGCGGCAACTGATCGCCAATGAGCGTATCCACCACGCGCGTCCCGCCAAAGGCCGTCGCCATGACGACCGCGCCATTCGGGGTTTCTTTCACTTCTCCGATAATCGCGCTGTCCCGACCAGCCGGATGAGTGCGCATCGCTTCCACGATGGGATCGGCCTGTTCCCGCGGGACGATCGCGACCAACTTTCCCTCGTTGGCCAGATACAGAGGATCCAACCCAAGGATTTCGCAGGCGCCTCGCACCGTTTCGTGGACGGGGATCGCCGCCTCCGACAGATGAATGCCGACGTTAGACGACGCAGCGAATTCGTTCAGGACGGTTGCAATGCCGCCCCGCGTGGCGTCCCTCAGACAATGGATATCCGGGCAGACTCTCACCATCTCTTGCACCAGTTCGTGGAGGGGCTGCGTGTCGCTCTCCACCGATGACTCCAGGGCAAGCTCGTTCCGAGCCAAGAGAATGGCGATTCCATGATCGCCAATGTATCCGTTCGTAATTACCACGTCCCCTGGACGCGCGCGGGTTGCGGAGATGGCGACATCGTGTCTGATTACACCAATGCCGGCCGTGTTCACGAAGAGCTTATCGGCGGCTCCCCGTTCAACCACTTTCGTATCGCCCGTCACAATGACCACCCCGGCTTCACGCGCAGCGTGCTTCATTCGGCTCACCACTTCACCGAGCGTGTCGATCGAAAGCCCTTCTTCGAGAATCATCCCGCAGGAGAGAAACAAGGGGCGTGCCCCGCTCATCGCCAAATCGTTGATAGTGCCGTGCACGGCGAGTTCACCGATGCTGCCACCTGGGAAGAACAAGGGATTCACGACATAACTGTCCGTGGTGAACGCCAGCCTTGTTCCCTGCTGCTGCAATTCATCCAATGGGACGACCGCCTGATCTTCCAGCGCGGCCAACAACGGATTGTTGAACTCCGTCACAAACAGCTGCTCGACAAGTTCTCGCATGGCCTTGCCCCCGCTCCCATGGGCGAGGGTAATCCGCTTCTCGCGCATTCGAGCCAGCCAACCGTTCGCGGTTTGCGCGGTCGAAATGTCCGCGGATTGGCGATCCAACATCGGAGGCGTCATGGCCGCTGGCTCCTCCTTGTGAGCCTCATGCGGAGACCTTGGCTGGCTTGATACTCTCTCGATCAATCCACCCATAGTTGTAATAGGCGGCACAGGCTCCTTCGGTTGAGACCATCAAGGCGCCGAGCGGATTCTCCGGCGTACAGGACGTCCCGAAGACTTTGCATTGCGGCGGCTTGATGACTCCCTTTAATACTTCGCCGCATTGGCACGAGGTCGGATCGGCGATTTTGATATTCGGCATCTCGAACTTACGTTCCGCATCGTATCCGGCAAACGGCGCCTTCATTCGCACGCCGGAATAGTCGATCGAGCCCAAGCCGCGCCACTCAAAAAACTCCCGCAATTCGAACACGGTTTGAATCGCCTCAAGCGCCTGCGCGTTCCCCACATCGGGAACCACGCGGCGATATTGGTTTTCGACCTCGCACCGGCCGTCGGCCATCTGCTTGAGCACCATCCACACCGACTGGAGAATGTCCAACGGCTCAAAGCCGGCGATGACAATCGGTTTCCGATACCGCTCGGCAATGAAGCGGTATGGTTCCGTGCCAATGACCATGCTGACATGGCCGGGTCCCAGGAACGCATCGACTTGAAGATCGGGCGAATCGAGCACGGCTTTGATGGTGGGAATGATCGTAATGTGGTTACAGAACAGGGAGAAATTGGAGATGCCTTCCCGTTGTGCTTGCAGCACTGTAAACGCGGTGCTCGGCATCGTGGTCTCGAATCCCAGGGCCAGGAATACCACCTCGCGATCGGGATGGGCCTTGGCCAGCTTCAGCGCATCCAACGGCGAATACACCATCCGAACATCCGCGCCCTCTGCCTTGGCTTGCAGCAAACTCTTTTTCGATCCGGTCACCCGCATCGCGTCCCCAAAGGTGGTCATGATGACGTCTGGGCGTTGTGCCAGCGCCACACAGTCATCGACACGTCCCCGAGGCAGGACGCACACAGGACAGCCCGGCCCGTGAATGAATTCCACTTCGTCCGGCAGCATCTTGTTGACGCCGTAGCGGAAAATCGTGTGGGTATGCCCTCCGCACACTTCCATAATTCCTATGGGCCGTCTCTTGCAGAGTTCGATCTGTCCGACCAGGTCGCGAATTTCCCGAATCAACGATTGGGCCTTGAGGGGGTCGCGAAACTCATCAATAAATTTCATGATCCACTCCGCGGTTGCCCCATACCCCGGTCGTCAGCCAGAAGGGTGTGCACCAGATCCCACAGGATATGATAGATGGCGACATGACACTCCTGCACGCGGTGGATGCTGTCGGTTTCGACAACTAAACAGTGGTTGATGGCCGCTGACTGCGCCATGAGGCCTCCATTGCCTCCCGCTAACCCGATGGTCGTGAGTCCCAAATCTTTGGCCTTTTCAAACGCTCGCAGGAGATTCGACGAGTTGCCGCTGGTGCTGACCCCGATCAATCCATCGCCAGCCCGCGCCTGGGCGATTACTTGCCGGACAAAGACATGTTCGAACCCGACGTCGTTGCCAACAGCGGTCAACATGGCAACATCGGCATCTAGACTGATCGCTGGAAGAGCGGGCCGCCCGGCTGTGATGGGATGCTGGAACTCGACGGCAATGTGGCAGGCATCGCAGCTCGATCCACCGTTGCCCATCGTCAACAACCGCCCATTCCGGCGATAGACGTTCGCAATCGCATGGGCCGCCTCGATCACTTGGACTCCGTGTGCCGTGAAGAATGCCCGCTTCACCGCAAGACTGTCTTCGGCCTTCAGCCGGACTGACTCCAGCAATTCCGTGTCGAGGCGGGCGGACGACGGCGTTTGCTCTTGTAAGAATGGATAAAGGTTGTCCAGAACTCGTTTTGACGACATGGTTCCCTCAAGACTGTCCGGAGGCGCGCATGGCTTGAACCTCGGCCTGCACTTCTCCCAGCTGGCTCAAGAGTTCGATGGTCCGCTGAGCCTCCTCCGGATCAACCCGGCTCATCGCAAAGCCCACATGGACCAGGACCCAATCTCCGATGCAGGACTCTGGCGGATGTTGATCGTCCACGATACAGGCGATATTCACCGTTCGTCTGACGCCTCCGACATCGACCACTGCGAGTTTTTGCTGCTCGTTATTGATTTCAACAATCTGCCCGGGAATTCCGAGACACATGGCAACCTCACCGATTGTGTGATAACGCTCTCGCGGCGGCGATGGCAGCTTGGCCCAGCGACAGCCCTCCGTCGTTTGACGGAACGTGCCGATGTGCGAGCACCGCGAATCCCATCCCTTGCAATTTGGCTGTCACGAGTTCACACAGCGCCTGGTTCTGAAATACTCCGCCGGATAACACGACGTGGCGAATCGTCCGCTCCCCTTCGTCGACTCTGGTGACCTTGCCCACCACGGCGCAGATCGCCAACGCCAGTCCCTTATGAAACCGGGCAGCCATGACTGAACGCGGCGTGTGCAGGATCAAGTCGCCGAGCAGGGCTTGCCACATGGCCAGCGGTTCGATGTAGGGCAGCTTCGCCTCGTCGAGGTAGGGGATCGTGAACGGATAGGCCAGGGCGTCGTCTTCCTCTTCCAAAGTCGCCTGATTAACCACCTGTTCCAATTCAATGGCTGCCTGCCCTTCGTAACTCGCGTGGTCGCGGCACAATCCCATGGCCGCCGCCACCGCATCGAAGAGACGGCCACAGGAACTGGCCGCAGGGCTGTTGATTCCGCGAGCCAGCATGGAGTCCAGAACGCCACGCGGTTTCTTGGCCAAAAAGTGGTAGAGGTCTAGTTCGGCATAGTTCATGGCGAATCGAACCCACCCGAGTTCCGCCATGAGATGCGCATAGGTGTTTCGCCAGGGCTCCTTGACCGCTTGCTCTCCACCGAGCATTCGCACGGGCTTGAAGGTTCCAACCCGGACGGCCGTTCTATAGTCAGCCAGCATGAACTCGCCGCCCCAGAGCTGTCCCTCATCCCCATATCCCAAGCCATCCAGCGCAATTCCTAATACAGCTGGATGATCGATCGGAATTCCGTTCTCGACCATACAGGCAGCGACATGCGCATGATGATGTTGGACTTCGCAGACCGGCAACGATCGATCGGCAGCCAGGGCTTTCCCGACTTTGCTTGAGAGGTACTCAGGATGGCAATCGACTCCGATCAGATCCGGAGTGTGCGCGAACAAGTCTCCATACTGCCGCAGTGCTCTCCGATAATCGGCGAGCGTCAAAGCATCCTCGAGGTCTCCGATGTGGTGGGAGAGGATGGCACGATTGTCACTGAAGAGACAGAAGGTGTTCTTCAATTCGCCCCCCATCGCGAGGATGCGCGGGGCCTGATCAAATCCTTTTGGGAACAGAATCGGCGCCGGGGCATAGCCGCGGCTACGACGGAGGACACGGGGAACCCCCGCGATGACTTTGGTGACAGAGTCATCGACCCGTTGCGCGATGGGACGATCATGGAGGAGAAAATACTCCGCGATGGCGCCCAATTGTGCCTTGGCTAAATCATTGTCGATCCATTGAGGCTCATCGGCCCGATTCCCGCTCGTCAGGACGATCGGGCGATTCATTCTTCTCAGCAGAAGGTGATGCAATGGAGTATTGGGCAACATGAACCCCAACGTACGCACGCCCGGTGCCACGCTCGCCGCCACCTCGGCATCGGGCCGACATTTCAGGATCACGATCGGCGCCGCCGGGCTCTCGAGCAGCGCGCGCTCCTGTTCATCAATGCCCGCATATCGCGCGATAACCTGAAGATCGCGGGCCATCAGCGCAAAGGGTTTGCCTTCTCGACCTTTCAATCGACGAAGTCGAGACACGCTGTCTTCCTGGGTGGCGTCGCAGGCGAGCTGGATGCCGCCCAGTCCCTTGATCGCCACAAGGTGCCCCCGCTGAAGAAGCGTACAGGCCGCGTCAACCGCATCCATCATCGACAACGCGTCGACCGCGATGGGCTTCCCATCGGCCCGTTCCAACCAGGCCCTCGGCCCGCATGTGTGGCAGGCAATCGGCTGCGCGTGAAACCGGCGGTCGGCGGGATCCTCGTATTCCGCCGCACAGGCAGGGCACATCCGAAACCGATTCATGGTCGTGCCCGAGCGATCGTAGGGAATCTGTTCTTGAATCGTCAGTCGCGGCCCGCACTGCGTGCAGTTGGTAAAGGAATACCGATAGCGCCGGGCGAAGGGGTCGAGGATTTCCTGTGCGCAGTCAGGGCAGGTCGCGGCGTCCGGCACGACTCCGGTTGACACGTCTCCTGATCCGCTTTCCCGGATCGTGAAATCCGGGGGAATGTGCTCAATGGCAGCCGGTTCAGAGATGATCTCATCGATCCGGGCGAGGATTGGCGGCTGCTCCTTCAGCGTCGTCATGAAGTGCAGGATGCGGTCCGGTGGGCCAATCGCCACAATCCTGACGCCTTCTCCATCGTTCAGGACATAGCCTCGGATCTGATGCTGTCGTGCCAGTCGCCAGACCATCGGACGGAACCCGACCCCTTGAACAAGGCCGTGCACACGAATCGAGAATGCCACGTGGTCCGACGTATGGGAGGACACGACCGGACTCATTCCAACTCCTCAACGCACATCGGCCGGATCACCACTCGATTGTTGCCACTGTCAGCGATCGCCAACATCCCTTCGCAAACAGACACGCCGTAGGGCCAACAGATCGTATCGGGTGTAGGAAACCCCCACTGATTGTCACCTTTCATCTCGAACGAGCGCTGGCCTGCCAAAGCCCGCGCCCGCGCACCGGTTCCCAGATCACGGACATGCCAGCCGAGGAGCCGAGAGTTGGCGGTGTCGCTCACGACGAGCCAATCCCCTGCCGAGGCGATACCATAGGGCATGTTCAGGGAACCAGCATGCGGCCAGTACTGTCCACCGTTGTGATCGACCTGCGCGACATCGGTCTGTCCTAAAATCCAGTCGCTTTCAGCGCCGCAGGTTGAGGGCAACGTGTTCCAGATCATGACGCGATTATTGCCGGCGTCAGCCACGCACAGTTTGTTGCCCCAGCGAGCGATGCCATGCGGCCACCGCATGCTCCTTGCTGACGGCGCACCACCGGCGTTTTCATCTTTTCCGGCAAAGTCTGTTTGACCCAGCACGAGATCAGCAGCCTGACCGTTCTGGGTCGGTGGAGTGAACCAGATCAACACGCGGCGGTTCCCGGTATCCGCCACAATCAAACTGTCTCCCCAACAACACACGCCGTAAGGCCAATAGAGCGTCTCTGCCGATGGAGCGGCACAGCCACGATTGATCTCTACATCCTCGAAATTTTTCTGGCCCAGCACAAGGTCAGGAGGACAATGACTCGTTGTTGGAAGTTGTCGCCAGATCAGCACCCGGTGATTCCACGCATCCGCCACCGCTAATCCGGTTCCGTAGGCGACAATCCCGGTCGGCACATTCAAGGTTGTGGGGCCAGGGAGACGTTTTGCGTTGCGACCCTCTGAAAGGAAATCGGGTTGACCGATGACCCAGTCGGCTTCCGCGTCGTTCGCGGTTGGACAGGTCCGCCATCCCAGCAAACGGTGATGACCGGTGTCAGCCACCCACAGCG
Organism: Nitrospira tepida; assembly: GCF_947241125.1. Classification (NCBI taxonomy): domain Bacteria; kingdom Pseudomonadati; phylum Nitrospirota; class Nitrospiria; order Nitrospirales; family Nitrospiraceae; genus Nitrospira; species Nitrospira tepida. The sequence goes on along the minus strand of NZ_OX365700.1, from coordinate 2,047,327 downwards.
GACCATCCTTCGATACAAGACAGCACCCTCGTGGACCGAACAGGGTTTTTGGCGATGGGACGACCGGAAGAGGAAAACCTTGGTCATCTCGACTCTCCCCTAACACAATGATCGGGCCAACCGGTGCCCACAAGGGCGGAGGAATGATCGGTTCTCCGGCAGCAACAGGGCGCTGCCCGGACTGTGCGAGATGGACTGAGAGCGCCATCGCCTCTAGCCTTTCAGTTTCACTTCCACGGTCGATCCCACGACACGTACCGCTCGGGGAACCAGCTGCACTTCAGGAGCCGTCAGGCATTCTCCTGAGGACAAGTCATAGCGAAATCCGTGGTAGGGGCAGGTAATCACGCCTTGTTCAACTTCACCCATGTCGAGCGGCATTCCCATGTGCGCACAGGCGTTCTCAAAGCAAGTCACGCGATGATCCTGTCGACTGAACAGCAGTGATTGCCCATTCAGTTCCAGCACCTTGATGCCGGCGTCAGGAATCTCTTCCAGCGTTACGGCCGCGTGCCAGCCCGTGTCGCTTCTCAACGCAAACGGGCTGATGAACGACACCGCGGCTCCATGGCCATTGGAGGCGGGGAGGCTGCCTTTGACCTTCTTGATTGTGAGGATTTCCGGGCAATGCTCACGGATGGCTTTCTCAATTCCCTCCGTCAGCGTGAGCCCTGAGGAAGGACATCCGTCGCACGCGCCAACCAGTTGAATCTCGACGGTATCGGGGGGGGCTACCGAAACCAGCTCGACGTTTCCGCCGTGTCCTTGAAGCAGCGGACGAACAGAGCCCAGGGCTTGCTCAATTCGCTCATGGAGCGACGGTTTCACCAGTTCCAGATAGCGGAGGACGGCATAGACCACTTCATCGCTGGCGACCTGTTTCAACGCCTCCAGAGCAGCTGGCTCAGCCTTGATCCCGCGAATCACCCGCGCAAAGGCTTCCTTGTGCAGATCGTCGACAGCCTGCCGCAGGGCCTCAACGGTCAGCCGGTGTGACTCATCCCATCCTTGCACGATAGCCTCAAGACTCTCGATGCTCTTCAGCAAAGAGGCCAGCGTCGGCTGTTCTGTCGAGAGAATCGCGTTCGACTCCGCCATCGGACTCACCGATACTTCAGGTCACGAAAGAGCCTCGGCTGGAGCGCCCCTGCAGAGAGACCAGCGACGAGGACGGCTATCCATAACGCCACGCCCAACTTGGCTAACACGATCAGGATCACGGCGGCCACCGTCATGCCGACTCCAGCCAACATCATCACTTTAGGAAGGTCGTGGAACAATTTGCCCTTGAAGAACAACAGAACGGAATTCCAGAACATGTCAAACATGGTTTCATTCCTCTACATGAGCAACGCCAGGATGAGCAGCCCCACGAACACACCGGGTATCGATGCCACGGGCCCGAAGAATGCCCCCATCATCGCAGCCAGCTCGTTTCCCAACACTTTCCCCCCGACAAGAATCCCGCCTACGGCGCCACCGAGCGCTCCTGACAGCAGCGCCAAGCCCATCAGAATGGCTCCACTGAGGAGCGTTAAGTCACCTTGAGCCAAACCTGTCATTTCCGTCCCTCTCCTTCCTCGCTGCGGATAGAACGGCACGGACTATTCATGCGGCTCCGTCATTCGTAGAAGCCAGCATGTCAGCCTCAACGAGAGCTTCCAACTCCTGCCTGAGTTCGTTGAGGACCTCCCCGGTCACTCGCACCTTGCTCGTATCTCCGAAACGCTCGAACAACTCCTTTGCTTCTTCGAGATACCGAATGGCCTGCTCCAGATTTCGCCGATTCCCCTGCTCCGGCCGGGACGGCTCATCGGGCAAGTTGCGCAGGGCATTCGCCTTATTGGAGATGGTGTTCGCGTATTCGATCGGCGTATCCGCTGGGGTTCGAACCTTCAGCGCCTCATCATAGGCGACAATGGCGCGCAGATTATTCTCCACGCTGTGGCTGCTTGACGCATACTGCAACGCATTCCCAAGGTTGTTCTGCAGCATGGCGTATTCGACGGGCTGATCAACGAGCGTGACGACCGTGAGGGCTTCTTCGAAGGATTGCACCGCAAGCGCCTCACGCATCTTCCCGCTCGGTTCGGTCATGGGGAGAGACAGGTAGGCGGTGGCGAGGTTGTTGTGCAGAATGGCATACTCGGTCGGATGAGCCTCACGGGTAAAGGTCCGCAGCGCGCGCAAATAGGCTCCGATCGCATCGGCAATCCTGGCACGCCCGGCCGAGGCAAGTGTGTGCAACGCCAGACCCAGGTTCATCTCAGCTTCGGCAATTTCTTCCAGCAAGCCGCCATGCTGAAATCCTGCTAAGGCCGACTCAAAGAGTTGTCGCGCTTGTTCGACGAATTCTGCGCCCTCGTAGGGGATCGCGTTCAACGCCGTACCCTTGCGCGCCTGAATCCGCGCCGTGAGAAGGGCTTCTTCTTCCGCGGAGAGGGTCAACGCGCGATCATACAGCGAGACTGCGTGATGGAGGTCGTGAACGGAACGGGGCTTCCGCTGGAGTCCCATCGCGACCTCGATCAACAGATCAATCTTGTCCCGATTAGCAATCTCAGGAGATTCGACGGCCGCGAGCGCGGCTTTCACATGTTCATCCGAGAGAGAACTCATGATCTCGACTCCACAGGAGGGGAAATTCACTGCACGATCGAACGAGCGCACTCTACGAGGGACACCAAGAGATGTCAACTCGATTTTCTATGTGCAAACTTTGTTTTCACAATCAAGTTTCATGCCGATGGACTGCGTTGAGGCAGCGGTCTGTGGATATCCGAGCTGGGGGTGTCTGGTGGCGATCCGATAGAAGGGAGTGTCGGACGAAGGACCAGTCCGACCGGTGGTGGAACCCTGATCCGACCCTTATGAGGGCCAATCGGTTACGAGCGCGGCCATTCGGCTATCCCACTGCACGGGGACAACCTTTTCCTGCTGGTCCTCAATTCCGTGGCCCCGGAGAAACTCTTGGGCATGCACGACACGATCGCCTTGAGGATTTCGGACTTTCAGCAACAGGCCCCCAGCCGCGGCATGGCGGACCGGTAACAAGAGCAGCTTCTGGTCCTGTCGAAGGAGCACGATGCTCTCCAAACCACCCAGATATTTGGCATATACCTTCGCGTCGATGTAGATGCTCCCCTGCCTGATCGTCACCTGAGGATGATCTTCTGAACGCTCCGTGACTGGTTCATCGCTGCAAGGAGCACGCTGCCCGCTCCTTAACCGTGTCGATCGCTCACGGATGTCTTCCTTGATCTGGTCAATGACTCGCTCCAGAGCTTGAGCGACCGCAGGACTGAGTTCTAGTCCCAAGGAGACATCTGCCGCTTCGACGAGATAGACCGTGACATCGTGAGGAAACGTGTCACCAAAGATTTTTCGTCCCGCATAGAGCGCGTGATCCCATCGAAAATCATGCAGGCTATAACCAGGTTCGGGCCTGCTGGCCACTTCCTTTCCGGGAAGCTTGAAAATGGAGCCGGGTGTCGAGCCGCTGAGGCTGGCATCGACGAGAATCAAGGAGGAGGTCCCACGGGCTTGGAACATGACGTCCATTCCTCCGGTCCCTGCATCATAGACCTGGATGTTCTCCTGCGGTTCGGCGTTTAACCACTGCATCAGCCGCTGGGCGACGATCACGCCGAGCCCATCATCGCGGCGATTGAGATTGCCGCACCCGATCACGGCCAGCGCCTCGGTTGCCATGCTTAAATTCTCCACAGACGGCATGACCAGTCTTTCTCGACAGGCAGGTGTAGTTCTGGCAAGTCGCAGAACTGCCGGTGGATCACGAAGTACATACACGTTTCGCAGGATTGTTTCAGGTCATCGTCATCCTCGGGAGGAGCGTATGGGGTGAGTGTAACCCCGGCCGCAGTCAGCTTGTCAGCATAGTGATCCGGAGGGATGGCCTGGAGTCGACTGACGAGCTGAGTGACCATCTCACTCGTATAGGCTCTTGGCTCTACCTCGGTTTTCAGCCCGTCTTTCAATAGTTGCTGAAGCTTGCTTCGGAGGATGTCGTCCGCATCCTTCATGCAAATCACCAAGCATAGACGGAGACATCAGATTCGCCAGAGGCGGCACCACCAATCGGGTTCCACCGGCACAGCGAGTTCAGGCAGATCACACCATTTCCGGTGAACGAGGTAGTACATGCACTCCAGACACCGCATCTGATCCGGCCCGTAGGGTTTGTCGGTAAAGCCTCCGATGACCAGCTTGCCTTTCAAGTCATCGGGGGGAAGCGACCGAAGTTCATCCAGGATCTTGGCAAACTCAACGTGCGTTTCGGGAAACGGCTCCGTTTGAGTTTTGAGCCCACTGGCTAGGAGCTGGGCGATTTTCTCCCGCAGTTTTTCTTCTTCCTCGGGGCGCATTCAACGATCCCCTCTTCGCTCGAGGGCTACTTTAGCCCATTAGTTCCGTTGTTCGATGGGACCCAGGCCAAGAGGATTGCGACCCATAGGATCGCAATCCCTCTGGAGCGCTACCCGATTTTGAAGCGGGCTAATTCTTTCCCTGTCTTGGCATCGTGCGCGTGAACGGTACACACCAAACATGAGTCGAATGATCGGGCGACGTGACCGACTTCGACGGGATCGGTTGGATCGGCAATAGGCGCGCCGAGTAACGCCTCCTCGATCGGACCACGACGACCCATACCATCGCGAGGCCCCACATTCCACGTGGTCGGAGCAATAATCTGATAGTTCTTGATCTTCCCGCCCTTGACTTCAATCCAGTGACAGAGCGCTCCACGAATCGCTTCGGTCGCCCCCCAACCCCGGCCATCCTTCTCCTGGGGCTTGATGTACCAAGGCTCGTTGAGCCGGAACTCCTTCAGGCATCGCTCCGCTTGGCGATATAACTTGATAGTCTCATGCATCCTGGCGAGTTGACGCAGGTGGAGACTCGCGCCACCCATCTTTTTGTACACATCCAGGATGAAGCCATCGTAGTGCTGCCAGGATTCCCCGTGTTTTCCTCCTGCGACCATCTGGCGGGCAAAGGGTCCCGCTTCCAGCCGGCCGAAATCCGCATGGCTGACCGCGGTCGCCCAGGAGTAGGTCCCGTTGAAATCGGTCTTGTTATTCGACTTCGCCTTGGTCGTGCGATCATAGGGATGCGTATCCGCCGATCCCTCGTCATACCAGGAATGAGACGTATTCTCTCGCGCGAAGTCCTGGCTCATGAGCTTGTGCGTGTTTGTGGCCCCATCATAGACTCCGCCCTTCATGATCACGGCGCCATTGCGTCCTTCGATGGTAGGCTTCTGGTATTTATCTTCGTGGGGCAAATATCCCCAGCTGACATATTTCCCAAGCCCAGCTCCGTATTTGTGGAGTCCAGTATCTAGGCCCATGCGCCAATAGAATCCCAGATCCGAATTGGCATGGGCTGGATTCTCGTCCAACCACGCATTGAAGTCTTCGTAGGTTTTGATTTGCTCGTACCGCTCCAATGAGCAGCCAAGCCAGACCGGTTCGAGCCAATTGTTCTTGTAGTACTCCAGTAACGAGACGGATCTCGTAATGTCTGCCAGGGTCGGCGCACACATGACCCCGCCGGGGACCATATAACTAGAGTGAGGCCACTGGCCACCCAGAAGCGCATAGATCTCCACAGGCTTCCCGGAAATGGTGACGCCAATTTCATAGGATTTCCCGGTGAAGGGAGCAAAGCGCTTGCAGGCCTCCTCGTAGTATCGGCTACCACGATACTTCTTGTTGGTTAGGTCGATCGCATAGAGCCCATAGAAGTAGCGCGGCTGGCTTTGCAAGCTTTCAACGATCTGACCGAGATTTCTCGCAAGAATCGCGTTCCTCGGGACGGTGGTTTGCCACGCCGTATCCAAGGCCCACGCAGCGCAGGTTAAGTGGGAGGCTCCGCAGATGCCGCAGGCGCGTGGGGTCACAACCAGCCCGGCTTGCGGATCTTTGTCTCTCAGAATGATCTCGAATCCACGGAACAGCTCTGCCTGTGTCCAGGCGTTGGTGACAACACCGTTGTCGACCTCAACGCGCACGTCGAGGTCGCCTTCCACTCGGCCGACGGGAGAAATGTCTAATGTTTGAACAGCCATGGCCATCTCCTTTATGAACAGATGCGATTGCCGATCATTGTGTTTAGACGACAAACATGTCCTGCTCGGCCCACGCTGGCGCCGCATTCTTCGCCGCGCTCGTGAGCGCGATGTACCCTTTCTTGTCGACTCCCTGCGGCAGGTCCTTCGGGACGCCCATAACAGTTTGTGTCTTGAACACCGTGCCAGGGGCAAGGTCGAAGAAGGGGAATTCAGGCTCCGTGCAGCCCAGACAGGGCATGCCCGCGCGGGTTTTCGAGGACTGTCGATTCCACAGAATGCGATTGCAGGGCGAATGGGTCATTGGTCCACGACATCCGAGATCATAGTACAGGCAGCCTTTGCGCTGGCCGAATTCCGTGGCCGAGACTTTGTAGGCAAAATGCATGTTGCGGGTGCACCCTGTCTGGGTAAAACTCTGGAAGAAGGTTTTGGGCCGTTGGAGCTCATCGAGGGTGATGTCGCCTCCTCGGCCGGCTGCGACGGCTACCACAATCTGTGTGATCCAATCCGGGTGTGCGGGGCAGCCAGGAATATTTATTACGGGAAGACCGGCCTTTGAGCGGAAGTCCTTGCCTAGGAAGCCACCATGGTTCCGCTTGAGGAACTGCAGGCCTTGAGACTCGCTCGGATTCGGCGCTGTGGCTGGGATACCGCCCCACGTGGCACAGTCGCCGATCGCGACGACAAACTTAGCGATGCCGCAAAGATCTTTGACCCACAGTTTCATCGGCCGGCCAGCGAATCGATTCCATTCGCCAGTACCGTTCGGCGCATTGACCACCGTTCCTTCGAAGACGAAGATGTCGAGGGGAATTTCCCCCGAGACACAATCTTTGAGAATTCGCTGCAGACCATCGCCAAGTTCGACACCCAACGAGGGGTGCCAGAGCACATTGATCCCGAAATCAGTAACGAGATCACAGGCGCTCGGCTCTTCTGCGTTGAGGAATGACATGGTGTTGCCGGAACAAGCACCGCCCTGAAGCCAGAGTAGATTCGCCATGATGTAGTCCTCCGTTATGCCTTTTGAATCGAAGCGTGAATGCGCACCACCTCCTAGAGCAACAATTGAACCAGCGCCCTAATTTTAGGGCGACAGGATCTATGTCCTCTCTCTTTAGCTGAAAACACCGAGGGTTATGTGAGGACTTCGTTCGGACAGGACGAGATCATTCACCGGGATGCCTTGCAAAGTAACTTTACAAGGCACTGCTAGCTGTAAAGACAGTGTGCAGTTTTCTCTGCGCCTACCCCTTGCGATTGCCACAGACTGGACATTCGACCTCAAGCGTGTAGCCATACCAAATTCCTTGACAGCGGCTACACCAATGTCCATTCGTCTGCTCGTCAGCTAAGCCAAGTTGACGAGCGAGGGGTGTCGTGCCCAACTCTCGCAGGGGAGGCGGTAGAAAGGATGAATCAGGAACCTGAGAGGGGGTGGCCAGCAGAGAGAACAAGAATCGGTCTATTTCATCCCCATCCTTATGTTCTGCCCGTTTAGGATCGTCCGGGTTGGGCATGGGGCGGGTCTCCAGCGGAGGTGGTCGCCAGTTTGTATCGTCGAATCTTGTTCGCCAAGCCGACACGGGACAATCCTAACTCCTTGGCCACCTTACTTTGATTCCAACGGAATCGAAGCAGCGTTTGTGTCACAACCTGGGCCTCCAACCGCTCGACTTTTTGTTTGAGCGTCCCGCTGGAGTGGATCAAGTTCATCTCTTTCTGCCGCAGATCCTGCGGCACCACCTTGGCCAAATCGTCGGACAAATGCTCCGTGGACAAAAATTCGCCCTGACTGGCAAGAGACACCATGCGTCGGATCTCAGTTTCCAGCTCACGCACATTGCCAGGAAATGGGTAGGCCTGAAGCTGGCGCATCATCTGCACCGTGATCCCTGCGATACGACGATTCGAGAACTCAGCGTACTTCCTCGTGAAATGCTCGGCAAGCACTGCAATATCTTCAACACGGTTTCGCAAAGGAGGAATCGTGAGTTCGAATCCGCGGAGACGGTAATAGAGGTCTTTCCGAAACGCACCGGCCGCCACGAGTTCTTTGATCGGCCGATTCGACGCGGCAATAATCCTGACGCTTGTATGGCGGGTTTTTTCAGAACCCAGAGGCTTCACTTCGCCTTCCTGCAGAAACCGCAAGAGACTCACTTGAAAGGAAGGGGAGACTTCAGACACCTCATCCAAGAAGACAGTTCCTCCGTCGGCGGCTACAAACAATCCCAGCCGATCACTGACGGCGCCCGTAAAGGCCCCGCGTTTGTGTCCGAACAATTCCGACTGGAGCAACTCATCGGGCAAGGCCCCGCAATTCTGAGCGAGAAATGGGAACGCCTTCCGCTCGCTAAACCCATGAACCGCCCGGGCTAAGAGCTCCTTCCCCGTACCGGTTTCGCCTTCTATCAACACCGGCAAATCGGTGGTAGCCGCTTTCCTCGCCAGATTGCAGACTTCCAGCATCGCGTCGCTCGCAAACACGAGCTTATCGAATTCATAGCTTTCCCGTATCAGCTTCGTGAGATGGGCTTTGTGATTGTGAAAGGCGCCATCGGACAGCTTCAAATCACGGCTCAACATTCGATGGCGTCGCGAGAGCTCTCGACTTTCAAGCGCACGATCGATCAGAAGACGGAGATGCCACGGAGGACAGGGCGTGGGAATCACCTGATACACCGCCGCCTCTTTGATGATGTTCATGACCGCCGAATACTCGCGCGACTCCGTCAGGAGAATTCGGACGACATCGGGATAACGCACGCGGGCCTCGCGAAAAAACTCTACGCCCTTCACGTCAGCGACGCCATCGTCAAAGAGAATAAGATCGACCTTTTCTTTAGCCAACGTTGCCCACGCCTCGGCTCCCGTTTTGGCACCAAGGACACGATAGTCGGTCTTGAGATAGTTCGCGAGGCTTCTGCGAATGGTGGGATCGGCCTCGACGATCAGAAGGGTTTCTTCGTCGCGAGTAGACATGCAACTGACCTTACACTCTGATAATCACGTTTACAAGGTATCAGTTTTGGTTCGAGTGGATCAAGACCATTTTCTCTGAACTTAACGGTCAGAGATTTTGTCTGGAGCTCATCCAGTCGTTAGAAGACTATCTAGGACCAGGTGCTGGATAGTGGGTCAGTCTGAAAGCGCTACGAGAAATGCGAGAGACGATCATGGAGCAACGTGGCCTCCGGTTGCCCAAAGACCAGAGCCGCACTGTTGAGATCCGGATCGCGTGAGAGCATACGAAAACGGAAGAGGAGCGGGTGGCCGTGATGGGTGGGGACCTTTACGACGTCCTCGCTGCATGGTATAAGCACACGCTGAAGTTCCATCCGGATTGTTGCTGGGTCTATCACCTCAAAGGAAGGAAGCCGGGCCAGGCACTTGGAACACCACGAGCGAGAGCATGGTCGCGGTGAACACTTGGTGAACAGTTTGGGGTCGGAGCACTCGGCTGATAAGACCAAAGCCCCTTAGAAATCAATGACGTGGCGGTGTAGCTCAGTTGGCAGAGCAGCGGACTCATAAGCCGCGGGTCACCCGTTCGATCCGGGTCACCGCCACCATACCAACCTTCGGTTGAGCCAGCCGCTCTTCATCGCTCTATCGTAGTTGACGCGGCTGGAGAAGCACCTCCAGGATTTTATTCTCCGGGCTATTGCTTCAATTCCTTTGTGTGAACCGGCGGCTCGTCGGGCAGAACCCCTCTCTACCAAGCTACTTGAACCCGTGGCTCTTTTGGGTCATATCGTCACGGAGAAACACCTTCAGGGATCCGTTCTTTCGCTTACTCGCTTGAACCCCCGGCCATACTGCCCTTCTGTTGAGCGAGTCATCCTCGATTGTCTATGACACCAATGCCGCATCTTTTCTGCGGTTCGGGCGAATGGGACTCTTGGGAGACATCGTGCCACTTGTTGCACCCCCATTTTGCCAAAACCCCCGCCACCAGGAATCGGCTCGCTTTTCAATCTTTTGTTTAACCTGTACCTGCCGCTCTAAAAACCGGAGATGGGCCTCAAGCGACCGGATGGATCGTTGCAGGTTCATCACCTGCTGATTGAAACCTTGATTCGCCATCATCACATCCTCCTTTGCCGTGCAATCGCGCGAGACTATTCACAATGACGAATGACGCCGACAACTACTCCTTCGATCTGAAATTCGTCGGTTAGATGAACGGGAATTGGTCGCATAGCAGAGTTGGCAGGATGGAGTTCGATATGCTCCCCCTTTCGAACGAACGTTTTGATCGTGGCCTCCCGATTGAGCAGCGCGATCACGGTCTGCCCGTTCCGGGCCGTGTGTTGTTTCCTGACCACCACGTAATCTCCGGGCAGGATGCCCTCCTCGCGCATCGATTCCCCCTTAATCCTCAGGACCATCGTGCCGCCTGCCTCCACCATCGACTGAGGAACCTCCACGAAGTCCGATTGGGCAATTGGTTCGATCGGATGCCCCGCCGCCACGACTCCCGCCATCGGCAGCACACGCTTCTCAGCCAGTTTTTTCAGCAGCACATCCACGACACCGGGAATGCGCCGCGTTCCTCCTTCATAACGGGTCACGGTCATCCTGGTTGTCCGTAACTCCCTGGCCAACTCCTCTTGTGTCAGCCCGAGAGCCAGGCGGCGACGTTTAAGTTCATCCGGCTTCATGTGTATCCAATGGTTACATCTCTTGGCAGCCGCTGTCAAGCCCGTTTCCTCTCAAGTGCTACACTTTCCAAAACCCTTCGGCGACCGATCCTAAGACGGCACCCATCAGGCTATGCCGCCATGCCGGCCGCCCTATTCAGAAGACCGGACGGCAACCGATAAGAGATCGGCACCATGATGACCCGCCTCCCAGCCATGTCAGAAGTCAGCCTCGCCAGACCATCCCATGCGGGAAGACGCATTTTTGCCGCGGCCCTGGGAACCACCTCCGCGACCGTCTGGTTCCTCATCGCTCTGTCGCTCTGGCACGCACAGGTCCCCAGGACCTGGTTGCAGGACCTTCTCCTCTTGGTCGGCGGCTTGTTCGCCTTTCTGGTTCCCTGCGTCCTGGTTTGGGTTATCGTCCACGGTTATGACTGGGCCAAAGGCTTCCGCCGCTGACTTCCCGATCCCTTCTCCTTCCTCCCCATGACGGTTCCCCCGGATTCGGATCGGCCATCGCCGGTTTTTCAGCCTTCCTGCTGATCGACATCGCCACCATGCCAGGAGAAAAGTTCATCGTAAACCATCCTTGTAATTGTTCTTGACAAATAAACTCAACTTTAAATATAGTCGCCCCTCTCAACAAGCCATGTCCACTCTCCACCGATCACGACTACCTATGTCATCAAACCGTTTCCTTGCCTGCTTCCTTCTCTTCCTGACCACAGGCCTGCTCCCGACAGAGCCCCTTCTGGCCTGGCAATGGGTCCCGACCGATGCCGAAATTCAGGCATACCGGAAGAGCTGGAATCCTTTTTCCGAAGGTCCGCTTCTTATGCAATCCGTCGACATCCACCCCCAAGGTCAGCTTTCGGTCCGGCCATTCGTGTTCTCGCAGATCAGCGAGCATAGTTATGGAAACCAGCTTTCCTTCGCCGCCGATCGTCGCGACAGCCCCGTCAGCCTCTATTCGGTCTCCCCGCTCGTCACCGTCACCTACGGTTTGACGAACCACCTTGAGCTTGGCGTCGCCACCTCCCTCATCAGTTTTTGGGCCAAGGACTCGGCCGGCGATTGGACGACCGATACCGGGATGGGAGACCTTTCCTTGATCCTCAAATATCGACCACTGGTCCAGGATCCCGACAGCGCCAGGCCGTCCATGACGCTGTACACGCAGGTCGTGCTCCCGACCAGCCGGTGGGCGGGCACCGAGCGGCCGCCTGGAGGCTTTCCGCCGCTGGGCCGTCTGCCGGCCACCAGATTCGGAGAGTACGGGGTCACGGAAGGCCTCACGTTCAGAAAGAACCTCCGGCCGTTCCGAATCAGCGGCGGGGTGTTCTATACCTATGCCGCGCCCGGCAGCGACGGAGGCCAGACCACCTATACCGGCGATATCGTCAATACCAGGCTGGTGTTCGAGCATTTCCTGGACGACAAGCGGGGCCTGGCCTACAACCTCGAATTCGTCACCTTCCACACGTTGACCTGGCGGCTGGACGGACAATCGATCAATCGGGGCCCACAGAACGGATCAACCGTGATCGGAGTCGAACCGGCCATTCAATGGCGCTTCTCCGACGCCTGGGTGGGAGCCGTCGGCGTCCTCTTTACGGCGGCCGGACAGAATACGCTGGACGCGATCTATCCCAATTTTTCCATTCAATGGTACTGGAACAAGAGCGGCAAGGTGGTGATGCGATGACCGACATCCTCGGATGCCGGCGCCCGCAGGGATCTGCCGGGACGCTCAAGGAACGGCAGGTTTGGTCAGATCATTGTTCGCCCAATTATTGGCCGCGTTGACATCGATGCCACCGGCAGGCGGCGGTTTGTCGAGATCGACATACTGGAACGTCCCGAAGGGCTGAATCTGCTCATCGGTCGGCAATTGCTCTCGGTTCCAGCCTCCGCCGAGCGCGCGGATCAGCGCCACCGAGGCCCTCAGCAACTCGGCCTTGATCTGCACGGCGTCGATGCGCGCCGTGAGGGTGGCGACCTGCGCGTAAATAAGCTCCAGGCTGGAAGCCAGCCCGCCCTGATAGAGCTCCGTGGTGAGATTTTGCGTCTTCAGCGTGGCGCCGACAGCGGCGTCTTGTCGATTGGCGGCGACGGTCAGCCGGTTGGTCAGGCTCAAATTGTTCTCGACCTCGCGGAACGCATTGAGCACCGTCGAACGGTATCGGTCTTCCGTCTCGCGATAGGCCGACCAGGCCTGCTGCAATTGGGCGCGGCGATACCCACCCTGGAAGACCGGCAGCGCAACGGTGGCGCCATAGGACCAAAAACTATTCGCCAGCGAGATCAAATTGATGCCGGCATCTTCAAATCCGCCGCCGACACGGAACCTTACATCGGGGAAAAAAGCGGCGCGGGCGATGCCGATGGCGCGGTTTGCCTGCGCCATCCGGCGCTCCATCCCCGCCACGTCGGGCCGACGCTCCAACAAGGTGGATGGGATCGTTTGGGGAATCGTGAAATTCGCGACGCGAAGGTCATCGACCGGCTTGATCGTGAAACTGGCCGGCGCCATATTGACCAGGACGGCGATCGCCTGTTCCGTCACCTGGCGCTGTCCTTGAACCCGCGCCAATTGCGTCTCCGTGCTGAACAACAGCGATTCGACCCGGGCGACGTCCAGGGCCGACGCGATCGCGCCGGCGAACTGCGCCCTGACGAGTTCGAGCGACTGCTTATAGAGCGCGATCGATTGGGAATAGATGGCAATTTGCGCGTCGTAGCCGCGCAGGGTGAAATAGTTCGCCCCGATTTCCGCCTGGAGACTGAGTCGAGCGAGGCCCCACTCGGCGGCGCGTTCTTCGGCGCGGTAGGTTTCCACGCGCGTCGCATTGCGAATCGCCGACCAGAAATCCGGCTCCCAGGACGCGAGCCCCCCCGCCACAACGCTCGATTGCTCAAGTGAAATGTCGGGGGCTCGAAACAGACGATTGTCAGATATCCGATTGTCCGAGGCGTCAAATCCAATGCCGATTTGCGGGATCCGCTGCGAGCGGACCTTCATCATCACATCCCGGGCCTGGACGAACCGCTCGGCGGCGGCCTGCAGATCCGGATTGGCCGCCATGGCCTGTTCCTCGAGCCTGTTCAGGACCGGATCGTCATACAGCTCCCACCAATCCGGACGCAATTCGCCGTCCGACGGCTTCGCTTCGACGAAGGGACTGGCGCCGTGCCATGAGGCGGGCACGACGTATTGGGGCGGCTGATAATCGGGCGCCAGATCGGCGTGCGGCAGCCAGTCGCTTTGGCAAGCGGATAGATTGAGCACCAACAGGACCAAGCCGCTGCATCGCCGAGTGGCGCGAACCATGGATGACACGTCTGATTTCACGCGCCTACGCAAGCCGATGATCATGGCGAAACTGGCGATGGTGGTGCCGATGGTGCCTTTGTCCGGGATTGCTCATGTGGGTTTGAGTTGTCTTTTGACGCCGAGGACTCGGTATTGACCAGATCATACCCCGGCGCCGGAGTCACGACGCGCACCTGGTCGCCCTCGAGCAATGCGGCGCTGGGATTGTTGATGATGCGGTCGCTTTCGGAAAGTCCCTCCGCCACTTCGACAACTTGATCCATGAGTTTGCTCACCGTGATGGGTTTCAAGTGGACTCGGTCGTCCTCCGTCACGACGGCCGCTTGCGTGCCGTGTTCTTGGAACACCAACGCGGTGGAGGGCATCGTGAAGGCTTCTCGATTGACCGGAGCCGTGAGATGGACCTCGGCGTAGGAGCCCGGCCAGAGCGCCCGGTCCTCGTTGTCGATCGTAAAGACCGTCACCGCGGTGCGCGTGCTCACATCGAATCCCTTCGAAACCGTCAGGAATTTCGCGGTGAAATGACGATTGGGCAGTTGCGGCACGGTCACGTCGGCCGTCAGGCCCGGCTGGAGGAAGGGCCCGAACGATTCCGGCACGTTGACGAAGAGACGCAAGATATGGACGTCGGCCACGGTAAAGAGGTTGCTTTTCGCATTGGGGGTGCTGAGATTGCCCTCCTTGCTGACCAAGTCGCCGACGTTGATGTTGCGTTGGGTCACCACGCCGTCAAAGGGCGCGACGATCGTTTTGAACCTGATGAACGCTTCGATGTTCCTGACCTTTTGTTCCGCGGCCTTGACCTTTGCCGCTTCGGCTTTCAACTCCTGTTCCTTCACCGTGATCGACTGTTCGGAGACGGCATGATTCGGGCGGAGCGCGGCCCAGCGCTTCGCGGTCACCTCGGCAAGCTTATACCTGGCCCGTTCCGTCTCCAGATCCGCCTTGGCCTGCGCATATTCGGCGTCGAGATCCGGCGCGTTGATTTCGGCGAGGATGTCGCCTGTCTTGACCTGGTCTCCGTAGTCCTTGTACCACATCTTCACATAGCCCGTGACTCGCGCGTACATCGGCGCCTCGTACCAGCCCACGATATTGCCGGGAAGCGTAATGGTCTCGGTCGCCGGCACCGGCTTTGGAAAGACGACGGCCACGGTGGGGACGGCCTCTTCGAGCGTCTTCTCGCGCAGCAGCGCGGCATCGCTCCTGCTCTCATGAATCCGGTAGCCGACATAGAGCGCAAACAGGAGGACCGCGAAAAGCGCCACGCTTCTTCCACCGAATGTCTTCATCATGAAGCCTGTCCCTTTTGCCGAGCCATTCGCCGGCTGTAGACCATCGCGTACACGCAGGGCACGAAAAACAGGGTGAAGACCGTGGCCACGAGCAAGCCGCCGATGACGGCGCGGCCCAGCGGCGCATTCTGGGAATAGCCCGTCGCCATGGGGACCATCCCGATGATCATGGCCGAGGCCGTCATGAGCACCGGACGAAAGCGGGTCTTCCCGGCTTCGATCGCGGCCAAGAGCGCGTCGCCGTGCTCCTGGAGCCGCTCGCGCGCATAGGACACGACGAGGATCGAATTGGCGGTCCCCGTGCCCATGGTCATGATCGCCCCCGTCAGCGCGGGCTCCGACAGCCGCGTATGGGTCAGAAACAACGCCCACGCGATGCCCGCCAAGGCACCGGGCAACGCCGTAATGATGATGAAGGGGTCAAGCCAGGATTGGAAGTTGACGACGATCAGCAGATAGACCAGCACGATCGCGGCGAGCAGCCCGAAGATCAGCTCGGCATAGGCCTCGTACATCAGCGCGGCCTGGCCATGGATTTCGACCTCGGCGCTGAGGGGCTTCTCGTGCTCCATGCTGTGGGCAATCCTCTCGACATCTGCCAGCACGCCGCCGAGATCACGCCCTTCGGCGGAGACGTAGATGTCGAACAGGGGCATGATGTTCCCGTGCGTGATCACGCCCGGCGTGCCCTCCGCCGACAGGTCGGCTAAATTGCCGAGCAGTTGCACATCATGATCGTTCGAAGCATTCCCCGAGGCATCGACCGGGACGGTCTTGATGCTGTTGACGCTGTTGATCTGCGGCTGCGGCGTATAGACATTGATCAGATACGACATGCCGGTGCTCGGATCGAGCCAGTAAATCTGGTCGACCTGCTGACTCCCGGCGGTCGTCATGAGCAGATTGTCGGCCATGTTCTTCAGGGTCCTGTTGACCCCGAGCCCGAACGTGCGGTCGCCTTCGACCATGAGGGTCGGCGTGCGCATCGTCTGCTGAATCACCACGTCCGCGGCGCCGGGGATCTCGCGAAACTTGCCCGCCAATTTTCTGGCGAACTCATAGTTGGAGTACATGTCCGGGCCGTTGACCTGCACGTCAATCGGCGCCGGCGCGCCGAAGTTGAGAATTTTTGCGGTCAGATCCGACGGCTGGAACGTGAACTCGGTGCCCGGATAGCGCTCCTTCAAGCCCTTGCGGAGGATGCGGCGGTAGTCCCACACCGGCGCTTTTTCATCTTTCAACAGGATCGTCAGATCACAGTCCTGAGAGCCGATCGTCGGCGTCGGAATGAAGGCCAGGTTGTGCGGTCCGACCGGCAGGCCGCAATTACTGACGATGTTTTCGACCCGGCCCGGCAGCAACTCCTCGATGCTGTTGGAGACGAGCGTGGCGATGCGTCCCGACACCTCGATGCGCGTCCCGAGCGGCGCCCGCATATGCATCTGAATCACCCCCGACCGGATCTCGGGGAAGTAATCGCGCCCGAGGAAGAAGAAGAGGGACAGGGAGCCGGCCGCGATAGCCAGCGCGATCGTGACGAAGGCGCGGCGATGGGCGATCACCTGTTCGAGCAACGCGCCGTAGCGCTCGCGGAACCGATCGAAGCGGCGCTCGAACGCCTTCTGAAAACGGACGAAGAGGTTGCGCGACGGTTCGACATCCGATCGCCCGTGCTGTTCAGGCGGCTGCGACATGGTGGCCCTTCATCAGATATTTCGCCATGGTGGGCACCAGCGTGCGCGACAGGATGAAGGAGGCGAGCATCGCGATGATGACCGCCTCCGCCATGGGCTTGAACAGGTAACCGGCGACGCCGCCGAGCTGGAAGAGGGGAAGCCAGACGATCGCGATGCACAGGGTGGCGACGAGCGTCGGGACGACGATTTGATTGGCGGCGTCGATGATGGCTTGCTCGAGCGGCTTGCCCATCTCGAGGTGGCGATCGATATTCTCGATCATCACGGTCGCGTCGTCGACCAGAATGCCGACGGCCAGCGCCAACCCGCCCAAGGTCATGACGTTGATCGTCTCTCCGAGCCAGTGCAGGCCGATGATGGCGGTCAGAATGGACAACGGGATCGAGGTCCAGACGATGACCGTGGCTCGCCAGGAGCCGAGCAGCAACAGCACGATGAGGCCGACCAGCGCGCCGGCGGTCGCCATTTCATGCACGACGTCCGAGATCGAATCCTTCACGAAGGTCGAGGCGTCGTCGAGGAGCCTGATCTTCACGCCCTCCGGAGAGACTTGCTCGGCGCGCGGGATCATCTTCTTGATCCCATCGACCACGTCGAGGGTCGAGGCCTCCGTGCTCTTCATCGCGACGATGATGACGGTCTGCTTGCCCTTCACCAGCACCGCGTTCTGTTGCACCCGGCCCATGAGGCGCACGGTGGCGACGTCGCGCAGATAGACGAACGCATTGCCTTCCCGCTTGATCGGGATATTGGCGAAATCATCAATCTTCAACGGCGAGGCGTTCGTCAGCACGATCCAGTCGGTCTGCTTGATTTTGATGTCGCCGGACGGCAGCACGAGGTACTGCTTCATGAGAACATCGTGAATGTCCGACGGCGTCAGGTGACGGGCGAGCATTTTCTGCTGGTCGAGATTGACCATGACCTGCATGTCTTGCCCCCCGTAGGGGTGCGGCAGGACGATCCCCGGCACCGTCACGAGCAGGGGGCGGATGCGCATGTAGGCGAGGTTATAGAGTTCCGCGGGCGTCATGTTGTCGGAGCTGATTTCGAGCATGGCCACCGGGATCGAGGATGGCGCGAGACGCATGACCATGGGCGGCGAAATATCGGGCGGCAGCGCCTTGACGACATTCTGCGCGATGCCCACGATGTCCGCTTCGGCCCGGCCCACGTCGACTCCGTCCTGGAGGAAAATATTGGTGATGCTGCTGCCATAGTAGGAGTGGCTATGGATGTATTTGATGCCTTCCACCGTCGAGGTCAGGAACCGTTCGAACAGATAGGTGATGCGTCCTTCCACCTGCTGCGGCAGCAGGCCTGAGTAAATCCAGACCACCGAGGTGACGGGAATCGTGATGTTTGGGAAGACGTCCGTCGGCATGTGGAGCACCGTCAGGCCCCCCAACAACACGATCAGGATGGACATGACGACGAAGGTGTAAGGCCTGCGCAGGGCAATGAGGACGATCTCGTTCATGCCTGGTTCATCCGCGAAGTCTGCCCATGCGGTCGGATGGTCCCTCACACAGATCCCGCTGGTTTAGGAAGGACCGCCCTGGCCGCGAGCCGAGACCATTGCCAGTACGTACAGCAAGGCCCATACCTGATCGTCTGATTCGCTCAACCTATGGGTTGGGAATGGCAGGAGGTACGTCATCCTTATTCGGACAAGACATCGGCGGCTCCGACGCGGTTCGGACCGGACGGCACAAACTCCGCATGGTGCATTTGATCACAGAGCGCGTCGTGCGGAATCACACGATTCGGCGGCTCGCGCGGGTGAGGCGGTCGTGCAATCGCCTGTCGCGAACCCGTTGGAGATGCGATGGTTGGACCGGTTTGCCCCGGTTCATCCCATGAGGACGATCGTGGGTATTGATTTTGCTGTTCAAGCCGCGCACATGGACATCACCTCATCGGACCTCTTCGTGAACAGGGTCAAGAAAAGGAGCACCATGACGGGAATTCGGGCATTCTGCATGGCGATGGCGGTCAGCGGGCTTGGAGGCATTGTGGCGACGGGGGAACCTGTTCGAGCCGAGACCCTGACGGTGGGGGCCGCGCCCAGTTTGAAGGCGGCGTTTCAGGAAATCGTGCCGATGTTCGAGAAAGAATATGGAGCGACGGTGCATGTCCTGTACGGTCCATCCCAAGCGATGCGCCGGCAAATTGAACAGGGAGCGCCCATCGATGTGTTTCTCCCTGCGGCGGTGGAGGAAGTCGAGAAGTTGCACGCAAAGGGGCTGACGCTCAACGGCGCGCCGCGCGTCTACGCGCAGACCTCTCTCGTTCTGGTGATGTCGGCGGCCTCCCGCGCCATTGCGGTCTCCTTGCACGATGCGTTGCCGAATCGAGCGACCCGGATCGCCCTCGGTGATCCTCAGACCTCCTCATTGGGAGCGGTCACAGCCCGAGCCCTGACCACGCTCGATCCTGCATATAAGAGCCGCTTCACCCTTCTTTATGCGCGACAGAACGAGGATCTCGTCAATCTGGTCCATATGGGGAAGGCGGACGTGGGGATCGTCTACCGCGTCGATGCGATCAACAACGGGCAGGTGCGCATCATTGATGAGGCTCCGGCCGGAAATCATACGACGGTCCGGTTCGGAGAAGCGGTGGTATGGACCTGTCGGCCGGCATCCTTGGGCGCCGCAAAAGAGTTTGCCGATTTCATGGCGAGTCCCCGCATACAAAAACTCCTCCTCAAATATGGCTTTGACCCTGTGTCATCGAATGGATCATAGAGCAAGGGATAGAGCTTGCTCGGCGAGTGAGAAGGGAGGGTTGAGCTAGATGAATAGTACCTGAGAGTAGCCGAGGAGGGCGTCATATGAGCACATGCCCGGGTATTCTTGCTCGAACGTCTGCGGCGATCTTGAGCGTGATCTCCGAGCCGGTTTGCGCCCTGAGCTTGGAGACCAGATGGCAACAAGGACCCAGTGAGGGCTCGCAGCCCATCCTGACGATCAGCGGACCGGATCGCGAAGAGAACCCTCCAAGGGCCGCAATGGCCCTCACCGCGAGGGCATCAGCCTTCGCAAGACGTGGCAACTATTCCGAAGCCGAACGCCTGCTGAAGACATCACTAGAGATCACATCGAACGCCCTGGGCCGGGACCATTCTCACATCGCGGTGCTTCTGAGCAAACTAGGAGGCCTCTATGCCGTGCAGCGCCGCTATGCCGAGGCAGAACACCAGCTCCGGCTTTCACTGAAGATCAATGAAAAGGTGTTTGGCCCCGGACACTTGGATGTAGCCGCCAACTTAGAAGCCTTGGCCTTTGTCCTCAAAAAAGCGCACCGAGAGGAGGAAGCCCAAGAATTACTGACTCAAGCGTTTAAGATATGGTCCAAGCACCGAGACGATAAGTCTTTAGGCTCTTCAGGATTTTGTGTGGGTGACTCAAGTTGAGTGTCGGCATGGGGCTTGTGCTGCCGCGCCTCTCAGAGCGACCCTACCGGGGCTTGCCGAGCGGAAACCCTTCCGAAATTCCTACGGCCACGGTCTGCGGCCGTGGTGCCTTGGTCACTTTCGGCTTTCCTGCTCGACAAACCCCCGGTGGGGCCCCGCTTCTTCAGCGAAGGCAGCGTCACCCCCATGCCGACCCTGAAGCCACCCCAATGCCTGCAGAGCAGCCCAAGGGCTTTTCCGGAAATTGTGCGGGCCATCGGACGAGGTGCCATCGTGCCAGCCCCGGCTGGAAGGGCGGACACGGAGGGTTCGCGTCATGACGGGAACGGGGCGAATGCAGGCTGATCCTGGTGCCACCGCGACGGCTTGACGCTCCGGCGTCGCCTCACAGTCGCGGTGGCCAACAGGACGACCAGGAACGGCCTCCTGACGCCAACGCATCATGACGCAACCCGGAGTGTCGGGGAACCCGTTGCCTTTCTGGATGCAACGGGTCCAACGTCAGCCGGAGCCATCAACTTTACCCACACGAGTTCCGGAAGAGCCGGTCTTTAGATGCGAGTGAGCCTCCCCCAGGGTGAACGGCCGCAAGTCTTCCTGGCCCAAAAGGCCGCTCCAAGGATCACATGACGTTCCGGAAATGGAATTGGACTCTGGAACGAGAGAGGAAGTCTGGAACAAACGGGAGCTTGGTTGTCGTGCGTGAGGCAGTCCTGAAGATGATCAGCAAGCGTGCAGGCGCCGCTGAAAAAGATCGCACGATCATCGTCGCGATGGGTTGCATGCGCCTTGATTCCGACGGAGCCGGTCCGCGAAGCCATCAGCGGGAGATCAGATGGACGGCGCCCGCCTTGACGGCGGCCTTGACGGAAACCCCCGGCTGCAGCCCAAGATCCAGCAGCGCCGAGCGGGTGACTAAGGCTGTAAGGTGAAACCCACAATCGATACGCACCTTGGCCAAGGCCCCGATCGATTGAATATCCGTGACGCGGCCGAGCAGGTGGTTGCGCGCGCTCGTGACGCCCGACTGAGCCGGCTCCAACACTACATCTTCCGCGCGGATGCAGACGAATACATCCTGCGCGAGACCTTCCGACCCGATCGCCGCCAGCCGTAATCCATCCACCTCCACGGTGACGAGGCCCTCAGCCTCCTCGACCACCCGCCCCGGCAACACGGTGTCGACCCCCACCACCCGCGCGACCTCGGCATCCAATGGACGGGTGAACACCTCCTGCGGCGTCCCGCTTTGCACCACACGGCCGTGGTTCATCACCACCATCGTATCCCCCAGGGAAAGCGCTTCGGCCCAATCATGGGTCACGACCACCGCCGGAATAGCCAATCGCTTGAGCAGCCCGCGCAGCTCGCCGCACAAACGGGCGCGCGTCGGCGCATCCAGCGCCGAGAGCGGCTCATCCAGCAAGAGAAGCCGTGGCCGCCGCACGATGGCCCTGGCCAGTGCGACCCGCTGCTGTTGCCCGCCGGACAGTTGGGCCGGACGCCGATCGGCCAGATCCTCGATATGCAACAAGCGGAGCGTTTCCCCGATTCGTTGCCGTCGCTCGGCTCTCGAAAGCGCGCGGAGGCCGAAGGCCAGATTCCCGGCCACCGTGCAATGGGGAAACAAGGCATAGTCCTGCGACATATAACCGAGGGCGCGGGCCTGGGGCGAACGGACAATGCCCTCTCGGAGGTCAAGCCACCGTTCGCCGTCGAATTGAATCGTCCCGTCGTCCGGCCGTTCCAATCCGGCCAGACATCTCAGCAATGTGGTCTTTCCCGACCCGGACGGACCAAACAGGATCACGACCGAGGGAGGGTGCAACGGAATCTGAAGCCGAGCCTCCACCGTCAGTTTGTTGGGAAAGATCTTGCGGAAATCGAGGCTTATTTCTGCGGCCATGCCGCCCACATTTTGCGATTGAGGCCGTACACGCCGAGCAGGACGAGATACGAGATCCCCAGCAGCAGCGCCGCCGTCTTCGCCGCCGCCGCGTAGTTCAAGGATTGCACGTCGTCGTAGATCTCGATGGAGACCGTACGCGTGATCCCCTCGATATTGCCGCCCACCATCAGCACCACGCCGAACTCGCCGAGCGTATGGGCGAAGCTGAGGACAAACCCGGTGACGAGTCCGGCAGTCGAGAGCGGAATGATCAGCTTGAAAAGCGTGGCCAGTTTGGACAGCCCCAAGGTCCAGGAGGCCTCGATCAAGCGCCGATCCACCTGTTCAAACCCCGAGGCAAAGGGCTGCACGGCAAAGGGTAGGCTGTACAGGACCGAGGCGAACAAGAGTCCTTCAAACGTGAACGGCAAGGGATGTCCGACCAGTTCCGTGTACCAGCGGCCCAGCGGGCTGTGGGGACCGATGGCGACCAGGATGTAGAATCCCAGGACGGTCGGCGGCAACACCAGCGGGAGCGCCACGACCGACTCGACCAGGAATTTCCAGCGCCGGCGCGAATAGGTCAGCCAGTAGGCGATCGGAAGTCCGACGACCAACAGGATCGCGGCGGTCAACAGCGCCAGTTCCAGCGTGAGACGAATGGCCGTCCAATTCACGAGTGTGGGAACCTCCATCGGCCGACCGATGGCACGGGCGGGCCATGGTAGGAAGGCGAATCCGCAAATGTCAACGGAGGCCCTACTTGCCGATCATCACCTCGGTTGCCTTGATCGCGACGGTCACTTGATCGTTGACCTTGAGCCCCATATTTTTGACCGACCCTTCCGTAATAGCGGCAATGAACTCGAGCGTGCCGACCTTCACCACCACCTCGGCCATCGCCTGGCCTTCCGTGATCTTGGTCACCGTGCCTTGAAATTGGTTGCGCGCGCTCAGCTTCATGAGTGTCCTCCTTGGTTAAGAACAGACGAACGACCTCTTTACATTCATAAGGGATGGCCCTGCTACCGCCCGCCACGCCCGTCAATGGACTGTCCTCCTTGACCCTGCGATGCCTTGCATTCGAACTGAACGCCCCATTTCCGTCCGATGCCTTCGTCCTCGGTGCCTTCCCTGATGCCGGAGACGCTCGAATAGCCGCGCGCCTCCCCTTCCCGCACGATGCGATAGCCGGTTGGACACTTCCGCATCATGAGCGCGTCGGCTTCCCGCCGATACGGCGACATCAGATGGCCGCCCCGGTCTGCTTTGTAGGAATAGGAGACCACCCCTCCTGACGGCGTTTCCCGCACCATCGTGACCGCATCCGAACAGCCGGCTGTCGCCATTGACCAACAGAGGGCCAACGCCAGTGAACGAATCGAGGCTCGGCTTTCATGCCTGTTTGGTTCCATCAGTTTACGAGGGCAGTGTAAAACCATAACGGGTCATGATCGTCCTGCCTTCCGGCCCCTTGAGAAATTCCAGAAAGGATTTGGCGCGGTCCTGATTCGACGAACTCTTGAGGATCACAGCCCCCTGTTCCAGCGGCGGATGGGCGTCGGCAGGAATCTCCCAATATTTTCCGTTGGCTTTCATCGCAGGCGCCAAGGCGAGGGATAGAGCGATGATTCCGACGTCCGAGGCTCCTGATTCGATGAACTGCGCCGTCTGTGAAATATTCTCCCCGAGCACCAGCTTGTCTTTGACCCGCTCATGCAGCTTGAAGTGATCCATCGCCGAGACCGCGGCCCGGCCGTAGGGCGCGTGCTTGGGATTGGCGATCGCGATCTTCTTGACCGAGGGATCGAGCAGGACCTCGATCCCTCGGTTCTCCACGGGCAGAGTCGATCCGGACAGAGTCCAGACGACGATGCGGCCGACGGCATACTTGTAGAGCGACCCCGGCACGGTCAGGCCGGTATCCTCCAGTTTCTTGGGATAGGCGATGTCGGCCGAGAAGTACAGATCAAACGGGGCGCCGTTCTGGATCTGCGAGAAAAAATTTCCGGATGAGCCCAACGTCAATTTGACTCGTTCGCCGGTTTTCTTCTCATATTCGCCGACCAGTTCCTTGAAGGCAAAATTGAGATCCGATGCAGCCGCAATGGTGAGATCGCCGGCCCAGGCGGTCCATGGAGTCCACAGCGCAACCAGGACCATCGCCATCGCCCATCGCCCGCTCAGGTTCAATATCGATCGTCGGCTCATGACCAGCTTCATGCCTTCCTCCGCATCAATGATCAATGTGACCAACCTAACACTCTTGTTTTGTCCTGCTCAACGTCATGCCCTGCCGCTTCCACGGCCATGATGACGATTCGCCGACGGTGCTCGTTCGACCGGAATCTCCTATCAGAAGAAAATCTGGTACTGCACGCGGATCATGTTTTCGATCAGTGTCCCGCCGCTCGCGTCAAGCGGAATGGTCCCGGACTGAGGGGGAAGGGGCGCGCTGCGGCCGATCGCGTAGCCGCCGGTGCCCATCGCGATGTTGCTATAGGTCACCATGATCTGATGGTCATAGGTGCCGTTCAAAAACCAGTTGAGCGACAGGTCCACCTGCTTGATCAGGTCGTCGGCCGAATTGGTGTCGGGGTCCCAATAGGCATAACGGCCGGCGATCTCCAGATAGCGAGGGATCACATAATAGCCGGTCTGCACATACCACCCGGTCGCATTGCCGAGCAGCCCGGGCGCGGTCTGGGTGCAGGTGGTATTCATGCAGGGCAGGCCCTTCTCGTGACGGGTCACGTTCTTGAAGTAATACTCTCCCTGAAGCGAGAACCCGCGGTACTTGAACACGCCGTCAAGCGCCCAGGTGGCGTAATCCACGATTCCCCAGCCGAGCTGCCGGGCGTTGCCAAACGCCGCGATTTGTCGTCGGAAATTCAGGTTGGCCAGATCCGTACCGACGAAGGAACTGTTGGAGCTGGCATTGACCGCCGGATTGTAGGAGAACCCGCCCCCCACAGCTATTTGAGGCGTCTCCGAATAGGCCAGATCACCTTCTCCATATCCAGGCCGTCCCATGATGTTCCAGTTCAAGCGCGCCACATACATGAGCTGGTTGATGTCGTTTCGGAGGTTGGCATTGATATTCCGTTGAGGCGCCGGACAGCTAGCCGGAGAAGGAAAGGGATTCTGCCCGGTCGTGCCTCCGCCGCAATTCTCCGTGGGCTGCTCGCTGAAGAATCCGCCGATGCGATTGAAGCTCGGCCCGGCGCCGTTGAAGATCCCGACATAGTAATTGACCGGATAGATCTCCTCGTCGTTCATGATCGTGATGCCGATGTCCCGACGATCGAGACCGCTGGCCGTGAAGGCGTCCATCACCAACGCGCGTTCGGCAAACTGCATGGAGGCCGTCGAATTGATCTGCGCGCGATTGAAATAGACCTTGTATTGACCGAATTGGATATTAAAGAGCGGGAAGTGCGTGCTTGAAAAATTCAGGTCCAGGACCCGGACCGAGCCCGGCGATTGGGAGTTCTCCGCCGTCTCCCCCGCAAGCTGCACGTAATATTTGAAGTCGGGATTGAACAGGTGCCCCATGAAATACAAGCGGGCGCGACGCACATTGAAGCTGGAGCCGGTCTCGTCCGACCGGTTCGCCCGGTAATCCCCGAACACGCCCAGCAGTTCCGGAAAGTTCTTGGCGTCTCCGGGATCTCGCCAGGCGTCGTTGCGAAAACGCTGCGTATAGCGCAATTGCGCGCGAAATCGGATTTTCAGGTAGAACGCATTGTCGTTCATCGAGAGGTTGAATCCGCGGTCATACCAGCCTTTGAAAGTCGGCGTGAGCGCATAGGCCCGCTCTTCGGACTCTTTTTCGACCTTTTCGTATTCTTCCTTCGTGATCAGGCCCTGCTTGAGCGCGCGCTCCAGCAACAGCTTGATCGCCGGATCGGTGCTTTCGACAAACACAAGCTTTCCATCCTTCTCAACCAGGCGTCCGGACTCCGCGGCAATGGCCGGAGGGAGGCTCAGCCCCCCCGCAACGGCTGTGACGATGAACGCCACGGTCACCCAGAAACCTGGCTCTGTCAGGCACCGGAACCTGCTCCTCATAAATCCTCCTGAACGAGATATGAATGTTCGCGCGGATAATCCGGTATCGAATGAATCGCAAGAATCACTTCATCGGGACGATGGGCGCGCTCCTAAGAAAGTCCCTGTACTGCAACACGGGCTTCTCGAAACCGGGCGCCGTTCCCCAGAACCTGCCCGGTTCGAAATACAGGAGGTACTCGCTCTTGGTCGGGGGCGGGGTGGGATAGTTGTAATCGTAGGGAGAAGACTTCTGTCTCGGCGTTTGCACGTGATGGTAGTCCACCTCGAGTCGCAGGGAAGGCTCACGGACGGCTATCCACCCGGCCGTCGTATCCCACTCGTCATGAGGGTTGTTGCCTGGCGCCCGTAACTCAAAATGAACGCGCTCGTTCGGCCCGGCTTTCCGAAGGCCTTTCGCCAACGGCCCCGCCAACACGGCGAGTTCGTCTTCGCGGAACAGCGGCGTCGGCGGGACCTCCTCCGCAAACCAGCGAAGCGGCAACCGTTGCTGCTTCCGCAACGAAAACCCCCTGAGAATGGCGGACAGGTCCTGGTCCGATATCTGAACCGGATGGGTATAGGCCGGGGCGTCGATCTCCCGCTGCAACGTGACGACCACCCGTTGATCCTCGTGGATGGTCTGCGTCGTATAGGGCAGCCTCGCGCAGCCCACTGCCGCCATCGCAAACACGAACACTCCGATCGCGGCACATGTCATCCTCCGATTCATCCCACCTTGCGCCAGTTCTCTCCCCTTCATCGATCCTCCTCCAGGCCGCGAGCAATTACATTATGAATGATGTATTGTCATGTATAATTGACAACGCGCACATAAAAATAACGCCGCTCGCCTAATGCCGAACGCCGCCGGCACGCTGTTCGCCCGGCACTCCATACCCGGCCAGCCGAACCACGTCTTGCGCCTCGGCCGTTTGAATGAACGCCAGGAAATCCTCGCACAACGTTCGATTGGGACAGTACCGCTCCATCGCCATGGAATGGACAATCGGCTGATATCCGCGATCCGCCCTCGCCACGATGCGCACCCGTTCCTGCTCTTTCACCGCCTCATGTTCGAACACAATGCCCATGTCGGCCTCGCCGCTGAGGACATGGTCGAGGACCCCACGGGAGTCGCTCGCCACGTCGAGCCGGCCTTTCAACTTGTCCGCAAGATCCAGCGCCTGCAGGACGCCCTGTGTCTGTAACCCCAACTTTGTCCGTTGTGCATCCGCGATCGCGACCCTCGTTTTCCCGTTCTGCCCCAACTCTTCAAACGACGCCGGCGCTTCGACCAATGATTCCGGCACGACCAAGACCAGATGCTCCTGGGCGTAGGCGCGCTTGGTGCCAGGCAGCACGTAGTATTTTTGCTCCAATCTGGTGATCAATTCGTCCCCGCCTGGAGCGACCAAGTGAATCGGCCCCTTCCCGATGAAATATTGGCCGACCATGCTGTTTTCCATGCCGGCGATGGTGCGCCTGAGATCCAACCCGTTGTCGAAGTAGAGCAGCACTTTCACGTTCGGGTGCTTGGCCTCATAGGCCTCTGCCAAAGCCTTCAAGGGAACGGCCAGGCTTGGCGAGCCGGCAATGACGAATGTTTCTCGCGACTGCCCGGCCTGGGACGGCCCGGCTACGGCCGCAACGGCCGCCAGCGCATAGACAACCAGCCACAGACGTACCCTCATCATAGTTGCTCCTCGATCAGCGACGATCCTGTCGGCTTCCTATCTGTGACAAGAGGGTGTTCATCCGAATTAGGCGGAGCGTTTGTCGAACAGCTCCCGCACCATCCCGGTTTCCCTCGTGTCGTACCCCCCCAGCGCTTCCACTTCAGCCCTGAAGGCCCGGCTGACGATGGTGTCCAAAAATTGCTGGAGCGCGGGGTGAGATTTCAAGAGGCCGGCCGGGACCACGAGATCATAGCGCTCGGTCTGCAGCGGAAGAAAGTCCAGGCCGAAAGCCGTCGCCGCCGCGCCGACCCCTACGCCGACATCCGCCAACCCGTCCGCCACGGCACGCGCCACGGCGAAATGGGACGGCACCACATGGCGGTAGCCTCTCACCTGCCCTCCCTTCACCCCCGCGTCAGTCAAGCGCTGATCCAACAGTAGCCTGGCGCCGGCTCCCTCTTCCCGATTCACCAACGTGACGTCCTTTCGCGCCAGGTCGCCGGCTTCCCTGATCCCGCGTGGATTGCCCCGCCGGACCATCCACCCCTGCTCCCATGCCGCAAAGGTCACCACGGCATAGTGTTTCGGATCAAGATGCCGCCGCAGATAGGGCAGATTCGATTCTCCGGTCTTGCGATCCACCACATGCACGCCGGCGACATGGACCTCCCCCCGCTTGAGCGCCTCGACAGCCGCCGCGCTGCCCGCCGTCCAACCGACCACCGAGGCCCCGTGCTGCCGGCGTCGCAGATAATCGCCTGCCAGAAAAATGGCCGGGTCGCAGCCGGCCACGGCGACCGCTTCGCGAATGGAGGCCCACTCGCGCAACAACCGTACCTTGACCCGGAGAGGCGACGTTTTTGCTTTTCCTGGCGGAATGCCCGTCACGAGCCCATCGGCGGGAACCGTATAGGTCAAAACTTCCCCGAGATGCGTGACCGGCCGCACGATCACCCGTTCCCCGACCTGCGCCACTTTCACCCGCTGCCGCAACAGGCCGGCGGCAGAAGCCCGGTCCACTCCGATGAGTTCGCCGTCGATTTCTTCCCCGCTGGAAATGAGATTGAAGAGGTCCTCGATCCGGCAGTGCAGGACGCCGGCGAGCCGCAGCGCCACCGCGGTCGTCGGCAAATATTGATTGGCTTCGATCGCGCACACCGCCTGTCTGGTGATGCCGGACCGGGCCGCCAATTCCGTTTGCGACAGGCCGCGCGCCATCCGCACCTGGCGCAGGCGATTCTCGATGTTCTCGGCCGGCTCCGCGCGGTGCTGCTCGCTCATGCGGCCTGTATAAATCAATACAGGACATTCTGTCAACTATACTGTATCCCTGAAGGGCGCCGGCCAACCACCGACGCCCCGATCTCTGGCCTCCATGGCTCCCCTATGGTAGGCTACGCCATGTCGTTCGCTCTCCTGCGCTCGCCGCTCCGATTGTTCCGCCGGTTGACCATCGGAAAGAAGCTGCTGACTTCCTTCGGCATCTTGCTGGTCGTGCTGGGCCTGAGCTTCGCGGCGATCCTGTTCTACCTCTCCAAAATCAACAGTTACGTAGACCGCCATCACCGCATCACGGTGCCGGCCTTGGCGACGACGGCGGCGATGCAGCAGCTTGCCGGGGAATTGCGCCTGACCTTTCACCGATGGGAGCATGCCGCGACCGCCGAGGAGGCCCGTGAATCGTTCCGCCAGGGGGAAGCCATCTCGCACACGTTGCGGCGTCAACTCGAGGTTTATCGCGGCACGCACTTAATCCGTCCCCACCATCCGCGGCTCCTGACCATGCTTGATGATCACGGCCGGCTGGACCTGGTCGAAGAAGAAGCGCACCTGGTTTCGACCATCGCCTCCACGCTCTCCCATGTGGAGAGTTTATGGGCCGAGCGGGCCGGTGCCTCGCCGGAACCATCCTCCGACGGTCTCCCCCGCTCGCTCGAAGATCTGTCTGAACATCTGATCCGGTTGGTCCTCCTTCAGACGGCCGTGACCGCGGAGATGAAAGCCGAGGGCGATCTGTTGTCTCAACAGGGCACCGTGATCGTGGTCGCCGGCATCCTGCTCCTCGCGGGGCTGATTCTGCTCACCTACGCCGTGGCGCACTCCCAGATCGCCGAGCCGCTCCGGAGTTTGGCCGCCACCGCCGATCGCGTGGCCCATCACGACCTGGCCGCGCGGTTTCAACCCCTGTCCAGTCAGGACGAGGTCGGCCGGCTATCGAAGGCCCTGGCGGCCATGCTGGCCAATCTTCGGGAACGGAGTTCGGCGCTGGAGCGCAAGACCAAGGAGCTGGAGGCCTTCACCTACTCCGTCGCGCACGACTTGAAGGGCCCGCTGCGCGAGATCGAAGGGTTCTCCTCCCTCCTGGAAAAACAGTTCGCCCAGACTCAGGATGAGCAGTTGCGGCACCGCATCGACGTGATCCGGACCTCGGCCTTGCGCCTCACGCACATGATCGACGCGCTCCTAAAATACTCCCGGTTGGAACAGGCCTCGCTCCCGATGTCGCGGTTCAACCTGCTCGAAATGCTCGGCACGCTGGCGGCCGAGCGCCTCTCCGGCGCGCAAGGTCCCAAGCCCAGGATCACCATTGATCTCCCGTTCGCCGACCTCTATGGCGAACCGGTCAGCATCAGACAAGCCCTCGCCAACCTTCTCGACAATGCCGTGAAGTTCGCCAGGCCTGGGGAGCCGGCCGACATCGTCGTGACCGGCACCTTGTCCGCGACTGAGACGATCCTCTGCATCCGAGACCGGGGCATCGGATTCGACCAGGCCTATGCCGATCGTATTTTCGGCCTCTTCGAACGATTGCACGGCGCGCAGGCCTTTGAAGGCACCGGCGTCGGTCTGGCCATCGTCAAACTGGTCATGGACAAGCACGGCGGGCGCGTCTGGGCGGAATCCATGCCGGGACAGGGCGCAACCTTCTACCTGGCCTTTCCACAGGCCATCTCCTGATGCGAATTTTGATCATTGATGACGAAGAATATGTGCGGCTCGTCCTGGAGCAGACGCTCCGGGAACAGGGCTGTGATGTCCTGACGGCGGCGGGAGGGCAGGCCGGCCTCGACTGTCTCACCACCGCCTCCGTCGATTGCGTGATCACCGATCTGCGCATGCCTGGCATGGACGGGCGGGCCGTGTTGCGATGGATCAAGGAACGGCAACCGGACATCGACGTGATGGTGCTGACCGGCCACGCGGACGTGAAAGATGCCGTGGAGGCCATGAAGGACGGAGCCTGGGATTTTCTGGTGAAGGAAACGCCCTTCGACGCGGCCTCGGTCACGGCGGCCCTCGCCAAGCTCAGAACGATGCGGGCCCTCCGGCAGGAAAATTTGGCGGCGCGACACGGCGGGTTTCTGAGGGACACCATTGTCGAAGGGCTCAGCCCCGCCTGGCAGCGGCTGAAGACCCTCATCACGCAGGTAGCCCCGTCCAACGCGCCGGTGCTGATCCAGGGAGAAACCGGATCGGGCAAGGAAGTGGTGGCTCGGCTCCTCCATGCGCTGAGCCGCCGGTCAACGGGGCCGTTCCTCGCCGTGAATTGCGGGACCGTGAGCCGGGAACTGTTGGAGAGCGAACTCTTCGGCCATGAGAAGGGCGCCTTCACCGGCGCCGGTTCCGCCAAGTCCGGCCTCATCGCGGCGGCCGAGGGCGGCACCCTGTTCCTCGACGAAATCGGCGAGATGCCGGGCTCCATGCAGGTGGGGTTGCTGCGCTTTCTGGATCGCGGCGAATTCCGGCCCGTGGGGAGCACGCGCACGCTCCATGCCGACGTCCGGGTCCTCGGCGCCACGAACCAGGACGTGCAGGAACTCGTGCTGCAAGGGCGCTTCCGCGACGATCTGTTTTATCGCATCAACACGGTGACCCTGCGGGTGCCGCCCCTGCGCGACCGCAAGGAGGACCTCCCGAAGCTGGCCGAACATCTGCTTCACAGCCTGCGGGTCCCTGGCCCCCACAAACGAAGCCTCTCGCCGGAGGCCTTGGAGCAACTCGCCGCCCACCACTGGCCCGGCAACGTCCGCGAGCTGCGCAACGTGATCGAACGCATCATCCTGACAAGTCCTGGCGCCGGCCCCATCACCAGGGAAGAGGTCGTCGCCCTGTTGCCGCCATCCACTCTTCGCACACAGGCGGAGGACACCACCCTCTCGCTCGACGAGATCGAGCGCCGGCACATTCTGCGCGTGCTCGACTCCTGCGGCGGGAACAAGACCCAGGCCGCGAAG
The DNA here is from genome assembly GCF_947241125.1 of Nitrospira tepida. Lineage (NCBI taxonomy): Bacteria > Pseudomonadati > Nitrospirota > Nitrospiria > Nitrospirales > Nitrospiraceae > Nitrospira > Nitrospira tepida. The sequence continues at coordinate 2,014,988 of NZ_OX365700.1, read as the reverse complement.
ACGCTTCAGATCGACTACAAGACGCTGCTGGCGAAGCTGAAGCGGTACGGCATGAGCGAGCCGTCAGAAGGCTAAGGCTAAGGTCGAGGTTTAGCACAAAGCATCTGGCACTTAGCCTCAGCCTCGACCTCAACCTTTCATGAGATGCGGCTAGCCCGCATTATTCATGACGGTTCGTCGCGAAATCGGGCAGTCGCCAGGCGAGACGGGCAAGCACAGCCGCGAAGGACCAAGGCGTACTTGAAACAGTACGTCGAGGGACTGAGCGGCGAGCACGCCAGCCGGCAGGCTCCGTCGCAGCGGCGAATCCGAGATTGCAGCAGAAGCGTTCATGAATAATGCGGGCTAGGGACAGGGGTTGACCGCGGCGAGTTCGTTCAGATTGGCTTGGATGTCGTTCAGAATATCCGTTCGGCTGGGATCGAACGACAGATAGCCGATGAAGCTGTGGCCGCCCGAGTAGGCGGGAGCGATCAGGGTGAGCAGATTGCCGCCCCAATTGGTGTTGGCCGGCAAGGTGTTCGACAGGGTCAGACGAATCACGTTGATCAACGAATCGGTTGAAGACGACCGGTACCGCCCGTTTCCCTTCACCAGCGAATCCGGCGTCGCCACGCCCGCGATCTTCAAGGCGCCGGCCGGAGGACTCGGCGGAGGACCGGCAAAGGCCAGGTCGTAGGCGGCGTTCGTATAGAGATTGCCCTGAGAATGTGGCACCACCAGCACCCGCCGGCAGGAGGGAGCCAGGATCTCCTGCCGATAGCGTGCCGCATGGCGCTGAATCGTCGCCTGGTCGATCTGGTTCACGTCGGTCATCGGACCCTGGAGTTGCGTCAGCAACGGAGAGAACACTGCCACGCTCTCTAATCCCTGCCAGAAGGTCGTCGGAGAAAATCCGAATCGCTGCTCGCCCGCCTCAAGGAAGTCCCTCACCTCCCCGTGCGTCGGGTTGTAGTTCAGATGAAAGAGGTAGCAGAAGCCCTGCAGATTGGCCGGCAGGCTCGCAAGGCGTCCCAGGAACTCCTGCTCCAGCTTGCCGGCATTGACCCGCGCTTCGTCGAGCGTGGTCGTGACTCCGTTGACGTAGAAGATGTCGATCCGCGGCGCTGAAGGATTCTGACAGGCTAGCTGAGGCCCCGTCTGGGCGGCCACGAGGTCTGGCGTACCGGCAAGCAAAGCGAGCAGGCCGAGCACCATGATCAAGCGGCGAGACCGCACCTTCATGCTCTCCTTCGCCCTCATGGGGTTACACAGGCAGCCGGCCACTGGTCCGCCGGCAGCAAGGCTATCTGAGTCGCCGTCACCTGCCCGTCGGCCTGCAAATAGGCCTTCGACCGGGCATCGGTATTCAGGATGCGGGCACGCAAGTCGGAGAAGACCGTCGGAAAATCCACCGGCCTCCGGGCCATCAGACATTCGATCGCCCGGAACCGTGATTCGGCGTGGGTGACGGAGCGGGATTGATCCCCCGCATCCAGCATAGCGGCCTGCACCGCCCTGGCATATTGCCGCAAGGCGTCACGGGTCGGACCGTCTGTCCCGCTGCTGTAGGTTTGATCGATGTAGGTTTCGACATCGTCTCGGACGCCGTCGTTGTCGGCGTCCACGCCGGCCACCGTGGCGGCCGTATCGGCAGGAGCCTCGTCGTTGCTGCCGCAGCCGCCGAGGCCAAGGAGGAGGAGCCCAGCACACATGAGCTGAGCGACCGGCGCCTTGCCTTCGTTCGATGAACCCCAAATGCGCAAAGCCTCACCCTTCGCCGGTTCGCGCCGACTCACAGGCGGGCGAGTCTACGCCCCGGTGGAGACAGAACGCAAGACGCCGCTCCACTGGCGGTGGCCGTTACTTACAAGACCGGTTCCTTGCAGAGGCGAAGTTCTGGTTTCCGATGCCTTTTCACCGGCCGGCCTCAAAGTCCACCTGCCGCCAGGCTTCGTAGAGAACCAACGCGACGGTGTTGGAAAGATTGAGGCTCCGGCTGCCGGGGACCATCGGAACCCGGATTCGTTGTTGCGCAGGTACGCTGCCAAGGATCTCGGGCGGCAATCCTCTCGTTTCCGGACCAAAGATGAACGCATCCCCGGCGACATACTGATTCAAGTCATACCGCTGGGCACCCTTGGTGGAGACGGCGAAGAGACGGCTATCCTTGAGACATGTCGCGCAATCGGCCCAGGTCTCGTGAACGGTGATCGTGGCGAACTCGTGGTAGTCCAACCCGGCCCGCCGCAGGAGCCGATCCTCCAACGTAAACCCCAACGGCTTGACCAGATGCAGCCTGGCTCCGGTATTGGCGCAGAGACGGATGATGTTGCCGGTGTTCGAGGGAATTTCCGGCTGGAAGAGAATGATATCGAACATGGTGCAAAGTATCGGCCGAGGCGCCGGTTGGCCAGTCTACTTCAAGAGCCTACCAGCCCCCAAGAGGGGATCTCGCGCGGCTCATATACAGAGTGGCTGGAACAGATTGGGACGCAGTGAGGGCCTGCAGGGCTCAGGCATCAGGCTTGGCCGCGCGAGGCGAACTTATTCTTTGGTTCCTCCCTTGTTCTCATCCTGGGCCACATGGCCCTTCATGGATTTTTCCACGATATTGCGCTCAATCTCCAAGGCAATGACGCGGGCAAGCTGGTCCGCGGAAAGCGCACCCATGGGCAATCCCTTTGTATCTGCATAAAACGGATCGTCCGGCGCGGCAGTCCGGTAGGTATTCACCAAGATCTTGGCCGGTTGAACCGACCGCTCTCGCTCCCCCACCAACACCGATTGCTCCTCCGGGAGCACGCGTGTCCTCGTGGCCCAATCCCGCTGGTCGATCTTCACGAACGACACGTTCCAGATTTTGCCGTTCAAGAGACTCCTCACCGCTTTCGGAGTCTGCTGCTCAAAAGAGGGATCGCGCACGATCGTCTGCAGAGCCTCGCGGATCCGAATGTCATAGAGCTTGATCGTGGAATCCGGCTGCGCCGGCTGAACCAGCTTGGTGGTCCCGACCTCGTAAAACGGCTGCCCCTCCAGACTCTTCTGATCATCCACGGTGGTCAGATAGCTCCCGAACAACTGCTGCAGGAGACGCGCCCGCTCTTCCGCCGACAGCTCCCCGATCTCTCTGTTGGTACGGATCGGGGCATGTTTGAGATCGCGTTCGAGCGAGACGGTGTTGGATTTCGGGGCCGTATCCGCCTTGCTCACGACCCATTGGAATTCTCGGGCCAACACCGGAACCAGTTGCTCTGGGTGGCCCAGATACCCCTTGTCTTTGAGCGACGAGGCGCTGATCAGCAGCCTGACCCGGCCCGGCTCGTTCGTGCGGGCGACCAGGAACGGAAATTCCTTCCCTTCCCGATTGACCACTTTCGGCTCGACCACGACCTGTTCGAGCAGGTTGCGCGTGACGCTCTCATCGAATCGCGGATAGTCGGTCCGATGCTGGATCATGAAGCTCAAGGCATCGACAACCGTCTTGATTGCCTCATCCGCCTGGGTCTGTTCGAGCGCTGCGCTCTCCGCCGTTTCCTTACCCTTAGCTATGAACACCTGAAAGGAGGCGCCAGGGATCGGGTGTCCCGTTCCAGCCACGTCATGGCTGTCCTCACCCGCATGGCTCTCATGCCCTTGATGGCTTGCGATCACCGGCGGAACGAAAAAGGCTGCCCCTACGGTCACTGCGCCGATCATGATGCCAACAAAGACCATCCCCCTGATCCGTGATCCAATCTCGTCCATCGAATGCAGAAGCCTGCGCCCCATTAAATCTATCCTATCGGGCTTCATGTTTTCCTCCTTCGAGGAATCACCTCATCGCCCAGGAAAGCGTGATTAATCGTAGGTGGGTATCCTACCTGGCTTTGGATCGATATTTGGAGACTCCCAAAAAATTGGTGGTATGTTCCACTACGCCAGCCAAAAAGCGTCGCAACCACCAGTTTACGCTGTTGGACGAAGCTTTCTCATTTCATTACAGTTAGCTGAAATCCCTCGCTAGGTGATTGATAGATCTTTGTAATGCATCTTGAACGCTAGCTGGCATTAATGACGAAGCATAAGGTTGGGATAAAGGTTGTAGGCTCTGGCAACTGGGCCGCCTAAGGAACTCAGCCGGAACCACAATACTGCACTCAGCCTCCGAAAAGGTTCTCCTTTCTCGTCCGGACGAAATGCTCCAGTGGGTGATAATCGCCATTCTGGCGTATAAGTCTTGTTTGAATGATCACGCCTAAGCCTGCAGAATTCTGTTCCGAACAAGGCGCGTTCAAGGTCCTTCCGCTCACCCTGTAAATGAGCCAGAAAAACTATATTCACTCCGTCTTCCGGAAGCTGACTCAATGCCTCAAGTAGCACTTGTCGGAGGACCGTGCTTTCCGGAGTTGCTTGGTATTGGCTACCGGGTGCTTTCTGCCCTGCCCTAGCGTTGAGAGCCGGCGCGTCATGCGGATCGATAGTTTCACGCTCAACAAAATATCCGGCGTATTCGCCGTCGTCATTTATAATGCGATTCCGCGGGATTAAGAAGTTGTCATCGCGTGTCTTAGTCTCCACGTTCACTATGACACCATGAACTTTCGCCTTGTAGTCGAAGTTGGTATTCGAATCGGGATGCCGTGCAACATGAACCATCAGATCTGAAGATACAGGGCAAAGTAATGCTGCTCCGTGAATCTCGTAGACGGATTGCATCAATTTAGAGTGGTCTCGCAGTAATGTCTTGTACTGGCGATTTACCTCATTGAAGGTGAACTTCTGAGAAAGAATGGCCAGGTCCTCCTCCAGTTGGCCTAGCCAGGGTGACCACCACTGAAAAGGTTTCCCGCTAGACGGCCAATCTGGATGGTTACCAAGCCAGTTTCTGCCCAGCAAATGCATTATAAGCGGAAATCGTTCAACAAGAGATTGGTCACTGCCCTGAAAAGAGCTGCTTTGTTGATCCACTTGATTCCTTGGAAGTGGGAATAAGAAGATTGAGGAACACGAGAGCTGACACTACGCTACTTTCCTCAGGACAGCTTGTCAATTGCAATACTGACCAAATAAGGGCACCTATGGACGGAAGGAGTCTATAGATTCCCCCCCTTTACAGGCGGAGATCTCCCGCGGGATTAGATCCTGCGTGCGCGTTCCGGGAGCAAGGGATCGGCACGAGTGCCCTTCACCGTTATAATGCTCCTTCCAAGCTTGCTCGTTGCTTCCTCTCCCAAGATTCCAGGTCTCCGGCCGTTTCTTCATGAGGGAGCGATCAGGCTGTCCTTCAACTGCGCGCATCGAGCGAGCACTTTCCGAAGTGCGGGCTCTGCGAGCAAGAAGGATGGCCTGATCGCTCCCTCACCTGATTATTCCCTCTCCCTACCGCTCTGGAATTTCTCCTCTTCCACTCTGGCATTTCTCCATACCCTCCCGCCCTCCGCCCCCCTCCTCCGCCCGTAACCGAATCTTCATCTCACCGAAATGCCCGTGTTTTCGTCACATTCTATAAGGGGTCCGGTCACGTGAAGGGAGCCAGGCCATGGCACGATCCCTGCTGAAGCTTCCGTCTGGATTTGTGCGACGGACACGATCATGGCCGGCCATTCCTCCATCTTGTTGATCGAAGACAGCCCCGGAGAGAACGAACTGTTCCGCCTGGCGCTCGAACAATCGGCCATCGGCGTCTCGCTTCGGACCGAATCCGATCCAGAGAAGGCCTTCCGATTCTTGGAACAGGCGCCGGACATGCACGCGCTCCCTTCGTTAGTCCTCCTCGACCTGAACCTCTGTGGACGACATGGCTGTGACTTCCTTCGCCGCCTGCGCGCCGACCCCCGATTCGCCCACCTGCCGGTGGTCGTCTTCACCAACTCGGATGCGGCGGCGGACCTGTCCCTCTGCTATGGCAGCGGGGCCAACGGGTATGTGGTCAAGCCCGGCACCTATGCCGATTTGGTTCAATGCGTCGCGGCGCTCTGCCGCTACTGGCTGATCTGGAATCGCGTGCCCTTTCCCGTTAAAGTCCGATGCTGACCCGAAGCGCCCTCAAGAATCCCTACGCCGTCTTCGCGCTCTGCATGATCGCGATCGTGCTCGGCGCCGTGTCCTATCAAAAGATGCGCGTGGACATCTTTCCGGAGATCAAGCTCCCGACCATTCTGGTGACGACCTTCTATCGAGGCCTCAGCCCGGCTGAGATGGAAGGGGCGATCACGCTCAAGCTGGAACAACGGTTCATTGAAGCCAGCTATATCGAACATATCGAATCGCAATCGCTCGCCGGCATGAGCTACATCAAGGTCTTCTTTCAGCCGGAATATGGGATTGACGCGGCGCAGGCTGAAATCACGAGCCTCGCCTACAACGTCATTCGGCTTTTGCCGCCCGGGGTGTTTCCTCCGTCGGTCTTTAAGTTCGGGGCGTCAAGTCTGCCGATCGGCTTACTCTCGATCAGCAGCGATCGGCTTTCCCAGAAGGAGATCCGCGACCTCGCCTACTATACGGTTCGCAATCAAATCGCGGGGATTCCCGGCATCGCGTTCGGATCACCGTTGGGCGGCCAAGTCCGGCAGATCACCGTGTTTCTTGACCAACAGCGGCTGCTGGCCCGCGGCGTCTCGCCGTCGGAGGTCGTCAAGGCCATCAACTCGCAAAGCGTGATCATCCCCTCCGGCGACATCAAAATCGGGGACCTTGATTACTACGTCTACTCCAACAGCCTCATCGACCTCGTGGACAAGATCAACGACGTCCCCATCAAGGTCGTGAACGGCACGCCGGTCTTCGTGCGCGACATCGGCTGGGCCGCCGACTCGGCCGCCATTCAAACCTCCGTCGTGCGCGTGAACGGACGCGAATCCACCTATATCCCGATCACCAGGCAGGAAGGCGCCAACACGCTGGAAGTGGCGGACGGCATCAAAGCGCGCCTCGCGCACCTGACCGAAATTCCCGCCGGCACGGCCGTCAAATTCATCTACGACCAGTCGGTTTACATCCGCCAGGCCATCGCCAATCTGCAAAAGGAAGGGTTGCTGGGCGCGTTTTTGGCCGGCCTGATGATCTTCCTGTTTCTCCGCAGCGTGAAGGCGGCCCTGGTCGTCGGGCTGGCGATTCCCTTGTCTCTGACGACCGCGCTGGTTGCGCTGTATTTGACCGGACAGACGGTCAATATCATGACGCTCGGCGGGCTGGCGCTGGTCATCGGCACCCTGCTCGACAACAACATCGTGGTGCAGGAGAACCTGCACCGCCATCTCGAATTGGGCAAGGATGGGCGCAGCGCCGCCGAGGACAGCGCCGTCGAATTGACCCTGCCGATCTTTGTGGCGACGATCTGCATCCTCATCGTCTACCTCCCGATCATTTTTTTCACGGGCATCGTGAAGTACTTGTTCGTGCCGCTGGCGCTCACGGTCGCCTTTGCCATGTTGGCGGATTACGTCGTCTCGATGTCCGTCACTCCGGTCATCCTCGCCCGACTGTATCGAGCCGGTCATCAAGACCATGGCGAGGACAACTCGGCCCAATCCGACTGGTTTCGCCATGTGCTCACGGTCTACGAGCCGTTGTTGCGGCTTGGCCTCCGATTCAGGACTCTGGTGATCCTCGGCGCGGCGCTGGCCTTGGTCATCGTCGGCCTCTTCGTCGTCCCGCGCCTGCACACCGAGTTCTTCCCGAAGATCGACGCGGGCAACTTCACCTTGCTGGTCACCGCGCCGGAGGGGTCGCGCATTGAGAAGACCACGGCGATCGTGGCGCGGATCGAAGCCCTCATTCAGGAGGAAGTGCCCAAGGAGGAGCTTGAGCAAATCATCTCCAACACGGGGCTGTATTTCGGCGATGCGGCGCGGTTTGCTCCCAACACCGGCAACCATACGGCCTTCATCCTGGTCAACCTCGTGACGGGTCATGCAGTGCCCACCGATCTGTACATCTCCAAAATCCGCGCCCGTCTCCGGCAGGATCTGCCCGGCGTGGACGTGGCGTTCCAAACCGGCGGCATCATCAGCGACGTGTTGAACTTCGGCCTGCGCGCGCCAATCGACATTCAGGTCCGAGGTCCCAAGCTGGATCTGATCCGACCGGTGGCTGAGGAGATTCGCCAGAAGGTGGCGCGGGTACCCGACACGGAGGACGTGCGCATCAAACAGGGCAAGGCCTACCCCGAGCTGCATATTGACGTCGATCGGACCAAGGCCGCCTACTACGGCATCACGCAAGATCGGGTGATCGTGGACGTGATCACCGGGATCAGCTCGAACATCGCGCTCAGTCCCAATTACTGGCTCGATCCAAAGACCGCCAATGGATACTACCTGCTCGCGCAATATCCGGAACAGGACTTGAAGGATACTCAGGACCTGCTCAACATCCCGATCATCGGGGCGCGGACGCCGCTGCTTCCGACGGCGAGCCTGGCGACTGGAGCCAGCGCGGGGGCCACCTCGCTCGCGCTCCAGAACACCCCCTTCGCCGGCCGTCAGTTGGAACTGTCCAGCGGCTTCTATGCGCAAGGGGACGAACGGCGCGGCCCTCCCGTGCTGCTGCGAGATGTCGCCGACCTGCGCATCAAGACAGGCCCCGATTCCGTCGATCACTACGACCTCTCCCGTCTGATCAACGTGCTCGTGACTCCGGTCGGGAACGATCTCGGACGGGTCGCCAAGGAGATCGAATCGGTGCTGGCCGGGATCACGCTCCCAAAGGATGTCACGGTGGTCCTGCGCGGCGAAGTGGCCAACATGCGCGCGGCCTTCAACAACTTCGCCCTGGCGCTGCCCCTGGCGGTGTTGCTGATCTTCTTGGTGATGGTCGGGCTCTTTCGCTCCTTTATCGATCCGCTCATCATCCTGGTGGCGGTTCCGTTGGGATGGATCGGCACGGCGCTGATGCTGGTCCTGACCAATACGTCGGCCAACGTTGAATCGATGATCGGCACCCTGATGATGATGGGCATCGTGGTCTCGAACAGCATTCTGTTGGTGGACTTCGCGAACCGCATGGCCCGCGCCGGCTTGCCGCCGCAGGCTGCCGTCCTGGCCGCAGGACGGCAGCGGATCCGCCCGATTTTGATGACAGCCCTTGCGACCATTCTGGGGTTGCTGCCCTTGGCGCTCGGCTACGGCGAGGGGAACGAAACGATGGTCCCCTTGGCCCGCGCCGTGGTCGGTGGATTGATGGTCTCGACGGTCATGACCCTGTTCGTGGTGCCTGTGATGCACAGTCTGGTGCTGGCGCGCGAACAACGCCGGCACGAAGCCGGGACGAGTTCTTCCCACTAGGAGCGCGCATGGCCGACGCACAACTCTCCTTCTTCCAGCGATCGTCAGTCCGATGGACCGGATTATTCTTGGCCGCGCTGATTCTGGCCGGGCTCGGCGTCCACTGGCTGGCTCATGACGATCGGGGCGCGGCGCCGCCGGTCGGGACAGGACTTTCCGCCCCGGAGGAGTTGGTCGAGGTGCAGGTCACGAAACCGCTTCGCCGGACCCTGGCCTACACAGTCAGCCTGCCCGCCAACATCGCTCCCTGGTATCAGACCACGCTCTACGCGAAGGTCTCCGGATATTTGAAGTGGATTGGCCCGGACAAGGGCGATCGCGTGAAACGGAACGAGGTCGTCGCCGTCATCGACGCGCCGGAAATCGAGGAACAGTACCAACAGGCGGTGGCCGATTATAAGATCAAGAAACTCACCTTCGAGCGGCTGGAGAATGTCTGGAAGACCACGCCCGACGTCATCGCCAGGCAGGATGTGGACGTGGCGCAAGCCGCCTATGAAGGCGCCAAGAACCAAATGGAGCAGCGCGCCGCGCTGCGTGACTACACCAAAGTGCGGGCGCCCTACGACGGCGTGGTGACGGCCCGCTTCGCGGACCCCGGCGCGCTGATCCAGATCGCCACGTCTTCCGCCACGACCGCCATTCCGCTGTTCACGGTGATGGACCTCAGCACGGTCCGTGTCTACGCCAACGTGCCGCAGGATGACACGCCTCTCGTAGTGCCCGGCAAGACCAAGGCCTTAGTGAACGTGAAGGAACTGGAGGGGCGGACATTCGAGGGGACCGTCACCCGATCGACGCTGGCGCTCGACCCGACCACGCGCAGCATGCTGATCGAAATCGACCTGCCGAACCCGGATCAGGCCTTGCGGCCCGGCACCTTCGCCGAAGTGGTCCTGGCGCTCCGCGAAATTCCCGGTGCGCTGGTCCTCCCGCCGAACGCCCTCTCCACGGCCAACAGGACCAAGCTGGTCTACGTCGTGGACCAGGGCAGGGCGAAGCCGAGACTCGTTCAGACCGGCATCAGCGACGGCACCTGGTTGGAGATCGTCAGCGGGTTGACGGAGCAGGACGAGGTCGTCGTCGTGGGCAAATCCAAGCTCACCGACGGGACGCCGGTCAAGGCCTCTCCGTACAACCTGCCGGCCGGACAGGCCTCGTCACAACGGTTTGAGAGGCGAACCGCCGGCGTGCCGGCCTCCAATGGGACCAACGGCGCCAATGGCAACGGCGCCTACTCGAAATGAGCGCAAGGAGTCACCGATGAATCCCGATTCAACTTCAGCCTTTCGGCACCTCTCGTTCACGCTCTGTGCCTTCCTGTTGACCGCCGGCATGGCGTTCGGACAGGAGGAAGTTCTCCTGAAGGGAACATTTCTCGCCCTGCGGCAGGCCGTCGAAATAGGCCTGAAGCAACATCCCGCCGTTCAGGAAGCCCAGGCGCAGGTCAAGGCCGCGGACGCCCGGATCAAGCAGGCGCAATCGCTCTACTACCCGCAGGTCTATGCCAACGCCAACACCGTCGCGGGGGCCGGGCGGACCAATCCGCGGTTCCTCATCGGCGGAGGATTGTTGCAGGAGAACCAGTCCACGTTTGCCGGCGGCCTGATCGCCAACCAACGGATTTACGACTTCGGCTTCACGCAAAACATGGTGGAATCCTCCAAACTCGCAGCCGAGGCGCAGGGACAGGACCTGCAAGCGCGCCGCTCGCTCATTATGCTGACCGTGCAACGGGCCTACTTCAACAGCCTCAAGCGGCAACGGCTCGTGCAAATTGCGGAGGAAACCGTCCGGGAGCGGGGCACGATCACCGGCCAGATCGGAGCCCTCTATCGGCAACAGCTCAAGTCCAAGCTCGACCTCAATCTGGCGCAGGTCGAATTGACGAACGCCGAATCGCAGCTCGTGCGGGCCCGCAATGACTTGAAGGCCAGTTTCGTCGAGTTGAACCGCGCGATGGGCATTCAAGGCCTGGATGATTACGTGCTGGAGGATCTCCCGGTCGCCATCCGCGACCTGCCTCCGCTTCCCGCTCTCCTACAGGACAGCCTGACCCATCCGGAATTGCGGCGCGCCAAGGAGTTCACGGCTTCGGCCGAGGCCAAGCTCGTCGCGACCAAACGGCAATACCTTCCGACAATCTCCGCCATTGCCAGCGGCGGCACGTTCGATCCCTTTGATCCAAGGCAAGCCCAGCAGACCGGGGGGTGGTGGACGGCGGGGGCCCTGGTGTCCATGCCGCTGTTCACGGGCTTCCTCATCGAAAACCAGGTGCGGGAAGCCGGCGCCCAACAGGCGGCGGCGCAGGCGGCCAGCGCCAACGTCGAGCAGGCGCTGAGCCAGCAGGTGACGACTTCCTACCTCGAAACGCTGACGCTCGCCCAGCAGATCCGACTCGCGGAGGAGCAGGTCCGGACGGCGCAGGAGGCGTTGCAATTGTCGCAGCAGCGGTACAAGTTGGGCCTGGGCACCGTCGTCGAAGTGACGCAGGCCGAAGTCGCGGTGGCGGCCGCCAAGACGCGCCTCGCGGAGTCGCAATACGACTATGTGATTTCCCAGGCGACCCTGGCCTATGCGGCGGGACTCATCACGGCCGACCGTCCGGATGAAGTGCTGCGGTAGCAGGAGTCGCCCGCACCAGGGCCGGCGGTTCCTGGACCCGATTGAGGTCGATGATCAGTTCATCCTTCTCAAGGCCGATCAGAATGTCGAACCAACTGGGGCGCTGCTCGACCACGGCCGCCCCGTCGTCGAAATAGAGGTTGAAGCCCTTCGGTCCCGTCGGCCGCATGGGATACCGCTTGTCGTAGATCATTCCGTAGGCGGGAATGCCGTACATGATCTGCCGGTTGGCCAGGACGAAATGCAGCAGCGAGCCCTGCAGATAGAGCCCTCCCGACGTGATTTCCCGCTTGATTGAAGTCTCCGGGCGGCTGAGGTAAAAGGTCACCCGTTCGTTCCACTTCGCCTGGGCGAGGGCTTCGGCCAGCTTGGGCACGAGCAGCTTCAGCTCCTCGTCGCGGAAGGCCGGTTCGCGCGGAGCCAGACCCAAGAGTTTCTTCTGGATCACGATGCGGCGCTCCTGCACCTGGAGGCCGGTCAGGATGCGTTCGAGCAGATCTTCGCCGAGGTGGGCCGGGTGGCTGTGAGCGGACGGGGGCCATTCGGGCAGCACATAGGGATCCGGTTCCAAGCGAACGAAGTTGACCGGGTCTTCATACACGACGCGCGCCGGCACCTGCGGAATCGCGCAACCGGCGAACAGGAGTAGTGCTGTGATCTGAGTACTGAGTGCTGAGTAGGCGATCGATCTTCGAAGCCGACATCTCTGGAGGACATGGCGACCATTCAGGCTTCGGGTTGTTCTCCCGTCTCCTCGCTCAGCACTCATTGCCCAGCACTCAGCACTTCACTCAGTAATGGTCACCGTCATCTCGACCCGCTCCAGCGGGTTGTCGCGGCCGTCCCGTTTTGCGTTCACGACCCGGTCCGCCACCTCCATTCCGCTGACCACCTCTCCAAACACCGTATAGTTCCAGTCCAGAAAGTGGGAATCGGCGACGCAGATGAAAAACTGCGACCCAGCGCTGTCGGGGTCGTTGGCCCGAGCCATGGAGACCGCCCCGCGCTTGTGGGGCCTGCTGTTGAACTCCGCCTTGACCTTGTGGCCCGGGCCTCCCATGCCGTGCAGGGCGCGGTCGGGGTTCTTGCTGTTCGGATCGCCGCCCTGGATCATGAAGCCGGGAATCACGCGATGAAAGGTGGTGCCGTCGTAAAATTTTTCGCGGGCGAGCTTGACGAAATTCTCCACGTGTTTGGGCGCCACGTCCGGAAAGAATCGCAGCACGATCTCGCCCAACGGCTCGCCCTTCATCGTCACGCGAATGGTGGCCTGGGTTTTTTCAGTCACGGCAGTCATTCCGATGTCTCCTGCGTTGAGGTTATTGAAACGTGAACGGCACTTCCTGTTCGACCCGCAATCCCTCGCTGACCCCGACCCAGGTGGCGCCCTCGTCGCTGCTGCGGAAGACGCCGGCGTTGGTGCCCGCGTAGAGCGTGCCGTTCTGAGAGGCCACGAGCGATTGGATGGATTGCTCCGTCAACCCCTTGTTCAAGGGCACCCACTTCTGCCCCTTGTTGTCGGTTTTGTAGATGCCCCGTCCCGTCGCGACGATCAGGGTCTTGTCGGCGGCCACGATGCCGCGGATGGAGTCATTCGGGAGCGCCCGGCTGATCGGACGCCAATTCTCTCCCCGATCCGCGCTGTGGAACACCCCGCCATCGAACGTCCCGATATACAGTTCCTGGTCCTTGTCCACGGTGATTACGCGGATGAAGTTTTCCACCAACCCTTCATGGTCCTTCAAGCCCTGCCTCATGCGCGACCAGCCGGGCGTCTGCTTGCGATACCGCATGATGCCCTTTCCGGACGTGCCGGCATAGAGCGTCCCGTCTTTGGACCGAGCCAACGCGTGCACCAGGGTGTCGTCGAGACCGGTCGTCACGACCGACCACTTGGGCGAGGCTTCGGAAGCCTCGTAGACCCCGTCACCGGTTCCGGCGAACAACCGGCCGCTGCTCACCACCAGCGCCTTGACCTCCAACCGCTTGAGCCCCTCGTTGATCGGCTCCCATCCAGCCTGTGACGGCTTCTTGCGAAACACCCCCCCGCGAAAGGTGCCGGCATAGACCGTGCCGTCCCGCGCCGTCGCCAGCGACAACACAAACGGATCGCTCAGTCCTTCGTTGGCCGCCACCCACTGGTCGCCGCGATTGTCGCTGCGGTAAATACCGGCTCCAAAGGTCCCGGCATAGATGAGCTGATCGTTCACCGCGGTCAGAGCTTGAATGCTCGCGGCGGGATTCGGGATGACGAATCCCCCCTCCTTGCCGTAGACGGCACGGTCGCCGGGCTGCCATCCGATCAATTCGAACAGGCCGAACAGGCCGAACGTCGCCACGATCGTCCATAGGACCGCAGGACCTGCGGCGGCCAGCCGCCGAATGGTCTCGTCTGTTCTGCGCGAAATCATACGCCCTCCTGTGACTAGCGCATGCGATGCCCGGCGGTCTCGATGGGCAACTCGCCGTCGATCGTGAACGATTGGTTCGCTGAGGCGGCCGGAGCGTATCGGCGGAACCACCAGGCGCCCCAGATGCCGATCTCATACAGCACCATCAACGGCACGGCCATCAACAGCATGGTAAACATGGTGGCGTCCGGCGTCACGATCGCCGAGAGGATCAACGAGGCGAGAATCGCATGCCGCCGGTACCGGGCGAAGACCTGCCAGCCGACCACGCCGGCGCGGGCCAGCAGCGACATGGCCAGCGGCAACTCAAACGCGCAGCCCATCACGAACAGGAACTTGGTGTTGAAATCGATGTAGGTGCCGACCGCCAACTGCGGGGTCAGGGAGCGTTCCATGCCGAAATCGACGAAAAATGCGATGACCAACGGGAGGATCACCAGGTTGCAGAAAACCAATCCCAGCATGAACAGGCCCGCCGCCAGACAAAACAGCGGAATCGCCCAGCGCCGCTCCTTCTGAAGAAGAGCCGGCTCCACGAATTTCCAAAACTGGTAAAAAATCACGGGAAGGCTGACCACCACCGACGCGAACAGCGCCACCTTGACGGACGCGAAAAAGGCCTCGGTCGGGCCATAAAACACGAGATCATCCGCGAGCGGGCGCTTCAGCCACGCCACCATCTCGGCCGAATAGGCGAACAGCACGACGAAGGCCGCCATCACGGTCCCCGCGATGACCAGCAACCGGTGCTTGATCGAGCGGATGTGCGCTTGAAGTGGAGCGAGGACGGCCGCCATGATGTCTCACCCGAGCAAAACAAAAGGGGCGATGCCGCGATCCGGCCCGCCCCTGTCCAGTGAACCGCTTACCGTGTCGGCGTGCCGAGCCTCTCTTCCCTGGCGCGCCGGATCAGTTCAGCCATTTGGTCTTTCTTGGACAGCTTTTCCTTTTGAATCTGCTTCTTCAAGAGTTCCTCGGCCGGCGTCAACACATGTCGCTTTTGCAGATCTGCAAGCTCGGCATCGAGCCGGTGGTGGGCCTCCTCCAGCTCCCGGTACTCCATGTTCGTGGCCCGCAGCCGATCGGCGATGACGCTCTCGTCGTTGAGCATGTGGCACCTCCCTGGTCAGGATGAGGGTGAATGGGATGAACGTATCTGCGCCCAGACATTCAATCCGCCCGATTCTCCGAAACCAAGTCCGCACGCATCAAAATCGCATCCTCGCATGGGTTCCGATAGTAGTGTTTTCGCACACCTGTTTCCTGAAATCCAAGCCCTCGATAGAGCCCGCGGGCCGCGGGATTGCCCGCGCGCACTTCAAGGAGCGCGTGGCGGACTCCCGCTCGGCGACCTTCCTGCACGGCATGGACCACCATCGCGCGGGCCAACCCCTGACGCCGATCGGCTTCCTGCACGGCCAGGTTCATGATCCGCAACTCGTCGAAGATGAGCCAATAGCAGAGGTACCCGACCAGGCGGCCATAGCCTCCCTGGTGATCGCGCCGCCGGAGCACGAGGACACGGGCAAATTGGTTGCCCGTCATCTCCCCTTCGAACATTCTGGCGGTCCAGGGATCCGAAAACGAAGCGGTTTCGATCGCCACCATCTCCGGCAGGTCCCCGACAGTTGCGGGCTGCAGGACGAATCCCGCCGGAATGGTCGATTTAATATCCGAGTCTTGAGCCAGCATCGGTCTATTAGCCCGCATTATTCACGACGATTCGTCGCGTTGCACCCGTTGCATCGGGAAGAGCAACGGGTACCCGGCAGTCGCCAGGCGTTGGACCCATTGCATGTTCGACCCGTTGCATGGAACAACCCGCAACGGGTCCCCCAGCAATGGGTACCTCCAAGCACAGCCGCGAAGGACCAAGGCGTACTTGAAACAGTACGCCGAGGGGCGCACGGCGCGATGAATAAAGAGCGCCACGTCTGTGCGCGCCGCCGAGTTGGTGAGGCGGCCGGACCCGAGCGGCGAGCACGCCCGCCATACCAAGCTTCGCTTGAGCCGCCGCGTCCGATCACATCGCGGCGGAGAGGTACTTTGCCTTCGACTTCTCATGTTGGCTTGTCGCAGCAGCGAATCGGGGCGCCGGTTGCTCCTCTGTTGCAATGGGCCAAAGCAGCAGAAGCGTTCATGAATAATGCGGGTTAGCCACCCTCGTTGGCTCACAGGCTATGAACCGGCTGGGATCCCGGCTTGCTTGGTGGGCCGTCTCTTGGCCTTTCCCAGTCCCTTGATGATCTGCCTCGATTTGCTCGGCACCACCCCTTGCTTGATCTCCGCTTCCGCGCGCTGCACATAGAGCGGAGCCTGGCCCGATTCAAATAGCTCGCCTCTCTTCAAACGCGCCAGACCCAGGAGTCCGACTGACAGGGCGGACGGCTTCATCCGTTCCGGTGGGGCCGGTTGAAAGTGGCCGTGGCGGCGGTCCGCCGCTGTGACAATCTGATCCCCATACAGTTCCCAGGCCGATCCCACTACGACGGTCGGCTTGCGGAGGGTTTGGCTGATCGCTGCCGGTGGTCCGACCCGTTCTTCCAGCATGGCCTTCAGCTCGCCGGCGCCGATCCATTCATATTGCGCCCAATAGAGCTCGCCCTGCCGGCACTTCAAGACTGAGCAGATGGGCAATGGCCCAGGCTCCACATTCGAAGCCAGGGCTTCGAGAGTCGGCACAGCCGCTATCGGCAACCCTGTCACCGAACGGAATCCCAACAGCGTTGCCAGCCCAACCCTGAGTCCGGTGAAGGAACCGGGGCCGATCGATAGGGCCAGACCGTCCAGATCGGACAACGACAGCCGGCAATCCCTCAACGCCCGGTCGATGGCCGGCACGAGCCACTTTGCATGGCTGTTGGGCTCGTTCTGCTCGGTCAAGGCCAGGACTCGGTCGTCGTCCAGAATCGCCACGCTCTGGTCAACTGTCGCCGTTTCAATAGCGAGAATCTTCATGCCATCATCACGTCGATTAAATCACGCCCAGTTCGTCAGGCTGCAAGATGACATTTGGCACGATTTCGTGAAAGGTCAGCCGGACGGAACCACGCCCGTGCCCGTCTTCCAGGGTGATCTTGAACGGACGCAGCAATCGCGAGGCCGACCCCGGACTTCCTACAGGCTGAATAACCTGGTCTCCCACCGGCCGGTAATCTTCGAACCGCATGACGGCTTCGACCTCTCCGCTCGCGGAAAGCCGGTCTTCCTGCACCATCAGGAGGGTCCGGCGATCGAACCAGAGCCGCCGGCTGTTGCTGTTCGCATCGTCCGTGCCGACCTGATGATCGGCGCCGGTCGACCCGTTTAAATCGGCCGACCCGATTGCACCGGCAGCCTGGCCCGGACTCTGCACATCCAACCGGTATCGGTCTCCTTCTTCGTGCAACAGGACATGGGCATCGGCCGGCACCGTCGTTAAGCCCAACGCTCCGTGCACGGCCCACAAACTCAGTTGGACCGGGCGCCCGAGTTTTCCCGCCTCTCCCAGGCGGGCCGTGTGGCCTTTCAGTTCACGGCCTTCGGCGGGAATCGACAGACGATAAAGGTTCCGGCTGACGACGAGTTCGAACAGCTCTCCGCCGAACGGCGTGAAGCCCCGGACCCTCATCGCGTCCGGGCGACTATAGTAGACTGCCCCTTCGACCCGGGCAGGCAGCAAGAGGCCCGGGCCTTTGATCTGGGCGCGAAACAGGCCTTTCGCGCTCTGTGTCGCCTCGGCCCGCATCCGCACCAACGCCACCAGTTGTTCCGCCGTAGCCTGTTGGTACTCTTCGCTCGGCTTCACGCCGGGACCAGCGCAGGCGGCCATGCCCAGCCACGCCACCACGAGCGACCAGGCGACTCTGTTGCGCACCTTAGACCAACGCCGCTTCAAGCGCCTCTCCGATCTCTTCAACTCCCACCAATTCCACTTCGAAGCTGCCGAGATTGTCCAGCTTGGCCAAATTCCGTTCCGGCAAGAGGCACCGTTTGAATCCCAGCTTGGCCGCCTCCTTGATCCGCAGCTCGGCCTGGGTGACGGCGCGCACTTCACCTCCCAACCCCACCTCCCCCATCATGACGGTCCGATGGTCGATCGGAACCTCGCGCAAGCTCGACGTGACGGCGGCGACCAGCCCGAGATCGATGGCCGGCTCATCGATCGTGATTCCTCCCACCACGTTCACGTACACATCCTGACCGGCCACATGCATCCCGAGTCGCTTCTCCATGACGGCCAGCAGCAGCGACAACCGATTGACCTCCACCCCGTTCGCCATCCGCTTGGGCATGCTGAAGCTGGTCGAGGAAACCAATGCTTGGACTTCGCAGAGGATCGGACGGGTCCCTTCGAGGCTGGACACGACCACAGACCCGGTACTGTGCTCCGGCCGTTCCGCCAGAAACAGCTCCGACGGATTGCTGACCTCTTCGAGGCCGCTCTCCTTCATCTCAAACACGCCGATCTCGTTCGTCGAGCCGAAGCGGTTCTTGACGGCGCGAAGAATGCGGTAGGCGTGCCCCCGATCCCCCTCGAAGTACAGCACCGTGTCCACGATATGTTCCAACAGCCGCGGCCCGGCAATGGCCCCTTCCTTCGTCACGTGCCCGATGATGAACACGGGCAGGCCGCCGCGCTTGGCCAGCCACATCAACTGCGCCGCCACTTCCTGGACCTGGCTCACGGTGCCGGGCGCGGAGGTCAACTGATCGGAATAGACGGTTTGGATCGAGTCCACGACCAGCGCCGCCGGCTGGAACTCGCGGACGACGTTCAGCATTTCCTGGAGGGATGTTTCGGAGAGGATAAACAGCGAATCGGTCCCGACGTTCAATCGGTTCGCGCGCATTTTGATCTGCCGGGGAGACTCCTCTCCCGACACGTAGAGCACCCGTTCTTTCGGCCCGGCCAGTTTGGGGAGGGCCTGTAACAGCAGGGTCGTCTTGCCGATGCCGGGATCGCCGCCGATCAACACGACCGAGCCTGGCACGACGCCGCCGCCCAGGACCCGATCCAATTCGCCGATCCCGGTCGGCAGACGCGGTTCCTCCGCCAGTTCGATTTCGCCAAGGGCCGTGGGCTGTGCCACCTGATCGGTAAGGGCCTGGGGACGGCCGCGGGAGGCGGGAGCTTCGCGGATCTCCTTGAAACTATTCCACTGTCCGCAGTCCGGGCACCGTCCAAGCCACCGCGCCGCCTGATACCCGCAGGCCTGGCAGTGAAAAGTAGTTTTGGCCCGCATGCTTTCAATATGTTAATGCATGCGCTCGCCAAAAGAAAAGAGCGCGCGGCCTGTTCGTTCGATGAACGGTGATGGGAGGTCTGGTTCCTCTCGGATATCCCTATTCCTGCAGCCGCTTGCGCGCCTCCTTCCATTCTTTTACGCGACGGGCCTTTCGGGGCAGCTTGACCCTGTCATTCTCGTTGATCGCCACCACCGTCAGCCGTTCGGCGACCAAAGCCTCGGCGAAAGCCGCGGTCGTTCCCACGCCGGACTTGATGTTTTCCCAACCGTCGGCCCGCAACCGTTCAAGCAGGTTGCGCAATCCGTCCACATCAGGATCGGCCGACAGGACGATGCCCTGGGGAAACTTATGTTGATCGAGCCACTCACGGAATTGCCGGACGCTCTTGAGGGCGGCCCCTCCCGGCGGCACCAGATAAATCAGGTGATAGTAGAAGCGGCTGAGGCGTTCTAATTCTTCCGCCGCGTGCTCCGCCGGCTTTTCGACCGTCATTGACAAGGGCACAGGCAGAGGCAGCCCTGGTGTGATGCCACCTTCCGTTGACGCGAACAGGGCCGCCCCCTCGACCAACAGGATCGGCCGGCGCCGTTCCCACACCGCCAAGACCCCGGTCCCTTCGGCATCCGCCACGCGAGGGGAATCGCCGACCGTGACCCTGACGCGAAACGTGCCGAGTTTGGAGGGGGTGTACTGAAAAAACGCCCGCCCGTCACCCCCCGTCATAGCCGTCGCGGCACGGACCTTGTCCACCCAGAGGATCAATGGTTCTCCTCCCACCCCTTGCTGACGCAACACTCCCTCTTCGACCAGCAGCGCTTCGATGGTCACGGATCGGTCGGCCTTCGCAAGGCTATCTCCCACGATGACGGAGACGGCCCGCCGCTCGGAGGCCCGCACATCGACGCCGGACCAGAAGCTCATGAGCAGGCTGAGAAGGCAGATCCAGACTGGCAAGGGTCGCCCGATGGGAGTGAGAGGGTGATATTCGACCAGGGTTTACTTCAATGAGGCCAACACTTCGTCGACATGGCCGTCGACTTTCACCTTGCGAAACACCTCTTTGATTTTGCCCTTCTCGTCGATCACGAACGTGCTGCGTTCGATGCCCCAGTACTTTTTGCCGTACATGTTCTTCTGTTTGTACACGCCGTAGGCCTTAGCCACCGCTGCATCTTCGTCGGACAGGAGCGTGAACGGCAGGCTGTACTTGGCGATGAATTTCTGATGGGCTTCCTTGCCGTCCAGGCTGACCCCGATCACCACCGCTCCCGACTTGGTCAGGCGCGCCATGGAATCGCGGAAGCCGCAGGCTTCCTTGGTGCAACCCGGCGTGTCGTCCTTGGGGTAGAAATACAGCACCACCTGCTTTCCTTTCAGCGACTTGAGACTCACCGGCTTTCCCGACTGATCAGGCAACGCAAACTCAGGTGCCGCATCCCCGCTCGCCAGCTCTTTTGCCATGCTCATGCTCCTTTGACGTACCGCCTGCCTGATCCGGTCAACTGCCTGATCCGGTCAACTGCCCGATCCGATACCGCCCAGCCCGCTGGTGGGTCCCCGCCGGTTGTTGACGCTCGGCGGCGCCTGAGCCGGCCGCGAGACTTCCGGATTGCCGTAGGGTCTCAAGGCCGGAGAATCCCAGATGACCTTGTGTCCCGGTTCAAGCGTCGCGGCCTCGATAAATTCATCGTGCGCCGCCTGGGCATCCCCCAGCGCGTTGAGGGCCAGGGCCAGATTGTAATGGGCGGCCCCCAGGCGAGGGACCATTTTGACCGCTTGCTCAAAATACTGCTTGGCCTCGTCGAACTGCTGGCTTTGATAGGCTCCGCTTCCCTGTTCCGTGAGCGCGATGGCCTCCTGGGGCGCGCGCGAGTCAAGCGGCAAGGGAATCAGCGGCTGAGGTTTGGACCGAGGACAGCCAGCGCTCGCCAATGCCATGAACAGCATCAACAGGCACAGCAACCGATGTGTCATTCCGTGTCTACGCATGGGGGTTCGCCCTCTTCTGCATCCGACCGCCCGCTTCGTCTTCGCCGCTCTAGCGGGTCCCGATCCGCCGGCGCAGTTCCTCTTCTGAAAACTTCCGATACAGCACGTCCCACTCCTGTGTCCCCTCGACGAGGGGCCTGGCATAGGAGGCCAGCCGTTGGCGCACCGTGCGGTCGATCGCGGCTTCTTGTTCCAATTCCGACGCCAGCACCCATTTAATGAGCCGCAACACTTTGGCCTCGTCGCCGTCCAGCGTTGCGGCCGGCGTGCGTTTAAGGCTCGCCAGGATGACGTGCGAAAGATGCGAGATCTTGTCGTCGCTCAACATGGGCCGCGGCGCTCCTACAAGACAAGTCCCCTGTCGCGGGCCAACTTGGTCTTGATCATCGTGAACATCTTTTGATAATCGACCTGACCGCGCTCAATCTGATCCGCATAGGCCTTCAAGAGTTCCCGCACCTCGGCGTTCAAGCGATCCTCGACCTGGAGTTCGTCCGTGATCGCCTGCTCCAGCGCTTCCCCCAGGGCCTTTTTGTCGCCCGCGACACGAACCAACCCTTCCGTCTGGAGCTGTTCGCTGAGAGCCTGGGCGAGATGACGGACACGTTCCTTGGACAAGCGCATAGCCTAATATCGCTCAGGCAGGATTCGCGCGCGGCGCGCCGACCCGTTACACTTTTTCGATTGTGATCTTGCTGGCATCGAATCCTTGTCTCAAGACCGTCGCATCTCCAACGATCTGTCCGATGACGTTGACGCGGTCGGCCGGCACCGGGTCGGATCCCATGCTCATCGGGGTCCGCCCGAAAAAAATCGCCAGCACCTCCCCCGGTCCCCACCAGGCAATGTCGCCGATTTTGACTTTGGTTGTCGCGGTTTCGCGAAAATCCTTCACGCCCACTATCTTACAATAGTACTCCTCGCCCCATGTATTCAACGGCGCCTCGACAGGCAAGGCCGCATAGACGCTGTCCGCGGTCTTATTGGACTTGAGTTCCGCCTCGACCCGAACGGGTCCGACGGTGATCTTGATGCGTTTCGAGGTGTCGGCCATGGCTCACTCGTACTCTGTTCGTCATCTTCCGCCGGACCATCCGGCGGGGGCACTCTAGCGGCTCATCGGGGTGAAATCAAGGCTGGATTCCCCGCCGTCCACTCTGGCAGACTCGAACAGACTCTCCCGTCCTTCCTCGTCGCGATGCGAAGGCTCGGGCTTTCAGGTTCTCGCGGTACGAGCGCAGATGACGGCACCCATCAGACAATGGATCGGATATGGACTCAGCGACATCGGCCTCATACGCGCTTCCAATCAAGATGCTCTGCTTGTCCTGAACGATCACGGCATCTGGGCGGTCGCCGACGGCATGGGCGGCCATGCGGGAGGCGATGTCGCCAGCGGGTTGGCGATTGCGGCCATCCGCCGCCTGGCGGCGGAAGCCCCTCCTTCCGGCCCCGCCGCCGGTTCCATGGCGGACGCCGAACGGTTCCTTCGAGCTTCGGTCCAAGCGGCAAATCGCCGCGTGTTCGAGGAAAGCGCGGCCGTTCGAAGCCTGCGCGGGATGGGAACGACTTTGGTGGTCCTGATGATCAGGGACAGCCCAAGACCGATCGCCTACCTCGCGCACGTCGGCGATAGTCGCGCCTATCTCTACCGCCATGGAGCCTTGCGGCTGCTCACCCGTGACCATTCTCTCGTGGAAGACTATATCCGCCGAGGTCTGCTCACGCGGGACCAAGCCGCCACCCATCCACGTCGGCATGTCTTGACTCGCGCGATCGGCTTGGACCCGACTGTCGAGGCCGAGATCACACAGGCCGAGCTGGAACCGAACGATCTGCTGATCCTCTGCACCGACGGCCTGACCAAGATGCTCGATGACCAGGATCTCGCCCTGTTGGCGGCCAAGGCCGGACAAGGCCCGGCCGAATTGTGCCGCGCATTGGTCGCCGAAGCCAACCGCCGGGGCGGAGAAGACAACGTCACGGTACTCGTCTGCGCGTATCGCGATTCCCGGTCCGGATCCATTGACAAGGCCTCGGCCGCCGCGTAGCCTTGGCACCCCATCAGGGCCCATCGTCAATCGTCATCCGTTTCTATCATGAGGTTGCACCTATGACTCGACCGCCGTGGACCTTCATTGTGCCCGTGATCGCGCTGGCCGTGCTCTGGTTTGTTCAGCCGGACCGGCTCTGCGCCGAATCCCCGACGACCCCAGAGCGCGACAAGCCTGATCTCAAAGGGCAGTGGGAGATCAAGGAAGAGGACAAGTCCTACGTGGCAACCCTCGATCAGGACGGCCATGGGTTCTACACCTGGCAAAACGGCGAAATCACCGTCTCCACGTGCCGTCACCGCCGGTGCGAGGGGACGTGGAAACAAACGGGCAACGACCGGGAAGGCGGGTTCGACGTGTTGTTCGGCGAAGACGGATCGGAAGCCAAGGGAGTCTGGTGGTATAGCCGCGTGGGCAGCAAGAACAACATCCCCCCGAGGCAATGGGGAGGGCCCTACACCTGGAAGCGCGTCGACTCCCCTGCAACATCCCTCGCCCCCCGGTAGGACAGGAGGAATTCTTTCCCTCGCCAACGCTTCACATTGCCGACCCTGATGACCTGACCATCCATTTCGGCCCTCCACCGCCCTCCCTGCGAAGTTGATCCGGCTTTCCCAAGTGCTGATTGCCGCCCTGCTGTCAGGCTGTTCGGTTTCTCCCTCAACCGAGTAGGTATTCTCCGTCCCATCCTAACCGCTTTTACGGGCCGGAGATCCTTGTCATAATGGGGCGTACAGCCCTACTGTTGAAACCAAATGGATTCACTGGTCAGTGGATTCTTTGGCCCTGCGCAAGTAGGATAGCCCCCCCAAGCTGTTATCTCCCCGCTCTACAAGAACTGTGTTATCCAGGCTCTAAGGGAGCAGGGTCTCGATGGCCACTCGAAGAGCGCAATCCTCAAGGGTGAAACAACCAGCCCTGAAGCCTCGCGCCCGTACCATGCAACAGCGGATAGCGTCTCTTGGCCCGGATGCTCCGACCTGCGCCGGTCAGCCATCGACCTCATATCCAGAACCCGGCGAGGACCTGATCGCTCTCCACACAGCCGGATCGGTCGGGGCAGGACAGGCCCGATGACTTCGCTTCAGTTGATAAACGTCCTGCTGATTGCCGATTCGGCCGAACAGACGATCCGCCTGACGCAGGATCTTCGACGAGAATACGATGCCTGTCGCATCGAGGCCGTCCGCACGTTGGAGGAAAGCATCGAGTGGGCGGGCAAACTCACATGGGAGGTCATCCTCGTCGATGTCGATCATGGCGCGTTTCCCGGGCTCTCCTTTGTCCGCACCCTGCGCGGGCAGGCGCCAGGGGCGGGGATCGTGCTCCATGCGGAACGCTTCGTGTTGAGTCCGTTGCAAGCCATGCAGAGCGGAGCCGATGCCGTGTTGTTCAGACATTCTCCCGACTTCAGGGACGAGTTGCTGTCAGCCGTTCAGGAAGCGCTCCTCCATAAAGAGCGGCCCGCCATGCGCGAGCCGGCCTACAGCCAGTACCTTCAGTTCGCCGAGTCCACAGGGTTGATTCTCTACGAGTTGAACAGCGGAGGAGAATTTACGTACATCAGTCCCGCCGTCCATCGTCTGCTCGGATACGGAACGCAGGAGCTGTTGGGCCGGCACTACAGCCAGCTCTTGGATGCCGACTCGCGACGCTATGCCGAGCAACGGTTCAATGAACGGCGGGCCGGCGCGCGGGCCACCCGCGGCCTCGACCTCCATCTCTTGCCGAAATTTCGCAAGGGCGTCCTTCGTACCCGTCTGCACGCCGCCGTCAGCGCCAAGGGCCTTTACGCACCCTCCAACATGTTCCTCGGCACCCTAGGCGTGATTCGCGGCGTGGGGCAACCGCGCCCAGGCCGGCCCACGATCGGGCCTTCGGTCACACCGATGCCTGCCGAGCAACAGGCGCAGCCAGATCCATCCTGGGAGACCATCGAGACGTTGTGGCAGAAAATCCAACACTTTCTGGGCGCGCCCGGCGAAACCCGATTGGTCGCCGAAGAAGAACGTCGCCTGTCTCTTTCTGAGCCGCGCCGCGCCGAGCCGCTGAAGCCGGAGCCTCTGACCGTGCCCCAGTTTCCCTCCGCTTCTCGGTTTGAATCGGCGGCGAGCGAGCCTCTCGTTTCACCACCGGACACAGCCCCCACGGACCTCCGCCAACAAGAACTCCCGGCTCACCGATTACCCACCGACATCCGATCCGAAGGTGGGACGGTGAGCGGGATCACGACCACTCTGGATGCGACCGGCTTGCAGTTTTACCTTACGACATCCTCCACCTCGGTCCCGGCCGGCCGGGCTGCCATCCGTCTGGCATCCGACGTCATGTTTCTTCATCTGACCGGGATGGTCTTGGCCGATACAGCCCGCCCATCCGCGGGACGCGCCCTGTTCGACCCGATCGAAGACATCCAGCGGGCCGTGCTCCTGTCCTTTCTGGAAGCCCTACGGGAGGAACCGGGCTGTTTGAAGGTGGAGATCGTCATCACCGGGGACCTCCGGACGTCGCCGCCCCCGGCTCCATCGTCCCAGGCTTCCTGGACGATCGAAAACGGCGACCGCCGGCTGGACTTTCGCACGCCCTGTAGACTTCAGGCGATCCTCACATCTCGCGAGGACGGCCACCGGAATGAGCCGGTCTCTCTCGATCTCGTGAACATCAGCCTGGGTGGATGTGGTTTCAGCAGCACGACGCCACTTTCGAAATGGCAGAATCCGTTTCACCTCATGCTCCCGCTGATCGGCGCGAACGGCCCGATCGGTGGAGCGGCGCATGGATCGGATAATCCGGCCGCCCTGCCGATCACGATCGTCTGGGAGAAACCGTCGACGGCCGTAGCCTCCGTTGAGCAGGAAGCCAAGTGGACCTATGGCGCGCGATCGACACCCATTCCTGAGGAGGCTGCGGAGGCCTTGTTCCGGCTTGTCAATCGACAGGTCCTCTCGGCCATGGATGACGCCGGGCAACGGTCCGTCCGGCATGTCGTCACCGACCTCTTATCCTGCATCAATCCCTACGACCGCCGAATCGCGCTGTATCACGATCATGCCCCCCACAGCCGCTTGGCCCTCTCCCCGCTGGTGATCATCACGCCAGGCTTTGCTCATCCCAAGGAACAGTACGTGGAACTGGCCTACTACCTCGCCGGCCAGGGCATGCAGGTGCTTCGTTACGATTGCACGAACCATGTGGGAGAGAGCGACGCCGCCGCGCCGCACGCGACGCTCAGCGACATGCTCATGGATTTTACGACCGTCCTCGATTTTGCGGCGGAATTCTGGCCCAGTTGCCCCCTGTTCGTCATCGGCCATGGAATCGGTGGGCGCATCGCGGCCAGAGGCCTCAAGGATTATTCCCGCCTGGCCGGGCTCCTGCTGCTCCATGTGCCGTTGGACCTGGACGAGGAGCTGCATCGGCTCCAGCACACCGACATCGATCCGATGCAGGCGCATAAGCCGGACTTCGAAACGGGAACCATCTTCGGCCTCAACGTCATCGCCGAGCGTTTCATCCATGACGCGATCTTGTCGCGCTTGGCCGGCGTCCATGATTTCCTTGATGATCTGGAAGGGCTTCGAGCACCGACCGGCATCTTTGCGCCGCTCGAAGAGGCCGCGGCGCACCGGGACATCCTGGACCGGATCCGCGCGGCGCTCGGCGAGGCCTGTCGTTTTGTGACCTTTCTCGCGGAACCGATCACGGGGGCGCCCGCGCAACCGCTCCGTCCGGACAACTGGTTCGACAGGATCGCACGATTTTGTCTGACGGAGGGCTCGCGCGCGCCGCAGGCGGGCCGGCTGGTTCCCATGCCGACTCAGGACCTCCGGCTCGAGACGGGGCTGGAACTGACGCGAGTCCGGTGCCTGCACCGTCGCTCGTCCGCCGAGCGGGCCCGCAACTGGAACGACTTCGCGACCCATTCGCGCCCGCTCCTCAATCTTCCCGACTACTGGAAACTGCTCGAACGATCCTGCCAGTTGCTGGCCCCTCTGGATTCCACATGCCGGCTGCTGTGCATCGGCGACGCCAGCGGCCACCTCGGCACGTTTCTCCTGACGCACCACGCGTACCGCCAGCGAACGCTCGGTCCAGCCGGGCTGGATGGCCCGGCCTATACAGGTCTGGACTTTCATTGCGATGGGCTGATCCAAAGCCGCCAGACTCTCTTGTCCATCCAGGCCAAACTGTCCCGCGAATCCGCCCGACCCTGGCCCGCGGATCGATCCTTGGCGCCGTCCTTCTGCCTTGGCGACCTCGGCGGTCCGCTTCCCCTCTCCGACAACAGCTATGACGCGGTGTTTTGCCATATTGTGCTCGGGCACTTCGCCGACCCGCTGTCGACACTCAGGGAATGCATGCGCGTCTTGGTTCCCGGCGGCCGGCTGGTTCTGTTGTGCCTTCAGCCCGCCGCGGATTTGTCAGCCTGGTACCGACATCAGCTCTCCGGACGCGCGCCCGGCGCGGGACCGTCGAGCAGCGTATTACTCCGGGCATTCGGCGAATTCCAACGCAGTTATCTGGAAGGAGTGCTGCGGCGGTTCACGCCTCGTCAGGTGGAATTGCTGCTCGAAACCGCGGGAGGCCGCCTGCCGGCGGTCGAACCCGCGCTGGCCCATCACCTTCACGTCGCGACCGCCCGGAAGCCGAATTCCACTGGCTGAAAGCGGAACCTCCGTGTATACTTCCTCCGGTGCTGAGGTAAAACCCGGAGTGACGCGCGGGGTTCGTCCCCCCTCCGGAGAGTCGGCCGCCCACGGACCGCAAAGGTTTCCAACACCCCTCGTCACACGAGCCGACATGATATGAAGAGACGCATTCTGATCGTTGACGATGAGCCACGGGTCCGCACGTCGCTCAAGATGGTGTTGGAGCCGACCTATGAGGTGCTCCAGGCCGCGGATGCGCAGGAAGGGTTGGACCTGTTCAGGCGCGAAAGTCCGCATCTCGTGCTGCTCGACGTGATCCTCCCCGGAATGGACGGCCTTGCCGTGCTCGAGAAATTGCAAGCGGAAGACCGTTCGGTCCCGGTCATCATGCTCACCGGCACGAAAGCCGTAAAGACGGCCGTGGACGCCATGAAGCTCGGCGCCGCCGATTACATTTCGAAACCGTTCGAAATCGACGAACTCCGCATCATCATCGCCAAGGCCCTGGAAAACCAGGAACTGGAGCGCGAAGTCCGATACCTGCGCGCCCAAGTGGTTCACCGGTACGGGTTTCACAATCTGATCGGAAAAAGCTCGGCGATGCAGGAGATTTATTCCAAGATCGAGCAGGTTGCCGACAGCCGGACCACCGTGATGATTACCGGGGAAAGCGGCACCGGCAAGGAACTGGTTGCGCGGGCGCTCCATTACAACAGCGCCCGCCGGGACCGCCCGTTCGTCGCGCTGAACTGCGCGGCCTTGCCCGAGACCCTGATCGAAAGCGAACTCTTCGGACATGAAAAGGGGTCGTTCACCGACGCCACCGCCCGCCGCGTCGGCCAGTTCGAGCTCGCCCATACGGGCACGTTATTCCTGGACGAGATCGGGGACTTGAGCCCGACCACGCAGGCCAAACTGCTTCGAGTTCTTCAAGAGCGAGAATTTACGAGGATCGGCGGCGTGCAACCGATTAAGGTGGATGTCCGGATCGTGGCGGCCACGAACAAGAGCCTGGACGAATTGGTGCGGCGCGGCACGTTTCGCGAGGATCTCTACTACCGCATCAACGTCATCTCCCTGTACCTCCCGCCGCTGCGCGAGCGCGGAGAAGACGTCGCGTTGCTGGCCAAGCATTTTCTGAGCAAGCGCAACGAGGAAGACAAGCGCCCCCCACAGGACTTTTCCAAGGAAGCCTTGGAGTTAATCTGCCGCTATCCCTGGCCCGGCAACGTGCGCGAGCTGCAAAACGTCATCGAGCAGGCCGTGCTCTGGTCCCAAGGGGCCGCGATCATGCCCGACCACCTCCCCAACTCGCTGAAGTCCGACACCAAATCCAGCACGCTCCGCGAGGATATCTTGTCGGGACGCGTGTCGCTGGAAAAGGCCGTCATGGATTTCGAGAAGGACATCATTTTGGACGCGCTGCGCCGGACCAATTACGTGCAGACTCATGCCGCCACGCTGCTCGGCATCAGCCGGCGCATGCTCAAGTACCGAATGGACACTCTCGGCATTTCACGTCCGGAGACGGTCCCCGCCGCTTCTGACCCTCCATCGATGACGCAGGAATAACCACGAGCTCCCTCCACATCCGTTCACACAGCCGGCCCACAATCTTTTCACAGGATATTCATTTTTGTCAGAATCATGGCTCGATCTGAAAGGACTGCCTCGCGCCTATATGCAAGCACCCCATGGCCTGACCCCACTATATATGGTAGAATGTCAACGACACCATGTCATAAACCCACCTACGAGCTTTCTCTTGTCCACAGCATTCACCGTTCAGGGCCTGTGAATTGCTTGACATTTTAGGCGATTACCACTACACACCTACCTATGCCTTTCAACCAGGACCCCTCGCAGACGGACAAACCTACGATTTTAGTCGTCGACGACGAAGCCGGTCCCCGAGACGCCCTCAAAGTCATCCTGCGCCCCTTCTTCAATGTCCAATCGGCCGATTGCGCGCGCGACGCGCTCCGCCTCCTTCAAGAGCACCGCATCGATCTCATCACCTTGGATCAGAAGCTTCCCGACCGGCAGGGCCTTGATCTCTTGCAGGACATCAAGCAGCTCTATCGGGACATCGAAGTGATCATCATCACCGGCTATGGAAGCTTGAAATCCGCCATGGACGGCATTCGTCACGGGGCGGCGGGATACCTGCTCAAGCCCTTCAACGTGACCGAGCTGATCACGCTGATCAACCAAACGCTGGACAAGAAAAAGCGTCTCGATTTCCTCCGGGCCTTCCTCGCAGGCAGCCAGGCGCTCTGGCAATCAGAGGATCAGGCCGCACAGGCCTGGGTCCGGCTGCGGGAAAATTATCAGGCCTTGACGAAGCACAAGACTGAGAGGCGAATTGAGTCAGGGGACTATGCCGATTTGGTGCCGCTGCTCTCCAGCCTGCTGGAAGCCAAAGACCGGAACCTTCTGAATCATTCCAGCCGCGTCAGCTTCTACGCGACGCTGCTCGGAAACCGTTTGAGTCTGACTCCGGCGGAGCAGAAATCCCTGGCCTTGGGCTCGTTTCTCCACGACCTGGGCATGATCGGGATGGAAGCGGCTCAAACCTCGGAGCAAACGACTGCGCAAGCGGAACGGCTGGGGCGCCATACCGAAATCGGCGCCAGGATGGTCCTGTCGCTCGGCATTCCGGCCGAGGTCGGGCAGATCATCTCCTATCATCACGAACGGTACGACGGGAAGGGATTTCCGCACGGACTGCAAGGAGAAGGCATTCCGCTGCTGGCCCGCATCGTGGGGATCGCTGAAGAGTTCGACCGCATCACCTCCGACGGCCCGAGCGCTACGCCGCTCCCGATCGACGACGCCATCCGTTACGTCGTCCAGCAGGCCCATACTCACTTCGACCCGCGCCTGGCAACCATGTTTGCCCAGGTCGTCAGCGAATGTAAAACCTCTCTTCCGGCGCTGGCTCTGGCCAATGTCCCTATCTCCGCTCCTGATCCATAACGATCAGATCAGTCCGACTCGGCCTGCCCGCCCTGTTTCAACAACTCCGCCGCAGCCCGACGCATCGTCGACGTGACCGTCTGGCCTCCCAACATCTTGGCGATCTCCTCGGCCCGCGATCCCGCATCCAGGAGCCTGACCGAGGTCTGTGTCCTCCGATTCCTGGCCTGCTTTTCCACCAGAACATGCGCGTGGGCCTGCGACGCGACCTGCGGGAGATGTGTGACGCACAACACCTGGTGATAGGCCGCCAGCGCCCTGAGCCGCCGGCCGATCGCCTCGGCTGCCGCTCCTCCGACGCCGGCGTCGATCTCATCGAAGATCAGCGTTGGAACGGTATCGTGCGCGGCCAACGCCGTCTTGAGCCCCAGCATGACCCGGGACAACTCCCCGCCCGACGCCACCCGCGCCAGGGGACGCAACGGTTCCCCTTTGTTGGCCGAAAAGAGAAATTCAGCCCGATCCTGGCCGGCCGGGTCGAAGAGCTCGTCGCCGTCGTTCCGTTCGATCTTGACCTGCAACCGTGCGTGCGGCATTTGAAGATCCGTGAACTCCCGTTGGAGGCGACTTTCCAGGAGAGCGGCCGTGCGTTCCCGGGCGGCCGACAACTGATCTGCGAGCCGGCGGACTTCTTGGAAGGCCTGCCGCTCATCCTCTTGCAGGTTGTGCAGCCGATCCTGTGAATGATCCAGCAGAGAGAGGGCTGCCAGCAGCTCGTCGCCTTTCCGGCATACCGCCTCCAGCGTGCCGCCGTATTTCTTTTTCAGACGCTCCAAGAGGGCCAACCGATCGTCCACCTCGGCCAGTTTCGACGGATCGGCGGCGATCCGGTCCCGATACCGCCGAACTTCATCGGCCAGGTCCCGCAGCTTGACCTTGACCGTACGGATCTCGGGCAGCCAGTCCGCGGTTGTCCGGTCGATTCCGGCCAGCTCTTGCGCCTGCCGCTCCACCATCGCCAGTTGTCCCAGCACCGCCCCATCAGCCTGATACAAAATCTGGTATGCGGCCTCGGAGAGGCTCTGGAGCTTGTCCGCATGGCGGAGCCGCTGGAGTTCCTCAAGCAACTCCCGATCCTCTTCAGGCGACGGCGCCGCATCCTGAATTTCTTTAGCCTGAAACCGCAGCAGCTCTTCTCGCTGCCGGAGATCCAGGGCCTGGGCTTCCGCCTCCGTCGCTATCCGGCGCGCCAGACGCCACTGCTCGAAGGCCCGCTTATATTGTCCCCGCAGATGATCGTGAGATGCAAAGGCGTCCACTGCGGCCAGTTGCATGGCCGGACGTAGCAGGGACTGCTGTTCGTGCTGCCCGTGAATATCCACGAGCACCCCGGAGAGTTGTTCCAGGTACTGAAGCGGCACCAGGCGGCTGTTCACATAGGTCCGGCTCCGGCCCGACCGGGAGAGGACGCGCCGGACGATCAGCTCCGTCTCCTGGGAACCGAGCAGGTCGAGCGAACGAAGGTGCTGAACGAGCGGGTGGGGATCGGAGAGAGAAAAGGCGGCTTCCAGTTCGGCCTCCTCCGCTCCGGTCCGGATGAGGTCCGCCGCCGCCCGCTGGCCGAGCAGCAGCGCGATCGCATCGATGAGAAGGGATTTGCCGGCCCCGGTTTCACCGGTCAGCACGACGAATCCTGGCGGAAGAGTGAGCTGGAGTTGCTCGATCAGCGCAAAGTTGGCAACTCGCAACTCGCTGAGCATGAACCCCGATGAGGGTGAACCACGACGAGCGGTCAGGTGGTCGCGGAGGGCTTCGCCAACAACGAATCGATCACGTCCTTGAACTGTCGCTTGGGACGGGCGCCAACCAGACGCTCGGCCAATTGACCGTTCTTGAAAAACAGAATGGTCGGAATGCTCATGATCTGATAGCGGCCGGCAATTTCCGGGTTTTCATCCGTGTTCAGCTTTCGAACCCGCACCCGACCGGCATATTCCTGGGCCAGCTCATCCACGATGGGCGCCACCATCTGGCAGGGTCCGCACCACACCGCCCAGAAATCGACCATGACGAGTTCCGGCGCGTTGATCACTTCGGCTTCCCAGTTCTTATCATCGACTTTCAGCGCTAAGCCAGCCACCGGACGGCCTCCTTCGGTTACGCAGTCACCTTACAATCATCTCTGCGGCAACGCTCGCGCGAGCGAGACACTCACGCATCCTAATCTCCCCGTCGCTCGGCTGTCAACGGCGGGACCGTCGCTACGGACTGTCCCAACGCCACGCCTCGGGGGCAGACCGCCACCAATCCTGCGGATGCGCGCGCCGCCAGGCCGTCTGTTCTTCCCAGAGGCGCCTGACTTCCGCCGCATCCAACCGGGAGGCCATCGCGGCCGTGATGTCGGACTGTTTCTGAACACTCGTATGGATCAGTTCCTTCGCCACACGAGCCAGGATGTCGGGAGGATCCAACAACTGCTCCGGCCGGTCGCCGGCTAGGCTGAGCGCGAGTTGTTCGATGCCGACCCACTGGTCCTTTTTGGCCAAATCGTCCAGGTATGCGTCCAAGGCATGATAGACGTACGTGAGATAGACGTAACTCGCCACGGAGGGCCGCGCGCGAACCTCTTCCAGACAGGCGTCGATCGCACGCCGATAGTCCGCAGCGGCAAGGTACAGACGGGCGTGGCGGAGGTGGGGATGAGGAGAGGCCGACTCGGAAGGCAGGGTCGTTCCCGGGAGACTCGAACAGGCCGAACAGAGCCACAGGAACGCTCCCAGCGCTATTCGTCCCACCGCCCGTTTCCCTTTTCTGACAAACATATCCCGCTCCTCCTTGCTTCGCGCGCTTCACCTTGCGGCAGAAGATAGATTGCTCCCTCAGGCCAGTGGGCAGGCCGTCGCGCCGGTCATTTGATGGCAGAGGCGCCGGACTGTCCGGCCGGCTGCATGCGACCGTAGGGGCCTCCCACCGCCGCCCAGGGCAGGCCTCGCTCGCCGATCATGATCGGCGAGAGAATGGTCTTCAGGACCGCGGTGCCGAAGTTCTCCGTCCATCCGATTCCCGTCAGGCTGAGCACCACGTTGTACTGCACGCGGTCGGGAAACTGCAGGTACCACATCCCGAGCGACCAGCACTTGCATGGGTTCTGGTACATCCCGACGACATCGTACTCCGGACTCCGCCCGTTTTTCAGGTCGTAATAGCCGCGGGCCCCGACCGTCCATCCCTGCGACAGGCGCACGGCCGCCATGGCCGTGACGAACTGAATCTCCGACGTCGGCGCATAGACCTCGTTGAATGAAATCGGATTCCAGATGTCCCCGCGGCGCACGAGATTGCCCTCGCGGGCATAGCGCTGGCCGACCTCGATATACCAGGCATTGTTGTTCTGCACCCGGAAATCGGTGTTGAACTGGCTCAAGGTTCCCTTATAGGGATCGACGAAGGCGTCCACCGTGAGGTACTGGTTCAACGAATAGTGGCGCGACCAGATATCGATCGTGTTCGGGGTCAGACCGGGGATGAATTCCGGGGTGTTGTTGCCGATCATCGCCCGGATCCACAGATCGGAAAATTTCCGGCCGTCGACCGTGGTGGTGGCGGGAAACAACGGTTGGGTGATCGTGCCGAGCGTCGGGGGCGCGCCCGGCGTGAAATCCCGTGCTCTGGTTTGCACCGCTCCGACGTGGTAGCTCTGCGCAATCATCAGATCCAGCCAGTTGAAGGCGCTGCCGGAGCGCTTGTTCTCCAGCAATCGGCTGCGCACGGCATAGGTCACCAGATTTTTCTTGGGCAAATCGTCCAATTGGTCGATCTGAGCGATCTGGGACTGATCCGAGGCCGGCACGTATTCGTAGATCACCTGGGGCTCGATCGTGTGGAGCATGCTGGTGCCGTCGCCCGTCCCATACCGTTTCGTGAGCCGCGACTTGGCCTCCAGCGCCGCCCAGAAGGTCTGGCGCTGCACCGAGACATCCTCGACCGCCCCGCGCGAGTAATAGGATTCCAGAAACTTGGCTTGCGGGGTGAGCCCCACGACATGGCCGAGGTTCAACGTGTCGGTGGTCAAGCCCGGCATGATGGTGGCGCGGCCGACATGAAATCCCTCGTCCCGGTAGAAATAGGTCATGCCCGTATCCATGTTGAATTGAAGCGGCCCGGTGAGGGGGGTCGCCGTATTCGCCATGCTGTAGCCGAGTTCGGGCAGGCGCTGGAACGTGTCGCTGCCGCCGGACTGCAAGGGCTGGAGATATTGCCCGAGCAGATACAGATTGCCGGTTCCCCACCGCTGGGTGGTCAGCAGGTTCGACTCCCCGCTTGGCAAGGCCCGCGCGACGCCCGAATTGCTGAGTTGCTGGAGATAATCGGGGTCCGACACGAAGAACACCTGCGCGATCATCCGGAGATCCTGATCGAATTGCTGCACATGGTTGCCGCTGAGCAGGCCGCGGATGCGCCGGACATCCGCCCCTGCTTCCTGCACACCCGATACCTTTGGGAGCTGCTCCTGCTGAAAGACGCTCGCCAGCCACTGGCCCCGCGATTGCCGGTTCAGGATGTAGCGATAACCAAAATCCGACCCATAGCCCAGATTGCTGTAGTAATTCGGCGTGATGAGCAGATCCTGGCTGGGATTGATCGCCCAAAAGAACGGGACCTGCATGCCCAACCCGAAGCGATTGTCGAACGTCGGCGAGGGGATCAGGAACCCCGTCTTGCGGTAGCTGACCGGATAGGTCAAGGTCGGCAACGGCAAGAGCTTGTGGTCCAACACGCAAAACCACGCCCCCTTCATGGCCAAACTGTCGCTCGTGTCGAGATCCAGATCCTGGAACGTAAACCGCCAGGCCGGCACCTCCCCGTCCTTGGCATCGCAGTTGGTGAAGGACCCCTCTTTGATGCGGTAATGGCTTTCGGAATAGCGCTGCAACAGACGTCCGGTGGCGAACGTGTTCGTTTGCTTGAAATGGACCTGGCCGTTGGCGACCAGGCCGCCTTCCGTATTGATGTCCAACCGCAATTGCTCGCCCCAGACTTCCGACACCGGCCCGACCAAATGGACGTTGCCGGTGGCGATGACGTGGCCCGTGAGCGCATGGATGGTGACATGATCAGCCGTGAGGCGTTGATCGCCATAGAGGATCACGACCGACCCGTCGGCCTGATAGGTGTCCACTTCCTGGAGGTATTCGATCCGATCGCCCGTGACCTCGACGCGCGAATTGGCCGAGCCGCTCGTCGCCACGCTGGAGGCCGCGATCGGTTGAGCCGGAGCGGAATGGGCGGACAGGATGGCCAGGAGCGGACAGAGGAGCCAGAGGACCCAGACCACCGACTGAGGGAAATCCCTCATGTCAACCCCGGAGCGGCGACAGAGCGGAGCCACGCAGCAAAGCCTTCACCTCTCCGATGATCATGAGGGAACCGGTCACGCAGATGATGTCCGACGGACGGGCCAGGCGCCGCGCGAGCGCCAGCGCGTCGGCCACGGCCGGCTCGACTTGCACGGGCGGCCCGCCCGGCGGGATCGCCGCGCGCAGGGTCTCGACCGGCGCGGAACGGGCCAGACCGGCCTGGGTCAGCACGACCTGATCGGCCAGCGGGAGCAGGGCGCGGAGAAATCTGGAATGGTCTTTATCGCGCATCATGCCGATCAAGAGAATGACCGAACGATCCGGGTGTTCCGGGCGCGCGCGCAGTTGCCGGAGATAGTCGCTCAAGGCTTCCGCCGCGGCCGGATTATGCGCCCCGTCCAACAGCAGCATCGGCTCTTGCCCGACCGTTTCGAGGCGCCCTTCCCATTCGACCCCGCGGACTCCGTGCCGCACGGCCTGCTCGGAGATCGCCAACCCGCGTTCCGCGGCCGACTCGATCATCATGAGCGCGCAGCCGAGATTATCCAATTGATGCGTTCCCTGCAAGGGACAGGACAAACCCGTGAACCGCCACCGGCGGCCGCTGAACCGGCAGTCCCCCGGATGCCGCCCGAGAATCGAATAGTCCTTTCCCAGCCGCAACAGCGGCGCCTGTTGCTCCTTGGCGACCATCTCAACCACCCGCGCGGCTTCGCTCGGCAGCGATCCGGTGACGACCGGGACCAGCGGTTTGATGATGCCGGCCTTCTCAAACGCGATCGAGGGCAGATCATGGCCGAGGAACTCCTCATGGTCGAACGAGACCGTGGTAATGCCCGAGACCAGCGGCGTGACAACGTTGGTCGCGTCGTACCGGCCGCCGAGCCCCACTTCCAGCACGGCCACATCGACCGCCGAATCCGCGAAATGCCGGAAGGCCATGGCCGTTGTGAACTCGAAGAACGTGGGACTCAGCCCGGGCGGGCAGGCCGCACGGAGATCATCGGTCAGGGCCGCGACCCGGTCCTCGGCAATCAGCTCGCCGTTGACCCGGATGCGTTCGCGGAAGTCCACCAGATGAGGCGACGTGTACAGTCCGACGCGATAGCCGGCCGCGGCGAGCACCGACGCCACGATCGCCGCGGTGGACCCCTTCCCGTTGGTGCCGCCGATATGGAGCGAAGGAAACCGGCGTTCCGGATGCTCCAGCGCCGCCAGCAACGACCGGATGGTCTCCAAGCCGAGTTTGATCCCATGTCGTTGGAGCCCGTAGAGGAAGGCGACCGAGGAGGCGTAGGAGGACGGCATCGCAACAGGGAGACGCCGGTTACAAGTGTCCGATCAGGGTAGCCAGGGTGTCTTTCAATTGCTTGCGTTCGACAATGCGGTCGATCATGCCGTGTTCGAGCAGAAATTCGGCGCGTTGAAAGCCGTCGGGCAACTGTTGCTTGATCGTCTGTTCGATCACGCGGGGTCCGGCGAATCCGATCAGGGCCTTCGGTTCGGCCAGAATCACATCGCCCAGCATCGCGACGCTCGCGGTCACCCCGCCGAAGGTCGGATCGGCCAGGACCGAGATAAAGGGCAACCGGGCTTCATGGAGCTTGGCCACCGCGCCCGAGGTCTTGGCCATCTGCATCAGCGACAAGGTGCCTTCCTGCATCCGCGCGCCGCCCGACGAGGTGACCAGGATGACCGGCAGCTTCTGTTCAATGGCGCGATCCACCGCGCGGCAGAATTTCTCCCCGACCACCGACCCCATGCTGCCGCCCATGAACCCGAAGTCGAACACGCAGAGGACGGCCTTCCGTCCATGGATGAGCCCTTCGCCCGTGACGAGCGCGTCCTTGCGGCCGGTCTTGTCCTGCTGGGCCTTAAGCCGGTCCTTGTACGACCGTTGATCCTGGAACTGCAAGGGGTCCTGCGCCTCCAGGTCCGTATCCCATTCCTTGAACGTGCCGACGTCGATAAGCAAGGCAATCCGTTCGAGCACGCTGATCGGAAAGTGGTAGTCGCACTTGGGGCAGACGCGATGGTTCCGC
This sequence comes from Nitrospira tepida, assembly GCF_947241125.1. Lineage (NCBI taxonomy): Bacteria > Pseudomonadati > Nitrospirota > Nitrospiria > Nitrospirales > Nitrospiraceae > Nitrospira > Nitrospira tepida. The sequence goes on along the minus strand of NZ_OX365700.1, from coordinate 1,976,468 downwards.
TCCACCTCCTTGCGATAAATGATCTCGCGGCAGTGGTTGCACTTGAGCCACATGCCTTCCGCCGTTTTCGGCTTTCGCGGAGGCTCTTCAACCGTCGTCTTCTGCTTCTTGAACCACGCCATTGGACACGTCCCTCAGAGGTAGATTGCGCGCCAGCCCACGTCGAAACGGGTCTCGCCGCTTACAGGCTCACGAATCCGGCCTGCGCGACCATGACCGCGCCGACGCCGACCGTGCCAAGACTCACCATGCCCCGCACCACCACCTGCGCGACCGGTCCCCAGGCTCCCCAGGACCCGGCGTACACCATCGGCATACTGATCAGCGCACCGGTCACCATCATACCGAGAATCGACCCGACACCAAAGACCGCAATATAGGCCAGCCCCTGCCCCAACGTCCCGACATTAGAGAGGACCAGCAGCAACAGAGCGGCCGATCCGGCCAGTCCGTGGACCATGCCGACGGCAAAGGGTTTCCAGGCCCCGTTCCACCAATGCAGGTGATCATGGTCCGGACTGCGGTGATGGTGGTGGATGTGCAGATGGCGCGCGCCGTCATGTTCGTGGCTGTGCCAATGCCATCGCTCGGCGTAGAGCGTCCACGCGAGCGAGCCACCGAGGATGATGAGCATCAGGCCGACCACCCCTTCGAGCGCCTGCGCCACCGGCTCGGGGATCGCCACCTGGAAGGCCATCATGACGGTGCCAGCCGCCAGCAACATCACCGTATGCCCGACGCCCCACGAGAGGCCCACCAGCCCGGAGCGCCAGACCGACGACGACCGCGCCAGCATCGTCGAGACGGCCGCCACATGGTCCGCATCCAGGGCATGGCGAAACCCCAGGACAAAACCCAACCCCAACATGGTCAGGAAGTGAAAATCAGACATGTGAACGAGAACGGCGCCGGATCTCGTGCCGGACCGGAAACCGGCAGGACGTTCGTTGCGCGTCAGCCCCCGCGGGCATGCATTTCAAGGTGAGGATCTTCACGCAGACGGGAGACATCGATCAGTTGCAAGTCGCGGAGCCCCTCCTCTTCCAAGGCCTTCCGCTGCTCGGCGCCCCGGTCGCGGCGGGCTTCCCAGACGGAGGTGATGAGGGCCTGGATCGTCTCCAACGTCCCGTCCCGGCGCAACGGGACGCGCAGATCGAATCCCTGCTTGGCATAGAGACAGAGATACCACATGCCGTCGGCGGTCAGCCGGCTCCGGTCGCAGGTAGCGCAGAAGGGAACCGTCGTGGAGGCAATAATGCCAAAGATCGTCCCGTCCGGCAAGGAAAAGCGCTGCGCGGGGGCGGAGGAGTCTTCCCGGATCGGCGTGATCGGCCCATAGTGTTTGGTCAGAATCTGAAGAATCTCCGCCTGCGAGAGCACCTTGCTCATCGACCAATCGGTCGCGCCGCCCACGTCCATATACTCGATGAACCGCACTTCGCCCTTGACGGCCTTGCCGTATTCGATCAAGGACACGATCTCGTCGTCATTGAACCCCTTCATCGCCACCGTATCGATCTTCAGGTTCGGAAAGCCGGTCCGGTTCACCGCATCGATGCCCTCCAGCACCTGATGGAACAGATCGCGGCGAGTCAGCGCGCGGAAGCGCTCGGGCCGCAAGGTATCCAAACTGACGGTGACCCGATCCAGGCCGGCCTCGTACAATAGCTCCGCCTGCTCCGCCATGAGAATGCCGTTGGTCGTCAGCGCCAGGTCCTTGATCTGATGATTCTGCCGAAGCATGCGGATCAAAAGCGGCAGGTTGCGCCGCAGCAACGGCTCCCCGCCCGTAATCCGGACCTTATCGACCCCCAGCCCCGTAAAGGCCTGGGTCAGCAGCGCCATCTCCTCGAACGAGAGCACCGTCTCGCGGGGCAGCCAGGCGTAGTCCTCCTCCGGCATGCAGTACTTGCAGCGGAGGTTGCAGCGGTCGGTCACGGACAGCCGCAAGCTGCGCAACGGCCGGCCGAAGGTATCGTTCACCGTCGGCACCAACTGCCTCTCGGATACCGGCTCACTCACGTTTCAGACTGCTCCCATGACGAATGACGATCGACGCCGCACTCGCGCTTATGGATGTTCCTCGACCCAGACCTCCCCCTCAGGAGTCTGCTCCAACTTCCAGATCGGAGTGATCTGCTTCAATTCGTCGATCGCCCACTTGCAGGCGCGGAACGCATCGGCTCGGTGCTCGGCTCCGGCGATGATCAACACGATGTTCTCGCCGATCTCGATCGGACCGTAGCGGTGGACGATCAGCAATTCAATGATGTCGAAATCCTTGAGCGCCCGCTCGCGGATCTCGCGCAGCTTCTTCTGCGCCATCCCTTCATAATGTTCGAAGGTGATACCGCTCACATCCCGCCCCTTCGAACGGTCGCGCGCGGTGCCCAGAAACACGGTAATCCCGCCGATCCGTTTGGACCGGCGGCGCACGCGGTCGAGTTCCGCGTCGATGGAAAAGTTCTCGCGTTGGACGCGAACGAGCAGGGCCTCGTCGTCGGCCACCACGGTCTGTCCGTTTGGTTCCATTGGAGGTGCTCCACCAGCAAACGGTGGCAACAGGGCAATTTCGTCGCCCGTATTGAGTTCCGTCTCCTCGTGAGCGACGTCCTGATTCACCGACACCAGGACCTTCTTTTTCAGAATCAACTCTCCGATCGCAGGATACTGCGCGTCGATCAACCCGACCAGGTCGCGGACCTTCCGGTCGCCGTTCAACGTAAAGACCAGATCGGCCTGGTTCCTGGCCAGGCTCTTGGTCAGACCGAATAGTTTGACCGACACCTGCACCGGACCGGCCATAGTCAGGACCTTTCTCTCATAAACGTGCCGGACTTCCCGCCCGACTTGGAGAGCAAACAAATCTCCCCGAAACTCATCCGTTTGTCGATGGCTTTGCACATATCGTACATCGTCAACGCGGCCACGGAGACGGCGGTCATCGCTTCCATCTCCACCCCCGTCTGGCCGGTGGTTTTGACCGTCGCGGTGACGGTGATGGAGCACTGCCCGTCGGCGTTCGGCTGAGGCGCTTCTTTAAAGGAGATATCGACGCTGGTCAGCAGGAGGGGGTGGCACATGGGGATGAGATCCGGGGTCCGTTTGGCCCCCATCACGCCGGCGACCTGCGCCACCGCCAGCACATCGCCCTTGGCGATCGTGCCCCGTTGGATGGCTTGGAGGGTGGCCGGCTCCATGAAGACCTTGGCCTGGGCGACCGCCACGCGCTCCGTGGTGGCCTTGGTGCCGACATCGACCATCCGCGCCCGGCCCGACTCGTTGAAATGCGTCAATTCAGCCATTTGTCTTGGCGAATCAGCCGGTTTGCGCCCACCGTCGGCGAATTATAGGAGCCGGTGGAAGGGGCAGTCAAGGCGGGAACGGGGCTGGCAGAGCGTGTCCGGCTCCATAGCTCCAACGCCCTCGAAGCGAGCGTTCGAGGTGAGCGCGCGTGGAACCCCTCGGAAATTCCCTCGCAGACTCGGTCAGTTTCCGCTTCCCTTCGCGCACTCGCCTCGACGGTTGCCTCGCTCCGAGGTCAAAGTCGCTGTCATGAGCCGGACACGCCCTGTCCTTGGGACACAACGAGCGAGCTTGGAAGGAGCATTGATAACGGTGAGGGACCTCGCCAAGCCGCCACTACAGATAAAGTCGAGGAAACAAGACCGAAAACAAGGGCTTCTCTCACGTGCTCGCAGACCGCGCACGCAGGAAGCGATCAGACTCCTCAAAGCGGCGGTGTTCGGTCCATGCGCGCAATCAGAGAGCATCCTCCTGCCAGCCCTGAAAGAGGAACAAACAAGCAAGCTTGGAAGGAGCATCGATAACGAGCACGTTCCAGTCCCAGAGTGGCACCAGCAGATCGTTCAGGAACGACTCGAATCCTACAAAGCCAATCCTGCCGGGAGGCCTTGGCCGGACGTGCGTAACGATATTGAAGAGAAGTTACGGACTCGTTGACCTGATTAATGGTACGGTGGATCTTCGTTCCCACCGATCGGATATATTCATCGACTCCTCCCGTTGACATCGCCCCAGGCCCTGCCTAGATTCGAGATCAGGCACTTCGAAATGAGGCGCCGGTACAGACGCAACGAGCGGCGTCTATCTTATTCCACTGCACTCATCAGGAAGGAGTTCATATGGCCAATGAGGGATACCACGAGCGGTTTGAAGACCTGTCCGACCCCACGCGCGACATGCATCGCGCGATCACGTCGCTGATGGAGGAGCTGGAAGCGGTCGATTGGTACAACCAGCGCGTCGATGCCTGCAAGGACGCCGACCTCAAGGCGATCCTGGCGCACAACCGCGACGAGGAAAAGGAGCATGCGTCGATGGTCCTCGAATGGATTCGACGCAAGGACCCGACGTTCTCCGACCACCTCAAGGACTACCTGTTTACGAACAAATCGATTGCGCACAAATAATCGAGAGCCTTTTCCGCGGCCGCCCGTCTCGCCGGCGGCCGCGGTTCTTGTCCCAATCATCCACTCCTATCACGTGCCTGGCTCCACGCGCCGATCATCTCACGCAACGGTTTTCGCAATTCCCGCCTCTGAGGTTCTCCGGAAACGACCGGTTCCAAATCGACGAATTCTTGGTCGCCAGCGAAACTCGTCATAGAGTGAAGCCGACAGCATGAGGTCCTCCCGCTGAACCGTATTCTGCAGGCCGTTCGGTTGTTTCAAACGAGAGGGCTCGACAATGGGCTTTGCGCTTCACAAGCACGACCAGCTTCCACTTGCCGTCCTTGGTGCGTTACGGCGAGGCGACAAAATCGAAGCCATCAAGCTGCTGCGCGAAGATCAACAGATCGGTTTGCAGGAGGCAAAAGCAGAGATTGATCGATACCTGCAAGCCAACCCGGCCCTCTTGCAACAGATGCAGGCCAAGCAGGCGGCCATGGTCCACCGGTTGCAGTTTTGGGTGCTTGTCCTGCTCGTGGTCGCAATCCTGGCCTATGTGACGTTGATCGGGTGATGCCCGATCAGTCCTGAAGACGGGACACCATCCTCTCATTCCCGAGTGGCCACGGGTCGGACTCCCCTCAGGATCGACCATCCGAGCGTTCCCGCCATCGTCGAAGCGAAGAGAATACCCATCTTCGCCGAGCGCAATAACTCGGCCTGCTCGAATGCCAAGCCGGCGATAAAGAGCGACATCGTAAACCCGATTCCTGCCACGCACCCGACTCCAAGCAACTGCCGCCAGGACACGCCTTCCGGCACCTGGGCCGCGCCGGACCGGACCGCCAGCCAGGTCGCCCCCACGATGCCGACCGGCTTGCCGATCAGCAGACCCAGCATGATTCCGATCACGACTGGGTTGCCCAACGCCGCCGTCAGGTCGCGATCGAGCGCCACCCCGGCGTTCGCCAGCGCAAACACCGGCATCACGACCACCGTCACCCAGGGATGCAACACACGCTCCAAGCGCTGCAACGGCGTCTCCACATGCTTGAGTGCCACCTCCAAGTGTTGCGTGACCTGTTGACGCTCACGGTTGGCGAGCGGCGGAGTATCGGGCGAGGTCACCTCCGCAAAGCGCTCCAGCAGCGCCTTCCCCTTGGCGAGAAATTCGCGCCCGCTGAGTCGCGTGCGGGCCGGAATCGTCATTGCGGCCAACACGCCGGCGATCGTCGCATGGATTCCCGACAGCAAGAACGCCAGCCACAGGCCGCCGATGCCCAGAATCGAGTACACCAGCGGATGCCGCACGCCCGCGACGTTGGCCCCGATCAACAGAAGCAAGAACACAAGGCCGATGCCCACGTTCATCCAGGATATCGTCGAGGTATAGAACAGCGCGATCACGATCACCGCCATCAGATCGTCTCCGATCGCGAGCGCGGTGAGAAACACCTTCAGCGCCAGCGGGATCCGCTTGCCGAGCAAGGCGAGCACGCCCAATGCGAAGGCGATGTCGGTCGCCATCGGCACGCCCCATCCAGGGGCGCCGGGGCCCCCAGAATTCACGGCGGCATAGAGCGAAGCCGGAACGATGGTCCCGCCGAGGGCCGCCGCGAGCGGGAGCAGGGCCTGTCGGGGCGAGGACAACTCCCCCACCAGCACTTCCCGTTTGATCTCCAGCCCGATGACGAAAAAGAACATCGCCATCAAGCCGTCGTTGATCCATTCCAAAAGCGTTTCCGTGAGGGCATGGGATCCGACGACCAAGCTGACGGGCAACTGCCAGAGTTCATGGTAGGAGTCGGCCCAGGGAGAATTGGCCCAGACCAACGCCGCCAGCGTGGCGGCCAGCAACAGCACACCGCCCGAGGATTCGGCGTGGACGAATCGTTGGAACGGCTCCACCACCGGCTGGATCAACGGATTCTGCTGCGAACCTGTTGCTTCTACCTGCTCCATTGCATCTCCATGATCCGGAGAGATGAGTCTCAAGGCCCACGGCCCTCCGAGACAGACCACGCAGTCGCTCTATCTCCAACCAGTCAAACCACCGCCAAGTGGACAGCCTCAAGACGCTGCGGGAGTGGACGGTAGGGATCGTGACATGAGTCGTCGTCCATTCATCCTAAGAGGGGTTCCGAGCCTATGCAAGAGCACGTCTCCGGTTTCGTCTGCGGAGATCCGTTCGGTCCTGGTTGTCCCTTTGCGGCAAACGTGGCATAAGGCGTGGCGCGCCATTGTCGTTGATTCAAATACCGACCAGAACGCCAGGATGCATGCCGCACAATCCGACACACGATACGTACGGTTGGCCCTTGCACAGGCCCTGCTGTGGTTGGCGCTCGGCATGACGGGCGCTGCCTTTGCCGCCGCGACGGACCGGCCGGAACAGCCCGGAGAAGCGGACGATCCTTCTCTCGATCAGCGACCGGATAGTGCAACAGAAACGCTCCGAGAGTTGGAAAGGGAAACACCAGCCACGCCGGAGTCCTCTCCGTCCCCTCAATCGCGTCAGAAAGAAAAGGCTCAGGAGCAGCTCCGCCGGTTGGAAGAGAGGCGCGCCAAGGACAAGGCGGCTGAACGAGAACAACAAACTCCACAAGAGCGAGCCCGTGAAAAGGTCAGGCAACTGGAGCAAACGGCACCGGCAGACGAAGCCCCGCCCCAAGGCCTTTCCCTCGATCCTCGGGACCGGAAACGGGAGAGGACCGCCGGAACGCCGCCGGCCCGAAGGACGGAATCAAGAGAACGAGTCAAGGAACTCCTCGGCGTATACGAAAGCCAAATCGGCATTTACGACGAAATTCTCGACAAGACGAAAGTCGGCCCGGGCCTCCTCCACGACGCCTTGCGGGCGCCCCGCTGGCTGGTCCTCGGCGGGGAGCACCGCACGAGGTACGAAGGACTCAGCGGCTCCTGGCGGATGAATGAGCCGGACGGAGGCCAGTTGCTTTCCATGCGCACTCGCCTCCAGGTGGGAGTGCAGAACATTCTCGATCCGGTTCGGCTCTTGATCGAGATCCAGGACTCGCGAGCCCCGCTCACCACGACCGGCAGCTACATCACCACCGACCATGTCAATGAGCTGGATATCCAGCAGCTCCACCTGGACCTCGTCTCCAGCAACTTCCTGGGAACCAGGATTCCAACCGTCCTTAAGGTCGGGCGCATCAATATGGAAATGGGACGAGGCCGCTGGGTAAGTCGCAACTGGTTTCGGAACACGACCAACGCCTTCGATGGAATCCACTGGCAACTCGGCGACGAACGGCAATGGCAGTTCCGCTCCTTCCTTGTCCAGCCGGTCCAACGGTTCCCGGCGTTGACATGAACCGCAAGGCCGTTGTCGTACGGGTCCTCGCTTGCTTCCGGCGTGAATAGAAACCAACTGGCATGGGCCATGGCACAGGAGTTCCACCGTTGGCGATCGCCACTGATGGGAAACAACCACCCTCCTGCCACGGACAGCGACGGGATGATGCCGAACGGCCGATGAAGCAGAAACTTCGGCTGTAACACGAGATCGTCCACGGATAGTCGTGATTCGTGGTATTCCAGTCCCGCGCCGCCGGCGATGATTTCCATCCAGTCTGTCGGAGAGAAACCTTGGAGCGCACCGAGGTGATACCCTGGCCGGCCTCCCGAGCTGAAGGTCATGCCCGCAAAAGATTCGGTTTCGAGTTGGCCCTTGTTCACGATACGGGCATCGTCCGTCACAAACGGACGCACGGCTCCGGCCCTGCCTGCGTCGAACAACGTGGCCGGGAAAAGGCCGCAGAATGCCAGCCGAACCTCGATTCGGCGGCATGACCCCGGCCAGACCTGCACCGACAGTTGTCGCCTCATGCGCGACTCGGTTCGAGGCTTGGAGGATCGCCCACGACCTGGGCCATGAACGGACGGCTGGCCTCGCCCATGTACAACGTCCGATGTGGAAACGGGATCTCAATGCCCTGGGCGTCAAAGGCCAGTTTCAGTCGCCGCCGGTATTCCCGTCCGACATTCCACTGCTCCAGAGGCCTGGTTTTGATGCGGATGCGGATCACCACGGCCGAATCGGCGAAGTTGTCCACTCCGATCATTTCGATGGGAGACACGAATTTGTCGCGAAAGCCCGGATCGTCCTGCAATTCCTCGCCCACGGCCTTCATGACCGCCACGACCCGATCCGTGTTCTCCTTGTAGGCCACCCCCATATCCAACACAAAGGCGGACCATTCCTTGGTCATGTTCGACAGGGTGTTGATCGCGCCGTTCGGAAAGACATGCACGACGCCGGAAAAGTCGCGGAGCGTGATCGTCCTGAACGTAATGGCCTCCACGAGACCGCCGGTCCCGTTGATAATCGCGACGTCGCCGAGCCGAATTTGATCCTCCAGAATGATGAAAAATCCGCTGATCAGATCGCGGACGAGGTTCTGCGCGCCGAACCCGACGGCCAGGCCGAGGATGCCGGCTCCGGCCAGCACGGGTCTGATGTCCAAGCCAACGAGGGTCAGGACCTCCACGATCACGATGGCCCAGATGAACGTCAGCGCGATCGTCCGCAGAATGCCGGTCAAGGTCGCGGCCCGTTTCTTAGCCATGCCGGGAACCGACTCGGTCCGTTCCCCGGCCCGCGAGATGACCGTCTCCATATGGCCCAATCCAAGCTTCACAAAACGCACGCCGGCATACCCAATCGCCAATACGATCAGGATATGCATTCCCGACTTGGCGATCACCGCCCCAAGGTGAACCAGAGAAGGAACCAGATCATTCCAGGACAATTCCAGCATGGCCGAGGCCTCCTTGTGGATGAGAACAACCGTATGGGCAGGAATATGTCAGAACTCTCGGATGAGGCGGAAGCCGATCTCGGGCAGGGTGAACTCGCGGGTCACGCGCACGCCGGCGCCGGCCTGGATCATCCAATGTGGATCCACCTCATAGTGAACCTGCGGCATCACCAACAGGGCGGAGCTGCCATCCAGGACCTGCCCGAAGTTCGTCTCGATTCCACCGACGAGCCGGTCCGTAATGTCGGCGAACAGCGTGACGTTGGCCAGCATCTCGACGTTCCGCCCGCCGATCTGACTGCCATGTTCGAATCGGGGTCCGACCATCCCGAAGAAGCTCCAGGTCTCATCGAACCGAAACCCGGCCAGGTACAGCCACGTCGTCGTCCAGAGACCCGGCTGGCGGTCATATTGGGCAATCACCTGGGCACCGTGAATGAATCGATAATTCCATAAGGTGCCGAACGAGAGTTGGCCGGCGGTTTTGTACGCTTCCAGCGAGAGATTCTCCATCGGCAGTTCTAACTCGAGCGCAAGGCCTTCCGTCAGAACGAACTCGAGTTCCGGCGCCCATTCGACCCCTTGCGTGTCTTCGCTGCGCCGCACCAGACCCAGCGGGTCGGAGACGTCATCCACAGTCCGGGTCTTGCGCGCGAGCGGAATCAGACCGAGGGTGTTGAATTCCGCCTCTCCCCGCTTGGCGCCCAACGGACGCACCAGATCGAACACCATCGGTTCCGGGATGCGAGGCCCCTTTTCTTCCCCGGACACCCGCTCGATCGTGGCAGAATCTTCATCGCCTCCCAGGCCCCTGCGTGCTTGCAGTTTGCGTGTGAGATTGTCGCCCCAGATTTCTTGAGGAGGCAACCGGAGCGACGGCCCGGACGGGTGCGCAAGCCACGGGGGTGCCGTCGGCCCTAATACCTCGGCCTGAACCGGCGCCTGCTCCAGGGCAAGGGCGATGAATACCGCCGAACAGGTCCACCACGCCGATCTGCTGCTTCCTGACCTCACGTACTTCACCGATTGCGCCATCGCCTACCTTAACCGATCTTTATCGACGGGCAACTGTGAAGCAGAAATGTGTGAGTGCGTAATGGCGAGCGCCCTTGAAAGCTGGAAAGCAGTGCCTACGGAGCCGCAACCAGATCGGTCGAGGTCCATGTGAAGAAAAACAAGACGGTGTATTGGTTGTAATAGGCCGTGCCGATCCATGTGGGCGTCGTGTGAATGAACCGTCCGGTGACGCCGTCGTAGAGATCGACATACAGGCGCACATGCGCCAACTGATCGATCTCCTGGTACAGGGTGAGCTGCGGGAGCGCAAACGGGATCAACACGCTTTGCACAGGCGGCATGCCGAAGAACGTCCTGCCTTGATTCGTGCCGATGGACTCCACCATGACCCGGGCGATGTACGAGGTCTCCCCTGTCGACCTCCCGACGAGATAACCCAAGGCTCCCAGCCGGGCTGTTGCGACGTCGCGCACGTAACCAAGATCCCACGAGGGCGCATCGACGATGCCGAATGCCTCTTCATCGCTCATATGCACATGCGCCCGATCCGTTTGCAGCCCACCCACCTGAATCGCCACCGTCGCGTCTCTTGGCAGTGGCACGTCGAGATCGCTCAGCGCTCGCTTCACCGACTCGGTCAGGAGAAGTTGTTCGGTCGCGCTGCGGGGCGTTTTCGACACTTCCTGAGGCAAGGTACAGCCTCCACTCGCTACTAGAATCCCGACCAGGAGCCAGGCCGACGCGGCTCCGCTCGCCGGACTGATGGGTCGGCGCCCAGGTGGTTTCACAGATTCGATGGCATCGCATTCCTGTTCACGGGATGCAGGTTGGTGCGGACGGATGGCGTTCATGCGATTGTGACTCCAGTTCACGGATTCGAGCGCCTTGACTTTCGACCAGCTTGGCAAGCTCTCGCGCCTCGCGCGCATGCCGCCAGAGCCCTCCCAAGGAGGCCACCAGATATAGCATGGCGCCCAACACCGTCGCCCCAAGAATGAGCAGCGCCAACGACAGGTCCAGTTCCCAGACCAAGAATCGAACCGTGACCGACTCGTTGTTTTGCAGGGCGAACAGGGCCGTAAAGATGGCCACCAGCAACCCCAGAAGCAGCAGCCCCATCGTCTCTCCGCACGCGAGCCGTCATGCGCATCGCGCGGGTCCATCCGCTTTCCCCACGCGGTGAACCGGCCGTTACGACGCGCTCCAGTATCGCACCGTATAGTACACGCTCCAGATCAGCAGTCCGATCACGACGAGCATCAACCACACCGGAATGGAGCCGTCGCGCTCTCTGATCCCCGCATGCCGGTACAGATACGCCGGCGAGGTTTCCGAAGATTCCGGCTGCGCCGGTTCCGGCTTCTCCGCCGGATCGGTCCTCACGCTTCTCTGTTCGTCACTCATGGTCGTCACCCCTCATCAGCAGATTCGGCCACCAACTCGGTTTCCGGCTGTGGCTTCTGCGCAGCCTGCACCACTGCCTGGTCCAGATCGCCCCGCCGAGCGGCGGTCGAGAGCGACGCCCAGATGCGCAAGCGGGTCTGCTCCCGATCCCCGTCCTTGAGGCCGGCTTCCACCAGTTCGGCCTGGTGCGCCTTGACGCGCAGAGACTGCACATAATGGACGATATCCCAGATCTCCTCCGGCGTGAGCTGCTCACCGAACACCGGCATCGGCGTCCCGCCCACGCCGGTCGTCGCCGTCTTGAAAAGGTGTTCCCCATCATGACCCAGTTTCACGCCGCCCGAGAGCCCCGCCGCCAGCGTGAAGTTCGCGGGCTTGAGGGGCTGTCCCCAGGCATCCTTCAAAACCGGGACCATCGGGCCGTCCCCTTTCCCCTCGTTCCCGTGACACAACATACAGTTCGCGATGAACAGCGTCTTGCCTGTTTCCAGGGAGGCCGGAGTGATCGGCGGCTCCGGGGGAATCGTGATCGGCGGCGGCACGGCCTCCTCGGTCCAGCGATCTGAGAACGTCTTGATGTATTGGACGACAGCGCGCCGCTCGTGGTCGGAGATTTCCTGCCAGGACGGCATCGCCGTGCCCCAGAGCCCGTGGGTGACCGTGCTGTAGAGATCGAGGTCGGTGGGCAGCGAGTCCTTGCCCGGCGTCGACCGGAACTTGAAGATGCCTTTCGTGAAGTCGCGCGGGCGCGGGTCCATAAACCGCGCAGAGGGGCCTGTTCCATTGCCCTTGACCCCGTGGCACCCGACACAGCGGCGTTCGTAGACGATCTTTCCGAGCGCAAGCAGTTCGTCCTGCGATTGTGGGTTCGCGTTCAATACCTGCCCGGCCGCCACTTGGGTGGAGACAAAACCTTCGCGCCAATCGCCGATGCCGGTCCCCAGTTTTTGCAGATAGGCGACCATGGCCTTGCCCTCCTCATTCAGCTCCGGCGCTGCGCCGTCCTTCGCCGGTTCATAGAGCCAGGGAAAGGCCGGCATGATCGAATCGGGCACGACTTCGCGCGGATTCCAATGGTGGGCGGCATGCCAGTCGTCGCCGAATTTACGCCCGACCCTGGTCAGATCCGGACCGATGCGCCTGGTGCTGAACAGATGGGGCCGGTCATAGGCATACTCGCCGGCCTGCGACACCGGCCCCCAGCGGAACGATTCGCCGGTGACCGGCCGCACATATTGCGAATGGCAGTACCAGCAGCCCTCGCGGATGTAGACCTGCCGGCCCTTCAGCTCTTGCGGCGTGTAGTCCGCGACCTGGATCACCGCCTTGGTGACCGTGTCTTCCACGGACGCCGTGCGGGTTTCCGCCATCAACCAGGGAGTCACGCCCTGGACGCCGACCGCCAGGAAGAAAAAGGCGAAGCCGGCGACCAGCAACACGGTCGAAGGACTTTCGATCCAACTGCCCTTGGCCACGACCTCGACCGGCGTCTCGATCGGCGGAGGCGCGGCCGCTCCTTCTTCGACCGGACGTCCCTCCGCCGCCGTCTTGTAGAAATTGATGATCATCAACAGGAGCGCGACGTCCATGGCCACGCCGCCGAGCGTGCGCGCCACCCACCAGGGCTTCATCTCCTTGACCGTGTCCACGAAATTGGCCCCGTACTCGAGCATCGAGCCCTGCACGAACCCCTGCGCCGTCAAACCGACCGCCATCACCGTGAACCCGCCGACCGTGAGCCAGAGATGCCAACTGGCCAGCTTGTCGCTCCAGAGTTGCCGCCCCGTCACCCTGGGCCAGACGTAATAGGCGGACCCGACCGCCCAGACAACAAAGGTCCCGAAGACTGTCAGGTGCGAATGGGCAATGACGAAGTCGTTGAAGTGGGTCAATTCCTGCAACCGTCGCAAGGCTTCCACTGATCCCTGGAAACAGCCGAGGAGATAGTAGACCGCCCCGAGCATCAGGAATTTCGCCGCATAGTTGTCGGCTCCTCCCCCGCCCGCGACCCTGCCCCACCGTCCGAACATGGTCCCGAAGAAATTCGCCACCACGGTCCAAACCGGAATGATCAGCAACATGCTGGTCACGATCGAGATCGTCTGGGTCCAGTGGGGGATCGGACTATACAGGTAATGGTGCGTGCCGACGAAGGGATAGAAAAAGGCCAGGCCCCAAAATCCCAACAGGGATAATTTATGGCTGAAGAGGGCGTTCTTGGCGCTGAGCGGCAGGAAGTAGTAGATCAGCGCGAGCCCCGCCGGCGTGATCCAGAGGCCGACGATGTAGTGGATGTAGAGGCCATGCATGGCCGCGCTGTTCACCCCCGCGATGTCGTCCGTATAAGGCAGCAGGACGTTGCCGAGAATCAGGTTCATCACGGTCCAGATTAAGGCGGCCGTCGTGTACCACATGGCGACGTAGAACCGCCGTTCGATCCGGCGGAAGACCGTGCCCAGAACCTGGAGCGTGATCAGGCCGAGCACGGCGAACCGCAGGAGGTTGAGGGGCCATTCGAACTCCCCCGCCTCCAGGCCCATGTTGTAGCCGAGCACCAGGGACACCGTGCCGAGCACGAGAAAGGCGTTCCACGCATGGAGCAGCCACCAGCCCCATGCTTCCTTGTACATCCGCACGCCGCAGAGGCGCGGCACGATGTAATAGAGCAGGCCGAGAAAGACCGTGGAAAACGAGCCGAAGATCACCCCGTTCACATGCACCGGCCGCAACCGGCCGAACGTGAGCCAGGAAATGCCGTCCAAAAATCCGGGATGATGAAATTTGATCGACACCAGCACGCCGACGATCGGAAAGAACGTCAGCCAGATCAGCGCCCACCACAGCCAGGCCTTCACCAACGGCCGGTTGACCAGTTCGTGATCAGTCATCGCCATCCCCCCGTGAATCTATCGTCCCTGCGGACGGGCCGACGGCCCGCCGCCGTTATTGACGCGCGTTGTCATCGCCAATGCCGTTTATCGCCGGGTGTCTCGCTTGCCCTGCCGCCGTTTGCCGCTGGCGCGGATATGCCCTTGAATCGCCCGCATCTTGGATTTCTGAAACTGGCGAGTCACCCGCGCCGCCAGCGCCGATTCGCTGGCCGCCCGGCGCCGCTGCTTTCTCCGGCGCAGCGCGTCGCGTTGCGTGGCGAAGCCAGAGGTCTCCCGGAGGGGTGGCTTCGGAGGCCGTCCTGTCTTCCGTTTCTTCGGGTGCTCAAGCTGCTCAAGGCGATGCTCGAAGCGGCCCGCCGCATCCCCCAGGAGCGTCGCCTTGCGCTCCGTCCGGGCATTCGACGGCGGCGTGGGCCGGCCGAAGCCGGAGACCCGTTTCGTCCGGCGCTGCTGCCTGCGCGCCAGGTCGCGATACTTTTCCGCGGCCTGGCGTGCCCGCGCCATCTGGACCTTCAGCCTCGACGGCGTGAGAGCCTTGATTTCCTTCGGGAGGCTCGATTTGATCAAGGCCATTTCGGCAGCGGTGAACAATGCCCGGTCACGTTCTGACATCAATGCCATGCTCCTCCCTCCTTTTGAAGATGTGGTCGGTTCGCCACCTATCCGGCGAGACCTCTTCGCCATGTTTTCACGGCGCCGCTCATGTTTCGATCACGAGATCGAGCGGCCCTTCGATCTTGAGCGGACACACGGTGATCGAGCCGTTCGAGCGTTCAAATCGCAAATCGACCTTGGCCTGCCCGACGCGGACCCCGTGCAACTCCACAAAGGTCACGAACTCGGGGAGGACCGGCCGGGCGATCCGAAGCCGGTTCTCGAACGCCTCGGGCGCGAGCCCGAGGATCGTTTCGATCAAGTAGGGGATGGAAGCCGCGGCCCACGCCTGCGGGTGACAGGCGACGGGGTAGCGAACCGGCACGGGATATTCTCGCCTGGAAAACCCGCAGAACAGTTCCGGAAGTTGATGGTCGTCGAAACGCAGGGCCGCTTCCAAGAGCCCGCTGAAGATCTGCGCGGCGGCCTGCCCGTATCCGTATCGACGAAATCCCGCCGCGATCAGCGAGTTGTCGTGCGGCCAGACGGTGCCCAGGTGATACCCCATCGGGTTGTAGCGTCGCTCGTCGGCAGAGAGGGTCCGAATGCCCCAGCCGCTGAACATCGACTCCCCCATCAGGCACTCGGCGACCCGCCGGGCCTTGGCCTCGTCGGCGATGCCGCACCACAGCACATGCCCCGCATTGGAGGAGACAACCGCCGCGGGTTTACCCCCGGCCTGGAGCGCCAGCGCATAACAGCCCTTGTCGTCCAACCAGAAATCCCGGTTGAACCGTGTGCGCAAGTCCGCCGCGTCGAGGGACAGCCGCTCGGCCCGGTCGCGCTCTCCCGCTCGCCGGAACAATTCGGCCATGCCCGTCATCGCCTCATAGGCATAGGCCTGCACCTCGACAGGCGCGATCGGGGGCGTGGCCAGGCTCCCGTCCACATTCACGATGGCATCCTTGGAGTCCTTCCACGCCTGGTTCTCCAACCCCTGCTCGGAGGTCCGCCGGTATTCGAGATAGCCGTCTCCGTTGACATCACCGTAGTCCGTCATCCAGGCCAACGCCGCATCGATGTTCGAACGCAACTCCTTGAAGAGGTCGAGTCGGCCGGTCCAGGCCGCGTGCCGGCCGATCAGGATCAGGAACAGCAGGGTCGCGTCGATCGTGCCGTAGTAGGGGGCATGAGGAATCTCGCCGAGCCGGGCCTTCTCTCCGGTGCGCAATTCATGGAGGATTTTCCCAGGCTCCTCCTCGCGCCACCGGTCTTCCCGTCGCCCCTGATGTCGTGCGAGCAGCCGCAGGGTCTGCGCGGCGATGTCCGGATCATAGGCCAGGGTTTGGAGCGCGGTGATCAGGCTGTCCCGCCCGAACAGCGCGACGTACCATGGCACGCCCGCCGCGAAATAGCTCTGATCCTGAAGGCGGCTTTGGAGCACATGCAGCGCCCGTTGGGACTGTTCCATCACCCGGTTGACGACGAGACTGTCGCTGAGGAGTCTCGCCTCGCGGGCCAACCACGCATCCGAGGCCGCCCGGAGCCTCGCTTGCATCTGGCCTCGATTGGGCTGGTGATAGCGATGGGGTTCCGTCTCGCAGCGATCCGGCGATTCCTTGACCACGAGGGACAGCAGAATCTCCCGTCGTTCTTGCGGGGCCAACCGGAGGTAAAACGTCGCGCCGGCCTCGTCCTCTACATCAGGCTGCGGCTCGCAGTGAACCGAGAGGCTGCGATGAATCTCGTCCCTCCCTTCGTAGTGGAAGCAGAGGACGCCGTTCCGCCAGCGCGGCGGCCGGCGCGTGCCGGCTCCGGCCGGCTTCGGCTCCCGGACGTCAAACACGTCCTCAAAGGCCGCGCGAAACACGATCGACACGGGAAGGTCCACGGGGTCGACTCCGAAATTCTGAAACGCCAGCCGCTCGTGGAGCGCGGGCGTCGTCCCGTCGAGCAAACGCTCCCATTTGATGCCGATCGTCTCACGATCAATGCGTGCCTGCTCGGTTCGACACTCCGGATTCGTGAGCTGAAAGATGGCCATATACCCGTCCTCCGCGGTCGCGACCAGACACAAGGGCCGCGCGCCGGCCAACTCGAACTCATAGCCGTTCAGATAGCGGCAATCGCGATAGTACAGACCGAATCCATGCGGACCATCCAACGGGACGGTCCCGTCTGGGTCGCACACAAAGCAGAGATCGCCGTCTTTCACGACAACGGCGTTGGCAATGTCCCCCGCCAGCGACGCGGCTTTCTCAATAGGCGCTCGATCCTTCAACATCCCTGATTTCCCCCTCGATGACAGGACAGAATGAGGCTCCATTTACTCTTCGGGGTGGGCCGGGGAGGTCCCGCCTCCTTCGCCTCCATCTTGGCGACCCGGTCGTCCGCGAAACACCGGCACGAGTCTTCAGCGGGCTCCGTCCAGCCGCCGTTGCAGCGCCTCAATGCGATTCTCCAGCTCCTGAATACGCCGGGTCAGGTCCGGTCTCTTCGGCGCCGCAGCCCGCAGAACCTTGGCCCGCAACTCCGCCAGCAGGGTCCGGAACCGATCGAGCCGGCTTCTCCACTCCTCTACCGGTGGCCCTCCCGCCTGCGACGAGTCCCGCCCGCCCTGCCGGCCGGCGGGATGATCCTCCCGCTCGTCCATGGCTCACCTCTTCTTTCCCCGCCCACCCGCAGTCATCATGGAGCCTGTCCGCCGGCCAGCACCGGGCCGGCGGCGATGTTCGACACGTCCACGTCTTCCACGCCGACGATATGCTCCAGGTCGATGGCCAGCGCATCGCGGTAGGCAAGATGCTCCACGACACCGCTGACCGCCACGACGCCGTCGCGGACGGTCACGCCGAGCCGTTTCGCATCCACGAAGGGAGACCAGCGGAGGTAGTCGACGACGTCCCGCTTGATCTCCTCGTCGGATCGCGCCTGACCCGCTACCTTAATGGCGCTGGTCACGCTGGTGACGCCCGGCACGGATTCCGCGGCCCGTCTCGCCTGACGGCGTTCGCGGCGGTTCTCGACGGTCCCCCCCGAGCGTCGCCTGACCGTCACGCACGTCGACGGTCAAGGCATAGCGCGGCAGCAAGCCGGCGGCCCGCAGGCCCTCCTTGATCGCGTTCGCGACTTTCACGTCCGCACCGGGCTCCGGCGCGACGCGCAGGGTGTTCTTGAGCGCGGTCACGCCGACGACCGATCCGGCGATCAGGCCGGTGAGCGCCCGTTCCTCCAGCGTCCGCGCGGTCCCGAACAGCGTAGCCGTCTTGTCTTCCACCGTGACCCCGATGTGTTCCATGTCGATCCGTGTATCCATCCGCAGTCGCTGCTCGATAGCCCCCTGGAACTCGGCGTCCGTTCGCTGAGAGGCGCGGTTGTCGACATAGCCCCACGACTGGCCGGCCGCTCCGAGCATGAACGCGAGGCCGGCCAAGGACAGCCCTGTCCGCCTGATCGAGGTGAAGAGAGAGAACACTATCGGATATCGGTATGCCACGTGACACCTCCTTTCTCTGTCTTCCGTCCCGCGGCCGCCTCAGTGGCCGTGATGACGACCGCCGATCCTCACTTCGTTCTGCCCGCCTGTTTCAGCAGGCGGGCCAAGTTGACCCCGCTTGCAATCACGCCGATGTGGCTGAAGGCCTGGGGATAGTTGCCCAGAAACGCCCCGGTCGAGGGATCGATCTCCTCCGGCAGGAGCCCCAGCGCACCGGCCCGCTCGCACAACGAGTCATAGAGCTCCAGCGCCTCATCGAGCCGTCCCTGTTTGGCCAGATTGTCCACCAGCCAGAAGCTGCACAAGAGAAAGGCCCCCTCATGCCCGGCAATCCCGTCCGGCGACTCGTCCGGCAGATACCGGTAGAGCAGCCCCTGTCCTACCCCCAACCGTTCGACGACGGCGCGGGTGGTCGCAACCATTTTCGGATGATCCGCCTTGATCACCCGCCGCAGCGGCAGCGCGAGCAGACTGGCATCGAGCCCTCCGCCGCCGAGATGCTCCGTCAGCGACTGGAGCTTGTCATCCCACGCCTCTTCCCGAATCGCCCGCGCGATGTCCTCCGCCGTGCTGGTCCAGCTCTCGCAAGGCCCCGGCAACTTGAAGCGCGCGGCCATGCGCGCGGCCCGGTCCAGCGCGACCTGGCACATGGCGGCCGAATAGGTAAAGGGACGCCCGCTGGTGCGGACTTCCCAGATGCCGTGATCCGGCTGCCGCCATTCTTGAGCCGCGGACTCCGCCAATTTTCGGAGCCGCGCCCACAAGCGCTCGGGAATCTCGCCATGGTGCGCAGCCCATTGATAGGCGCAGTCCAGAATTTCGCCGTAGACATCATGTTGATGCTGGGCTGCCGCGGCATTGCCCCACCGTACCGGCCTGGAGCGCCGGTAGCCTTCCAGGTCGGGATCCTCCCGCTCCTCCGGCGGCAGGCGGCCGTCGAGGTCGTACATCACATGGGGCCGGCCGTCCCGCTCGACGGCATCCAGCACCCAAGCGAGGAACCCTGCCGCCTCATGGGAAAGCCCGATGCGATGCAGGGCGTAGACGGAAAACGCCGCGTCGCGCACCCAAGCGTAGCGATAATCCCAGTTACGGGAACCGCCGATGAGCTCCGGCAACGAGCTGGTCGGAGCGGCGACAATCGCGCCGTTGGCAAAGTGATCGAGCAGCTTGAGCGTGATGGCAGACCGGCGGACTAACGATTCCTGTGGCCCGTGATAGTCGAGATGCGTGAGCCAGCGCCGCCAGACCGCCACCGTGTTGCCGTAGAGCTGTTCCGGATGAAACGACGGCGCGGGCACGTGCGACGACCGCCAGCAGAGCAGGAGGTCGAGCGACTGCCCGGCCTTCAAGGTCACCGAGGTCCGAAGCCCCGTCAACGGGATCGTCGAACCCAGGTGCAGATGGAGATCCGGCTGCGCCAGGCAACGGATGCGGAGGCCGCCGTCGCGGGGCTCCGCCTCGGCCCCGCCCCGCGGTTCGATCTCGATCCGCAGCCGCGCCGTGCCCTCCAGCACGGTGACGCGGCGCAGTAGCTCGTTGCGCGTCGCCGGCAAATCCTCGGTCAGATCGGCTCCGGACACCAGGGGACAGCAATCCGCGAGACGCAGGGTCCCTTCCGCCACCTGCATCTCCGTGACCAACACGGCGCTGTCCGGCTCGTAATATTGGCGGGCCGCTCGCAACCCGTCCGGCTCGATCCTGAATGCGCCGCCCCGTTCCCGGTCGAGCAGGCGGCAAAACAATGGAGGCGAGTCGAAGCGCGGGAGACACAGCCACGCGATGCTGCCGTCGCGGCCGATCAAGGCCGCCGTCGCTCCGTCTCCGATGAGGCCGTGATCCTCGATCGGCAGGTAGCCGTCGAGACGGTGAAGCGATGTGAATCCAGAATTCGTCATGGTGTCCCTCATGGCCTATGGATGAAAGGTTCGATCGCGTCTTGCGCCGCTCCACCAGCCGATGGGACGAGAGTCCGCCGATGTTCAAAGACCCAAGCCGCCTCCGCGCCCACCACAAAAAGCACCGAGACGTAGTAGAGCCACAGGAAGAAAAACAGAAAGGCCCCCAGCGCTCCGTAGAGGGCGATGTTGGCCTGGGCAAACTGGACGTACCAGGCAAAGGCCTGCTTCGCGAGCCCGAACAACGAGACCGCCACAGCCGCGCCGACCGCGAGCGAGCCGAGCTTGAGCGTCTTGACCGGCGAGAATCGGTAGAGGCCCAGGATCAAGCCGGTTCCCAACAGAATTCCCGTGATCCGGTGGATCATGCGGATGCCTTTCCCCCACAGGAAGCCCACGGCCGGAACATGGGCGCCGATGTTGCCGATCACCGCGAACAGCGACGCCAAGCCGATGGCCGCGATCAGGAGCGCCACGCAGAACGCCAACATGAGCAGATCATGCGCCGTGCCGCGCAACAGGCTCCGGCCCGGGCCGGCCTGAAAGACCACATTCAACACATGCCGGACGAACCCGAACAGGGTCGTGCTCAGCGCCACGAACAGGGTGAATCCGACTGCCCCCAGCAGACCTCGGTCCGCCACGACGGCCTCCACGTTCTCCGCGAAGATCTGTTCCGACTTCGGGAGAAACTGCCGGATGACCGATTGCACCTCCTGCATGGCTTGCTGCGATTCGAGCACCGTGTACCCCAAGGCCGAGATCATGATCAGCGCCAGCGGGATCGCATAGAGCAGCAGGCTGAAGGCCAACCCGCTTGCCAGAAACAATCCGTGATCCCGGCTGAACTTCAGCATCACCTCCCGGGCCATCCGCCAGGCCAGGATTCCCGTCCGTCCGAGCCTTGTGAGAGGCGACACCCAGTCCCAGCCTTTCGTCACGGATGGCCTGCCCAAACCACCACCTGCTACGCCTCCGAGGCGGACACCAACGTCGGCGGCGCCGGCCCCCGATAACTTTCAACCAACGTAATCCCCATCGCCACGACCAAAGGACCGGCCACGATGCCCACCAGCCCAAAGAGCTGGAGCCCGCCCAGGACGGAGAAAAACACCAGCAACGTGTGAAGATGGGAGCGGCCGCCCACGACGATCGTGCGGACCAGGTAATCGATCACGGCCATGAGGGCGCCGACTCCGATCAGCACCGCCATCTTGAGGTACGAGCCCTGCCAGAACAGATAGAACGCGGCGGGCATCCAAATGAGCCCGGCCCCGACCAGCGGCAGATAGGCCAGCAGCGCCATCACTGCCCCCCACAGCACCGCGGAGGGCAAGCCCACCAACCAGAAGCCGACCCCGCCGATCAGACCCTCTGTCAGGGCAATGACGGTATTGCCGTAGACGGCCCCCTTGACGACCTCGTCGAACCGCCGGACCAGCAACTCCTGGCGTTCCGGCACGATCGGCAGGTGCGCGCGAAGCCAGCCGATCATCGCATCCCCGTCTCGGAAGAAATAAAAAGCGCACAACAGGATCATGCCCAGTTGCACAAGGGCATACAGCGCATTGGTCACGATGCGGGTTACCTGGCCGACGAGGACCTTGCCCAACTCCGCCAGGTTCTCCGCGATGCTCGTCCGCAAATCGGTTCCTGTCAGCCGCTCCAAATTCTGAAGCGCCTCGGCCAGCGCCGCGAGCAGCGGATAGCGCCGCCAGCTCTGGAGGAGGGGCTCGTCTCCCCCTCTCAAGGTGGCGATCAGCGTTCGATAGGCGTCCGTCAGGTCTTCCGCGATGAGCAGCGACAGATAGACCAGCGGCGCGATGACGCCGACCGTCAGGATCAGGCACATCGCCAGCGCGCTGAGCGCGCGACGCTCGCCGGTCGCGCGAACCAATTTGGCATAGAGCGGATAGAGGGCGTAACAGAGGACCCCCGCCCATAGGAGCGGCGAGACAAACGGGCTAAACACCGCCAGGCCGAGGCCCAGAATGCTCCCCACCAAGGCCAGCCGCACGACCCGGCCGGCCCACTGCTCTCCTTCCTGGCTTCGTCCCCCAGCCACAGACGGCCTCCTCGACAACGGCATCCGCCTCAACGTGGCGCACGGACCGGCGGGCGGTCGCCGAACTCCAGATGCGCGGCAATGACCCTCAACAGATGTTCCCTCGTGATGAGGCCCAGCAACCGCCCCGACCTCGTGACCGGAACCTGATTGATGTCGTCCCGTTCCATCATCTGCAGGACTTCCGTAATCGCCGTCTCCGGACCAACGACCCGCAACCGGTCCAGCGGGGTCATGACGGCGTGGATAGGCGTGCGACTCCATTGCTCCCGCGGCACCGTCTTCACCTGGTGCAGCGTGACCAGGCCCTCGATACGGCCGTTGGATGACACGAGGAAGCACCGGCCTCCGGTTCGCAGGACCTCCCGCTCGATCAGGTCGCCAAGGCTTCGATCGCCCGCGACCGTGGCGCATTCAGACGACATGACGTCTTCCGCCGTCAGGCCGGTGAGCGCAGAGCGCACGCTGACCTGCAACACGCTTTCCTGCGCGGCATTCAGGAGAAACCATCCGATGAAGGCGAACCAGAGCCCGCCGAACCAGTTGACCGTGAACCCGGTCCAGATCCCGAATACGATGAAGGCATACCCCACGACCTGTCCGGCCCTCGCGGCAATGCGCGTGGCCTTGGCCAGGTTGCCCGTGAAATGCCACAAGGCCGCCCGGAAGACGCGTCCCCCGTCGAGCGGAAAACCCGGAAGCAGGTTGAAGAGCGCCAGGACCAGGTTGATCGACGACAGCCAGCCCGCCAAGGCTGCGACGTGCTCGAACCGGTGCCCGGCCAGAGCGGCCGCCGCCCCGAATCCGACCCAAAGCAGAGCGCTGGCGGCCGGGCCCGCGATCGCAATCTGGAACTCGGTCAGCGGGCGGTCCGGTTCCCGCGCAATCTGCGCCACGCCCCCGAACACGAAGAGCGTGATCGAGCGGACCGGAATCTGCTTCGCCAGCGCGACCAGGCTGTGCGCCAGCTCATGCAGCAGGATCGACACGAAGAACAACAGGCTCGTCGCGATCCCGACGGCGTAATGCTCGGCCAGCGACCAGTGCGGGTGCTCCGAGGCGAAGCGAGTGGTCAGGGACAGGGTGATAAGAAAGAAAATGATGAACCAGGAATAATGGACCCCGACCTCGATCCCTCGAATCCTTCCCACCCTGATGGATTGCCCGATCATGACCTCCCTCGGCCTCTCGCGCCCTTCTCCGCCTTACACGACCGGAACCTCCAGCAGATAGAGCTCTCCCTTCATGTCCGGATGCAGGTCGCACCGGAACGGATGGCTGCCGGGCCGGTCCGTGGTAAAACGGATCACGAGCGTCTTGCCGGGATCGAGATAGAATCCCTCCAGACCCTTGCCATACGAGATCAATCCGTCCCCTTCGCCTCGCACCATGAGTCCCTGAAACAAGGACGAGGTGAACCCGTGCCGGACCTGATCCTCGTTGCGCAGAATGATCACCGTGGGCAAGCCGCGCCGCATGGCCGCCGTCTTCGTTCGCAGGAACGAATAGTCCTTGATCGTCATCTCGATCTGCTGCTCCTGAATCGAGAACGCGTCCGGTCCTGACGCGAGAAGCACGCCGGCCCAGACCAACGCCAGGAACGCCACGCGCCCACAGCTCCTCCACCCCCCGCACGCGCCGCCGCATCGCCGATACCGCATCATCAACCTCTCAGGTTAAAAGTGTTGACCTTTCGCCCCCGTTGGGGCCGCCGACCGCTCAGCGGACTTTCTTGCGTCCTTTGACGAGCACGATGATCCCCAAGATCCCAATCACGACCGCCAAGACTCCGAGCAATGCCAATGGTTCCATGTCCGTCCTCCCCGCCGGCGGTTGCCCCTCCGGCACCCGCTGCGCCTGCTCTTCCTTTGATTCAGTCACCCTGAACCGACTAGGGCTGAGCCACCGTCGGTCTTTCCGGCGGAGCCTGCAACCACCACCGCCGCAACCGTTTTTCGAATCCCACGATCAGATAGACCAGGACCGAGATGGTCACGATCAAGAGCCAGGCCGTGCCATCGATCGGCACCGTGTGAAACAACCGATTCATGACCGGGACATACGTCAACAGCAGTTGCAGCCCGACCATGGCGGCCACCCCGCGCCAGATCCAGGGATTGCTGAACACCCCCACGTGAAACATGCTGTGATCCAGCGAGCGACAGTTGAACAAATAGAACAGCTCGACCATGACGAACACGTTCACCGCCGCCGTGCGCGCCGCTTCGATCGACAAGGCACGCTGCTGTTCCCAAAGAAAGACGCCATAGGCGCCCGCCAGCATCAGGAGCGCCACCAGGACGATCCGTTCCACCAAGACGCCGGTCAGGATCGGCTGTCCCGGATCGCGGGGCGGCCGCCGCATGATGCCCGGCTCTTTCGGCTCGAACGCCAGCATAAGCCCCAGGGCCACCGCCGTCGTCATGTTGATCCAGAGGATCTGCACCGGCAGGATCGGGAGCACCGAGCCGGCGGCGATGGCGGTCAGCAGCACGAGCCCTTCTCCCATGTTGGTCGGCAGGGTCCAGACGATGAACTTCGTCAGGTTATCGAAGACGCAGCGCCCTTCCTCCACCGCCGCTTCGATCGAGGCGAAGTTGTCGTCGGTCAGCACCATGTCGGCGGCCTCTTTGGCCACCTCGGTCCCCCCCAGCCCCATCGCCACGCCGATGTCCGCCTGCTTCAGCGCCGGCGCGTCGTTCACCCCGTCTCCCGTCATCGCCACCACGTGCGCCCTGGCTTGCAACGCTTCCACTAAGCGGAGCTTCTGCTCCGGAGACACCCGGGCGAACACCGCGGTATTATCGGCCGCGTCCGCGAGCGCCTCCGGCGGAGTCGCCGCCAACTCCTGGCCGGTCATGGCGACGAGCTCGCCGTTCTCAGGACGCTTCCGCCCGTCCAGCCCGACTTGCGCGGCGACCGCCCTCGCCGTGAGCGCATGGTCGCCGGTGATCATCTTCACGGCGATGCCGGCGGTCCGGCAGGCCCGCACCGCGGCGATGGCCTCGGGCCTCGGAGGGTCCATCATGGCCTGGAGCCCCAAGAAGGTCAGGCCCTCCTCCACGTCGCGGTCCGACAGGGTCGCCCGATCCGCGGGCGCCGATTTCCGCGCGAATGCCAGGACCCTCAGCCCTCGCCCGGCATACGCGTCCGTCTGACCGAGGACGCTCGGCGCATCAAGCGCTCCTTCCGATCCCTCCGCCGTAAGCATGCGATCACAGAGCCGAAGCGTTTTCTCCACCGCCCCCTTCAGATAGATCACGGCCTCACGGCCCGAGTCGCCTCGATGCAGCGTCGCCATGTACTGACGCTCCGATTCGAACGGAATCGCATCTATCCGAGGGAATCGCTCGCCCGCCTGGCCGGGATCGATCCCGGCTTTCTTCGCCGCCACGAGCAGGGCCCCTTCGGTCGGATCGCCGACGATGGTCCATCGTCCCTCCTGCTCCACGAGCTGCGCGTCGTTGCAGAGCGCGCCGGCCGTCAGGAGTTCACACAGAGCAGTATCGAGTGGAACGTGACTTCCGACGGTCACCGCTTGCCGAGCAACTTCTTCACGATTGACGGTTGACGATTGACGCCCGACTTCCCGGATTTCCCCCGCCGGCTCATAGCCCGCCCCCTCGATGTCGAACGTCCGGTCTCCGGCCAGGATGGCTTGGACCGTCATCTCGTTCTTCGTCAGCGTGCCGGTCTTGTCAGAGCAAATGACCGTCGTGCTGCCCAGGGTCTCAACGGCCGGCAGCTTGCGGATGACGGCATGCCGCTGGGCCATCCGGCTCACGCCAATGGCGAGCGTGATTGTCACTGCGGCCGGCAGCCCTTCCGGAATTGCGCCGACCGCGAGCGCCACCGCCGCCATGAAGATCTCAGCCGGATTCTGCCCGCGCCACAGTCCGAGCAGAAAGGTCACCGCGGCCAATCCCAGGATCGCCGCCGTGAGGACCTTGCTGAAATAGGCGAGCTTCTTCGTCAGCGGGGTCGCGATCTCCGTCGTTTCGCCGATCAGTTGGTGGATGCGGCCGAGCTCCGTGGCGGCGCCGGTCCCCACCGCCACGCCCCTCCCCTGTCCGTAGGCGACCAGCGTGCCGGAAAAGGCCATGTTCCTCCGGTCCGCGACCACGGTCTCGGGCGCCAGCACCAGGTCGGCCTTCTCCACCGGCACGGACTCGCCGGTCAGGGCGGATTCGTCGATCCGCAGCTCGCGGACCGCGACCAGCCGCAGGTCCGCAGGCACCTTGTCGCCGGACTCCAGGAGGACGACATCCCCCGGCACGATCTGGGCGGACGGAATCTTCGTCCTCCGCCCATCGCGCCGGACCGTCGCTTCGGTCTTCATCATCGAGACCAGCGCGTCCAAGGCCTTCTCGGCCCGGGATTCCTGGATGAACCCGACCATCGCATTGACCAACACCACGCCGAAGATCACCCCGGCGTCCACCCATTCGCCGAGGACCGCGGTGATCGCCGCCGCGGCCAGCAGGACGTAGATCAACGGATGATGGAACTGGAGGAGAAAACGGACCAGCGGGCCATGGCGGCGAAACTTCGGCAGGACATTGGGCCCGAACCGTTCGAGCCGCCGGCCAGCCTCCTCGGACGTGAGCCCCTTGTCCGGATCCGATTCCAGCAGCAGGACGACCTCGTGGGCCGGGAGATGATGTAAAGGGCGTTCGGCAAGATCGGCCATCGGTCACTCCCTGTCAGCCGGACCAACCGGCTCCCGTTGCGGGTCCAGCCTCCTTGCCCCTTACCTGCGTCTCCGCGGCCAACACCACACCGTGCGCATGAGGGGTCATCTTCGTGTCCCTTCTGCTCGGCGTCCCAACCCACGACACGCCGGTGACACCAAGCGGCTCTTTGAAAGACGGCATCAGCTAGCCCGCATTATTCATGACGATTCGTGGCGAAATCGCGCAGTCGCCAGGCGAGACGGGCAAGCACAGCCGCGAAGAACCAAGGCGTACTTGAAACAGTACGTCGAGGGACTGAGCGGCGAGCACGCCCGCCGTCAGGCTCTGTCGCAGCGGCGAATCCGCGATTGCAGCAGAAGCGTTCATGAATAATGCGGGCTAGGGCCTTGGACTCAGCTCCCCGCGCAGCGCCAATTGCCCCTGTCTGGCGTAATCGATCGCCTCGCCGAGGATCCGCGCCGCTTCCTGCGGCGCATGGAACCCCATTGAATTCTCCGCCTCCACGAAGTCCACCATGAATTGCGCCTTGCGCTGCAGCGCCCGCGCCCCGGCCAGCGCCTCATCGCTGCGGCCGCCCGTCCGGGACGCCGCAAGGTCGTGGATGAGGGCGACGAGCTCGTCCAGGGCGCGATTGCGAAGCTCGAGGTCCGGTGCTGGATGGCCTCCGCGCGATCCTTCAGTTCGGCCTCCGGCCATTTGTGGCAGGTCTGGCAGGCCCGATTGATGTTGAGCAGCGGGCTGCGGACATGGTGATCGCTGATCTTCATGGCGCCCTCCCGCTTGTACGGCATGTGGCAGTCGGCGCAGGCGACGCCGGAGCGGGCATGGATGCCCTGATTCCACATTTCGAATTCGGGATGCTGCGCCTTCAGCACGGGCGATCCAGTCTCGGCATGCGTCCAGTCCTTGAACTGCGTCTCTTCGTAATAGGCGAGCATGTCGTCAACGCGGAGGCCCTTGGCCCAGGGAAAGACCAGGCGCTTCTCCGGCCCCCGGAAATAATATTCGACATGGCACTGGCCGCAGACGAAGGAACGCATCTCCTGTCTCGTCGTCATCGTGTTGACGTCATAGTTCCTGACGCCCTCCTGTTCCTTCAACGCCCGCAAGCCCTCGATGAAGGCCGGGCGCGTGACGCGGAGATGCATGGCATCGGGCGCGTGACCAATCGAGACAGGTGACCGGATGGGTGACAAGTGGTCGCGCCTCGGCGTAGAGCATGGCATTCAGCTTGTCGAAGCCTTTGAACAGGTCTCCGTCGCCGAGCTTCTTCATGGCGGTATAGACGGACGAATGGCACTGCAGGCAGGTTCCTGGCTGCTTGGCCACGATCTGACGCTCGGTATAGGTCTGGTCCTCCAGCATGTAGGCATGGCCCCGCTCTTCGCGGAAATCATGGGCGAAGGCGTAGCCGGCCCACATGGTTTTCAAGCGCGGATCTTCTTCGATCCTCGATTGCGCGACCACGGAGCGGGGATCGGCCTCGGTCGGGGTCCTCGGAATCGCCTCGCTGCCGCCGAAGCGCGTCCGCACCTGATCCACGGTTCTGATATAGGCGTCGTACTGGAACGGAAAATTCTTTCCCCACACGGCCGGGTCTTCTGTGTCGTCGGTCAACTCGACGACGCGGAAAAACACGTGCTTTTCCTCCTGCTTGCGCTGAAAAATGCTCACCAAGAGGGCCGCCACCGCAAAGGTCGCGGCGGCGGTGAGCACCAGCACCAGGATCAGTTTTCTCGTTGGGTTCATAGATTCCTCGCAGGCTCTTACTGATGACCGACGTCGCCGTGACATCGGAGACAGGTCAGGTTCTCCCGCCCAGCGCCGGTCACGGTCATGGCTTCTACAATGGCCGCGTGACACTTCAGACAAGCTCGTTCGGTCAACGCATGCATGTGCGGCGTGATCTGGATTTCGTCAGGGAAGCGGCCGCTCGTAAAGGCATAGGCATGCAGGAAGCCGTACATCGCCTTGGCGGCATATTTCTCGATCATGCCGTCCGGCGTGTGGCAGTCGTTGCAGACCGCCACCGACCGGTGGCTGCCCTTGATCCAGCCCGCGTACTGCTCGCGCATCACGTGGCAGTTGATGCAAGCTTCCGGCTTGTCGGTGAGGTAGGAGCCGCCGCGCGCGTAGACGAACGTGTAGACTCCAACGCCGATGAGCGTGCCGAGCGCGAGGGTCGCCGCCCAGAGCAACAGCGACAACCGACGAGCGGACCAGCCGGCTCCGTTCATATGACCGCCTCCGGAATAATGACGCCGTGCGGGCTTCGCCGGCCATCCAGCGCCTGGCGCTCCTCGTGGCTCAGCACCTCGCTGTCGGGGAGTTGCAGCAGCCGCGCCGCCTCGCGCAGGCAATGCGCCCAACTACAGCGGTTGATGAAGAAGAGCCCCGGCGTGCTCAACGTGCCGCCCTGGTTGATATAGCCGAGCCCGCTGGTCCGCGTGCCCGTATGCAGCGGACCGAGCAGGCCCAGGATCGTTTCCGGCCTCGTGTGCGTGACGAACAGACGTGCCGGCACCTTGGCCGGGAACAGCCGGGCGATGACCTCCGGGGATGCCTGATGCGCCTGCTCGGCCTGCGAGCGGGGGGCGCGGAACCGGGCCGGCTCCAGGAGATACACGACCGTATGGGAAATCTTTCGTTCCGCCAGCCGGCGCGAGGCGGTGAGCACCTCGATGAGCTGATAGGCGCCGACCGCGACCAGGAGGAGGCGGGCCTGCTCGACCTCGTAGCCGGCCCAGTCCAATCGAAGGCCGCCCTCCTTCACCAGCCGCCGCGCTTCGTCCGCGGTGAACAGGTCCGGGATCAGGTCCGCCTTGGGCACCACCAACGTCCAAATCTGCCCGTGCGTGCGATAGCACTCCTCCATGACCGCGGCCGCGCTGTTGAAGTCCGGCGGAAAGAGCACGCGCGAGACGTGCGACGGCTCGCCCAACATCGCTTCCGCCATGCTGGGGTCCTGATGCGACTGTTCGTTCTTACCGTTTTCCCAGGTGTGCGAGGTGAGAATCAGCGGCATCGAAAGCCACCGCTGCGAGCGGCCCGCTTCCAGACAATGGTTCGCGAAGATGATTTCCTGCCGCACGGCCCCGTGCATTTTGCTGCCGAACGCCTCGTAGGTGTGGATCAAATTGATCCCGCCCTTGTTGGCCAGGGCCGCGGAGGCCACCGCCTCCTCGTTCAACGCCGTGATGACGGCGCCACCCACGGACTCGGGCACGGCCGGCTCCGGATCGGTGACCCGAAACTTGAGCAGACCCAGCGTCGCGACCAGGCGATTGGACAGCATCTCGTCCGGATTGCCAACCCTCGGTCGCAGGTGGGGATTGGCCTCGACGATCGCGACGAACATCCGGTCCACGGCGGTCATCGGCGAGGCGGTCGTCCAGGCGGCGGGATCGCACCGCGCCTCCTCGGAGACCGGCCGGAACGTGGGCTCGGGAACCGTTCGTACCAAGACGTCCCGGTGGGCCAAGACATGGTCTCGCTCGCGGGGGCGTCCGGAGGCCCGGTGCTGTTGAAACAACCCGGCCGCAGCGGTCAGCTCGTTGATCGGAACCCACAGCCGCTTGGTTCCCTGGTTGAACAGATCCGCCGCGCGGGCGTCGGTCCGTGGATTGGCCATCAACGGCAGATTGTGCGCGAGGTTCGTCCCCTCGCCCGGAAAGCCCGCGCCCTTCGGCGCGACCGCGATGCCATAGGGAAGCGGGACCGGGTAGCGGCCTTGCCCGGCCTTGATCCGCTCCGCCGCCGCGTCGAGGCGCCGCTCCATTTCCAGAATCGCCCAGAGGAATGCGGCCGGATCGCGGCCGTCGAACAGGATCGGATCGAAGCCGTTCAATGTCAGATGCTCGCTGAACCAGGCCGCGCCACCCTGCTGGGACATCGTCGTCCGCTGGTCGATCCGGCGTCCGTTCTTGATCATGATCGGCGCTACGAACCCGGAATCCTCGGCGCGCCACCATCGGGGGGCCCAGTCGCTGCCCCGCTGCTCTTCAAACGCGCCGTCGGAGAGAAATGCCACGAGCCTTTCTCCGGGCAACGGCATGTGCACGTACTGAAGCTCCGCGAACCCCAAATAGCCGCCTTCCGAGAGCCCTCCCGCCGTATGGACATTCACGTGGCTACCCAGCGGCGAATCCTGTCGACCGTCGTCGCGCAACCGGTAGGAATAAAAATCCCGCACGTAGCGGGTCAGCCCCTTGTCGGTGACGGCGTACCGTTCGGCGTGGGCCTCTGTCATGTTGCCCACGAGCAGATTCAACGCATCAATCGCGGCCACGCAATGGCCTTGCCCCATGAGCCAGGCTCTGGTACAGCCGGTCACGGCGTTGGCGGCGAGGTAGCCGGCATAGGCCGGCACCATGTTGAGCGAGCCGCCGGTGTGGCCTTCAGGGCGCACCTTGAAATCTTCGGTGTCGAGAGGCCGTCCGTCGAGGTAGACGTTGCGGGTATACGTTTGATGGACGACCAGCCACAGCCCGGCGCTGGCCAGGCGGTCCAAGGCCATCAGGAGATCGTAGAAGGCAGCTCCATTCGCGGTGCCGCTTCGCTCCCCAAGAGACTGCGCGAGTTCCTGCACGCGCACCTGGGTCAGGTCTTGGTGCTGAATGACCCCGTAGCCTTCCGCCCAACGGGCGAACACCGGGTCCTCCTGGCGGCACCGAGCCGCTTGCTCCGCCACGTCCCGCTCGTCTTGTGCTTCGTTCACCGTTTTGCTCCTTCCCCGCCCGTAGGCATCACACGGTTTCGCAGCTCCCGGTCCCGACCTGCCGTCCCCGCTCGCTGGACAAGCATCGCGGCGAGAAACGACCGCGGTTCTGCACCTGCATCGTCATGCCGCTTGACTCTCTGCATTCATCCCCAACCGGGAACCCGGATTCATGCGCGAATCCGGTGAGCATAGCCTCCTATGGTCGGGCGCTGTCCGGACGCAGCCGATCGACGTGACGTAGAATCCGCTGCGCCTCCGGCGGGCCGCTCGATCCGGCCGGATACTCCAGCAACGGCACGGCGCCTGCGGCCCACGACTCCAGGATCGGCTCGACGATCCGCCACGATTCCTCGGCCTCGTCGTCGCGGATTGAGAGAGTTTGATCGCCGCTCAAGATGTTGAGCAGCAGCCTCGCATAGGCGGGCACCCCCCCTGATCCCAACCGGCTGTCCAACTCAGCCCGGTCCAGGTCAAAAAGATCGCCGGGCGCATTGACGTTGATCGAGAGCCCGATACGGTCCGGGTCCAGCTCGATCGTGAGGACGTTCGGCTTCGGTTGGGTCTGCTGCCCGAACGTCAGGAGCGGGACCGGCTTGAAGTGAATCGCGATTTCGCGACGGTCCCGTTTCAAAGCCTTGCCCGTGCGGAGCCGAAACGGGACGCCGGCCCAGCGCCAGTTATCGACCGCCAACGTCACCTGGGCGAACGTTTCGGTCCGCCGCGCCGGATCGACCCCTCGCTCGCGTACGTAGGCCACGATCTCCCGTTCCTCGATCGCGCCGCGCCCGTATCGGCCGCGGACCGTCTGCAGGGCGATCTCTTCCGGCGAGAGTCGCCGGACCGCGCGAAGCAGGTCCACTTTGCGATCGCGCAAGCTCCGCTCGTCGAGCCTATGCAGCGGCTCCATCCCGATCAGGGCCAGCAACTGGAGCAGATGGTTCTGGATCATGTCGCGCAAGGCGCCCGTGCCGTCGTAGAAAGAGGCTCGCCCCGCCACCGTCAGCGTTTCGTCCCAGACAATATCCACCCATTCGACATGCTGGGCGTTCCACAACGGTTCGAACACGCGGTTCGCAAACCGTAACCCCAGAATGTTCTGCACCGTCTGCATCCCCAGGAAATGGTCGAGCCGGAACACGTCCTGTTCCGGAAACGATTCATGCAGCAGACGGTTCAGATTCTGCGCCGAAGCCAGATTGGTCCCGAACGGCTTTTCCAGCACGAGCTTGCTGCCCCTCGGCAGCCTGAGCGCCGCCACGGTCTCCACGGTCGGCGCAAAGAGAGACGGCGGCAGGGCCAGGTAGGCAACCAGGGGCTCCGTCATCTTGCCCAAGGCCTCGGCAAGCTGGTCGCGGTCCTTGATATCGACACGGCGGTATTCCGTGTGGGCGAGGACGGCGTCGCGTGCGCCGGCAAGGATTGACAACGCGGAGGGAACCATCTTCTCCGCAAGATGACGGCGGAAGGCCTCCGTATCCCAATCGTCGCGCGCAAGCCCGATGATCCGGAAGCCGGACGGCAGCTTTTCCGCCTGATGGAGGCGGGCAATGGCGGGCATGAGGAAACGCGAGGTCAGATCTCCCGAAGCGCCCAAAATGACGAGCCTCTTGATCATGCGCGACCTCTTGTCATCGTCTCGCCGAGCGTCTCCAACTCCGCTTCGTCACATCTTGGCCGCGGGCCCTGATCACCGCGCGGGCCGGCGCGCCGTCCCCACCCGCGATTTTGAGCGGCAGGCAGAGCAGATCGTATGGGCCGGGCCGGACGTTCGTCAGATTCAACCCCTCGATGATCCAGATGCCAGCCTTCAGCAATGTGGCATGGATGGCGGCCGTGTCAGATTCGAACCCCGCCACCGACAGATAATCGATGCCGACCGTGCGCACCCCGCGCGCCACCAGCCAGCGGGCGGCCTCCTCGCCGAGATACACGAAATCTTCCACAAACCGGTCCGTCAACCAGCAACGGGGAGAGTTGCGGGTTTTGAACAGCAACCGTTCGCCGCGCCGGACGCGATGCGGCCGCAGTTCTTCCGGCGTGATCGACTCCCGATCCTTGATCGCGATGACCCTCGCCGGCCCGATCGTGGCCGACAGGGGCATCGCGTCGATCCC
This sequence comes from Nitrospira tepida, assembly GCF_947241125.1. Lineage (NCBI taxonomy): Bacteria > Pseudomonadati > Nitrospirota > Nitrospiria > Nitrospirales > Nitrospiraceae > Nitrospira > Nitrospira tepida. Next base: position 1,942,382 of record NZ_OX365700.1, on the reverse strand, counting down.
TTTTCCTCCCCGGAGAAAGTGCACCGGGGCATCCATATGCGTGCCCGTATGCACCCCCAGCGAAAGGGCGGTGAGGGTACAGTCATCGCCGCGATCGAGGTCCTGGACACGTGTCACGCGCACGGGCGGGTTGTCCGGCCATCGGACCATGCCATCCCGAATGGGTACCGTGACGTCGATCCATGGGGAAGCCACAGTCACTCGTCACCGCCTGGATGCCGGATGCGCCACATCACGATTTGCAGAGACTCCGTACGTAAGCGATAATTTTCCAGGCTTCCTCTTCATTGACCGAGCCCGGCATGAGCGCGACCATGCCGGTTCCAGGGCTCCCGTTCTTGATCACCCAGAACAGTTCGCCGTCGGTCCGCTTCTTCTGAAATTCGCAGTTGGTCAAGTCTCGCGGGACAGGATCCAGCATGGCGCCGGCCGGCCCATCGCCCTTGCCGCTCTTGCCATGGCAGTTGAAACAGGTCCCCTTGCCGTCATACAGCACCTTTCCTTCCTTGACGATGTCGGCGGACGCTTGCTTGGCATCCTTGAACAACGACGTCGACAGCTTCTTAGCCTCCTCCATTTGATCGGCCGGCACGCGAGGCTTCAGCGGGTCCTTTTCCGGCGCGGACAACGCAAGAGTCCCGACCAGTAGAATCGCTCCCATACCCGATACTCCCGCTATCCATCGTGGCATTGCTTCCTCCTTTCCTAAACGGTTTTCGCTCGTTGCGGCCGGATAATGGGCTCATGAGCGGCCGTGACCAACAGATCCTCTCATGGAATCGTCGGCGCATGACCACACTTGGCCGCCTGATAAGACGCCCTCGTCGTTCTCCGATGGGCTCCGAGCCGACGAGGGCGTCCTCGGTTCCCACCGACTATCGTTTGGTCGGATCACCCACCTGGACTGTCCCGGAGGTGATCGCTCTTCCGCCGGGCAGGGCCGATTCCATGCGAATGTTGTACTTCACGACCCCGACCTTGCTGAAGCAGGCCGCGACGGAGTCGTTGGGCGAGATCTCGGCGGAATCCCGCTTCATGCCGACGAAATTCGAAAAGCCCCGTTGACATGACAACTGCTCACTCGCATCTCCCAGGATCAAATCCAATCGGACGGGCAATGTCCGGTGATTCACCCACCGGACTTCGTCGCCGACATTGACGACCAGATCGGCCGGCTCGGGCTCCTTTTCGATTTTCACGGTGTGAATCTCCCCGCTCCTCGTGGTTTGCGGGCCGGCACAGGCCATCAGGCTTCCTGCGAAGGCTACGACTGCGACGGCGGTCATCATCATCATCTTCATCATGATCCTCCTGGGTTGAAAGTCTTGCTTCGGCCTCCGGACGGTTTCCGGCATGGGTTCAAAGGCCAAGGCACCTCTTGTGTTGAATACCATCAAGCAGTGGGCTGGGGTAGCGGGGAAAGTCCGACAAGAATGTCACTTTGTCAGGAAAGTCCTGACAGCACGCGGCCCAACGCCGCTCAACTCCGTATTGCGCCCGATCTGACTGAGCGATTCGAACACCCGCCTATCGCGGTCGCAACGCCATCCTCTACCCCATCGGAGACGATAACGGCGTGACCGCTTCGAGTCGGAGGGCGACTGAATGAAGGAGAATCAACAGGCTGGATGATGACTGACAGGAGATGGGAGATGGGGGCAGACCCTCCGCCCCAAACGCGGCGGAGAGTCCGCACACCTCAGATTCGGTTCGTCAGCGCTTGGTGGGGTCTCCGACCTGCACGGTCCCCGAGGTGATGGCCTTCCCCCCGGGCAGCGCCGATTCCATGCGCAAGTTGTACTTGATCACGCCGACCTTGCTGAAACAGGCCGCGGCGGACTCGTTGGGCGCAATTTCGGCGAAATCCCGTTTCATGCCGAAGAAATTGGAAAACCCGCGCTCACAGGACAGGGTTTCCCGCGGATCGCCGGTCACCAAATCCAGGCGCACGGGCAACGTCCGATGATTCACCCACCGGACCTCGTCGCCCACATTGACGACCAGGTCGGCCGGCTGAGGCGCCTCCTCAACCTTCACCGTGTGAATCTGCCCGCTCCGTGAGGTTTGCGGACCAGCACAGGCTACCATGCTCATGGATAGCGCGACCGCGGCCATGGCATACACCTTGACCTTGTTCATGACTTCCTCCTCTCCTGAGGTTAATTGACCTTAGTAACTGTCACAGTCCCATTGATTTAATATCCATCCGCAGATGGGCTTAATCAAGAGGCATGCCGACTGAGTGTCGTTGCTAACTCCTATTGAAAGCCACGTAGAATCATGAGGATCAGGATCAACTCCCGCCGACCGTATCCATGACACCGACACCCTATCCCCTCCTAGCCACAGCGTAATGCCACACCCTGTGGCGAAAACGGTACAACCCGTACCCGATGACCGATCACAGACACCGATGAAGCCTCTTCGTCATTCCCCGGAGATCGAGCGCAACCATCGGCGGCCTCCTAGCGAGGCCGCCGATTCGGTTGATGGTTTCCGCCAATGGTCGCCGGAGGCCCAACCTCGCTGATCGGCGCAGGTCAGGGAGAATCGGGACTGGTGAGTGTCTGGGGGAGCGTCAGCAGATTGGTCAGCACGTCGATGGCCAGCCGAGGATAGCCGGTCAGGCCCTTGGCAAGGGATTCGACGGGAAGATAACGGACATCAGGATCGCTCCACGGCCCCTTGACGTCGAAGAGCGCCGTCGTCACGCCGGGGCGATCACCCGCGAACAGCTTGCCGAACAGGGGAATGCTGGCGATGGTGTCGGAATAGGCTCCCAAGGGACTCACGGCCAGGGCCAGATCGAGTTGATCGGTCATCAGATTGTGAGTCCCGGCACCGCTGACCTTGACGATCGGGCTGTCGAACCGAATGTCCTCGGAGGCCAGCACCCCGTCGTTGATCGACACCGTCGCCGCGATATGTTCGAATGGGATGCCGTCGTGGTCAAGATCGATTTTCCCCTTCAACAGCGCCGGCACATTGAGGATCTTGAGGACCTTCGGCAGGACCCTGCCATGCACGATCTGTCCGCGCTCGATCCGCACCACCACCGGATCGAGACTGCGCAGGGTGCCGAGGAAGCGAGTTCCTTCCTGGAACGTGCCTTGCATTTTTCCCGTCACCGATAGCAGGCCTCTCAGGATCTCCTCTTCCGGCTCGAACAGCGAGACGACACGCTGAACCGGCACCCCGTCGATCCGGAACATTCCCGTGAGATCCGCCTTAGAGGCACGCAAGTCCAGCAAGGCATCCCCCGCGATCGTCCCTTCCTTCGTGTCGCCGCTTACGCGGTCGATCTCGATCCGCCCCTCGCCCATCCGCAGGTGCCCGCTGACCTTCTCGACCAGGAGTTGCCGATACCGAGCCTGCGAGATGATCAGGCCCACGTCGGCATGACCGGCCTGTACCCACCGGCGCAAGCGATCGAGCAGCGGCTCGCCTGCTTCGGCCTCCCCTCCATCGGCCTTGTCCGTTTGCGACAGCAGCCGCCAGAGATCCAGCTTCGACGACTCGATCGTGAGCACCATATCGGGTTCGCGCATCCAACGCTTGATGTACCCCCTCACCCGCAGGTCGCTTTCGCGGATTCTGAAGGCCAGCCGCTCGATGTTGATTTCCTGTCCCGCCAATTGCATCCGCAGCCCGACATCCTGGAGCGCATCCTTCATCCGTTCGTCCTGGATCACGCCGTTTCTCAGCTCCACCCACCCGTAGAAGCGGGACGAGGCCCAATCCGGCCACCGCCCCTTGGCATCCACCGACACCTTTAACACCCCTTCCTTGAGGGAACCGGCCGAAAACCCGCTCTCCAGCCTCGCAACCGAGACCGGCCCCGCCGCCAGATGAGCGTTGAACCGATGGGGAGGCTTCAAACCGATCTTGGCCCTCCCATCCAAACGCACGAACGGCAACCGGACATCGAGCCGGGAGAACGTGAGTCCGTCCCGGCCTGAGAAGCTCCCCGCAAATTTGACGGTGGTCTCGACGCCGACTGGTTTGTCAATCACGGGAGCTACGGCCAATGTCGCCTGATCTAATTCGACCATTCCCTTGAATCGAGGAGCCGACCAAAGACCCTGGATGGTCACCATCGCGCGGAGAGGTCCCTTCAAGACAAATCCCGTATAGGCCGACGGGTCGACGCCGACAAACGGGAGGAGTTCCTCACCCTTCCCCTCCAAACGAACCGAGATATCATGCAGCCTTGAGAGTGGCTCCAATTCCACCGCACCCTTTGTCTCGAAGCGGAGCGGCCCGACCACGCCGTTGAATTGCCGCACTTCGGCGGCACGCGGCGTCACAATCACATGAGCATCGATCTGCTCGATCGCCTGCGGTAACTCGGTGGTTCGAACTTCGACCCCATGCCCGGAAATCTCGGCCCTCACTAGCGCCACCTTGGGCTCCGGCGTGAGCCCTCCCGCCAGACGAACCGACAGCCGGAGCGGTCCCGCCGCATCGTCAATCCTCTCCCGCAGCACCCGTTGCACCTCAGATTCGCCCGTTTGCCGCATGAGCCGGAGAAGATCGCCGGCCTGAACCTCACCTGTCACCTCCAGATCCAACGTCGGCGCCACCTGTGCATGGGACAATTTCAATGTGCCGTTGGAGATTCGGATCGGCCCGTAGGCGCCCTTTACCTCCATGAATTGAATGGTGTGGGAATCAAAAAAGATCGTGCCGGACAGATCCCGAGCCGGGATGCGGTCCGTTCCGAGCACGACATGCCCCTGAGACAATTTCACGATCCCTTTCCACTCATCCGCCTGAGCTTCGCCGACCCGCCCGCTCACGCTGGCCTTCACCACCTCGAACAGTCCGGCCCCCTCGTGGCGGGCCAACATCGCCCTGACCTCCGGATCGACCCAGAGGGCGGGAACATGCTGGACAAGGGTTTCAAAACTGAACGGTGAAGAGGAGAGCGTCGCCGTGTAGCGCGGACTCTCGGTCCCAAGTCCTTGAATCCCCCCATGCCCTTGGACGGTTAACCAATCCAGCCGCAATTCGAGATAAGAGAGGCTGAGGTCATAGCCGCCTGTCCCCGGGGCGAGGGTGACATGGGAGGTCAGATCCGTCACTCCATCAAGGTCTTGACGCGTTGAACCCGCTCCCAGCCATCGGCTCCACTCCCTGGTCGCCATCCCGTGAACCTCGACCCTTCCCGTAAAAGACAGCCGAGTTGCTTGAGGGATGTCTTGGCTGGGAAGCACGGTCTTCGCTTGATCAAGACTCGTGATCGCTCCGGTCACGCTCAAGGTCGAAACAGCTCCGCCCGACTCGATCCGCCCGCCCAAGAAAAGCTCGATGCGCTGCAGTACGGCGGACCTCACGGACGAGAAATGAATCTCCGTCATCTGAAGCGAATCAGGAGCCCGTCCTTCCCGCTCCACGACCAGCAGGATCTCGCCCCCGCGGCATTCTACGACCGGTGGCAGGTCCGCGAGACGGTCTTCCAGTTTCTGATCCGGCTCCGGAACGGCATCGGCTTGGCCCTCGAACGGAAGGTGCCAGCGTCCGCCGGAATCCCGACGTATCGTCAGGCGCGGGTCCACCACCAGCACCTTGGCCAACGAGAATTCCCTCCGCAGCAAGGGGCGGAGCGCCAACACCACCTCTACGCGTTGCGCGCGGAAGACCGGCTCCTGCCGAACCGGATCGCGCATGACGACATCAAGCAGTTGCGCCCTTGGGCGCGGGACGAGGCGGATATGCAGGTCTCCGGCTTCGAGTCCGGTCTCGCCCGCCAACAGTTGCGCAAGCGCCCCTCGCACCGGCGCGAGATTCAACAAGGCCTGAACCGCAGGGCCAAGAAGAATGAAGCAAGCAAGAATGAGAAACCAGCGGGGGATGCCGAGGGGAGGACGGCGGTTGCGCTCCATATGACTTAGGCAGATGGGACCTGGCTCACGTAGACGGCTGAGAAAGGTCACCGGGCGACGGTATCGGTGTCTTTCGACGCCTCGACCACCAGCCCGGCCGGAATGGGGCCGGCAGGCCTTTCACCATCCTGTTACGCGCCATGAACGCCTCGTTCCGATGTCAGCAGACCCGACCCCAGTGCAAATCGGACCAGTTCGGCGCGGGTCCGTAGGCCCAGCTTCTCCAGCACTCGCGCCCGATAGGTCTCGATCGATTTGACGCTGATCCCCAACGATTCGGCGATCTGGCTATTGGTAAACCCCTGTGCCACGCGGCTTAATACCTCGCGCTCCCGTCCGCTGAGCCGGCGTATGGGATCGGCCGGCCGGGACTCCGACTCCTGGCGATACTCCTCCATCACCTCACTTCGCACGGCTTGGGCTTCAAAAGCCAGATCGACAAAGGTCCGCCCCTGCGCAACTGCCCGAATCGCGGTCAACAGTTCCGTATCAGCCACGCTTTTCGCCACATACCCGGAGGCACCGGCCGCCAGCGCCATGCGGACGTACGAGGCGTCGGTGTGCATGCTCAGCACGAGCACTTTAGTTCCCACGCTGGAACTGCGGACCTTGGAAATCGCCTCGAGTCCCGAATGTTCCCCCATCGACAGGTCCATCACCACAAGATCGGGGGCCGTTGTTTGAACGCTGCGGACGGCCTCGGCGCCGTTCCCGGCTTCCCCCGCGACTTCCATATCCGACTGGGCGTTCAACAGCATCGCGAGGCCGGCCCGCAACACGGCATGGTCATCCGCCAGCAATACCCGAATGGTCATGGAGCGCCCTCCTTTACCGGTATCCACACATAGATAGTGGTCCCTTTCCCGGGAGACGATTCGATCTCCACCGTTCCATTCAGCAGGCTCGCCCGTTCACGCATGCCCGGAATGCCGAGCCCGGAAGGACCGCCGGAAACAGTTCCTTCCCCCTCAAACCCACATCCGTCATCCTCGATGATCGTAGTCACGACCGAATCGCCCCGATGCAGCACGACGCTGACATGTCTGGCGGCTGCATGCTTGGCGGCGTTGGTCATCGCTTCCTGAATAATCCGGTACAACGCCGTCTCCACCACGTTCGGCAACCGGCTGTGCTTCTCTCCCATGAACTGGACGTCGGCTTCGATCCCGTAAGACCGGATATAGTCCCAGACATATTGCCGCAAAGCCTCTTCCAAGCCCAGATCGTCGAGCACGCTGGGCCTGAGCCCCCTGGCGATGCGGCGTACTTCCTCCACGGCGTCTGTGGCCACCTGCCGGAGTCTGCGGGCCTGAGGCACCAGCAGCTCCGGCCGGGTCCCGTCTTCGAGCGAGCGCAGTCCCACCGCCAGACCCGTCAGAATCTGGCCGATCCCGTCATGCAGCTCCCGGGCAACGTGCCGGCGTTCCTCCTCCTGGACGACCATGATCTTGTTGAGCAGCCGGGTCCTGATCGCCTCGGCTCGTTTGCGCTCTGAGATATTCTTGATCATGCCCAACGCGTACCCGGGTTTCCCGTTCCCCTCGCGCAGCACGGCGACAGTCAGATGGCCCCAGACCACGCCGCCGCTCTTGGTGAGATACCGTTTTTCAATCTGATACGACCGCCGTATCCCTTCAAAAACCTCCTGCGCGAGCCGCAGGTCATGCTCCAGATCGTCCGGATGGGTGATCTCGCTGAAGGTTTTCACCGTCAGCTCGGATTCGGCGTATCCGACCATGCTGCACAAGGCCCCATTGACTCTCAGAAAGCGTCCGTCCGTTCCCACAATACCCATCCCGATCGGGGCCTCGTCGAACACCTTCCGGAACCGTTCCTCGCTTTCCGTGAGGCGATCCAGCAGGCGCTTCGATTCCGTGACATCGTTGACCACGGTCAACCTGGCTCGCCGCCCCGCATAGTCGAGCGAATAGAGACCCAGCTCGACGTCAATCAACGACCCATCCTTCTTGCGGTGGCGCCAAACGCCTTCCGCGCGGGGAGTATCCTTCACAGTCTGTAAGGCCTGCAACAATCGGGGAATATCCTCGGGAGGGCGGATATCCTTGATCGTCATGGCCAGGAACTCCTCCCGCGAGTACCCGTAGTGGCGGACGGCGGTCTCATTCACGTCCAGGAACTGAAGGGTCTCCAGGTCCACAACCCACATCGGATAGGGCGCATGTTCAAAGAGCATACGGTATTCTTCCCGGCTCTCGGCCAACAACCGCTCCGCTTCAGTCCGCTGTGCCAATTCGGCCTGGAGCGCCTCGATGGCATGGGACAGTTCGGCCGTGCGCTGCCGGACCATGGATTCCAACTCGGCATGAGACTGTTGCAGCGCCTGATGGGCTTCGCGCCTGGTCACCCCGAGTTCCAACGTGATCCACATCACGACCGTGGCAAAAAACCGGTTGGCCAGATCAACCCACAGCAGCGTGCCAGGGGCGGACAGGCCCGCCCCCAAGACGGTGAAGATCGTGCAGCCGCAGGTCATGAGGACCGGAAATCCACGCCTGCGGGACCAGAGGGAGAAATAGATGGCACCGCTGTAGAGGAATTCCGGGGCCGCCCCTCTCGGCAATTCCACATCCAGCGCAAAGATCGCCAGCACCAACGCGATCAGCAAACCTTCAAGCGCGCGGCCGGCCTGCGCAGTCTGTTCCCACTCATGCCAAAAGGCCTCGGCCCAGCGGCGCAGGAGCGAGGTGTGCTGAAGGTCGTCGGTCACGCCCCGTCCGCTACGGCGCTCCACGTGATCCGTAGCGAAACCCCGATCTATCATAGGTGGCTCCGATATCCCATCGTAGGGTGGGACCTGAGGCTATGCAAGTAGATGGATCGGCGGTCGTGCGCGGCCATTTCTCAATCTGGCAATTCATTTGGGGAATGGGACTTCCGCAGGTAAGATTGAACACGCATCGCCCCAGAGGCGGCGAGCCTCCGATTTCGGGCTTCGCGCCGCGCCGCAGAGCCGTTCTCGACCAGCATAGGACCAAAGCGCACCCCATGCCGATCATGATCTCCGTTGCCTCGGGTAAAGGCGGGGTTGGAAAGAGCGTCATTGCCGCCAATCTCTCCCTGTTGCTGGCCAAGAAGGGGAAGCAGGTGGTGTTGGCCGACCTGGACGTGGGGGGCGCCGATGCGCATGTCTTGTTCGGGCTCTTTCACCCTGCCGCGACACTGACGGATTTTCTGAACAAGCACGTCGCACGATTGGACGAGGTGGCCCAACCGGTGACGATCCATCCGGCCCTGAAACTGATCGCCGGAACCGGCGACACGCTGGCCACGGCGAACATGCCCTATGCGCGCAAGAAGCGATTGATCCGCCACTTTCAGGATCTTCAGGCCGACGTGGTCGTGATCGACATCGGAGCGGGAACCGGCTTTCACGCCCTCGACTTCTTCCTGATGGCCGACCTCCATCTGGCGGTGGCCACGCCGGACCCCACCTCGGTGTTGGACCTCTACCGGTTCATCAAGCTCGCCGCGATCCGCCGGGTGCTGTCTCACTTTCTGGCCCGCGATCCGATGGCGGAGGCGTTGTCCGAGCGGGACTTCAACAGCGTGCAGGAGGTGCTGGACGCGGCCGGCCAGACCGACGAAGCCGGGCGGGTCGCCGCGGAAGCGGCCTTGTCCACCTTTCGGCCCGGCTTGATCATCAACCGCACCGTTCGCCACACCCACGTCAACATCCTGCATCTGCGCAAGCTCCTTCGCGACTACGTCGGCGGGGACTTGACCTTGATTGGAGAGATTCCCGAAGACCAGGCCATGGAGCGGGCCGTCCGCGGCTATCTCCCGGTCGCGGAAGCCTTTCCACAGTCCCCCGCCGCCAGGGCGCTCGAACGGATCACCGAGAACCTGCTGCCCCTTCTGGCATCCCAACCGGTCCTCCAGCCTGTTCCTCAAGTTGCGTAAGACCTTCAGGATCATCCCGACCGCCATCGAACTGTCTTCGTATCCATCTCGTGATCCTCATTTGACTTGGCCGGCGGCAATCTTTAAGAATGGCCCCCATGCCGGCACGGATTGTCATCGAACGGCTGGAGTTCCAAGCTTCTTGCGGCGTCACCGACCAGGAGCGCCGCATTCCGCAACCCATCGCGGTGGATGTGGAATTGGAGGGCCGACCCGACAAGGCCGGCGAGGCCGCAATTACCGACGACCTGCGCCGCACGATCGACTATGCCCAGGTGGCGGAGCGGCTGGTCCAGGTCGGCACCGGCGCTCCGTGCCACCTCCTTGAGACCATGGCCGAGCGCATGCTCGCGACCCTGTTTGCGGAGTTTCCGGTCGAGGCGGCGTACCTGTGGGTGCGCAAGGTCCATCCGCCGGTCAAGTCCGTGCAGGGTTCGGTCGGTGTTCAGCTCAAACGAACGAGGCAGGCCCATATGAATCAGCGACAAGATCCGCTTCCGGCACGGTTCCTGATCGAACAACTCCACCGCCTTCCGCGCGGCCGCGCGCTCGATGTGGCGAGCGGCGCGGGGCGGAATGCCATGTACCTGGCGGCCAACGGATTCCAGGTCGACTGTATCGATCGGGACGAGCAGGCGCTGATCGCGCTCAATACGATGGCGCAGGAGCGGCATCTGGCGACGCTGTCAACCAAGACTATCGATCTGGAAACCGACCCGGTCCATATTCCGGACCTGGGGACCGAGCAATATGATGTCGTGTTGGTGTTCTTCTATCTGTATCGCCCGCTGTTTCCGCGCCTGATTCAGGCGCTCAAACCGGGCGGGATGCTCGTCTACGAGACGTTCACGGTCGCGAACCATCTCAAGCACCAGCATCCGCGGCGCCGGGAATTTTGTCTCGAACCGAACGAGTTGATCCGCCTCATCCACCCCCTGCATATCCTGTGTTACGATGAAGGCGAGCACGCGGGCAGCGACGGCGCCGCCCCCCTCTGGACGGCGCAGCTTCTCGCACAAAAGGTCTGACGAAGCGATCCGCATGAGCGACCGGGCCCGCCGCATCGATCTCCATCTGCACACGACCCATTCGGACGGCAGCCTGCCGCCGGCCGCCGTGCTGGCCCTGGCCCACGAGGCCAATGTCACCGCGCTCGCGATCACCGACCATGACATTACGTCCGGCCTGCCCGAGGCGATGAAGGCGGGAGCCGACTACGGCATCGAAGTCATCCCCGGCATCGAAATCAGCTCCCGCTATCTCGACACGGAACTGCACATTCTGGGGTACTTCCTCGACTGGCGGGACCCGCTGTTGAACGAGCGGCTGATCCGCCTGCGCGCGGGCCGCCACCAACGGAATCCTCAGATCATCCGGAAATTGCAGGAACTCGGGCTGGCCATTACCTATGACGAGGTGCAGCAACTCGCCGGGACGGAATCGGTCGGGCGCCCGCACATTGCGCGGGTGTTGATGGCGAAGGGCTATGTCTCCTCGGCCAAGGAAGCCTTCGACCGCTACCTCGCGAACGGCGGACCGGCGTTCGTGCCCCGCGATCTGCCTGACCCCACAACGGCGATCCAATGGATTCGCGAAGCCCAAGGGGTCCCGGTCCTGGCCCATCCCACCTGGGTGCCCGCGACCGGCGCGGCGCTGGTCTCTTTATGCGAGGAGCTGAAGGAAGCGGGCCTTGGCGGGATCGAAGCCCACTACAGCACGCATAAGCCCAAGCAGACCGCCGAATATCTGCAACTCGCGCAACGCCTGGATCTATTGGTGACCGGCGGGAGCGATTTTCACGGGCTCACGAAACCGGACATCGATGTCGGCACGGGCCGAGGGGATCTCAAGGTGCCGGAGAAGCTGTTGGAGCCGCTGAGGCGCGCGGCCGAGGTGGCGGGCTGACCGTCGGGAACCCTGTCTGTAAGGAGCGGCATCGACCATGAGGCCGGCTCTGGCAGGACGATCATACATCATCGTGATTGCCGTCACGATGGCGCTGAGCCTCGCGCCCTGGCCCGATGCAGCGGCTGATGTCACGGTGTTTCGAGGCCAGGACGGAACCAGCGGAACGATCACGGATCTGGGAAGCGGGACGGGGCTCTACTCGGATCCGCACGGTACGTTTGGGCCGGTTCAGGAGCGTGGCGATTCTCCATCGACGCTCACTCTACCCCCGGGTCAACCAGCCCAGGGGGCCAAAACGCCATTCGGGATGCCGCTTCCTCCTTCGAACCTCACGCCCGCTCCCGTACTCCCCTTTCAACCCCATGCCCCTCTGATGCCGGGACCAGGATCATCAACCCCGTCGGTTCCCTTTGCGCCGGGCGTGAATCCTGGCGGGCCTGGCGGTAGCTTTCGCGGACGCTGAGCCCCTGACGGGATTCCTCCTTCTTACAATTTCTCTGCCTGTTGGCCAAGCACCTTCACCTGTTCCGGAGAGAGCGTTTCGACTGGCCGGCAATCACCGTCCAGGATCATCACCTGTCCCTCGCGCGAGACCTCGGCGGAAAAGAGTTCCTGTCCGTTTTGATCGACCAGCTTCAGACGTCCGCCCTCCTCGATCACCCTGCCGGTTTTGACGACCAGCCCATCCCGCCGGTATTCGACCCGTTTCGACGGCCCGTCCGAGACCAACACCACTTCCGTTCGCAGATCGCCGACCCGGACCGTCTTCGTGCCGTTGGACGGTGACGACTGGCTGACTTTCACCGGATTCTGGCCGGTCCAGAATTCGACGGAATTGAAAATGAACGCGTCAGCCAAGGTGGAGAGTTGGTAGACCGGAATGATGACCAGCGCGAGGAAGATGATCTCCTTCATCCATTTCTCGTTGACCTCCCCGCTCCCCTTGACGTTGCCGTTCCATTTATAGACGCTGCGCGTCAGGTTGAAGGGGCCGTAACAGGCGCTGGTCGTCGCCAGCAAAGCGGCCAGGACCATTCCCGAGACAATCGAGCGATGCGGACCAAACAGTTTCATCGGTGTTTCCTCCTTACAGGGTCCTGTAGAACATGTGCTTGAATCTTAGCAACTCCTCGGGCAGGCGCCAGCAATTCATCCTTTCCACGTTCTGACAGTGTCTCGTCGAAAACCGCCCGAATCGTTGACTCTGCTCCTCCCTCCGTTAGACTGGGACTGTTCCCTATGTCAACGACTCACGGCACAGTGTCCTGGGGCTGGGTCGGCTTCTGCGCGATAGCCGGCGCGGTGTCACTGATCGGCGGCTCCGTTCTCAGCCGCCACCCGCTGCTGCATGACCTGCGGATCGGCCAGTCCGACTTTACGGCCGGAGCCTCAAGCCTGCTGCTCGGCAACACCCTAGTTGTCTTCTGGACCTTCCTGCTTGCCCGCCACATCGTCGGCACTCGTCCGGACGATGGACGAGGAGGGACATGGGCGCGGACGATCGTGCCGCCCGCCGTCTTGCTGGGAGGATTCCTGCTGGCCGCACCGTCCATCCGTCGTGCGATCGGAACGGCTGCCGGCGCACAGGCCCATGTCCCTCTCCTGTTCGTGTTTAGCGGGGTCCTGGTCGGTAGTGGGCTGTGGTTCACCCTGGCCTGGCTCAGCCGCCTCGATTCCCTCCACCACCTCCTTGGAGATCGCTTCCAAGGCACCAGCATGCCGAATGCGGACCAACAGGAAGAGGAAGCACCCTCGGTCACGGAACAGGCAGGCGAAGAGAGGACGCAGATCTTGTCCCATGCCCGCCGGTCCCCTGCACCGGCTCCACCCCTGTCCCGCTCCGGCGCCGGTCTCATCGGATTGTCGCTGGGGCGCTACCGGGTGCTGAAGGAAATCGGCCGAGGATCGATGGGGACGGTCTACCTTGGCAAGGACCCCACCATTCAGAGATTCGTGGCCATCAAGACCGTGCGGCTGGATGGGGCGGAAGATGCGGAGGAGGCCGATGCCGTGAAGGCCCGGTTTTTTCGCGAAGCCGAATCCACCGGCCGGCTGTCCCATCCGAATATCGTGACGATTTACGACGCCGGCGAGCAGGACGGTCTGGGGTTCATCGCGATGGAATATCTGGAAGGGACAACCTTGCGGCCCTACGGCCGTGCTCAAAACCAGTTGCCGCTCGCCGCCGTGCTGGACACCGTGGCCACCGTGGCCGACGCGCTCGACTATGCCCACCGTCAAGGCGTGGTGCACCGCGACATCAAGCCCGCCAATATCATGCTGACTTCCGACAGCCGTGTGAAGGTCATGGATTTCGGGATCGCCACGGTGACGAATTCGATCAAGACCCGTTCCATGGCCGTCCTGGGCACCCCCTCCTACATATCCCCGGAACAGGTGGCCGGCCGAAAAGCCGACGGCCGCGCCGACATTTTCTCGTTGGGAGTGGTGCTGTTCGAGTTGCTGGCGGGACGCAGGCCCTTCGAAGCCGACGACGTGACGACGTTGCTCTATCGGATTGCGCGCGAACCGCACCGGCGTCTGGCCGACGACCGGCCCTCGCTGCCGTCCGAACTGTACCGTATCGTGGATTGCGCGCTCCAGAAAGACCCGGCCCATCGCTTCGCGAAGGCCGGCGACCTGAGCCGATCATTGCGCGACTGCCTGCGCGCCATGGCAGCCTGACACCATGACTCCTCCCTTTTCAATCTCCGTCGCAGCCCTGACGGACCCCGGACTCATTCTGGAGCGAAACGAAGACGCCTATGCGATCGAGACGTCGCTTGGGTGTTACCTGGTCTGCGACGGCCTGGGTGGCCACGCGGCCGGCGACATCGCGAGCCGCCTCGCCGCGGACAGCATCTGCTCCTACCTTCGCGACGCTCCAGACGGGCCAGGGTCGGCCGCTGATGCTCCATCCGACGAGTCCGTTTCCCCGGTCACGAACCGGTTGGGCGGGGCGATCCGTTATGCCAACCGCGTGATTCATTGTGAAGCGCGGCAACGGCTGGCCTGCGCGGGCATGGGCACGACGGTCGTTGCCGTTGTGATTCACGATCAGGTTGCCTCCATCGCCCACGTGGGCGACAGCCGGTTGTACCTGGTGCGCGACCGGCGCCTCGACTGCCTGACCAGGGACCATTCGGCGGAGATCGAACGGACTCGCTTGGACTCGTCTGGCAGCGGCACGATCGAGGGCTCCCGCCGGACATCCGTTCTGACCCGCGCGGTGGGGATCGCCAACTCCGTCGAGGTGGAATTGTCCGAGATCCCGTTGATGCCGGGCGACGTGCTGCTGCTCTGCTCGGACGGTCTGACCCGTGAGGTCATGCCGGACGCCATCTTGGAAACCATGATCGATCGGAAAACCCCGCAGCCGATCGCCGAACGCCTCCTGTCGCTCGCCAAAACCGCTGGAGGACGCGACAACATCACCGTCATTGTTCTGGCCATCCAGGCGGCAACAACGCCAACCCTATGGGATCGCATCCGCCGGCATGTCCGCCGCCATCCACTATCCATGACGATCAGCAAGGAGAATTCCCATGCCTGAGGTCATTGCCTCCCATGCCAAACTGTTGTTGAAGTCGAAGGATGCCGCGATGCAAGAGATCGACATCGCCAAGCCGACCTTCGCCATCGGACGAAAACCCGACAACGATCTGGTCCTGGACGATCCCGCGGTTTCCGGACACCACGCCCGTATCGTGAAAATTCAGGCCGCCTACTTTCTTGAGGATTTGAAGAGCACGAACGGCACCCTCTTGAACTCAAGGGCCGTGGACCGCCGCCAATTGCAGGACGCGGACGTCATCGCGATCGGTCATGCTCGATTGGTATTCCGGGATCAGAGCGCCGTTCCGCTGCAGGCGTCATCCTCCGGCGAGATGGGCGCGATGGACCTGGACAAGACGATGGTCCTGACCGGCAAGGCACATCGGGGACCGGCTGCAGCCTCTCCTGCGGCCAAGGTCGAAGTGCTCTCGGGCCGGACCGACCGGACGGAATATCACTTGACGAAACTCGTGACCGTGATCGGCTCCCAGGAGGACGCCACGATCCGCTTGACCGGATGGTTTGCCCCCAAAGTCGCGGCCATGATCGCCAGGCGGAAAGAAACCTGGACCCTCATTCCGCCCAATCACGGCAAGAAGGTGCTGTTGAACCAGGCTCAGGTGACGACGCAGGTGGAATTGAAGGACGGGGATCAAATCGATTTGGCCGGAGTCTCGTTGCGAATTCTCGTCACATCGAAAAAAGCCGCGTAACCCGGCTGGCTGTCGTCAGTCCAGCACGCGCTGCTGGATCAGCACCTCCGTGCATGTGGAGGATAGCTCCTCCGCGTGAGTCCGCAGACAGTGCAAGATGGGTCCGCCGCGCAGGGGCGCCTGCGGACACACCTTCCGGATATCGGCTCGGCAGGACGCGAGGACGGCGCGGGCTCCGTCTGGAGAACGCCCCTCCTGGTCGCCAGGACGGCGCTGGCACGCGGCGGGCAGCCAACTCCCGTACATGCGAAGACAATCTCGGAATCGCCCGCTTCCCGGTTCCACCTCGCCACAGAGCTTTCTGACTTCCTCGGCGCAGTTCAACTCCGGCTCCCGTTCGAGTGAGAGAACCGGCTGGTCGCGTGGGAAAGCCGGCGATCCGGTCGCGTCCCGCGACACGGCGGGCGTGCCGCCTGGCGGCTGCCCTCTCTCAGGACCCGGCCGCGATTCCGGCGCCATGATGAGGGATGGGCGGGACTCGAAACCGGTCTCCAACCTGGTTCCGGTCCAGGCGCTGAAGAGAGTTTTCGGCAGGTTGACCCAGATCAACGACCAGACGAACCCCAGCACGCAACACGTGACCAATTTGGCCGGCCACGACGATCGCCCGGGGCGAGGATCAGGCATGGGAGGCACTCCATCTCATGACCGGTCGCGCGAATGCCGGCGCGGCGAGCGGCCGCGCGTCAATTGTCCGGCGTTTCGACGATGTGGTTCTCGAACTTGGTGCAGCCTTCGGCGAGCAGGCGGTTCGTCAACATTTCGCCAGGCCATTCGATCGGAAGATCGGCTGTGAAGACCCACACGTCCGGCGAGGTCCAGACCGGCCCATGGTCTTCAGGCAGATCGGGATCGAACAGGTCGGTCCAGATGGGCATGTACACCCCGTTGCCGCATTGCGTGTGGAGATGGACGATGGTGCGGGCGCGCACGGCCGGATCCAATTCGCGCCAGACCGCCGCGGTTTCATCGGCCAACCGGTGCAGGCGGACGGCGTTTTGCGCGTCGTAGAGCGCATAGGCGGCGTAGACCGGCGCTTCGATCATATGAGGCGCCTGCGCCAATTCGGCGCATTGTTCCATCAAGCCGGCCAACAGCGCGCGCCGATCCTGTTCTTCCATCCCCTCGGGCAGCCCCGGCTCCGTCGCTCCGATCAACTCGAACATGAGAAACGCGGTATTTTCGACGGGAGGATGGAGCCGCGCCGCCACCGGCTGCGGCCGCTGTGATTCCGCCAACAGCGACAAATGATCATGGATCGTTTGCAGGCTGAGCAGGTCCAGCGTCGCATCGGTCAATAAGCGAGGCTCGACCGTGATGACCGTGCCGGGCGGCACGCGCAAATACTGGTGCAGCAGGTTCGCCGTCGCGACCGGATCGACCTTTAAGCCGAGCGGCAACGCGAGGTTGGCCTGCAACGGCAACGCCAGGGCGCCCATGATCGCATAGGACGGTTTCTCGTCCGGATCGTGGACCTCCATCATCACCGAACAGGCCGCTTCCGCCAGCAGGTCGAACAACCATTCGGCCATCTCTTCGTCCAGCGCGGCCATGACCATGAGCAGTTCCTGCTCCCGCCCCTGGTCCAAGAACGCCTGGAGCGTATCGACGGCCGCATCGTTGTCCCCGTGATCGTGCCGGCGGGCGTTGATGAGGTGAATCAGGTCCCGCGTGAGGGGATCGGGACGGGTCCAACTGAACATGTGGTGCTCCTTCGAATGTCGCGCCGGCTCGCGCGGACTTGCGAACCGGCCGAGATCATGTTGCCAAAGATTGAATGGAGAGGCAAGCTTCTCAAAGTTTCATCATCGACGCATCCGACCTCATCCGGTCATGGTTACTCCCCGATGATCTTGATCAGGACGCGTTTTTTGCGCCGCCCGTCGAACTCGCCGTAGAAGATCTGTTCCCAGGGACCGAAGTCCAATCGCCCGTTGGTCAGCGCCACGACCACTTCCCGCCCCATGAGTTGGCGTTTGATGTGGGCGTCGCCGTTGTCTTCTCCCGTCAGATTATGGCGATAGGAGCCGGTCTGAGGAGCCTGCCGTTCGAGAAACTCGTCGTAGTCCTGAAGCAGGCCCGGCTCGTCGTCATTGATGTAGACGCTCGCGGTGATGTGCATGGCATTGACGAGGACGAACCCTTCCCGGATGCCGCTCTTCCGCACCGCCCCCTCCACCTGCGGCGTGATGTTCAGATAGGCGCGGCGAGTCGACGTTTCGAACGAGAGTTCTTCCCGATAGTGTTTCATGGGGGCGACGGACGATCCGTTGCACGATGATGCCTCACGCTCCGCCGGAGTTGCAAGCCCGCCGCCGACGACGCGGCTTCGGAAGACAGACGGATGATCGGGTCACGGTCGAATGAGGCTCGGCTCGCAATCGGATGGTGGTCGGACGCATGGCCGTCACCGCCTTGCTGGCACTGACGCCTTGCATCGCATATAATTGCAGGACAAGCCCACTCTCGACAGGATCACCCGTGCCCACTCCTCGACCGACAGTTCCCCAACTCTCTCGCAATGCGCTGACCGTCTTGGAGCGGCGTTATCTCATGAAGAACACGCAGGGGCGTCTCGTCGAAACACCGGCCCAGATGTTCCATCGCGTGGCCGCCAATATCGCCGAGGCGGAACGGGGTTACCGCAAGCGGGTGCCGCCCGCCCGCCTGGCCCGCTCGTTTTATGACATGATGGCGAAACTGGAGTTCCTGCCGAACTCCCCGACACTCATGAACGCCGGGGGCCGGTTGCAGCAACTCTCCGCCTGCTTCGTGCTCCCCGTCGAGGATTCGCTCGAATCGATCTACGAGACCCTCAAGCATCAGGCGCTGATCCATCAATCCGGCGGCGGCACCGGCTTCTCGTTCAGCCGGCTGCGGCCGAAGGACGACGTCGTCGCGACAACTCACGGCATCGCCTCCGGTCCGGTGTCCTTCATGCGGATCTTCAACACCTCCACCGACGTGATCAAGCAGGGAGGCACCCGCCGCGGCGCCAACATGGGGATTCTCCGCGTGGACCATCCCGACATCCTGGAATTCATCCAGGCCAAGCGGCATCCCCAGGAATTGACCAACTTCAACATCTCGGTCGGCGTCACGGATGCGTTCATGCAGGCCGTCGCCCGCGGGCGCGACTATCCCTTGATCAATCCTCGGACCAACAAGGTCGTGCGCCGGGTTTCCGCGCAGATGGTCTTCGATGCGCTCATCGAAGCGGCCTGGACCAGCGGCGAACCGGGCATCATCTTCCTCGACCAGATCAACCGGACCCAACCGACGCCGGCCGTCGGCGAGATCGAAGCCACCAATCCCTGCGGCGAGCAGCCGCTATTGCCTTACGAATCCTGCGTGTTGGGCTCGATCAACCTGTCGAAGTTCGTCGCGGGGCCGGAACAGACGCGGCATATCGAGTACGAGCGGCTGGCCGAGACGATCAGGCTGGCCGTGCGGTTTCTCGACAACGTCATCGACATGACCCGGTTCCCGCTGGAGGCGATTGCGGAGGTGACAACGCGCAATCGCAAGATCGGCCTGGGCGTCATGGGCTTCGCGGACCTGTTGATCTTGCTGAACATCCCCTACGACAGCGAAGAGGCCTTGAAACTCGGCGAATCGCTGATGCGGTTCGTCCGCGAACATGCGCATCAAGCCTCGGCCGACCTGGCGCGGGCGCGGGGCGTGTTTCCCAACTACGCCAAAAGCCGCCTGAAAGAGAGCGGGGAACGCCGCCGCAACGCGACCGTGACGACCATTGCCCCGACCGGGACCATCAGCATCATCGCCGACTGCTCCGCCGGCATCGAGCCGCTCTACGGCGTGAGCTTCGTCCGAACCGTGATGGACGACGTGCGCTTGGCCACCGTGCATCCCGAGTTCCTGCGCCTGGCGCGCCGCCACGGCATTGCGACCGACGCCTTGATCCGGGAGGTGTCCCAACAGGAATCGATTCAGCACCTGACGGAGATTCCGCCGGACCTGCGCCGGTTGTTCGTGACCGCCCACGATGTCAGCCCGGAACATCATGTCAAAATGCAGGCGACGTTCCAGAAGTACAGCGACAGCGGCGTCTCCAAGACCATCAACCTCCCGGCCGGCGCCTCACAGGCCGATGTCGCCGCGGCGTTCCGCTTGGCTTATCACCTGGGTTGCAAGGGGCTGACCGTATTTCGAACCGGCAGCCGCGAGAAACAAGTACTTTCGTGCGCCAACATTCAATACTGCTGAGTCCGTGGAGCAGCGCCGAGCGTTCAATCGACAGAAAGCCGCTTGGGCTAACCCCGCACGATTTCAGCGGAAGTTTGACAGGGCCGGATGAGGGTGCTATCACAAGCAACGAAAGAGACTGCTCAGACCGCGTTTCACACAGCCCACGAGAGGTGATCCATGTTCGCTCATAGCGGGTGGTCAACTGGCGTCGCGCAATTTCCACAATGGAATCTCCTCTTTGCCCGAGCGCCCGAACCGGATTTGGAATTCGAAGAGGATGTGTTGGAAGAGGCGGAATCGGGATCGGGGCAGCCTTCCCCTGCGAACAAGCCGCCGAAGCGCAAGGGCAGCAGCCCGGTGATGTGGATCCTGCTGTTGCTGCTCCTGGGCGGCGGAGCCTATGTCGCGATGGACCCTGATATCGTCATGGATCTGCTCAATCCTCTCTTGGGAGAACCGGTCGCCACGCCGCCGCTCGCGCAAATTCCGCCGCCGAAGCCGGCCGCTCCCAAGCCTGCGCCCTCGTCCCCCGCGCCGGCTCCGACGGACTCGGCGCCGCCGGGACCGAGCGCCGTTCCCGCGCCTTCGCCGACCCCGGCCCCGGGACCGACCGCCGCCGCCAAACCGTTCATCGATCCGCAATTCAGCGAAGGCCAGCGCGTCACCATCGTCGGCACGGCCGGCCCGTTGATCCTGTCACAGGATCCGGCCGGACGGCAGCCCGGTCCGTCGGTCAAGCCGGGCAGCGCGTTGATCGTGCTGGACGGCGATCTCCAACCGACGGGGTGGGTCTACTCCGTGCGCACCGAGCAGGGAACCAAGGGATGGATTCCTGAAAAGATGCTGCGCCTCATGCCGTAACGGAACACTCGTCTCCCGCAACCCTGCGTAAGCCCCGATGCGCCGAGGCTGCCCGAAAGGCAGCCTCGGCTCCGTTATAAGTCCGGCGCCTCACCGACGATTCTTCCGCTTCAATCAGCCGATCCGCATTCGTCTTCTCTCTCGCCCGGACTCCTGTGCTATACTGCCGCTCTCATCGAGAGTCCAACCATGCTGCGCGCGATCATCTTTGACTTCGACGGCGTCATCGCCGATACCGAACCGCTGCACTTTCGAGCCTTCCAGCAGGTGTTGGAAGGGATCGGCCTCTCGCTCAGCGAGACCGACTACTACGCCAACTATTTGGGTTTCGACGACCGGGGCTGTTTCATGACGGCTCTCGCCGCCAACGGCCGCCCGACGCCGGCCGAGACGGTCCGTTCCTTGATGGAACGGAAGGCCGTCGCCTATTTGGAGGCGGTGCGCAACCATTTGGTGGTGCTGCCCGGGGTGCCCACATTCGTCCGGCAGGCCAGCCGGCAGTATCCGCTGGCCATCGCCTCGGGCGCGCTCCGGCCTGAAATCGAGTTGATTTTGCAGACGATCGGCTTGCGGGATTGTTTTCAACAGATCGCCAGCGCCGAGGACGTGGCCAGGGGAAAGCCGGACCCGGAGCCCTTCCTGCTGGCATTGGAGCTGTTGAACAAACCCGATGGGATCGCGACAACCGCTCCCATCAAGCCCGATGAATGTTTGGTGATCGAGGATTCCATTCCGGGCATCCGAAGCGGCAAGGCCGCTGGCATGAAGGTCCTGGCCGTGGCCAACACCCATGCGATCGGCGAATTGGACGAGGCAGACGCCATCACGCCCGGCTTGGATCAGGTTAACCTCCACGAGCTGAGCGGACGGCTGTGGGGGACAGGCTGAACCGTCACTCGTCGATGGTCAACCGTCATTCGCACATGACCGAGTGGATAAGGCTGCGTTGTCTCACCCTTGACGCTTGACGATTACCGGCCATGCGCATCGTCTCACTCCAGCCCGGCGCGACCGAGATCATCGCGGCCTTGGGACTGACCGATCACCTCGTGGCCGTGAGCCACGAGTGTGATCATCCCCCAACGATCGCCGGCCTGCCGGTGGTGACCGGACCGTTCACCGCCCCAACCACGGCCTCCTGCCGCGAGATCGACCGGACCGTCACGGAACGGCTGGCCGTGGGAGCCCCGCTGTTCGAGATCGATGCCGCCGCGTTGGCAACAGCCGGGCCGGATCTGCTGATCGTGCAAGACCTTTGTCACGTCTGCGGCATCACCCCCGAACACCTCGACCAGGCGCTCACCTGCTTGCCGGCCAAGCCGCAGGTGGTGACGGTGGGAGGGGTCACGTTGGAGGAGGTCTTTCTGGATATCCTGCAGATCGGCCAGGCAACCGGCCGGACGGAGGCGGCCGAGTCCCTGGTCGATGATCTGCGCAGTCGCTGCGAAAGGGTGCGGAATCGCCAATCGGCCCGTACGCGGCGACCCAAGGTCGTGTGTGTGGAATGGCTCGATCCATTCTATGTGGCGGGGCACTGGACTCCCGAGTTGGTCGCGTTGGCCGGAGGACGAGCCGTGCTGGGAACAGCCGGGGCGCCCTCTCGGAAAGTCTCGTGGGACGACATGGTTGCGGCGGAGCCGGACGTGCTGCTCGTGATGCCCTGTGGCTTCACGCTGGAGCGCACGGTCGAAGAACTCCGGTCCTCTTGCCCGGCCCTCCCCTGGGATCAGTTGCAGGCCGTGCGTCACGGGCTGGTGTTTGCGCTCGACGGCAACGCGCACTTCTCCAGGCCCGGTCCCCGGCTCGTCGATGGCTTAGAAATCCTGGAAGTTCTGCTGGCACATGAACGCCCCCCGGCATCCACGCCGCCAGGTGCGCAGCTCGTCACCTGGCTGCAAGACCATATCAAGGTGTAAGCCGTGACGCCGGCCGAGGCCCAAGCCTACTGCACGACGCTCACCAAACGGAGCGGCAGCAACTTCTACTACTCGTTCTTCTTTCTCCCGCGCGAGCGACGGGAGGCGATGTATACCGTCTATGCCTTCTGCAAGGAAGTGGACAGCGCCGTGGATGAACCGCCGGCCGGAAGCAACCCCCAGGAGGAGCTACGGCGGTGGCGGCAGGAACTGACCGCGGCGTACCAGGGCCAGCCCACCCATCCGGTGACGATCAGCCTGTCGGCACAGGCGAGGCTGTTCGACATTCCGCAGGAGTTGTGCGAGGAACTGATCAACGGGGTCGAGATGGACCTGAGCATGACCCGCTACCAGACCTTCACCGACCTCTACCAATATTGCTATCGGGTGGCGTCGGTGGTGGGCTTGATCTGTCTTCGCATCTTCGGCGCTCGATCGCCTAAAGCCACGGCCTATGCCATCGACCTCGGGCTCGCATTTCAATTGACGAACATCCTCCGCGACCTGGGCGTCGATGCGCGCAACGGCCGCATCTATCTGCCGCTGGAGGACTTGGCCCGGTTTGCGTACACGGAGGAAGATCTGCTCGCGGAGCGCATGACGCCGGCCTTCCATGCCTTGATGCGGTTTGAATGCGAGCGGGCTCGGGAGTTTTATGCCAAGGCCCGGCAGACCCTTGAGGAGTTGCCGGCATCGGATCGACAGCTCCTGACTGTCGCGGAAATCATGCGCGGGGTCTACAGCCGCATCCTCATGCGCATTGAATCGTCCAACTACCAGGTGTTCGGGCCGCGCATCCGTCTTTCGTCTCCTCACCGGCTGGGGGTCGCAGCGGCGATCTGGCTTCGGTCCCGACTTCGATCACGTCTCCTGTCCCAGGCCTCGGCATGACACGTCCTGCTTCGGTCCTCGTGCTCGGCGCCGGCCCGGCCGGATTGGCGGCGGCCTTTCGCCTGGGCCAACAGGGCCACTCGGTCACGCTGCTCGAAGAGCGCGACCGCCTCGGCGGAGGTCTCGTCGCGCCCGGAGAGGATCAGAGCCTCGTGGACGCGATCCCGCCCGTGATTTTCGGACACCAGTCCGCGACATTGCAGCTTCTCAAGGATCTCGGCACGCTCAAACATGCCCAATTCCGCACGCCGGGCCAGATCGAGTTCCGGACAAGGGATCATGGGGCCAAGCGGCTGCGCAACCTCTGGCTGCCCGCTCCGTTCCACAGCATCCTCGGCCTGGCCGCGTCGCGCGGCCTCACGCTCCGCGATCTCTGGCGGGCGCTCGTATTTCTCGAACGGACCTGGGAAGAGGATCCGGGGCTTCCACTGGATCTGGACAGCCGCCGCGCCGATCAATGGCTGACGGATATCCGGCAATCGGAGGAGGCTCAGGTCAACGTGTGGGCGCCGCTTTCCCGCTTTCTGTTGAGTAGCGAGCTGTCCTCGGCCTCGGCCGGCCTGCTGGTCGAAATGCTCCGGCGCAGCTTCTTGACCACCAGGGCCAACTCGCGCGTCGGCATCCCCGACCGGGATTGGTCCAGCCTGCTGATCAGGCCGGTCGTGGAGCAATACAAGAAACGGCAGGTGATCCTGCACACCGGCTGCCTGTTCGACCAGATTCAGGTGAAGGGCCAACTCGTGACCGGCGTGCGAGTGAAAGACCGGCGGGTATTGACCGCCGATTGGTACGTCGCAGCGGTGCCGCCTCGGCGCCTCTCCGACCTGTTGCCCGAGGGAGTCGTCACGCACTATGCGACTTTTCATCAACTGGGCAAGCTTGCCGACGCCGTCGGCCTCACCGTCCATCTCTGGCTGGAGGCGCCGAGCGAGACGCCTCGCCTGGCCCTGTTGGTCGGCCACACCTTCCATTGGCTCGTCATCCGTCGGGCGCCTGGATCAGAGAAGAACGCGCTCGTTTCGCTGGTCGCGACCGGCCGGGCCGATCTGATGCACCATTCCGACCAGGCGCTGGCGGACTTCGCGTGGACGGACGTCAAGACGGCGCTCCCCGAGCTGAGCCAGGCGCGCCTGGCCAAGGCGCAGGTCATCAAGCGGGAGCGAGCCTGCCTCATGGCCCGTCCCGGCGCCACCGCCTACCGGCCCGTGACGGAATCGCCCTTTTCCAACCTGTTGCTGGCCGGCGGCTGGACCGATACCGGCCTACCGGACTCGGTCGAGGGAGCCATCCTCAGCGCCGACCGCTGCGCGCAGGTGATTGCCGCGAGAGCGGCGGCATCCGAACGGAGCCAACGCACCGCCTGATTCGAAGGGATCAATCATGACGCGAGACACGAGGCGAGCATGGAGTCAGCGCACAGCCAGCCTGGGGCAATCGGACATTCGCGCCATGACCCAGGCCTGCGTCCAGATCAAGGGCATCAACATGGCGCAGGGCGTGTGCGATACGGGCGTGCCCCCGGTGGTCGCCCACGCCGTCCAACATGCGGTTGATCTCGGCTACAACATCTATACGAGGTTCGACGGGTTGCCTCAGTTACGCCAGGCCTTGGCGAGAAAGACGGCCCACTACAACGGCTTTTCCCCGGACCCCGAGACCGATATCACGGTGTCGGCGGGCGCGACCGGCGCGTTCCACTGCGCCTGCATGGCCCTGTTCGATCCCGGCGATGAAGTCATCGTGTTCGAACCCTACTATGCCTACCATCTGCATGCGCTGGCCTCGGTTGATGCGGTTCCGCGCATCGTCCCGACGCTCCCGCCCGACTGGGCCTTCGACCTCCGCGCGCTCGAGGAGGCCGTCACCGCTCGCACCAAGGCCATCGTGGTCAACACCCCGTCGAATCCCTCCGGCAAGGTCTTCAGCCGCGCCGAGCTGGAGCAGA
The DNA here is from genome assembly GCF_947241125.1 of Nitrospira tepida. Lineage (NCBI taxonomy): Bacteria > Pseudomonadati > Nitrospirota > Nitrospiria > Nitrospirales > Nitrospiraceae > Nitrospira > Nitrospira tepida. The sequence goes on along the minus strand of NZ_OX365700.1, from coordinate 1,916,578 downwards.
TCGGCCGGATCGCCATGGAACGGGATCTGTTCGTCATCACCGACGAGATCTATGAATACTTCCTGTACGACGGCCGCCCGCATGTGAGCCTGGCATCGCTGCCCGGCATGGCCGAGCGGACGATCACGATTTCCGGCTATTCGAAAACCTTTGCGATTACCGGCTGGCGGATCGGCCATACCATCGCCGCGCCGCGCTGGGCCCAAGCCATCGGGTCGATGAACGATCTGCTGTACGTCTGCGCGCCGGCCCCGCTGCAACATGCGGTGGCGACGGGGATCAATGAATTGCGGCAGGAGTTCTATGTCGAACTTGCGACCGAGTATCAGGCCAAGCGCGATCGGTTCTGCGAGGCGCTGCAACGGGCGGGCCTGCCCCCATCGGTTCCCCAAGGAGCCTATTATGTCCTGGCGGATGTCTCCCTTATACCGGGAAAGACCGGAAAAGAGCGGGCGATGTATGTGCTCGAAAAGACCGGCGTGGCCGGCGTGCCTGGCGAAGCCTTCTTTCAAGGCGAGACCGGCCATCGCTTCATCCGGTTCTGCTACGCCAAGACCGAGAAGGACCTCGCCGACGCCTGCGACCGTTTGGCCCGCCTCACCTAACAATTCTGGACCAAGTCCGTGTGATTCCCTCAACAGGCTGTTTCGTTTGCGGGACGGCGTTCGGGCAACCCACTGACGTCGTCTTTCCGGTTCTCCCTTCCTGCCAGGGGACCTTGCCCCCGCTTTTCCTTGCGAAGCCAATGGCTTAGCCCTTGCTCTCTATCAGCCAGGCCCACGACGGCGCACAACGGCACAGGCCTTGCTGAAGTCATCGCTACTTCACGAATGGAGGCCCGGTCATGTTGTGGACCTGGTGGTATGTTCTGCTGCTCCTCTTCCCATCCGCGATTCTCGTGATCCTGATGAAGGACGCGATGAAAGCGCTCCAAGGTGCAGCATGGGTGAAGAGGCGGAGGTTGTTCGGCAGGAACAGGGTCAACGCGGGAGGCTCCCGGCGCCGCTAGCGGATGGGGGACGGCTGCCTCCGCAGATAGCACAGATCCCGGAACGAATCGCCGCCTTGGTAGGAGGCGATCACCACGTATATATAGGGCGGCGAAGTTAGGCTCACGTAGGCCCGCCCATCCATCACGAACGACTCGATCGCAAACAGCGTGCGCAACACGGCCGAGGCGCCGCCGGCTTCCCCAACCTGTAAGAGATACGTCCCGCCTGTCCGCTCGAACTTGTCCGGCGTGGCGTGAAGGGGCGTCAGATCCTGCCAGGTCGCCTGTTGCAACACCGGACTGTCTTCCGGAAACAGGTACAGACTGTCGCTCGGTTTCCCCTTCATGCAGAAACGGGTGCGGATGACCAGGTCCTGCCGCCCGTCGTTGTTCAGATCGACCAGCGCCTGCTGCAATTCGGAACAGCGGGTGGTCTTGGGCGCATCCCCTCCCAACTGAACCGGCTGCCAGGCCAAGGGACGAATCCGCTCATCATCCGGTCTGAATCCGACCGACCCATCGGAGAGCGGGATGAGCGCCTCTCCCACCTGCCGGCACAGCCGCTCCTCCCGGCTCATGAGCAAGTCGTAGCCGGCGGCCCAGGCGAAGCCCCCGGAGAGAAGCGTCCACAGTCCGGCCACAAGGATGCGATGCATCATGAGCGCCCATGCCGACGTGGTTCGCTGTCTTCCGAGAAGAATTTCGGATGAGAGGAGCAAATGGATCGCCGAACCATGATTCTTCTCGGATTGAGATTAGTTGTTCAGATACAACGGCCACGGCCTGCTTCGCTGCTCGGGGCGAGGCGGACCGCCGGGCTCGCGAAGCGCCTCGATGACCTGCGCTTCCATCTCTTCGTTGTAGCGCTCCACCTGCTTATGGAGCGTGACGAGATCGACGAACCACCAACCGGCCAGAACCAAGCCGCCGCCGACCGCCGCACCGCGGAACGCCAGGCTCCAGGTCTCGTCCATGACCCATGAGAGCAGAAACCCCAGGACCAACCCGGCCGCTCCCACCGTGAAGGCCAGAATATAGGCGATTGCCTTCCAGGGCCGTTCCAAATAGAAGTGATGCACGCCGAACCAACTGAGCACCAACCATAGGGCATAGGCTGTCAGTGCGGACTTGTGGAGCCGGACCATCTCGCTATTCAGCACTTCAAGCTGATGGGCCGACAGCGTCGTCTTGAGTTCCGCCAGATGGGATCGGTAGCGCATGGTGCCCATCTTGTCCGGTCGTTTCTGCCTCGGTGGATCAGCTCGACCGCCCGGCCGGTCATCCAGCCCTGACAGTCTACACCCAGTGAGTTCGATTGGGCAGCCATTCCTCGTTCGCGCGAGCTTGCACGGTCCACCGGCGCAAGGCTTATCGGCGGTTGCAGTAGAAGCCCTCATGAATCATGTGGGCTAGCCCGCATGATTCATGAGAATTCGTGACGAAACCGCGGAGATGCCACGCGTTGGACCCATTGCACGGAGAAGAGCAATGGGTACCCTCGCGCGGAGCCACGAGAGCCCGAGGCATACTTGCGACAGTATGTCGAGGGAGCGAGCGGCGAGCCCGCCCGGCTGGCGGCCCTTCGGGCACGGCCAGCCTTGTCGCAGCCGGGGTACCTGTTGCTCTTTACCAGCAACGGGTCGAACGGCGGTTGCAGTAGAAATCATCGTGAATAATGCGGGCTAGGGGAACCTCCAGTGACGGACCGCCACCGGCAAGCCATAGCATGAGAGGAGAGTGCTTCCGTCGAAGGGGGAATGCTCTGGCAGATCAAGAGAACGAACTTCCGGGACGAACCACTACGAGGCGTCATGACACGAGGCCTGACGATGTCAACGCGATGGGATCGGCTCAGAGCGTGGGCCAGGCGACTGCTGCTCTACGAAATCGTGATGAGCATGGCTACCACGCTGAGACATCTGCTTTTTTATAAGCCCTTCACGGTTCAATATCCTCATGAAAAGCCCCTCCTGCCCGAGAGCTTTCGCGGCATGCTCGCGCTGCTGCGGTACGACGATGGGACGGAGAAATGCGTGGGCTGCGATCTGTGCGAGGCAGCCTGTCCATCACGCGTGATCACCGTGACAAGCGCCGAGGTCCCGGGAGAGCCGACCAAGCGCTATGCCAAGGCCTATACCATGGATATGACCCGATGTCTGTTTTGCGGGCTCTGCGTGACCGCCTGCCCGGTCGATGCCCTCGGGATGACGCGGGAATATGAATGGTCCGTGTATGACAAGCGGGATCTGGTCCTCAACAAGCAGCAGCTCCTCGCGATTGGAGACCGCGCGTTTCCGGCACGAGAGAAACGGCTGGAGTTCCAACATCTCAACGTCGCCGTCTTCAACGTGGCCTTCCAGAATCATCCGCCCAAACGGTTCGAAGACCATCCGGTCGCTCAGAACCGATCCGAGTAACCGCTCGTGCCTTGCCCTTTGGCTCCGGCCTCAGCCAGTCGTTGACGCCGTTGCGTTCCGCTTGGCTCGGTTTGCTATGATGAAGCGGGCGGCGGATGTCTCCATGGCTATATTCTCAGCCAGGGCCGACGAGGCCATTTGCCAGACGCCTCGACAGCGCAGAGCGGCGGTTGAGTTATTGGTGTTGGGGATCCTGGCGGGTTGCTTCCTGGCGCTGTTTCCACGACGGCCCATCGTCGTGGATCTCGGCCTCGCCCTCTTTGCCGTCGGTCTCGTCCTCCTCGGCGCCAACAACCGCAAGGGGCAATGTTGGGGCTCGCCAGCGGCCGAAGTCGGCCACGCAAGCCGCTGGCGGGGGGTCGCCGTCACGATGACAATGACGGTGATCGTGATGCTCGTCTGGTTCGCGGTCGGAGCCGTGATCGGCTATCAGGGAGCCGATTGGCCCGGCGTGAAGGCCAGGATCCTCCACCCCTACATCCCCACCGCCGTCCTGCTGTATTTGCCCTGGGCCTTGATCCAACAAATTCTTTTTCAGTTCTACCTGCTCGGCCGGGTGCGGGCGCTCTGTCCCTCACTCCATCCGCTCGCGCAGTCCTCGCTCAATGGGCTGATCTTCGGTCTGGTTCACGCCACCGACCTCGAGATCATGCTCTTGGCGGCCCTGGGCGGAACCCTCTGGAGTTGGTTGTACCTTCGCGACCGCCGGCTCTGGCCCCTCGCGGTGTCGCACGCGCTCGTCGGTACCACGTTCTATTACTGGGTGTACGGGTACGATCTCGCGAGCCGATGGAGCGCCTTTCTCCGAAGCCTGTTGGGTTAAGCCGGAACCAGCTCTACTTAGCCCGCGATCGACCTCCACGATCCGTTGCTGCGAGAGGCCATTCACGCTCGAACGCCGATCACCTCCAGATACTCAGCCAAGACCATGGTGCAGCCCAGGCCCGCTCGATTGTGAGCCGACCAGAGGGTCTCAAGTTCCTGGCGAAGTTGCTCACGGCCGCCGCCGTCAAGGGACGCAAAGGCCCGATTGGTCGGCCCATAGTAGAGGCGGAAGAACTCCACCACCTCCGAGGGAGGAAAGGGATAGCTGAACAGATAGTGGCGCTTTGTCAGGTGAAGCTCCGCCAGCCCCTGGCCGAATCGTTCCCGGACCGTGGCTTCGTCGCCCCAGAGGACCGGCGCGGGCATCCCGGAGGGGGCAATGAATTTCGAGACCGCCTTGAACATCTGCCCGACGAAACCCTGCGGCGTCCAATTGGCCATGGCAATGGTGCCGCCCGGCGTGCAGACTCGCAGCAGTTCTTTGGCGACAAAGTCCGGCCGCGGTGCAAACATCGCGGCGATCAAGCTCACGACCGCGTCGAAGCTTGCATCCTCGAAGGGGAGCGCCTCGGCATCGGCCTCCTCGAAGCGGACCCGCAACCCCTCCGCTTGCGCGCGCGCCCGCGCCCGCTCGATCAAATTGCTCGCAATGTCCACGCCGGTCACGTCCAGACCGTCCTTCGCGGCCATCAGCACGAGCTGGCCGGAGCCGCAACCGACATCCAGTAAGCGGGAACCAGGCGGGACCGCGAGGCGCTCGTAAAACTCCCGCGCTCCGCCTTCCAGGTACCGCGAGAATCGATCGTAGTCGCCGGCCATCCAGGTCTGCTTGAGCCTTGCCTTCAGACTGTCCGCTTCAGACGAAAGAGCGCCGGTCGACATGGTGGTCCTCCTTGGTGTGGGGGGGTCGGATCGTTCGGATCGATCGACAGCCGCTTCGGCCCCGCTGCGGCCATGACATCATCGCACGGCGCACTATAGGACGTAGGCCGCACGTTGTCTTATCCGAGCGTCTGGTTCTCTTAGCCGGAAAGTGCTATCACTTACCCAGGCGTCCGATAGACTTCGCCGACAGGCCGATCGCACCGGTGTGAACCAGCATGGATGTCCTCTCCGAAGTCCTCAAATCGATCAAGCTCGACGGAGCCCTGTTTTACAACGGCGAATTTTCCGCGCCCTGGTGTTTTCGCTCACCCACCTCGCGCCTCATGGCGTCCTATCTTTCGGCAGACTCCCGGCATGTGATCGTCTATCACCTGCTGACCGAGGGCCGCGGGTATGCTCAGGTGGAGGGGGACGATCGGCCGCTTCCGCTCAACGCGGGCGACCTCGTCATCTTTCCGCGCGGCGATTCGCACCTGATGGGAAACGGGACGCCCGTCACGCCGTTCGACAGCGCGCAAGAGCTGCAACGGGTGTTAGCGGAGGGCCTCACGCTCTCACGCCGAGGCGGAGGTGGGGAGATCACCAGAGTCGTCTGCGGGTACATGGCCTGCGAGCCGCAACTCAGCCGGATCTTTCTGGGAGGGTTGCCGCCGATTCTGAAGGTTCATATCCGAGACGACGACTCCGGCCAATGGCTGGAGCAGTCCGTCCGCTATGCGGTAGGGCACGCCGATGCATCCAGGCCCGGTGGTGAGGCCGTGCTCGCCCGTTTGTCCGAAGTCCTGTTCATCGAAACCCTGCGGCGCTACATCGCGCGGCTTCCGCCGGAACAGACCGGATGGCTCGCCGGCGTCCGCGACCCGGAGGTCGGAAAGGCCTTGGCCCTGCTGCATCGCCAACCGGCCCATCCCTGGACGATCGCTTCCCTCGCGAGCGAAGTCGGAACCTCGCGGTCCGTCCTGGCCGAGCGGTTCCGTCGGTATCTTTCGGAAACCCCCATGGCTTACCTCACGCGCTGGCGGCTGCAGCTCGCCGCGCAACGGCTCGCCTCCACGAACGACAGCGTGGTTCAAATTGCCGGGGAAGTGGGCTATGAGTCGGAGCCGTCCTTTAACCGCGCCTTCAAGCGCGAGTTCGGCCTCCCGCCGGCCCGATACCGAGGCGACGCGAGAGCAGTTCGCAGCAAAACCGGCCGCGACCCATCGACGAATGAACAGCGCCGCAGGAAACCGTGAGGCAGGGGACTTGCCGGGCACGCGTTGCCGTCACCCGTTAACGATAATCCACCCCGGTTACTTCATGCAATGGCGCCACGGCCGTGATGCCGTGGAATTCTTGTGATCAACCCGTTGCTTTGTTAGACTGGTCACACATCGACCCGAGGGCGCTCATGGCTGCACCGGCCATCCAAACCAAACGCTGGACTCGTCAGGAATACGACCGCATGGCCGAAGCGGGCATCTTCAGTCCGGACGACCGTGTCCAACTGATCGACGGTGAAATCGTCACCATGACTCCCCAAAACAGCCCGCATGCCGCAGCCATCGGAAAGACCCAACGCGTGCTCGACCGCATCTTTGGACCGAATGTCTGGGTCCGCGTGCAAATGCCGCTTATCGTTGATCCCGATTCGGAGCCGGAACCAGACCTTGCGGTTGTTCCAGGAGCCCCGGACGATTATCGCAACCAACACCCTCGCTCGGCTCTGCTCCTTGTCGAGGTATCAGACACCACCCTCCCGTTGGATCGGGACCAGAAGAGGGCGATTTATGCCCGCGCCGGCGTCCCTGAGTACTGGATCGTCAATCTCGCGGAACGCTGCCTCGAGGTGTACCGCGACCCGATGTCCTCCGCCGACCAGCCGGCTCGCTACCACGCCAGCCAACGGTTGACGGCCACCGACAAGATCACGCCGCTCGCCCGCCCCGACGCCTCGGTCTCTGTCGCCGACCTCTTGCCGTAATCTCCGCGCTCCCCGCCACGCGTCCCCTTCCGCATCCCTCGTCCCTCGCCCCATTCGTTGCTCGTGTCTAAGACCGACCCTGACTCACGGCCCTGAACGCCTGGATGGCGCCGCGCACCTCCGCGAGCGCCTCGTCGGTCCGCAGTCGCGCCAGCCCCGCCTCCAGGCTGACAATCATCCGGTCCAGCCGCCACGCCTCCGTCGGACCGTCCGTTTGCATGGGGATCCCGAGCGGCCCGGTCTCGACCATGATCGGCTGATAGCGGGGATGGTACGGCAACTCGTCAAGCTCCCACTGGAGTTCGTCGGCCTGCTCCTTGAGCACCTGGTTGTAGACCGCCAACTTCTCGTCGGTCAGCCGCTCGATGTCGCCTTCTTCCCGCTGGAGCCAGGCGAGTTCCAGACGGAGGAGGCTGTGCAGATCGTTGTCATGGTAGGCGGTGGTCAGCTCCTGCATCAGCGCGACCTTGCGCTCCCTCCGTTCAGGATCGGGCTCGAGGTCGGGGTGCAGCGCCTTCGCGAGTTGTCGGTAGATGGTCGTGAGGCTCTTCTTGCGCATCTCCTCCGCCTGCTTCAGCCGCAGCTCCTTCGCCGATTGGCGCTTCGATTGAGGCCGGTCTGACCGGGCGCCGGCCTCTTCCTCGAACTGCCGTTGGAGCCGGTCCGCCATCTCAGCCGCCTTGGCGGCCAGCGTTTCCTCGCTCGCATTCGGCTCAATGTCGGACAAATCCACATCGAGACCGAATTCGCCGAAGGCCTCCTCCATCATCGAGCGCACGGCTTCGAACCCTTCTCGTTCCGCGCGGTCGAAGCTGATCCGATGCACCCGTTCGAAGAGCGCCCGAAGATCGCTATCGGCGAGCGAGCCCTCCGCCTGCACGAGCGCGTCCAAATGGTCCGCGATGAGGCCCTCCAGCGCCTTCCGCTCACGCTTGCGCGGCAGGCGCGGATCGTCGAGAAACGGCCCCAGCGCGCGCAGCAGGTCCTTGCGCAAGGCCGTCAGCCTCACCCGCCGCGGATGCAGATGCTGTGCATCATACGCGAGCGCCGCATCCAGGCGGCGCGTGTCGCCGGCCAGCTTCTTCCGCAATGTCTCGATCTTGCCCACCAGCCGGTTGAACGTGCGTTGCGCCTTGGTCAGCGGCCGGTTCGGCTGCGCGCGCAGGACCAGCTCACCCGTCATCCCCCGGTCGGCGGTATCGGCATCGAACAAGGAAGTCTGATTGTCCGCCATCATCGCCTCCTTCACACAGGGTTTGGATCCCCTTCGCGGCGCCCACGCCGGAACGTTGTCCCCCCGTCACGCCTTATTGATCATTCGATCCCGCACGTCTCACCGGACTCCCTTACGCCTTACCATTACCCATCCCCATCCTGCATCACAGTCCTCCGATTCCCCTCTCTCCTGAGGGGAGAGGCCGGGTGAGGGCCAATCACATATCATCGACTCGTGCCCCGCCATCGCCGATCACCCATCACGCGACACTATCTCCCCCATCGACCTGTCTGTGCAAGCACGGCGGACAGGCACAAACTGCCCGAGGCCAAAGTGGGCCGCATTGTGCCACGTAACCGGAAGCCTCACAAGAGTACGTGCGCCTTGTCCCTCGCGCATGCCACGGGACAAGACCCGCGCTTCCGTTCTTCGTTCACATCTCACCCGGACGCCTCTGTCCAGAGCCCCACGCCGTTGAGGGCCGGCCTTCAATGGAGCCACGGCTGTGCAGGGGAATTTGGGAACTCGAAGATCAAGGGGTCGGGGGTGCGGCTCGCTTCAATGTGGTGTCATGGAACCATATCGCTCTCACCTTGCAGAATTTGATCAGTAAGCCTTAACCGCTCTCGCTCTCTGTTATAATGACCTCCACAACATATGACTTGGGAGGCCATATGGAATATCCAATCGTCATAGAGCAAGATCAGGAGGCCGGCGGGTATGTCGTATATTGTCCCACGCTAAAAGGCTGCGTCTCCCAGGGCGAAACCGAAGAAGAAGCCCTGGAAAATATCAAAGACGCCATTAAGGCCTACCTGGAAAGCATTGAGGATCTCAAACGCCGTCATAAGCTCAAGACCGTCGAAGTCAGCGTATGACGAAACTGCCCCAGGTCTTTCATGACCGTGTCGTGAGAGCCCTCAAACACGCCGGCTTCTACGTACTTCGTGAGGGCAAGCATATTTCAATGACCAACGACAAGCATCTCGTCATCATCCCCCGTCATCACACCATCAAGCCTGGCACCTTGAAACACATCCTAGACTCGGCAGAGATTTCTCCCGAACAATTCAAAGACCTGCTCTGAACGATTCACTCCCTGCTCCCCAGTCCAAGTTCCCTGGTCACGAGCAGTGATCGTCTCCCATCCCTCATGTTTTCGTCTTTCCAGGCGGACGTTCCTGCTCCAAGTGGCTACCCAATAGAGGGCATGCAGGGGCGGTTGGCTTCAATGGGGCCACGGCATTGCTGCCGTGGAATCATGGAGGGAAGGTGATGACGCCTGAACGAATCTCAGCTTCAATGGGGCCACGGCATTGCTGCCGTGGAATCTCAATTCTCGTTAAGAAATGAATAAAATGACGGTCCAAGCTTCAATGGGGCCACGGCATTGCTGCCGTGGAATCCAAGATGTTGCAATAAATGGAACTTTACGATTATTGCTTCAATGGGGCCACGGCATTGCTGCCGTGGAATCGCGGAAAGGAAGAACACGTCTCCTACAAACTGCGCGCTTCAATGGGGCCACGGCATTGCTGCCGTGGAATCTACTACCTACGTGTCATCACGAAAACGCCAAAGCTCGCTTCAATGGGGCCACGGCATTGCTGCCGTGGAATCCACTCGCCATGGGTCTGGCCCGGGGTGAGATATCAGGCTTCAATGGGGCCACGGCATTGCTGCCGTGGAATCAACCGGTCCGTGAAGAGCCAAAGCCGGAGCCAAAGCCGGCTTCAATGGGGCCACGGCATTGCTGCCGTGGAATCGCCCCTGCCGCAACTTTCGGACAATCAAGCGTTCCTTCAGGCTTCAATGGGGCCACGGCATTGCTGCCGTGGAATCGGCCCCCTAGATGAACTTATCGACTTGGGCTTTGAGGCTTCAATGGGGCCACGGCATTGCTGCCGTGGAATCTGAGTCGGTCGAAGTGCAATCCAAAATGGATCCGGCATTGCTTCAATGGGGCCACGGCATTGCTGCCGTGGAATCGCGGATGAGGACGAGATCGAACCGGTCGCGGATGTCCAGCTTCAATGGGGCCACGGCATTGCTGCCGTGGAATCCACCTGGATTTCGATCCGGCCATACCCGTGCTGGATCAAGCTTCAATGGGGCCACGGCATTGCTGCCGTGGAATCCCTGGAATGAGAAAGGAGAAGAATCATGAACATGCCGCTTCAATGGGGCCACGGCATTGCTGCCGTGGAATCAGAGCTCATTCATGCAATTAAACCAGATTTAATTATGCTTCAATGGGGCCACGGCATTGCTGCCGTGGAATCCTTGCAAGAAAGGCAAAGTATTCTAAGACATTTGACCGCTTCAATGGGGCCACGGCATTGCTGCCGTGGAATCGCGTCGTTTCGAGGAAGAGAGGGCGAAATGGGAGAAGCTTCAATGGGGCCACGGCATTGCTGCCGTGGAATCGCGGGCAGAGGCCGGCGATACGCCCCCCTGGGAAAAGCTTCAATGGGGCCACGGCATTGCTGCCGTGGAATCGTCTCGCCCTCCTGAATTGCCATCGAGAATTCAAAGCAGCTTCAATGGGGCCACGGCATTGCTGCCGTGGAATCGTATGGCATGCACGACACAGAATGTGCAGACTGCGAATGCGCTTCAATGGGGCCACGGCATTGCTGCCGTGGAATCGGGGCGCGCGGGCGAGCGGGGCGTAATGATCGAGCAGTGCTTCAATGGGGCCACGGCATTGCTGCCGTGGAATCCATGGGTCGCAACTCCCATGAGTGAAGGCGGCCTCGCGGCTTCAATGGGGCCACGGCATTGCTGCCGTGGAATCAGCGGGCTAGAAGAAGCTAAGGCAGTCAAATAATCCTGCTTCAATGGGGCCACGGCATTGCTGCCGTGGAATCTTCAGGTCCGCCAACGTGGTAGAGCTCGCCGTGTCCACCGGGCTTCAATGGGGCCACGGCATTGCTGCCGTGGAATCGCATTGCACGGTAACAACCTCGGCTAAGGGGGCGGTGGGCTTCAATGGGGCCACGGCATTGCTGCCGTGGAATCCCCTGCCCATTCCGGGTGTGGCTAGCAGCTTCCGATGCTTCAATGGGGCCACGGCATTGCTGCCGTGGAATCAGCGAGCGGTGGCGAAGGCACTGGAGGACGCGGGCGTGCTTCAATGGGGCCACGGCATTGCTGCCGTGGAATCGGTATCGCTCCATGTCGGACAGGTTGGTGTCCAACATGCTTCAATGGGGCCACGGCATTGCTGCCGTGGAATCCCACCCAATCCCCAACATCACACCTCGAATCTCATTCGCGCTTCAATGGGGCCACGGCATTGCTGCCGTGGAATCCATCCAGCCCCAAGCTTGGGCAGGCCGTAAAGGCGCCGCTTCAATGGGGCCACGGCATTGCTGCCGTGGAATCATTCAATAACAGGATCATCTTCCTCAAACGCGCTATGCTTCAATGGGGCCACGGCATTGCTGCCGTGGAATCCGCGGACCACGCCGCATTCGTCCCGCGAGCCTGGTAAGCTTCAATGGGGCCACGGCATTGCTGCCGTGGAATCGACGCTAGAGACCACCTGGACCATCTGGGAATTCTAACGCTTCAATGGGGCCACGGCATTGCTGCCGTGGAATCTGTTGATCGTGGGCATCGTGGCGGGCATGTTGGCCTAGCTTCAATGGGGCCACGGCATTGCTGCCGTGGAATCGCTGCAATTCGCTCGTGTGAGTAATCTCCGGCAGGCGCTGCTTCAATGGGGCCACGGCATTGCTGCCGTGGAATCACTGTGGATAACTCCAAGTAATTTGCGAATATCGGGAGCTTCAATGGGGCCACGGCATTGCTGCCGTGGAATCTTCGCCGCGGTGAAGCCCGAGCTGCGACGCGTGGCCGATGCTTCAATGGGGCCACGGCATTGCTGCCGTGGAATCCGGGCAGCAGCGCCACGGCGCAGAACCAGCAAACGCTCGCTTCAATGGGGCCACGGCATTGCTGCCGTGGAATCTATTGGCCGCGCGAGCGACTGACCTGAATTTTTCTGCTTCAATGGGGCCACGGCATTGCTGCCGTGGAATCCACACGCCTGTTCGGTCGTTCGGGCTAGTACTCTTACGGCTTCAATGGGGCCACGGCATTGCTGCCGTGGAATCGATGGTCGAGAGCGGCTCTGTACCGTGTGCTTGTCAGCTTCAATGGGGCCACGGCATTGCTGCCGTGGAATCGATTTTCATAGCCCTCAAGGGGTGAAAGCCTTTCGCGCTTCAATGGGGCCACGGCATTGCTGCCGTGGAATCGACGCTCCCGGGTGCGATCTACGGCGAAGAATACCGGCTTCAATGGGGCCACGGCATTGCTGCCGTGGAATCGTGCGAAGTCAATCCGGTGTTGCTGAATCGCGCCTTGCTTCAATGGGGCCACGGCATTGCTGCCGTGGAATCCAACAAGCCAGATCATCGTGGTGATGCGAGCATGACACGCTTCAATGGGGCCACGGCATTGCTGCCGTGGAATCCGGGCGGACGACTTCAGTACGTTCACGCTGCGATTGATGCTTCAATGGGGCCACGGCATTGCTGCCGTGGAATCGGAAGATGATCCGCCCGCCTGGCTTGACGATCGAGTCGCTTCAATGGGGCCACGGCATTGCTGCCGTGGAATCCGCATGGCCTTCGTGATGGCGTTCAGCCTCAGTTCCAGCTTCAATGGGGCCACGGCATTGCTGCCGTGGAATCCGCAATCAAGGTGCCATCGTACTGTATCTGGTCAACCCCGCTTCAATGGGGCCACGGCATTGCTGCCGTGGAATCCTCACTCTGGAGGAAGCGAAGGACCTGATCACGGAGCTTCAATGGGGCCACGGCATTGCTGCCGTGGAATCCTCCAGCCCCGAGCGGAAGCCATCTTCCCCTTGAGGCTGGCTTCAATGGGGCCACGGCATTGCTGCCGTGGAATCACACAATCTGCCGACCATCGGGAGTGTAGACGGTCTGGCTTCAATGGGGCCACGGCATTGCTGCCGTGGAATCGTCGGACAGCTTGCCACTCTCCGAGACCTCTTTGGTGCTTCAATGGGGCCACGGCATTGCTGCCGTGGAATCACGCGGATTGTTCGGAGAGCCAACCAACGGGAACGGCTGCTTCAATGGGGCCACGGCATTGCTGCCGTGGAATCTGCGAGCCCGTTACCAGGACGGTCAAGAGCTTGACCTGGCTTCAATGGGGCCACGGCATTGCTGCCGTGGAATCCGGATCGTGGAGAACAGCCGTGTCATCGCGGAGAACACGCTTCAATGGGGCCACGGCATTGCTGCCGTGGAATCTCGCAGCTATACCAGAGTCAAGATGGAAAATAGCAAGCTTCAATGGGGCCACGGCATTGCTGCCGTGGAATCGGCCTGTGCTCTGTGACGGGCGCTGATGCCATCCAGGAGCTTCAATGGGGCCACGGCATTGCTGCCGTGGAATCCCACCATCTTCCCGCTGTCCCGCCAGAGTTGTTGACCGCTTCAATGGGGCCACGGCATTGCTGCCGTGGAATCGGGCGGGAGCGGAATGATGGCTCCCCCGGACAGGCTCCGCTTCAATGGGGCCACGGCATTGCTGCCGTGGAATCTGGAGCCAGCGCGAGTTCCGATCAGTCGCAGTCTCAGAGCTTCAATGGGGCCACGGCATTGCTGCCGTGGAATCGTCGGACGAGGCGCGGACGCATCGTCTCCAAGTCTACAAGCTTCAATGGGGCCACGGCATTGCTGCCGTGGAATCCGTTTCGCTCGTCCACACAGTTGAAGAGGAGGGGCCTGCTTCAATGGGGCCACGGCATTGCTGCCGTGGAATCGTTCTCCTCCTTTTCGTTGCGCCCGGTTAACCGTGGCTTCAATGGGGCCACGGCATTGCTGCCGTGGAATCGATCGCCGCGACCCACAAGGTCAAAGAGATTATTGTGGCTTCAATGGGGCCACGGCATTGCTGCCGTGGAATCCCCGTCCGGGTGGACATGAAGGGTAAGTAAGAACACGCTTCAATGGGGCCACGGCATTGCTGCCGTGGAATCGACATGCGGACGCTACCGGGCAAACACTACAACCCAGGGCTTCAATGGGGCCACGGCATTGCTGCCGTGGAATCCCGCGTCAGGCCCGCGGGCTGGCTTTTGGTGTGTGGTGCTTCAATGGGGCCACGGCATTGCTGCCGTGGAATCGGGCGGGTGGAACTGGTTCGGCTCATGGACGCGCTGGCTTCAATGGGGCCACGGCATTGCTGCCGTGGAATCGCGGGGACTGGCACTTCAACCGGGAGTACGAAGTCACCCGCTTCAATGGGGCCACGGCATTGCTGCCGTGGAATCCACCGCAGCATTCGTTCACGACGAATGGCAGATCATGGTGCTTCAATGGGGCCACGGCATTGCTGCCGTGGAATCGCAATAGCGGCCATCATGCCGGCTAAGTATGTGGAATTCGCTTCAATGGGGCCACGGCATTGCTGCCGTGGAATCTCGTGACGACCGGGGATGTCCACACCGAGAACCAGGCTTCAATGGGGCCACGGCATTGCTGCCGTGGAATCAATGTTCTGGCCGTTATGGTTCAAGTGGCCCCGCAGGCTTCAATGGGGCCACGGCATTGCTGCCGTGGAATCATGGGTGGCAATCGAGGCCTGGGAACGGGAAGTTTGGCTTCAATGGGGCCACGGCATTGCTGCCGTGGAATCGGGACAAGCAGGCCATCGGCGCGACCGGCCAAGTTCTGGCTTCAATGGGGCCACGGCATTGCTGCCGTGGAATCGCGCTGGCGGGATATTGGCGAGCCGGATCTGATCGTCGCTTCAATGGGGCCACGGCATTGCTGCCGTGGAATCCATCCACTCGATCTGTGGTGATCCGATCGAGGGGAGTTGCTTCAATGGGGCCACGGCATTGCTGCCGTGGAATCTTTTCGCTCATGTTGTTCCTTTCCTTTCCATGTGCGGCTTCAATGGGGCCACGGCATTGCTGCCGTGGAATCAGGAACCCAGAACGGCTCTCTTTTTCGCGCCTGCAGCATGTTGCTTCAATGGGGCCACGGCATTGCTGCCGTGGAATCCGGTGACGTGCTATGCCTATGACAACCAATTCGGAGCTTCAATGGGGCCACGGCATTGCTGCCGTGGAATCAAGGACCTGGAAAATTGGATGCGCGATCTGGAGAAGCTGCTTCAATGGGGCCACGGCATTGCTGCCGTGGAATCTGGCATTCTCCAGAAATCGAGCGAAGGAGATGCAGTTGCTTCAATGGGGCCACGGCATTGCTGCCGTGGAATCGACGTAGGAGCCGGCGCAGCTTCCTGGGTTTGCATTGCTTCAATGGGGCCACGGCATTGCTGCCGTGGAATCCGATGAATGGCGGGAGCCGATGGGACGCGGGCTGAAGGCTTCAATGGGGCCACGGCATTGCTGCCGTGGAATCCGGGAAGAGCGCCCAAGGCAGGCGTTGAAAATCCGGCTTCAATGGGGCCACGGCATTGCTGCCGTGGAATCTAGGCCTCACGCTGCGCTTGGGCGTACAACTCGCCCCGGCTTCAATGGGGCCACGGCATTGCTGCCGTGGAATCGCGCACCGCAGTGCTGTATCCGCTTACGCCTGGGCAGCTTCAATGGGGCCACGGCATTGCTGCCGTGGAATCACGAGATCCGCCAGCAACCCGCTGACTGTTCCTCCCAGCTTCAATGGGGCCACGGCATTGCTGCCGTGGAATCCCAGAGCGGCCCAGAGCGGCGGAGCCGGCCCTGTTTCCGCTTCAATGGGGCCACGGCATTGCTGCCGTGGAATCAGTTCTCATGCAAGGCAGCGATCGGCCTGGGCTTCTGCCGCACGTTGCGAGCGCTTCCGTCATGTGACCAACACAAGTCTTTCATTTCTGTCTCCCACCTCCTTTTGCAGCCAGTTGTACTGTGTTTCTGCTTGTTTCGACTCGTTCTTCTCTGCGAGCACCTCCCGTTCCTGCCTCATCACTCGACCGCTCGCGTGAGATGCGGCGACCATGTCCCCTCACACCACACGTGCGCGTCGTTCCTCCACCTCGACTCGAAGACCGAGCGCCTCGAACCGCTTGATCGGCCGGCTCTCCGTCGGACCCAGATCGATGATCAGCACTTGATCCTCGCTCTGATGGATGATCTCCGTCAGCGCGACCTTCATGCGCACCAGATCGATCTCTGGGAGATCGCACTGAAAGACCGACAACTGCAAATGCGCCCCATAGCCCTTCATCGTCTTGAACACGCGCCGGAGCCGTTTCGGATCGGCGATATCGTACGTGACCAAATAGCACCGGCGCATGGCGGTCACCGCGTAATGATCGCGGGCAACTCCGGAATCTCGCCCAGCAGGTAGCGCCCGAGCAGCCGGGCCTGCACTTCCAGCACGCGGCGGTAGCTGATCTGATAGCCGAACACCGGATGCGTCAACTCCTGGCCCATTCGCCGCTCGTAGGTGTCGATCAACCGGCGCCGCCCCTCCGGCGTCAAGGTCACGGCGCCCATCCGCTCGATCCAATCCGTCGGGCGGATCTCGCCGTTATTGATCGCGGTCAGCACGGCCGAATCCGCAATCAACGGCCGAAACTCCTCCATCATGTCGAGGGCCAACGCTGGGCGGCCGTAGCGAGGCTGGTGGTAGAACCCCAAATAGGGATCGAGCCCCACGCTGTGCAGCACCACCGTCCACTCCCGCGCCAACATCGAATACAGCAACGACAGCATGGCGTTGACGGGATCGCGCGGCGGCCGGCGGTTGCGCCCCGTGAAATCGAACCGCGCGCCTGGCTCCGCCTCCTTCAACATGCCGGCAAACTCCGAGAAATACCGCCGGGCCCCGGTGCCTTCGATGCCGAGCAACGACTCCAACGACTCCGCCAAGCCGGCCTGCAGGTGATCGTGCTTCAGTTCCTGAATCACCGTCTCCGGCGCAGCCCGGTGATTGCGGCGGAGCAGGGTCCGGCAGTTCGCGATCTTGGCCTGAACGAAGCGTCTCGCCAAGCACAGGCACCGAGCCGGATCGGCCGCCGCGGCATATTGCCGCCGCCGCAGCTCAACGTGCTTGTGCGACAGACCGGTGGTCATACCATAGAACCAGCCGCCGCTCGAACAGTAGACGAGCGGGATGTCTCGCTTGCACAGCTCCTGAATCACTTGGGTGCTAACCTGCACCGCCCCGTACAGGACGACCTGGGAAGTTTCCACCAGCCGAGCCTCCCCGATGGTGTCGTCGTGATCTTTGATCTTCAGGCACTCCCCGTCCTTGGCGAGTTTCGCGCCGGGGGTCTGCACGTGGAGCGGGAGGGCATCATCGTTGGTGGGAACCAGCTTCCTCAGTGTCGGGGCTTCCCCCTCGTGAGGCGTTCGCAGCCAGCCGATTTCGTCCGGCAGACAAAGACCCACCAGCGAACAACGCGGACATTTGGGGCTGTCCACCAACGGCGGCGGGGCCACGGAGCGCGTCGTCATGGCCCGCATCTCCTCCAAAATCTCCTGTGTTCGTGCGATCAACGCCTCGTCAAACGGTACCTCGACCCGTTCACGAGAGCCGACGAAGTAGAGCACGCCATGATCGCAGGCATAACCCTGTTCCCTGAGCAGCAACCCCTGCACGCAGAGCTGCACCCGCTCCGGCTCCCATGCGCCTTGGGCGGTATGCGGGCGCTTCCCGCGCTTGTAATCCACAGGGACAACCGCGCACACCCCATCGCCGGCAGAGCCCGCGTCGCCCTCCACCAGGTCGATCTTGGCCGTCACCCCGAGCCGCTCGGAGGACAGCCAGACCGACCGCTGATGGATCGCCCCGGCCTTTTCTTCCTCAGCGGGACCGGGGCCGGCCTCGCTGGAGTCGGTCCCCGCCGTCCGCCGCGTCTGGCGCGCCGGCGGCCGGTCCACGCGCCGGTGATGAAACCGCCCCTCGACCGTCTCGGCGTTGTCGGCGAACTCGCCGTCCACCCATTCGAAATAGGCCAGGCGAGGACAGTAGGTGAATTCGTTGACCATCCGAGCGGGGAGCAACGGGATGTCGCTCCCCGCTAATTTGTCCGGTGATTCCATTTCCATACCCCCCTTTTCGGCAGGAGCGATGGAAATATTCAGTTGTCAAAGAACGAAGGCCTCCATAGGCCAGACCTATCATCGTTTAGTTACGCATCTTCGCTTCGAGTTGCCTGCGATCTCCTCATCCTTGCGAGGAGAAGGCCAGGGTGAAGGTGACTCCCTCGTCACGCACCGTGCCGATCGCCACGAACCGCCCAGGCCGAAACAGCGCGATGGACCGATGGACTGGAAGATGCCTTACTTCAACCCAAGTTCACGCTTCACACGGGAGAGGGACACGGATCGTTTCCGGCCTTCTGCCTTCTTCGCTTTGCGGAGTTGCAAAAGGTCTTCCATGTCCTCCAACCGTTCTTTTAATGACACGAACTCTTCATAGGGCAGCACGGCAAACTGTTTTTTCCCGTCTTTGATCAGAATCTCAGGATGTAAGGTCATCATAGACTTCTCCTCAGGACTTAACGATAGGCTTTATCACGAGGCAATACGCGAAAGATCATCACCCTGTCGTCCTCAACCTGAAACAGCACACGGTAGTCCCCCACGCGCAACCGGTATTCCGGTGTGAAGTTAGTCAGGCGCTTCACATCTCCAGCAAGATCGGTCTGTAGTGCTTCCACCTTCGCGACAACCCTTTCACGCTCACGCAAAGACATGGTTTTCAAATCCTTGATCGCTCTTGGCTTGAACTCAATCTTGTATTTCATTCATGCTCCAACTACCATGGACAGATAGGGAATATGGAGCCGTTCGAAAGTCTCCACCACCTGCGCCAATAATTCATACAGCTCCATGCGAGAGCCTCCGGGCGACTTCACGCTCAAGCCGTTGGGCATCCCACTCCGGATGCAGCGATGCCAATTGTCCCCGTAACATCTTTCTCGCCGATCGCCACAGCCCAAACCCGATCGCCAGGCGTTCGGCCGGCGTTTTCCGGCGCAGCACCTCGGCCATCGCGTCGTCCAGCACTTCGATCCGGCGCCAGTCCATGATTGGCGCTTTTTCTCCCGTCCGCTTGTCACGCAACAGCTTTTCCTCCGCCGTTGACGCGCCATCCTCACTGCACGATTCGTCACCCGTCTATCGTCATTCGTCCGTGTTCAGCGTTCAGGCTTTCATCTTCGCCCACTCTCTCCCGTTTCATGTTTTGCGTTTCACAACCTTCCACGGGCACGAACTGCCCGAGGCCGAAGTGGGAGGAATGGCCGGGAGTCGGTGTGGCATCTATTCAGCCGCAAACAAGCCCAGGCCATAGAATCGTCCCCCGCCAAGACAGATAGGCCCTGGAACAGCGACAGGTCTATTCTGTGTATCACACCATCGAAGTCTCACATGTATTCTGGGAAAACGCTTGAGATGATCGGGCACACCATAACGATCGGCCAGATCGGTTCCAGCCCAGAACCCAACCTTGCGCCATTCAAGTTCGGCGTGGTCCGCCAATTCTTTGGAAAAGCCAGCCTGGACAATTGCGTTGCGGAGCAGTCCGTCGATTCTCTCATTCAGACGTTCCAGCAGCCGCTTCTGCTCTTCAGCCTCGACCCCTTTCTTTAATCGCCTCCGATAGTGTGACGGGTCGTCATAACCAGGAAGAACTACTGGCGTCACAGTGGCCCATGTGTCAGCAGGCTCGACATAACAGCGGATCATCTTTTCATTGCCGGGCAGAAGCGAGAGCAACGCCACGGATTGCCCACTGTCCTCGTTAACAAGGTCACGCCCTGACAACGCACGCCGTGCCCACGCAATCTCATCCGCACAGTCATCGGCGAATGCGGTCAGCAGGACTCGGCGGATGCTTCCAACGACACGCGCGTTCCCCTCGCCCCGTCCTTCAATACTGGGAAGCGGTAGGTAGACAAATCGTCGAGATCCTACAGGAATGTGGTTTTCATTTTTAGATTCACGATGCCCAAGAACGAAAGCAGCTATCTTCGACTCAGGCCACCCAGCTCGACGAGTGGCGCATGTCACGGCATGCCGCATCATTCCGGCAAGGGTAAGGTTGCTACGCACCGTATCAAATGGCCGGAAGCCGCTGGCATCTGGCTTGAGGAGTGAAAACGCTGCGACGATCCTCCTCGGTGGATCAGTGGCCCTTCGATATTCGATTCTCCTGTAAGCAGAGTCCGGCAATGGTGGGGTGGGATCGAACGTTTCATTCGGCCGCACCCGCATGAGAAAGCGTTCATGTCGATCGATGAGCGCGTTGAGTGTCCCGGACGTCGGCACGCGAAGCCCATCTTCGACTCCTTCTCTTCCGGGTACCCACCGTTCTCCGCATAACGCTCTCACTTGCTCATCAGACAGGAGCGCCGCATGCCCAATCGCCATATCGATGCCCCAGCCAAGAGCCGCAAGATTGCTGGCAATCTTGGCCAAAACGTCTGGGTACACGCCGTCCCCGTTGGACGCAGGATCAGGAAGGAACCACAGGTAATGGATTGTGTCACCGTCCAGCAGATGCGTTGGATGCACAGTTTTCATGGTGCGATGGGTTGCTGGATCGGTGTCTCCTGTTCCAGCTAGATTTCCTCGACCCCATGCTCTCGCGACAATATCCATCGCGTTATTGGGCACTGAGAGCACATGTCCGTGACGCTTTCCATTGGGGCTGGAAGAATACGCCTGCGGCGCAATAATCAAGGACGGAGCCGTTCTTCGCTCCAGCCAGGTTAAAGCCGATCGGGTGTCGCCGACACCTAACGCGTTTTCTCCCATTCTGGAAGCCGCAGCAACCAGGGCTTGATAAACGCGAAGCGGCGACGGCGGCCATTCTGGGACGCGGCGGTCTTTCCGACCGTGAAATGCGCGGTTGAGCAAACGGATGGATATGCAAAAGTGTGTGAGCATACTGCTTCTCGTCACTTCGCCTTCTTCCCTTTCGCTTTTCGTCCTCCCTCACCAGCATCATCACCGGCCACATCTTTCTTTGCGAGTTCCTTGTCAAACTCGACCTCGCGGTCGGGAGGCTTGCAATCGTCTATCTTGCGATTTGTGTCGATGCCGAAAGCCTTCGCCGCATCCTTGGCGTAATCGGAAGCCTCTTTATGCTTCACGTCCACATCTTCACGCCTGCCGTCGTGATAGACCGCCTTGAACTCCCGTTTCTTGTCCGGGTCGAGTACAAGATTGCAGCCCTGTCGGAGATACCCAATTGGCGAATAGGTGAACGCCGTTAGAGCAAGCCCCAACACGTACCGACGCAAGGCGCGGGTCTTCTCTTTATCCTGGTCCGCAGTCAACAGACGCAAGGCGGCAAGGTGCAGAGTCGCATCGCGACGGATGCCACCCGTCGCAATCACACCGCCATGTGTTCCTGCGGCCGGAACGTGGATAAACCCTCGTACGGCATAGGCATCTTTTGTCCTTTGGTCGGAAGGTAGCTCTAGCAGATCCTCGTTCACATATTCGACTGCCGGAACGTATTGAGCTGATCGGGTTAGCTTTCGGACATTAAAAGCGCGAACTGCTGACGAGAGAAGCCGAGGTAGCTTCGCCTGTGTGTCTCGGGAGTCCCACACACCGAACACCATTGAAGTTGGTGCGACATTGGCCAATAGCTCGGCGTTACCGTTCATCACCTTCTTGAAGGCAGATTGCAACTCCTGCTTTAAAGCCGAGCAGCGAATGATCGCATCACCCGCGCGGTGTCCGGCTTCAAGGAGATTCACGCGCTTCTCGCCAGCCTTAATGACGATCTGCGGCACCAAACCCGCGTAGCCGTTCTTGGCGAACAACGGCTCGATCCGGTTGGCCTGCGAGCCTACGCTATCTATCAGGCACACGTTTGTCCCGTCAGGGAAAGTGTCAATGTTGTATCCACCTGGGAAACCATCACCGGCCGCAAAGGTCGCTGGAAAGACGACACCATCATGCCCTTCGACCGGCATCAGGTATTCTCGGATGACCACTGCGGCTGGACCGGTGTCTTCCAGCCACGCATCATACTTCGTCAGCACGTCACTCATAATTCGCTCCTTTCAAGAGGTGTCGCTGGGGTAAAGGCCTTGTGCTTCCTTTTATCTGTGCGAAAGGCAATCTGAAACCGGTAGCTGCAATCGCTGGCGTGGGGCAAACCACCACACGCGGCTAAAGGCGCCACTTGAGTCGCCAGTGGTACCTGCCAGGTGGAGTAATCAAAAACACGTCTCGTATCGGTCGGCATTGGCCGAAAACGCTGTAGCCCCACGAGGCAGAGAAATTCCACTGTCGGATAGGCAACGGTCGTCATGCTGAGGCTGTCAGGCATGAACCCAATATCGATCGCTAAGGCATTCGATCCGCGACGGGCATCGAAGTAGAAAGGCTCGACCTTTTTATCTGGCTCTTGTGGGTCATACACGACGGCACCGTATTCAAATAGGCCTTCGTTGTGTAACTCAGTCCGACTCAGTGTGGCTTGCATCGCTCGCGCGATCCGCACGCTTCGCATGCTTCCTGCCCACACCTTAAGCTGATTCCCACCCGTGTCTTCGTCTTTCCACCAATCAATTCGTAGCCCGAATGGAGTGGGTAACTCCATTGGAGATGAGAAGTCGTCCTCAGTGTCAATCTGCCTAAGAGGCGTCTTTGATACCTTGCACAGCAGCGAACTCAATGTTCTATCTTCTCCATCCCCAAACGTGCGAAGATGAAACATTCCCTTTTCAAACCACCCTTCACATTCTTTCCATAAACGTTCGGCCAATTCCAATAACCCGCAGCATGCGAAGAATTGACCGGGGTTTGTCGGGTCCACGCGGACGCGGATGACGTGGTCGTACTTTGTGTTCATCGCGCAACCTTACCCGTGACATTCGCTTGCTGCACCACGCCATCTGAACCGAGCGCTTGTGATGCCAGCGCATCAGCAGCCCGCACCAGCGATTCAAGATATGCCAATCCCCAGCGGCCGTACTTCCGTTGCAGGCGGGCAAAGCGGCGAGGCACTTGCCTGGCGAGTTCAGCGGCGTCTTCTTCAGGATGGTCGGGATCAAACGCCTCATCAGCCGGGAAGTGAGGACGAGCCCGTCCATGGTGCGCAGCGACCAAATGTAAGACCAGATCCTGCGTTTCCTGGTCGAGCTGTTGAAACTCGGCCAGGGTTTTCATTTCGAGCAGCGAGCCAAACTCATGCCGATATGTGGTGATATCGATCGGTCGCATCTGACCACCCGACTTTGCCAGTACTTGACGTGGATAGTCGTGGTTGCCAATGGACCGTTGCCAGGTCGCGCGGTTCTTACCAAGATCATGCCACTTGGCCGCCAGCGTAACAGCCTTGGCTTCTGGTTCTTTTTCTTTAAGACCAAGCTTAGTGACGAATCGCCTCGCTACGTTTTCAACTGTTTGGAGATGCTCCTGCAAGTCTTGTGGCACACGTGCCGTGCGTGAGCCATCATCGTCTGCAGATCGTGGCCGGGCATACCAGTACCAGTAACGGCGAGTGTACTGTTCATCGTCCTCTGCTATTCCCTCTTCCTTGCCTGTATAGGTATCAATTGTTCTCACAAGCCGCATGCCTGCTGGCGGCTCAGCATTATCCCAGACCCGACATCGCCTCAACTGACGATCCTCGTCGCACCACTGCTCCGCCACGTCGTAGAGGCCACTGTGGTTTTCATCAAATGGCTCGTCCCCGTCCAACAGGCCCTTTTTCAACCCTCCAGCTTTGGGAGGCAGAATCACTGTGCAGTTTTTTAGATCAATTACCGGCTTCTTCTGCTCGTCTTTCTGGATAAGTTCACACGTCCTCAGCACGCGGATTTCATTATTGGCATCAAGCAGCCAGCACAAGAAGTCCGGTTCCCGTGCAGCAATATTCTCCAACTCCTTGCGGACTCGGTCCGAACGATCCCGCAGCGATTCATGTGGTTTGAGTGGATAGTCTTCGAGGAGATCCTCGGGCTTGCATCGAGCCAGCAGATCGTCCGTCAATACCTCGACTTCCTCGCGCCAGGCGACGTAGGTTTCCGGCGGTTCCCACTCAGCCACACCGTGCAGCCAATCTGCGACGGGTGGCCTGCCGGGGAGCTTTTCTAGAACCGATGTCAATGCCCACGCGTCGAACAGGATGTCGGTCGCAGGACAGATCACTGGCGAAGGAGTAAAAGCTGCTATCCGTTCTGCCTCTGGCAAGTTACGCAGCGCTGCTGGGCTTACCTCGAAAGAACCATCAGGCTGTTTTGGAAGCTTTGTCAACAACAGCTGAGTTCGCTCTATCGCTATTTCAAACGGCGACTGCTCCTCGTTCTTCTCTTTTGATTCATCGACTTCTGGGATCTCACTCGCAGCATGTTCTTCCACCTGACTTGTTCCTTGATCGGTTGCACCACTATCCGATCCAGGATTGCCAGCTTCCGAGACTTCCTTCCCCTTTTTGGATGCCACATGCACAACGTCAACGCTGGCTTCGCCATCCCCAAAGCGGTTCACGCGGCCAAGACGCTGAGCCATGCTGTCAAATGGCGTGAGATCGCAGACCATATGGTCGGCAGACATATCCACTCCAACTTCTCCGGCTGATGTGCACACGAGGTACACGGTACCTTGTGCAAGTTTGACTTCCTTCCTCGACCTTGGCATGAAGCGGGCAAAGATTGGGTCCTTCTTTGCTAACTCGTCTCGCTCCAATCCGCGGAGGGTGCCTGTGAGCGTTTGGACCTGTTGCTTAGCCTTCTCCAGATCACGGCACACTTGTTTGACATGATCAAGTTCGCGCAAGAAAACTAGGATGGCTTTGTCGCTGTTCTTGTATGCCAGCGCCAACTTTATCACGTTACCTGGCAACTCCTTCTTCTCTCTCACAGGATGAAATCGAAGACTTTTGCTTGCCTCGAGCCGCTTCGTCACACGTTCATCTTCCACGTCTTCATCGGTGAAGATTGAAGTCTCGCCCGCCTGGTCCGTCCTGGACGTTGCGGTCAGTTCCATGACGTGAAAGACGTGGAGCTCACGGCTGCGTTCCTGCTCTGCATGAATCGCCGTGATGAGCATCTGAAAGGGCGGTTCAAGATGGGCCTCATCATGAATGAACAATACATCCTGTCCAAGAAAGCCGGCGTGCAGCGGTTTACTCTTAAATCCACACCCATAACCGCTGAAGAGCAGGCGGCTCCCCACCATATCCACCGTGCCAACAATGACGGCCGGCCTTGCGGGATCATTGCGCCATTCAGCGTTGTCCGCAAACTGACCGCGCAACGTGCTGATCGCAAGAGGTTGGCCTTCTGGCTGAATCGAAAGGGCTCGTAGTGCGTCTGCCACTGGTTGGAGTTCGGGTTTGCCAGTGAGCGCATCTCGCAAATGTTCCACTTCGCGGGTTGCCTGATCCACAACGGTTCTTCGATTCACCACATGGACCAGTCGGCGCGGGAATCCATCAAGAGACCCATTCTGCGCGTGGTGGGCCAGCGACAGAAGCCACACCGCAATGACCGAGGTTTTTCCAAGCCCCGTAGGGACATCACACTTTCTGCGGAATTGCTTCTGCACCAACTCGCCGTAAAGCTTTCTCTGCCACGGAAACGGCTTGTTGTCCGTGAGATCTTCAAATAGCTGATCGAAGTCAAGGTTTGCTGTACCCACGTTGTCTGTCCCCCCCCTTTTGCTTCATTCATATCCCGTGAGGCTACAGCACCCACATCGGTAGGCAGTCCACCAGTCGGCGCGGGGTTTCCTTTCGGACCGCCTCATCGGGATGGAGCCGTCTCCGCCACAGCCATCCCAGCACCGCCATGGCCGTCTTGCCGAGGCCCGTGGGCACGTTCACCAGTTTGGGTAACGGCGCGCAGGCGAATCGCATCTGGAATGGATAGGGCTTGTAGCCTGTAGCCTGCTGGAACCACCGCACAAACTCTTGGCTCGTATCCTCTTTCATGCTTTCCTCTCGTTTATCCTCGTCACGCCCAGGCGCTCAGGTTGCCCCGGATTTCATCTCGAATCCGATTCGCCAGCACGGCGCGCCGAAGACCACCCCAACTTGAAATCACAATTTGTGATTTCAGAGGCCCTCACCCGTGAAATCCTCCTCACCCTGCCCTCTCCCTCTGGAAGAGGGTTGTTGAAACAAGGTCGGGTCACAGGGGAAGCGGATCTGAGAGGCTTCTTCAACGTCCGGACAGGCATACGCTGTTTTGCTGATTGAATCAATACGCAGATCTTGGACAAATGACCTTCTTCCCTCTTATGCCCCATCGGCCTGATCCTTCCCTTCCAAGCAAACCTCACCATCCCCGCCCGCTCCATCTTTTCCCATTCCCCGCCGCGAAGCATGCGTCGAAGCTGTGGTTATAGTTGTTCCCCTGGTTCAGCGGATGGTGCGACGAAGACGGACAAATTGACCAGGATTCCGGCCCTCGGTATACTGATCCTGAAATGGAGGACGTTTCCATGCCTGTCTCCCAAATCTCCTCAAAGGGGCAGATTCTGATTCCCCGGCAACTTCGCCGCAAGCTTGGCTTCAAGGCCGGGGGCAAGGTCCAGTTATTCGAAGAGGGCGGCCGGTTGGTCATTGCGCCGGCACCTGACGATCCCATCGCGGCGGCCACGGGCTTTCTCACCGGCAAGTTCTCCTTGACGGACGATCTCCGTCGCGAGCATCGAGAGGAGGCCCGCCGTGAGCAAAAAACTCGTCCTCGATAGTTTCGCGCTGGTCAGCCTCTTTCATAAGGAGCCCGGTTGGGAAAAGGTCCGCGCCGCCCTGTATGAACAACAACGGGCAGGGACCAAGGCCTTTCTCAACTGGGTCAATTGGGGCGAGTTCTTCTACATCGTCAAGCGCAAGGTCGGCGCGGTCCGCGCCGCTGAAGCCCTCCATCTCCTGGAACAATTGCCCATCGAGCTGGTGGCGGTGGACCTGCCATTGGTGCGAGACGCGGCGGAGATCAAGAGCGAGCATGCGGTCTCCTACGCGGATACCTTTTGCGTCGCCACGGCCCGACGTCTGTCGGGAACGGTCCTGACGAGCGATCCTGAATTTCACACCGTCGAGCATCTGATCCCCGTCCGATGGCTGACACCCTAGGAGCCTGATCCGTTCATTCCGGCTGCTCCGCGACTCTGTGACCACGGCTCGCACCCTGGTGCTGGTGCTCCTGGCAACACGTCTGGTATGGCTTGCCGCTGCTGCAGGACAGGGATCGTTCCGGCCGATCTCTGGCGTGATGCGGATATACTGAATCTCCTCCGCACCAGTGGCTTCGGCTTGGGCCGCGATCCGGGCACCTTGTCCATTACTTCTACGCCTTGTATCTTGGAATTGTGGTACATGAGACATACGGAATGTGACAGATCGATACGCCTCCGGTCCGAAGAGACCGCGGCCGAGCCGGGTCGTCACATTCCCTATTCCATAAGCCCGCACAGTTGCCTGGGCCACCGAGCCCGCATCAAGACAAGGACGGGCTTCACCAAGGAGGAGGCGATGCAGACATCGTCGGTGTGTGTCGGAATTGATATCTCGAAAGCGCAGCTGGACGTCGCCATGCGGCCGGCTGGCACGCCGCTGAGCGTCCCGTATGATGCCCAGGGAATCAGCACGGTGATCGCACGGCTGAGCCAGGTATCGCCGATACGGATTGTCGTGGAAGCCACCGGGGGCTTGGAACGGCCGTTGCTGCGGGCGCTGGTGGACGCCGCCTTGCCCGTGATCGCGGTCAATCCGCGCCAGGTCCGGGACTTTGCCAAAGCGACGGGCCGGTTGGCGAAGACCGATACGCTGGACGCGCAGGTGTTGGCCCGCTTCGCAGAGGTCATCCAACCGGAAGTGCGGGCGCTCCCCGATCCGCAGACCGCGGAACTGGCGGCCCTGTTGGCGCGACGCCGCCAAGTGCTGGCGATGCAGCGGGCCGAGCAGAACCGGTTGGACCGAGCTCCAGCCCGCGTGCGGAAGCGGATTGAAGCCCATCTGCGCTGGTTGCGCACCGAACTGGCCCGGCTCGACGAGGACCTCGATGACATGATTGAAGAGAGCCCCATCTGGCGTGCACGCGAAGATTTGTTGCAGAGCGTGCCCGGCATCGGACCGGTAATGAGTCGCACGGTCTTGGCCGAGCTGCCGGAGTTGGGCTTGCTGAATCGCAAGCAAATTGCGGCCTTGGTGGGCGTCGCGCCCTTCAATCGGGACAGTGGGCGGCTGCGCGGCCGACGCACCATCTGGGGTGGGCGGGCCCCCGTCCGCACCGCGCTGTACATGGCGACCTTGGTGGCGACGCGCTGGAACCCCGTCATCCGGCAGTTCTACCAGCGACTGCGTACCGCCGGCAAAGCATCCAAGGTCGCGCTGGTCGCCGCGATGCGCAAGCTGCTGACCATTCTCAATGCGATGGTACATCATGGGACTCCATGGCAACCGGCCGCTGCACGGAGAGCTTGACATTCAAGACAGTTGCTCGCTCCATTCTCCGCGCTCCCCTTTCTCCGCGCTCCTGTCCGATGCTCCTTCACTGTCCGGACAGGCATACGCTTTTCTCCTGATTGAATCAATATGCAGTCCAGCGACAAATGGTCCTATTCCCGCTCCGTCCCATCGGTTCTACCATCACGTTGGCGTTCGGCATTGAAGCGTTCCCTCCGAGTCCGAGACATCCGCCCTATCACGGTGCGAATGAGGCCGGCTTTTGTCTTCCCCTGCCGGTGCTGTACAATCCCCGCATGGCTTTCGATCCGGCCAATCCGCCCATCTGGCTGCGGAAGCTCCACGTGACCGCGGCGCAAATCAGCCCGACGGACTATCCTTCTACACCGGAGGAAGGCATTCTCTTGTGTTGCCGTTTGTCGGATGCCATGTGGAAATGGTCCCGGGCCTGCGCTCAGGCCTTGGGGCATCCGCCGCTCCCGCCTTCTCCTCCATTCGAGAACCCGTTCCGCCCGACTCGTCCCGCTGAACCTCTATCGTCAGACTCGGGCACAGCCGATGCCGCCCGATGACCAAGATCCATTGGCCAGTTACCTGCGGGCCGTGCTCGACGCCTTCCCCCAGCCCGCACCACCCTATTGTCTGATCGGAGCCTTGGCTGTGAACGCCTGGGGTCGCCTCCGGGCCACTCAGGACATCGATCTCCTTGTCCTGTCCGAGGAAGCTGTCCGGGCCGAAGTGACTGACTCCCTTCTTTCTCGCGGGTTCCAGCTCGACACGAGGTGGATCATGCAGAACCCGATGGCCAAGGATCGGGTCCTTCGTTTGGGCCATCCTTCCCATCCTGGCATTCCACTCGACCTGATCTTTTCTGCGGACTCTCACGAAGCACAGGCGCTGACTCGGAGACAAACCCTGCACCTCCTCGGCCTGTCCGCGTGGGTGTGCAGCCCGGAGGACCTCATTATTCTGAAACTCAAGGCCAGTCGTCCTCATGATTTCGAGGATGCGCTTGGTATCATCAAGAACCCCCATCTGCAGCTCGACCTCGACTACCTCTGGCACTGGGCGGACCGCTTGGGCCTGCAGGGCGAACTGCATTATGTGCTGCAAGCGGCCGGGGCTGAGGGCTAGCTCACTAGCGCCGGCCGTTTCTCCCTGCGTCGCCACTCCTTTTTCCATTACCGCACCGCGAGCCATTCTCCCACCGCTCATCGCTTGTGCCTCCGACCGCCGCCTCCGTCCAGCGGCGCAAAGGGGACGTTGGGGTTGAACTGATTGGCCGGGTTCAGCGGGTTGTCCGGACGAAATTGATTGGCCGGATTGAACGGGTTGTTCGGATTGTATTGGTTGATCGGGTTCGCGGGATTGCCCGGATCGAAGCGATTGACGGGATTGAACGGATTGTTGGAATCGTAGGCGTTGGCGGGGTTGAGCGGATTGTCCGGCCGGTACTGATTGGCCGGGTTGAAGATGTTGTAGTCTCGTTCGTACTTCTCATCGAAGCCCTGATCGGCCAATCCTACCGTGGCCCAAGCCACAACAATGAGGGCCGCCGCCAGCGTGAGAGATTTCATGGGTGGCTCCCCTCCCCCTCACCGTCGCCTCTCCCCTTGAGGAAAGGACAGAGGCTAGGATCGTGAGCAGGATACCGAACGCGTGTGACATCCGAGGTCACAGGACAAAGAACAAGATGGCGGGTTCAGGGACCTTGTCTTTCCGTAGGTTGCGCAGCGCCGGCCGGTCGTGGGTCTCACGAGCCGTGACATCCGAGGTCACGCGGCGATCTGACGGTACGATGACGCGAGAGACGTTCTCCGATCCACGCGTCCCATCCCGCGGTCAACCGTTAGGTCTTCAGTGTGTTTGGGCGGATTATCGGAATTTGCCGGAAGTGCCCTGGGCTGGCCACGGTGAAAAAGCCCCGGAGCGTCGGTTTCGAATCGAAGAACGTGCTCAAAAAGGCGAGTACCCCTTCCGGCGACAGCCCGCCCAGGCGGAACAGAACGACGCCCGGAGAAGGCGGCTGCCGATGATGAAACACCAGTTCGCCGAAATCCTGATCGAACGTGAGTACGACGCGGTTCTGATCAAGCGCCGCACGCAGCACCTGTTCATCCGGTGCGGCAATCAGAGTCTCCGCGGCATAGAGGACGTCGTTCCCGGCTGCTCACAACGTCCTGACGATGGCCGCCGGGAAATTCTCGTTCGCCAGATAGCGGTCCGTCATGCCGGTCTGCCGGCTGGGGGCAACAGGTAAAACCGTTCCTCACGGAAGGTCTCGGCCGCGTAGGCGAGGACCGCGCGGACCCGCTCCTCAGTTAAGTTCGGATAATTCTCACGGATCTCGGCCCGATCCCACCCCGCCGCCAGAAGATCGAGCACAAACTCAACCGCAAGCCGTGTGCCCTTCAGGACCGGTTTTCCTCCGAGCACCTGCGGGTCGCATACGATATGGTCTCGCCAGTTGACGGTTGCCATAGGCCCCCCCTTTTTTTTCATCCGACGCCGCTCGCCGCCCGTTCAGCGGGTTCTGATCGCAACGAAGCGCCAAGGAAGCGCGGGTACCAGGCAGATCGGAATCTGTCACGGCATCGCCCAGGGCCGATGCGGGCAAGAATATCGGTTTTCCGGCATCCTGACAAGAAGGCGCAACTCGGGCCCTGCATGGTCACTGCGCCAGATGGCGCCTATACCCCTTCAGCGATGGCCTGGGCTTCCTCTCGCACGGCGGCTTTCAGACTTTCCGGCTTCACCACCCGAACGCCGTTCCCGAAGCTCAAGATCCACCCGAGCAATTCCCGCGTGTCGGCCACGGTGAGCGCCATGCGGAGCCTGCCGTCTTTGAGCTGGGTGAGCTGCTGGCTCGGATGCCAGATGCGATCCCGCACCCAGGCGGCGGTCGCCTTGTCGAACAGCAGCTCGACCTCGATGCGCTTCCCGCGCATGACAATGAGCGCATCTTCGATATAGGCCTCCACGTCGCCATCGAGCGGCATCTGATAGGGATGGTCCGTGAGCGTGCAGGACCGGATTCGCTCGACCGCGAACATCCGAACATCTTTGCGCCAGTGGCAATAGCCGATGAGGTAGAGGCCCCCGTCGATATAGCGCAGCCGGTAGGGATCGACCTCGCGCCGGGTGGTCGCCTGGCGGGAGGCGGAGAAGTAGCGCATCTGGACGGTGCGCCCGCGCGTGATCGCTTTGGTCAGCAAATCGATCGTCACGCGATGGTCGCGGTACCGCTTGTGCGGTCCCAGCCCGACAGAGAACGACTGCTCCAGTCGGCGCACGAACTCCATGGCGGGGGGCGGAATGCTGGCCGACGCCTTCTGCATCGCGGAATCGAGCGCCGCCTTGAGTTCGGTCCCTTCCAACGGCGCGAGCAGATGCCGGCTGAAGGCCACGGCCATGACCTCGGTCGGCGAGAGCCCCAGGGCCGGGATATTGCGAAAGCCCTCCATGAGCCGCCACCGTACCTTGCCATCGACCCGTTCGGTGACGAGGGGAAAGTTCGCCGCCTCCAGTGCGGCCAGATCGCGCCGGATCGTGCGGGCATGCTTAGGCAGGTCGTCAGGCAGTTCCGCCAAGAGTTCGTCCAGCGTCAGGCCCCGCTTGGCGGCTTCCAGACGCCGGAGGAGATGCCACTGGCGGGTGACTTGGTCGTTTCTCGGCATGCGCTTTTCAGTACGGCATGCGCGGGAAGCCCAACAGGGACACAGGGCGCACATGCCCGGCGGGCCATACAGTAGTCGAAACGGATCACATGGGCAAGACGAGCGTATGGCCGTGTGGATCGGTGACGGCTATGAGCTTGGTCAGTCCGTCGCCCTTCGTCGCGAATGGGCGTTATGGTACACTCCCCGCATGTCGGATTCGGGCATCTCCCATCATCCTTCCGCGCCGCTCAAGCTGTTGCCGGCCTACCTCGGAACGGATTCGATCGAGGCCGCCCTGGCCACCGCTCGCGGACGGCGCATTCTCTGGCTGGAAATCTTGGTCAACGATCGGCTGGATCTCTCTCCGTGGCGCAACCATCCGCCGATGCAGGAAGCCTTCCAAACAGCCTGCCGTTGGTATAGCCGCTACAGCCGCCTGATCACGTTCTTGTTCAACCGTGCGCCGTTGCCGGCCGATCCGGGGCCGATCGATTTCCGCGAGTATCGCACCTTCGCCGAGGCGCTGCGCTTTGCCTACCATCACCACTGAGCGCCTGATCGATCTGCTTTCCGAATACGTTCGCGAGCAAGGCCGCTCGGTTGATCTCCTGCTCGTCGGCGCTCTGGCTCTTCAAGCGTACGGCTGGCGTGACCGCCCGACCCAAGATGTGGATGGAGAGGTTGCCGGCCCACTCGAACCGCTGGTGACATTCCTCATGGCACATGGGGTGCCAGCGGACCTCAGCGAAGATATTTCGGGTTGGTCGATCGTCTCGATGCCTCCCGGCTATCGAGACCGCGCCACCGACCTTGTCGCACGTCCCAACCTCCGCATTCGATTGCTCGCGCCCGTCGATTTCGTTATCGCAAAATTGCGACGCGGGACCGATCTTGATCTGGAAGATGCCGCCTTCGTGGTGAAACGCTTCGGACTGACCCCCACCTCGATCCAAGCCACAGCCGAGACCGCAATTGCAGCATCTCGGCAAGATACGGCGCTGTTTCTCTTCCGCAAGACCGTGGACCTCTTCTGCAGAAGCTTGGCCGACCGGCAGCCTTGATCAGTGGGCAGCGGGATTGCTCCCTCTCCATCTATCTTAGATGACCTTTCCTGCCCCTTCCTCACCGTTCTCGCAGGCTCTCTTTGACGGACTTGAGGAGCGGGCTCAACAGGTACTCCATCACCCGGCGCCGGCCGGTCTTGATTTCAACCGTGACGGCCATGCCTGGCGAAAGGTGGACGGGTCTGCCTTCAACCAGCATGGTGGCGCGATCCATGCTCACCCTGGTGGCATAGACCAGCCCACCCTTCTCCTTGTCGAGCGGCACCGCATCGTCCGAGACGCTCAGCACCTTCCCGGGGATTGTCCCGTAGATGGTGAAGGGAAAGGTCTCGATTTTGATTTCGACCTCCTGGCCTTCCTGAACGAAGCCCACGTCTTTGTTCTCGACCTGCGCCTCGACTTCCACCGGATGGTCCTGCGGCACCACGATCAACAATGGCTGAGCCGGCGTGACGACCCCGCCGACCGTGTGGACGGCCAGTTGCTGCACCACGCCGTCGATCGGCGACACCAGCGTTTGCAGTTCAGCCTTCTGACCGGCCTTCACGACCTGCTGCACCAGGGAGGCGGCCTTCGTCTCCGTCGCGGACAGCTCCGCCTGTTTGGTCTGCTGAAATTCCGAGACCAGGGCACGGGCATTTTTCTCCGCCTCCGCCAGTGCCGCCCGGTCTTGAATGAGCTTCTGCCGGTTCTGTGCCAACTCCTGCGCCTTGTCGATCCGCTGTTGCTCAAATTGCAAATAGTCCATCTTGGACACGTACTGATGGTCGAGCAACCGCTTGTAGGCCGCGGCCCGCTCGGCTTCGATCGGCAGGGTCGCTTCCAACCGGCGGATGTTCTCCCTGGTGGCGTCGACCGCCGCCCGTCGTTGCTCGACCAGTGAGTGGGCCGCTTCCACACGGGCGCGGTACTCGGCCAGTTGATCGCGCAACAGTTGTTGTTGCAACGCCACCATTGCCGGCTCTGCCTCCTCCGGCGGCTCCAGGATCGGGCTACCGGCGATCAGAGCCCGGAGCCGCGCCGCCTCCGTCTTGGCCGCGCGATATTCGTTCAACGCCTGTTCCCGGTCCGCTCGATTTTGCGTTGGGTCCAGTTCGATCAAGACCTCGCCTTCTCGGACGGCCTGCCCGTCCTGGACATGGATCGCGGACACGACGCCGGTTTCGTAGGGCTGAAGCAGTTTCGAATAGCCGCTCGGGATGATCTTGCCCGGCGCCACCGCGACGATGTCGAGCCAGCCGAACCAGGCCCAGGCAACGGCGGCCGTGAAGACTCCGAGGATTGTCCAGATGATGGCACGGCCGATCGGCGACGGCGGCGTCTGTTCGATCTCCAGCACCGCCGGCAAGAATTCGACAGCGCGACCGAAGGCGCGGGTTGACGCGCGGCTCGAATGCACGGCTCTCTTCGGCGATTCGGTCTCAGCTCGCCAGGCTGCCAGCCAGACTCTGAGGTGTCGCGAGATCCTATTCCATACCATAAAGTGTTTGTAGAAGTTATGTTATCTAAGCTACTGATTCTATCGATATCAGGCTGCTTCCTGATTCGCCGGCTGATAGCGGCAGAGCCGCGCGTAGGCCCCGTTGTGGTTGATCAGGTCCTCATGCGTCCCCTGCTCCACGATCTCGCCCCTATCCATTACCAGAATGCGTTGGGCTGATCGCACCGTGCTCAGCCTGTGCGCGATGATCAGCACCGTGCGCCCCTGGCAGATCTGCGCCATGTTGCGCTGGATGACCGCCTCGGACTCGTAGTCGAGCGCACTGGTCGCTTCGTCAAAAATCAAGATGCGGGGATTGGCGACCAACGCGCGCGCGATCGCGATCCGTTGGCGTTGGCCTCCTGACAGGGAACAACCCTGCTCGCCGACGATCGTGTCGTACCCGTCCGGCAGTTCCAGAATGAACTCATGGGCGCCCGCCAGCTTGGCCGCCTGAATCACCCGCTCCATCGACAGTCCCGGGTCCGCCTGGGCGATGTTGTCGCGCACCGACCGGTTGAAGAGAAAGTTCTCCTGCAGCACCACACCGACCTGCCGCCGCAGCCAGGCCGGATCGACCTGCGCCAGATCCACCCCGTCCACGAGCACGCGGCCTCGTTCCGGCACATAGAGCCGTTGGATCAGCTTCGCGATCGTGCTCTTGCCCGAGCCGGACCGGCCGACAATGCCGATCACCTGGCACGGCTGGATCGAGAACGAGAGCTTGCGCAGCACTTCATTTCCATCCGGCCGATAGCGGAACGTGACCTCGTCGAAGACCACGTGGCCTTTGACGGATGGCAAGGTCGTCCGGTTCGGGTTGTAGGAGGGTTCCGGCCTGCTGTTGAGTAGATCGCCCAAGCGCTGCATCGATACCCCGACCTGCTGGAACTCTTGCCAGAGGTTGACGATCCGGAGCAGCGGCCCGGTCACTTGCCCGGACAGCATGTTGAAGGCGATCAACTGGCCGATGCTCAAGGTCCCGTCGATCACCAGGTAGGCCCCGGCCCAGAGGATCGCGATGACCGTGAGCTTCTGGATCACTCCCGCGACCTGGCTCGCGACCGTCATCAAACTGGTTGCGCGAAAACTTGCGCTCACATAGTCCGCCAACTGGCCGTCCCAACGCCGCTGCAGGGGCGGTTCCAGCGCCAAGGCTTTCACCGTCTGAATGCCGGTGACGGCCTCGACGAGAAACGCTTGGTTCTCGGCCCCACGCGTGAACTTTTCGTTGAGCCTCGCGCGGATGACCGGCGTGATGACCAGCGAAAGCACGGCATAGAGCGGCAACGACCCCAGCACAATGAGCGTGAGCCAGGGGCTGTAGAACCACATCACGCCCAGAAAGACTGCCGTGAAGAGCAGATCCAAGACGACCGTGACGGCATGGCCGGTCAGGAATTGCCGGATCTGCTCCAGCTCGCGCATCCTCGCCACCGTATCGCCCACGCGGCGCGCTTCGAAATACGCGAGCGGCAACGACAGCACATGGCGGAACAACTGCGCCCCGAGCGCCACGTCCATTCGATTGGTAGTGTGGGAGAACAGATAGGTCCGCAACCCTCCGAGCAGGGCGTCGAAGATCGCCAACCCGGCCATGCCGATGGCCAGTACATGGAGCGTGGTGAAGCCCTTGTGGACCAGCACCTTGTCGATCACGACCTGGGTGAAGAGCGGCGTCAGCAGGGCAAAGAGCTGCAAAAAGAGCGAGGCGAGCAACACCTCACTCAGCAACCATCGGTGCTTCACCAGCGCGGGAATGAACCAGGTGAAGTCGAAGGTGAGATCCTGAGGGCGTCTGAGCGACCGTTTCGTGAACAACAGCAGGGTGCCGGACCATGCGGCCTCAAAATCTCGGCGGGTGAGGATGGCCGGTCGCTCGGCTTGAGGCTCCTGAATCAGGACCTTGTCGGGTTCGGCCTTAGCTAGTACGACGAACCGGCCGTCCTTCCGGCGGGCCACAGCCGGCAACGGGAGGGTCGGCAATTCAGACCAGTCAGCCTTCACCTGCCCGGCTTTCAATCCCAGGTACTTTGCCGCCCTGATCAGATCCCCTTCGGTGAGTTTCTTGCCGGTTTCCGAGAACTGATGACGAATCTGCCCGCCGTCTGCAGGCTGGTCAAAGAACCGGGCCAGCATCAAGAGACAGAGCAGGCCGCTGTCTTGTTCTTGATGTGCCTCGGCGCAGGGTTGCGGAGAGGGAGTATCGGGCTGGCTCATCGGGTTGGCATCGGCGGCACGGCCATCTCGTTGCCTCATACACACATCGAGCAAACGGGCCTATCCTACTCATGTGGCGATGAATCGGCGATTCTCCAGAGGAATGGGATTCCCCCCTAATGGCACTGGCCCATGCGGGACCCAAACCATGAAGTGAGATGGGCGGGGCGATCGGACCGACCGGAAGGAAATTGAATGGAACGGGTGAATTGGGAGTCCTGAGCAGATACGAAGCGCGCCCGGCCGTCGCTTCACCCCCTCACGGCCTCCTCTCCGGGGCGCCCGTTGCTCCGGGACCCATTGCGCTTGGCGAATTCAACCGGTGCTCGGCAACGGGCCATGGGGAGAGGGCAAAGGAGAGGGGGAATACCCTGGCAGATCGATACAACGAACTTCCAGGACTCACTATTACGACCAACTGGCCGCCAGGATCGCCTGCACGTCCTCCGGCCGCTGGGCGACGGCCTCTTCCCACGACAGGCCGGTTTGGCTCGTCAAGCCCGCCATGGCTTGGATGAGCTGATCCACTTGGCTGTTCAGCAACTGTTGGCCGTTGCCTGCTTGGATCAGTTCCGTCTGATTGGCCGTTCCACCGTACCAATTTTGGATCGTGACCTGATCGGAGGTACCGTACAGGGCAATCCGCAGGTTGTCGGCCTGCCGGCTCAGTATCAGATCCAACGGGGCGATCGTGGGACCGAATTCCAGCGAATCCTGGTTGAAGGGAAAGGGGTCCTGCTCGACGATGGTGTCTTGGCCATCCCCTCGCGAGAACAGGTACCTGTCGTTGCCTGAGCCTCCGATCAAGAGATCGTTGCCGATTCCGCCGCTGAGCCGATCCGCCCCGCTTCCGGCCAGGAGCACGTCATCGCCCGATCCACCGTGAAGCTGGTCGTCGCCTGATCCGCCATCGAGCACATCGGTGCCATCACCGCCGTCCAGAAAATCATGGCCGCTCCCGGCGTTCAAGGCGTCATTGCCCACGCCGCCGACAAGCTCATCGTGGCCGCTGCCGCCGAGCAGCAGATCGTTCCCTTCGCCGCCGTCGAGCCGGTCCTGACCCGATCCCCCATCGAGCAGGTTCGCCCCGGCGTTGCCGATCAGGATATTGTTGAGCGAGTTCCCGATGCCGTTCACATTGGCGGAGCCAGTGAGCGTCAGGTTTTCCAGATTGCTTCCCAACGTCCAGGTGATGTGGGTTTGGATCGTGTCGATGCCGCCTCCTGCGCCCTCCACCACCGTATCGCCTCTTCCCACCACGTACGTGTCGTTGCCGGCTCCGCCGGTGAGTCTATTCAAGCCGCTGTTTCCGACCAGCACATTATCCAACTCGTTCCCGGTGCCGTTTAGATTCGCCGTGCCCGTCAAGGCCAGATTCTCGACGTGCGCCCCAAGCTGGTAGCTCAGGCTGCTCTGGACCGTGTCGATGCCCTCGCCCACCTGCTCAACAACCTGATCTCCAATGCCGATGACGTAGGTGTCGTTGCCCTGCCCACCCGCCAACACGTTCGCCGCACTGTTCCCGGCGAGAACATTATCCAACTCATTCCCGCTCCCATTGATTGCGGCCGTTCCGGCGAGCGTGAGATTCTCCACGTTCGCGGCAAGGGTGTAGGTCACAGAACTCTCCACCGTATCGATCCCTTCATCGATCTGCTCGACCACGACATCGCCGGCATCGTCCACCAGATATCGATCGTCGCCGGCCCCGCCGATCATCCGGTCGGCTCCGGCCGCCCCCTCAAGCACATTGTTGCCGCTGTTGCCGATCAGGATATTGTCCAGCTCGTTGCCCGTCCCGGCGAGGTCCGCCGCGCCGACGAGGGTGAGGTGCTCCAGATTGGCGCCGAGACTATAACTCACGCTGCTCTGCACCGAGTCCAGGCCTTCTCCAGCCGATTCCGTGACGACATCGCCGGCATCATCCACCACATAGGTGTCATCACCGCCACCACCTTCCATCCTGTCCGTTCCCGGTCCACCATCGAGGAGATCGTTGCCCTCGCCAGATTGAAGCACATCGTTCCCGGCCCATCCCACCAGGCGATCCGTTGTATTGGTGCCGGTGAGGGTGTCATCGCCGGCAGTCCCCGCGAGATCGAACCCGCGCGCGAGCAGGTCTTCATAGGTCAAGACCGTGCCGTCGGCGAGGCGGAACCGGTCGATTGCGCGAGGACCGAACACGTTGGCCGGATCGAAGGGCGTGAGATGAATCGCATCGCCGCCCGATCCGACGCGAAGCAAGAGAGAACCCAGGCCGAGACTTAGATCGGCCGGCGTGATGCCGGCCCCAAATTGGATCTGATTGCCCTCTCCGGGCAGCGCCTGATCGGTAATCGTATCGACTCCATCGCCCAGGTTGAAGACATAGGTGTCGTCGCCGGCGCCGCCCGACAGGGCATCGTTGCCCTGGCCGCCCGCGATCGTGTCGTTTCCGGCGCCGGCGTCCACGATGTCGTTGCCGGCCAATGCTTCGATCACCTCGGCGGCGGGGCCGCCCTCGAGCACGTCATCGCCGTCGGTCGCCTGTGGGCCAAGCAGGTCAGCCAACCGCATGGTCGTGCCGTCGGCGAATTCGAGGAGCTCCACCCCTGTATCCTCGCCTCTCAGATTGGCAATCTCTATCGAGTCGCCACTGGCGCCGACGGCAATCGTCACGCTGTGGGTATCCCCACCTTGAGCCATGGTCAACGTCAAATCATCTTGCGAGATTCCGGCTCCGAACCGTATGCGATTTCCCGCTCCGGCCTGAACGCTATCCTCAAGGTAGTCCGAACCGTCACCCCTATTGAAGATGTAGGTGTCGTCACCCTGCTCACCAAAGAGCAGATCGTCGCCGGTTCCTCCCATCAAGACATCGTTTCCCTCATCCCCTTCGAGTTCGTCATCCCCGCCGCCCCCATCCAAGAGATCATTCCCCGCGCGGCCGATCAGCGCATCGTGACCGCCAAGACCTCGAATCACATTGTCATTGGCATTGCCAACCAATGGTTCGGCGTGGTCCGTCCCAATAATGGTCGTGAGCCGACTCTCGAATGTCGTGTAATCCCACACGGTGCCATCGTCGAAGACCACCCGTTCAAGTCGATACGGGGTTGGGTTGCTTCTCTGCCCTGTGAAGATGTTAGACCCCAACACGAAATCGAAGTGCGCCAGGACGGTGAGGGTTTCGTTTGTGTTCTTCAATGTGAAGACGAGATCCGAGCCCTGTTTTCCTACGAGGACATCGTCGGCTGTGATCCCAGCCTCCATCCTCACTGTATCGATTCCATGACCCAGTTCATCAAAATCGATCAGCCTGACATGGCCGCTACCGTAGCCGAACTCGAACGTATTTGAATCATATGCTCCAGTGACCAATCCGCCGAGCAGACCCGGACCCCACTTCGTCCCGTCTGCGAACCGAATCAACTCCACCTGCCCCGGCCTCGCATAGTACGGATGAAAGTTCGAGCCTTGGACGATCTCGCCGGATGGCGGCCTGAAGCCGTCGAGAAACCGCCACGCGCCGAGGTCAAAGGTCTCCTTGTAGTACGACTGGATGGTGAGTTGATCATCAGTTCCGGCAATGCTGAGGATGAGATCTTCCCCTTCCCGACGCCACTCCACATCTCCCGGTGTTATGTCCGGCCCCATCTCGATGACGTCCCACTGTGTAGAGGAGAACCCCGCCTCAGTGTCTGTATCGACGACCATGTCCTGCCCGTAGCCTCGATCGAATAGATAGGTATTGCTCTGATAGCGGCTTTCGCCGCCCTCAAATCCAACGAACACCGATCCACCGCCGACCATCGTGTCATTTCCAGCCCCACCGTCCAGCCGGGCTAATCCAGTCAGGGTATCGTTGCCTCCTCC
The DNA here is from genome assembly GCF_947241125.1 of Nitrospira tepida. Lineage (NCBI taxonomy): Bacteria > Pseudomonadati > Nitrospirota > Nitrospiria > Nitrospirales > Nitrospiraceae > Nitrospira > Nitrospira tepida. The sequence continues at coordinate 1,875,622 of NZ_OX365700.1, read as the reverse complement.
ACCGATCAGCGTCGTCCCGACCAAGTTCGTCGCATTCAATACATTATCCTGATCGTTCCCGGTCCCGACCAAATGGTCGGCATTCAGCGTCAGATTCTCAAGGTTATCTGACAGAACAAAATCAATATTGCTCACCACTGTATCAATGCCTCCATCTGCCTCCTCCACAATCCGATCGCTCAAGCTGTCGATCAGATAAGTATCATTGCCTGTCCCCCCCACCAGAAGAGTCTCGCTTGCCCCACGACTTGCGTCTCTCACGTCGAATATATCGTCTCCTTCCTCGCCGTACAGCTCGTCCTTGCCTGCGTACGAAATCAGTCGATCATTGCCGCTCCCACCAAAGAGCCGGTCATCGCCCCAATAAGACGTCAACAGGTCGTTTCCGTTGCCACCATACAGCCAATCATCCCCGCTGCCTTCTGCATTGAGCCCCTCATCGTCTTGAAGTTCATCGTTGCCCTCACCTCCATTCAACACGTCCGATCCGGCACCGCCGAAGAGCCCGTCGTCCCCCTCACCGCCGTGCAGGGTATCGTTTCCGGCCAGACTCATGAGCACGGCCTCTAGCGCGTCTTCCCTCTGGAATCGGAGCCGATTGTAGTCACCATACAAGACGTCATTTCCGTCCCCGCCGGAAAGGTAGTCATCTCCTTCGCCGCCATAGAGATAATCACGACCCTCGCCGCCGTAGAGGAGATCATCGCCGCCGGCTCCACGATACTCTCTGGTGTCATAAAACCCGATCGCTGATGGTAGCCGTAGATCGCCCGACAACACATCGTCGCCCGCACCACCGTACAGCAGATCATCCCCATCCTGACCGTTCACCAGATCGAGACCATCCCCCCCGGAGAGCACATCATTCCCGTACAAACCGAAGAGCTGATCGTTCCCGGTTCCACCTTCCATGAAGTCCGCCCCGCCGTCCTCCGGCCGCCCCCCTTGAAATGACGTCGTGTCCCCGACCAGCAAATCATGACCGTCCCCGCCATCTAGAATATCGCTCCCGGCTCCACCGAATAGGCTGTCATCGTTTGCGCCGCCGAAGAGGTAGTCATCCTGATTGCCATCGTTGACTTGGCTCGGCTCATCACCATTCAGGTTATCGATGCCGGCCCCGCCAATCAGAATATCTGCCCCAGCACCGCCCTGAAGGAGATCATTCCCGTCACCCCCGTCCAGGTAGTCATTTCCGCCGCCTGAAGAGACCGCAGAATTGTCTCCGACCAGCGTGTCGTTTCCGGTCCCTCCATAGAGTCGATCGTGGCCCAATCCTCCATAGAGTTCATCCGTCCCTTCATCGCCATAGAGTTCGTCGTCCCCGGCCCCGCTGACCACATAGTCATTCCCCCCCAGCGCGTGCAATCGATGGTGGTCATCCCCCAGCGGCCCGTTCAACTCCGGTGACCGTGAATCATTATCGCCATCATCGAAGAACGGCACAGGGATGGTTTGTCCCGGATGGAGCGGGTCCGGCACGCTCTTGGTAAAGATGTCTCGCGTGGCCGCGGCATAGTTCGGCAAATCGATGAGCCGGATTCCGAACTGGCCGCTCTGAAACCCCGCATTGACGGTCAGCAACCCGTTGACCATCAGATGACCGTTCGTCAGCACATACGTCTTCGCTCCGTCCAGGCTCGTATAGGTATCGCTTGGTCCATCCTGAGCGCGAATCCCACCCTGGAGCAGGGCTCCATCGAACAATATGTGGCCCTGCGCGTCAGAGTCTTCGATCTGATCCGTCCCGTCGCCGGCGTGATAGAGATAGGTATCGAGCCCCGCACCGCCCTTCAGCAGATCGTTATCGCGTCCGCCCTCGATCGTGTCATGCCCGACTCCACCTTCGAGAATGTCCTCACCGACGCCACCGAGCAGATGATCGTGCCCGGTACCTCCCTCCAGATAATCGTTGCCATCCATCCCACGCACGAGGTCGTCACCACCCGCGCCAAACAGTTCGTCATCAGCGCTATTGCCCGTCACGAGGTTGCCGGCATCAGAATCAAAAATGAATTGCCGATCGGTGCTCACCACGGCATTCGTCACGATTTCATACCCGGTCGTCACGTCTTTGAAATGAATGTTCCCCGTGGATGTCTGATGGTCGAGCTGATTCAGCGAGATCTTTTCCTTGAGAAACAAGGCCCGGTCGTCGAGGTAGCGAGACGTCAGGGTCCCGACACCCGTTATGTCGTCAAACATATCCAGGCCGCCGCCTTGAGCATGGGTGGCATACAGCGCCTCATTCGCTTGCGGTGTGTCGGCCACCACCGCAAACGGATTCAGTTCCTTGAGCGCGTACCTATAGGCCAGCCCCTGATCCGTATCGGTGTCCGCGATGCCGGCAAGCGCGGCGGCACTCACAGCGGTCAGATCCTCGATGGAGAAAATGACGCCTTGGGCTCGCAGGAGCCTCGCGCGCTGTGTAACCTCATCGATCGCCTGGTACATCGCATTGCGATTGGCCAGGTCCCCGAATCCGCCGACTCGCGAATTGACCGGCAGAGGCTCCGCCGGCGACAAGGCGGGATCGCGGAACAGTTTGCGCAACGCATCGACCGCCTTCTCAAGCGAATCACCCTCCGTTACACCCGAGACGTTCAACGGCGCTGTTGTCTCGGCTTTCGCGTTGGAGACAGCTTTGATGAGGAGTTCAGCGCTGGCCTGGCCATAGCGGGAATCGATCGTCTGGATCAGTTCCTGGACCGCCAGAGAATCCACGATGAGGGTAATCGAATGAGTGTTCCCGCTTTCCGTCACGCTGGGAAGTGGCGCACCGGCTATCAGTGGCTGGCCTTCAATAAAGACCGGCGTCGCTGCAGCATGCACGCCGGAATTGGCCACAAACTGAAGGTCGTTGGTCGTCGCGAAGCCATAGAGCTGCGTAATCTTCCCAAACGGCCCCTCCGTGACAGCCTCGGGAGAATGGAAGAGCGGGTCAATTCCCGTTGGTTTGAAAAGGTTGAGGGTTGCAGCCTTGGCCCAGAGATATCGCGGGTCGTTATACAGAGAGGAATCCTGTTGCTCGAAGGGGCGCCATTGAGGATCGGTTTGATGGAGTTGGATCGCGCGCAGATACAGGTCACTGTCCCGCGGGAAGGTATCGGAGGCCTCATCCGGATTGTCCAGCACCAGGCGAAAGTACGCCATCATATCGCTGATGCGACTTTCCTCTGCTGAAAGCCCGGGCACTTCTCCAGGGACATGCCCACGCCCGGCGCCGTTAAAGATGTACGTATGGTTGACCTCGGTATGGTGCAACTCCGTGAAGACGGTGGCCAGGTGTCCGCCCAGCGAATACCCAGTGACATTGAGAACCGCTCCCGCCGGGAGTGTGCCGCTTGTTTTGAGCGACTGATAATAGTCCTCCATCGCCGCGAGCTGCCCAAAGGCGAACCCGGCCCCTCCGATTTCAGCATCCGCTCCGAAGAGATCCCGCTCTCGATCACCGCCTTCAGCCACCAGGGCAGACTCCGTGCTGCGGAAAGAGAGGGTGTATGCACCCGTCGTTCGATCGCGCATGAGGGTCGCCGAAAACCCTGTCCCATCGTTGGCGTGGTGGTCGATGATGTCGTAGGTGCTGAGGAAGCGGTCGGCAAGAACGTTCGTGAAGCGGGTCTTGCCGGGGAGATTACCATTGGCATCTGGCTGGACGAATCGCTGGTCATTATTACCCTCCAGTAGGATCTCTCGAAGAGACCGACCGAATAGAAGCTGATCAAGATATGACTCAGCAGCCATTTGTTGCAGGGCAAACTTCAACCAAGTTGAAATATTACTTTGCCTCATTTCCCCTCTCCTGGGTTGCCAGCACTGGCTTCAGCACCTGGTTAATAAATTGAGCGTCGGTTTTTAGCGACTCCTTGGAACACTTTTGCGCGGTCAGCCACCACACTCCGGTCATGTTCCGTATATAGCCGCTACGGACGAACCCTCGCCTGACTGCGAGCACCTCATGGGTTTGGAGATCCAGGATGATGAGTTCTCCCCCCGCAATTCCCAGTTCTCGATCATGCGGACGAGCGATCCCACGCCAGGTGTAGCCGTATCGGCTCCGGGCAGAGGAAACATTTTCCTCCGCCACGATATAAGGAACTCGCACGAATTTACCGTTAACCGCTGTTTGATAATCTCTTTCCGGATGCGCCCTCTCATCTCGGTAGAACCGCCGATATTTCATTTCCTTCCTCGCCTTTGAACTCTGAGGCAAGGGGGTCTCGATGAACTGATACTTGCCTATGGCAGGTTGGACAAAATACTCTTCAGGGTGATCCCGCCCTCCTACCGAATACCCGTAGGGATCCTCCAGTGCATACAGATGTTCGAGTTCGTAGTCTGTGGGGTTCTCTCGAAGCCGCAGTTGAAGCAGCCCTTCCACATTCTGGACTGTCTTGTAGATGAACTCCCCCGCTTCCGTCTTGCAGAGGTGGTCAAAGTACTCCTGCGGCGTCATGTCCGGCCGATACCCACTGTCCGCCGGCACGGGATTCGGAATCTTGATCGAATGGGCGAAGCGGCCTTCTTCGGTCGCCAGCGGATCGGCGGGCCTGAGCTTCAGAATGTCGCAAGCCGTGTCGTTGGGCTTGAGTTTGGCCTTGGCACAATGGGCCGCAAACTCCTTCATCGCCCGGTCAAAATGCCGGCCTGGAGTTTCGTTCTTAGTGAATGGTGACGCAGCACAGCCGGTCACTAACAGCAGGCCGACGATCACAACCCCCACCACCCTCTCTGCCCTCGCTCGCATGTTCATCCTTTCATCCCTTTCTCCAAACAATGGATTGCAGGAGCCTCGGGCGGATGGCATCTCCGAGCCGCGGCATCCTAAGCGATGGATTGATTGAAATACGATTCTCCAGAGGAGGAGCGTGCTCCCCTAATGGTAGGAGGCCCTGCGGGTCACGAAGCATGACGACGCTTTCGGCCTAGTCACGTTTATTACTAAGGACGATTGTGTCGGGATCAGGAGGACTTGTCGAGGATTTCCGCCGAGATGAACAGTCTGACCAACTATCGGCGAGTAAATTGGACCATTTCCTTGAGACGCGGTCGCACGCTATTCACTCACGCCGACGAACCTGGATTACACTGAGTCGCAGGCGGCTCTCTTCCTGTGCTTTCATACTACCGTCATCGAGGAAGAGCAGATCCTCTTCACGGAGCGGCGGGTAGAATCTGTCTGGCGAGCGCCGTGGCGGTGAATTCAGTTCCGCTCGAGGTTTTGACGTTATCAGGCGGCGCTTCGATCAGCGCTTCGACCTGCACGACCTTTCCATCTCGGGCCGGCTCGGTCTTGGCGGCATCGCCCTGACATCGCACGAGATACACCACTCTGATCGATCCCGTGTCGTCTTCCAGGTCGAAGTCCTGGCCACAGAGCGATTGAGCCGTGACATCTCTGCCCGACCTCGCTCCGATGGCATGCACTCGTCCCTGAATTCGGACAAGCTTACGATGAAAGCCGGCCGGGTTTGAGATAATTTCTCCGATCGGGATGGTCTGGTCCGCCGCCGAGACCGGTTTCCCGCCAAGAGCAACAGCCAAGACTCCGATACCCACGATCGCCTGCCACAGGCCTATTCTCACGGGTCCACTCCTTTCGCGTCCCTCACTGTCCTGACTGTACGACATGTCTGGAGATGGGCCAACGAAATCCACGCTTTCATCTCGTTGACAAGCCGCGCCACCCAACATAAGATTCAGCCCACGTAGGCTTCAGCCCGTTCGCTCACACGTTGTGAACGTCATGACGCTCCAAGAACTCAGCGCCTCACTGTCTAACTGCCAACGGTGCAAGCTGGCCAAGCTGGGCCGGTCTCAAGTCGTCTTCGGCGTCGGCAATCCCCGGGCCTCGATCATGTTCGTCGGCGAAGCGCCCGGCTTTTACGAAGATCAGAAGGGAGAGCCGTTTGTCGGCGCGGCGGGGAAGCTCTTGAACGATCTTTTGCAGTCCGCCGGACTGTCACGTTCCGAGATCTACATCGCGAACGTGATCAAGTGCTTCATCAGTCCGCGAGTGCTCATCTACACCGCGACCGGGTATAAGCCGATCAAGGACATCCGGGTCGGCGACCTGGTGCTAACCCATACCGGACGTTTTCGCAAAGTGACCTATGTCCGTCCACAGGAGGTCCTTCCCCGAGGCAGCCGGGTAGTTCATCTCACGATTCGCCCACAGAGTGAGGACAGGCGGAGACCGGTCCAAATCACAGTGACTCCAGAACACCCCTTCCTTATCAATGGCAAATGGACTGTCGCACGCGAGATTCAGCCGGGCGATCGCGTGGCCATGCTCGGGGATCACTGCGAAGTTTGCGGCAAGGCCTTTTTCGTCCGATATAACCGGTACGAGCAGAGGACATATCGCACCTGCAGCTCCACGTGCCACAACCGAAGGGTCTTCCATGGCCCGGAAGCGAAAGAGAAACTACGTGAAACGATGCTCCGGCAGTACGCCGAAGGACTGCGTGATCCTTGGGCCATCACGGCCAGGGCCAACACCCGTACGCGTGCACTGGTTGCTGCCGGGGTTGCCAAGATTCAGCGCATGACGGCTGAGGAACGTTATCGGGGTCGGATTGCGATCGCCCAGAGAATCACGGAAGGAAATGGCAAGCATCCCATCGGTTATGGGGAACAGGAACTCAAAGCCGTCCTACAGGATATTGGCATGCCGTTCGTCCACCACTTTGCGTTTCCGGATTCCGCCTTCACTTACGACTTCTGCCTGCCGGACGAGAAAATCTTAATCGAAGTTCGCGGTCCGGCATTCGCAAATCGGGAGGCGCAGGCTCGCGCTTTGGTCAAAACTGCGGAGGCAGAGCAGCGCGGCTACCTGGTTCTCAGTGTGTGGTGGCAGGAAGCCGTGCACCATCCGAACCTCGTGCGGGGGCTACTGGAACGCGTGTTGAAGAACCATCACGGCGAGTACGTTTTCATCGAAGCAACCGTTACCAAGGTCAATCACCGCCAGACGTATCGGGCATTTCCGCTCTACAACATCGGTGTGGATGAAGATGAATCTTATATCGCTGCCGGGATCGTAAGCCATAACTGCCGGCCGCCCAACAACCGCGACCCCGAACCGGATGAAGTCGAGACCTGCAAGCCGTTCCTCATGGAGCAAATCAGCCTGATCAAGCCGAAGCTCGTGTGCACGCTCGGCAACTGGGCGACCCAAACGTTAATGGAACGGAAGGTCGGGATTACGAAGGTGCGGGGGCAGGCGTTCTATCTTCAAGACTTCGTGCTGTTTCCATTGTTCCATCCGGCCGCGGCCCTGCACCAAGGCAGCCTGTTGGAACCGTTGCGTGAAGATTTCAAGAAGTTGAAGGCGTATTTGGACAAGATGCGCGCTCAACCGACTCCTGATCCCAAGCAATCTGGGACGGATCAGGCATCACCGGAGGCGAAGTCAGAGCCAACTGCCACCCAGATGAGCCTCTTCAGCTAACCCTCTGGCGAGACTCCGCGCCGACGCCACACACAACGAAATCCCTCGACCGCCATGCGCGGAAGGAGACTTTTTTACTTCACGGCCGGTGACGTGGAGTCGGACCTGATCTCCGGCCGATCCCCCGATCGATCTTCCGATGCGGCCTTCTCCGCCTGCGCGCCTTCCTCGCCGGGCTGCTCGCTTGGTTCCGGCTCCGGCTCATCGAACCAGGCTGCCAGCATGTCTTCCCACCAGGCCTCATTCACCTCGTCGCCGGGATCAACACCGAGGTTCGTCACGTGAGCCTCGGTCAGGGAGGACCCGGCGACCGACGGCGTGGCCTTAATGCGATCGATGACCTGCTTGGTGGCGAACCCGCCGACCATCCAACTGTCGGGGTCGGCGCGACGCGATTTATAGGCCTTCAGGTTTTGCTTGAGATAGAGAAAGACGGCGCGTTGCGCCTCGTCACCCACGCCGGATTGGGGCAGGCTCAAGGTCTTTTCGATTTTCTTGCGCCACTTCCAGTCGTTGTACCGCGAGGTGATCAACTGCAACATCTTTCCGCCCAGTTCAGCGTCCAACGCCATAGTGCACCTAATTCCTCTCCTCTTCCCGCAGCGCCACGGTATCGTTCAGTCCGGCCGCCTCGAGGATCTCGCAGACGGGCCGGTGGTAGACGCGCGGCACGTAGAAAAACAACCCCTTGTAGACACTGCCGAAGATCGCTCCCAGCATCGATTCATTCCGATATTCTTCAAGGCTGAGCGCGTAATCGACGCCTTCCGCCGTCAGGGCCTGCTCCGCCGCCTCGGCCTCGCGGGAGGTACCGGCGATATAGACCAGGCTCAGAGGGGCCGCGAACCAGTCTGTCGAGCGCCGCGCCACAACCGGTCCCTTGCAACCGTCACCCAGTATTCAGGCCAGGTGCTGGCGGAAGAAGTCCAGCGCCCGCCCCCACGCATCCGCCGCCTCCACCGGCCGATAGACTTCTTTCCTCGTATCGTTAAAAAAGGCGTGGGGGGCTCCGGGGTAGGTCTTGATCTCTCCCGTCTTGCCGTACTTCTTGAGCGCGCCCGCCAGCCGTTGCACATCCGCCCTGGTGATCCAGCCGTCATCCTCTCCATAGATGTAGAGGATCGGGCAGGCCAGGTTTTGGATCGGACTGTCCGGATTCGGCACCTGACCGTAAAAGGGCACCGCCGCTTTGATCTCCGCATTCACGCAGGGCAACATCAGCGTATAGGAGCCGCCCATGCAGAACCCGATCACCCCGATGCGGCCCGCATCGACCCCAGGCGTGGATTTCAAATAGGCCGCCGTCGCCGTGAGATCCTTGAGGCCGTCCTCCTGTTTCAGCCGGTTCATCAGTTGGCCGGCCTCGTTGGCATTGGTGGTGACGGCATGGCCCAGGCGGGAATAGAGATCCGGCGCCATCGCCACGTAGCCCTCATTGGCGAGCCGGCGCGCGATGTCCTTGACATGGTCGTTAAGCCCCCACCATTCCTGGACGACGATGATCGCAGGACGCGGCTCTTTCGCCCCTTTCGAGACCATAAATGCGCGGATCGTGACCCCCTCGCCGGGAAACTGCACCATGGTTTCGACTAGGTCAGCCATGACGTTCCCTCACATGCATGCACATTGCCCATCTGACGTTTCACGTTCACGTCAGTCTGGCTAACTGCCGGCGACCGTCATTTCCTGCAGCTTGATCGTCGGGCTCGCGATGCGTCCTCGGAAACGCAGGTCATTCCCGATCTCTTCAATGTTCAGCCACATATCCTTGAGATTGCCGGCGATGGTGATCTCCTCGACTGGAAACGCCAGCTCCCCATCCTTGATCCAGAACCCCACCGCCCCGCGGGAATAATCCCCCGTCACCATGTTCACGCCGAAACCGATCAGCTCGGTCACATATAGCCCTTCCTTGACCCCACCGATGATCTGCCCGGCGGACTTGGTGCCAGGACTCAGGTAAAAGTTCGTCGGCCCGACGCCGGGGCTGTCCCCCACACTTCTCGAGGCGTTGCCGGTTGAAGCCAGTCCCAGTTTGCGCCCGGAATAGGTGTCGAGGAGGTAGCTCTTGAGGACACCCCGCTCGACCACGACGGTCCGCCTGGTCGGCAACCCGTCTCCGTCGAAGGGTTTGGAGCCCAAGCCGCCGGCCATGCGGCCGTCATCGTAGATCGTGACAGTCTCCGGGGCGATCCGCTGCCCCAATTGGCCGACAAGATAGGAAGCTCCTTTATAGAGGGCATAGCCCGAGAGGGCGCTGCAGAGTTGGCTCAACAACCCGCCAGCCATCTCTTGATCGAAGATGACCGGGACCCGCTGGGTGGCCACCCGCTTGGCGCCGAGCCGGCGGATGGTCCGGCGCGCCGCCTCCAGGCCGATTGACTCGGGGCTGTCGAGCTTGGCGTACGCGCGTTGCACGGCGTACCAGCTATCGCGCTGCATCGCGCCGCTGTCGGGATCGCGGGCGACCGGCGCGACGGAGAGGGAAAAATTGGAGGCGCGATACTGGCCGGAAAATCCGCGGCTATTGGCGAGCACGATGGACCCGCTGGACCAGTCGAACTCCGCCCCTTCGGAATTCGTGATGCGAGGATCGGCCGACAGGGCCGTGCGCTCAGCGGTCCTGGCCAAGTCAATCTGCTGCTCGGTTGTCAGACGCGTCTCGTCGTAGAGGTCCAGATCGGGCAGATCCTTCGCAAACTGATCCGCTTCGGGTAGCCCGGACACCTCATCCTCGACGACGGCCCGGGCGAGCGCGCAGGTATCGGCGACCAACTGCGTGAGCGAGGCCTTGGAAAAATCCGAGGTGGAGGTCGTGGCCGAACGCTTGCCGATAAAAACCCTGAGTCCCAATCGCTTTTCTCTGGCTTTGGTGAGCCGATCCACCGCCGACATGCGGACCTGCACCGACAGGGTTTCGCCGTCAGCCACCATCACCTCCGCATCGGTCGCTCCGTCGCGTTTGGCCTGGTCGAGCAGATCCAGGGCCAGATCCACGTAGGAACTGCTGGTCGTCACCGCCGTCGTCATGCATCAACTCCATTCGTCATACGTCACTCGTCAATCGTCATTCGGGGAAACCATGGCCCTTCCGCATTAGTGACGGATGACGCTTGACCTATCACGGTTGACGCCTCCTCATCTACGAGGCCTGCGTCCCGCCGACCGTCAGCTCATCGATCTTGATCGTCGGCAGTCCCACCCCGACCGGCACCGACTGGCCTTCCTTCCCACAGGTGCCGATCCCCTCGTCCAATGCGAGGTCATGGCCGACCATCGAGACCTTCGTCAGCACATCCGGTCCGTTGCCGATAAGGGTCGCGCCTTTGACGGGTTTGGTGATCCGACCCTCTTCGATCAGATAGGCTTCGCTCGCCGAAAAGACGAACTTGCCGCTCGTGATATCGACCTGTCCGCCCCCGAAGGAGACGGCGTAGAGCCCGCGTTTCACCGACCGCAGGATGTCCTGCGGATCGTCCTCGCCCGCCAACATGAAGGTATTGGTCATACGGGGCAGCACCACGCTCTGGTAGCTCTCGCGCCGGCCGTTCCCGGTCAGCGGAATTCCCATCAGCCTCGCATTGAGCCGATCCGTGATGTACCCGCGCAGGACGCCCTTTTCGATCAGCACCGTCCTGCTGGTCGGGGTTCCCTCGTCGTCCATGTTCAGCGACCCGCGGCGGAACGGCAGGGTTCCGTCGTCCACAATGGTGCAGAGTTCCGACGCGACCCTCGTCCCAATGCGGTCGGAAAACGCCGAGGTCTTCCGTCGATTGAAGTCCGCCTCCAACCCGTGCCCGACTGCTTCATGCAGCAGGATCCCCGGCCAGCCCCCGCCCAGCACCACCGGCATCACCCCCGCCGGCGCCTCGACGGCGCTCAAGTTCAAAATGGCCTGACGCGCCGCCTCTTTGGCATAACGCACGTAGCGATCCTGCTCCCGAAACCATTCAAAGCCAATCCGCCCGCCGCCACCGAAGCTCCCGACCTGACGATTTCCGTTTTCCTCCGCGATGCAGGTCACCTGCAGGCGGGCCAGGGGTTGCACGTCGCCGACCGCCAGGCCTTCATGGTTCACCACCATCACGATCTTGTATTCCATATTGATGGAGGCGAACACGTTTTTGATCCGCGGGTCACAGCGCCTTGCCTCCTGGTCGATGAGATTCAAGAGCGCCACCCGGTCCTGGGTCGCCACCTCCGCTACGGTCTGCTCAAGCGGATAGAGATTATGCGCCGGCTGCTGGCGATGGGTGACGGGGACGGGGCTGCCTCCCTGGGGAGAAGCGGCGATGTAGCGGGCCGCATCGGCGGCGATTTCAAGGTCCTTCTTCGTCAGCTCGTCGGAATAGGCGAACCCGGTCTTCTCTCCCGCCGTCGCCCGTACCCCGACCCCCTGTGAAATGCTCTTGGTGGCGCGCTTGACGAGCCCCTCTTCCATCGAGACCGACTCCGATCGAGTGGCTTCGAAGTAGAGATCGGCGTAATCGACCGCCGGCGCCTTGACCCGGGCCAGCGCCCGGAGCACTTCCTGCTCGGTCACGCCGAATTGGCTGAGATCCGTTTGCGGTTGTGTCGGCATGGCATTCCGTCTCGTGAAGAAATAATGTGAAAGGTGAGTATAACTGATGCGTTTTTGCCGGCGCAATGCGGAGTGGTCGCGACCGTCGCGGCGAAGAGGCTTGATCATCGTGCTCGGCCCGCCCGTGAATGGCCTGACTCTCAACCATGATGAACCGGCGCCAAGAGCTCCGGTTGTTTGACTTTTGTTCGGCTCCCCTTTAGACTTTGCCATCCCGCCACCGTTCGGTATAAATGGGAATCCTCCACCTTCATGATAGCCAACAGCGCCCCCGCCGGCACAACCGCCCTCTCCGATAGCGAACTGGTCGCGCGGCTGACGCCCGACACGTTGCCACGGCACGTGGCCATTATTATGGACGGCAACGGGCGGTGGGCGAGAGCCCGCGGTCTGCCTCGCATCGCCGGCCATTCGGAAGGCATCAAATCGCTCCAGGAAGTCATCGCGTTGTTTCTGGAATTGGGCATTCCGGCCCTCACGATTTACGCGTTCTCTCAAGAAAATTGGAACCGCCCGGCGACTGAAATCACGGCGTTGATGGGCCTGCTGGAACACTATCTGTCCACCGAGCAGGGGCGGTTGGTGGAGCGCGGCATCCGTTTGCGGACGATCGGCCGGGTGGAAATGCTGCCGCCCGGCGCGCTGGCTCGGCTGCGCGCCAGCGAAGCGGAATCGAGGCATTGCGACAAGCTGGTGTTGACCGTCGGGCTGAGTTACGGGGGTCGATCGGAAATCGTAGACGCCGTGCGCAAGATCGCCGCCGATTGCAAGACCGGACGCCTCCAGGCCGACGAGATCGACGAGGGGCTCTTCGAACAGTACCTCTCGACGACTGGTCTTCCCGATCCGGACCTGCTGATCCGCACGAGCGGCGAGTCGCGCATCAGCAATTTCCTGCTCTGGCAGTTGGCCTATACCGAACTCTACTTCACCCCCACCCTCTGGCCCGATTTTCGGCGACGAGAAGCCTTGCTCGCATTGATCGAATTCCAGCAGCGCGATCGCCGGTTTGGACGCATCAAGCCGTCCATGACGCCCTCTCCCGGCCGGTGAAGCAGTTGTCGCTCGAACGGTCGCCCGACAGCATCGGGGCATCGCCGGCCTCCGCCGCGGCGCCGCGGCGGTTCGATCCGCGACGGGTCTACGTCGCCCTGGCCTTCATTCCCATCTTCTACGCCCTGATTCGGTATGCTCCGCCGGCGGGACTCTTCCTGCTGGTGCTGCCGACCGCCCTGTTGGCGCTGGGAGAGTTGTACCGTCTGCACCTGGGCCCGCGACGGTTTCCGCCGGTCATGCGCTGCGGGTTCTTGGGCTTGGCGCTGCTATTGGCGGCGGTGCAATGGCCGGGTTTCCTAGACGAGCGGGCCGCCCTTGCCCTCTCCCTCCTCATGCTGTTGGGCGCCACATTGCTGCCGGGAGACGATCGCCGGACGATCCTTCCGGACATGGCTCTGGCCGGATTCGGGCTGCTCTATGTCGGCTGGACGCTCTCCTACGTCCTGAGAATCCGCTCGTTGCCCGAAGGGCTGTGGTTGATCTTTTTCCTCGTGCTGGTCACCTGGGCAGGCGACACAGGGGCTTACTACACAGGAATCTCACTGGGACGGCGGCCGCTGGCTCCCGCACTCAGCCCGAAAAAAACGGTGGAAGGCTTGATCGGCGGCTGGCTGTTTTCGGTTGCGGCGGCGCTCGCAGCATCCTACTGGTTCCTTCCGAGCTTCAGCCCGCTCCATGCCGTTGTTGCAAGCTTTTTGTTGACAGGAGCCGGCCTGATAGGCGACTTATCTGAATCGGCGCTGAAACGCAGCGCGGGAGTCAAGGATTCCGGTTGGTTGTTGCCGGGACATGGCGGCGTGTTGGATCGGATCGACAGTTTATTGTTCACCTCGCCGGTTTTTTACTATTATGTGGTCCTGACTCAGGGATCTCCTGCATGACAGCGTTCCGACGAGTTCACAGGGTCCCTGCTGTGCGTGTCGCCGTGGCGGTCGTCTCTACCATCCGCGCCGCCCTCACGCCGCCCCGTCCCGATCAGTCACATCCACTCCTGCAAAGGACAGTCCTATGAAAGAGATCGTGCTGCTCGGCTCGACCGGATCGATCGGGACGAATACGCTGGATATCGTGGACCGGTTTCCCGATGAGTTCCGCGTGGTCGGCCTCACGGCCGGCAGCAACGACGAGAAGCTGGAAGAGCAAATCCGCCGGTTTCGTCCGTCCCTGGTCGCAATGGCCGATCCCGCCGCTGCCGCCCGGCTGCGCGATCGCTGCCGCGACCTCACGGTGAAGATCCTGTCGGGCCCGGAAGGGGTCGCGGAGGTGGCGCGGGTCCCGGGACCGGCGCTGGCCATTTCCGCCATCGTTGGAGCCGCCGGCCTGCTCCCCACCCTTTCGGCGATCCGAACCGGCAAGCATGTCGCACTGGCCAACAAGGAACCCATGGTGATGGCCGGGCAACTGATGCGGGAGGAGGCGCAGGCCCGGGGCGTCCGCATTCTGCCGGTGGACAGCGAGCACAGCGCGATCTTCCAATCGCTCGAAGGCCATCGACGCGAGGATGTGCGGAAGATCGTCCTCACCGCCTCGGGAGGCCCCCTCTGGGAGATGTCGCCGGCTGACATGCAGGACGTGAAGCCGGAACGGGCGCTCAAGCATCCCAACTGGAAAATGGGCGCAAAGATCACGATTGACTCCGCCACGCTCATGAACAAGGGCCTGGAAGTGATCGAGGCCCGCTGGCTGTTCGACATTCCCGCCTCGCAGATCGAGGTGCTGGTGCATCGGGAGAGCATCATCCATTCCCTGGTGGAATATAGCGACCGATCGATCATCGCCCAACTCGGGCTCCCGGATATGAGGACCCCGATTTCGTACGCGATGAAGTATCCGGAACGGCTGGTGCTCGACCTGCCTTCGCTGGATCTGGCCGACATCGGCAAACTCACCTTCCATCGTCCCGACCACGATCGTTTCCCCTGCCTCCGGCTCGGGTACGATTCTTTGGCGGCGGGAGGGACCATGCCGGCGACGCTGAATGCCGCCAATGAAGTGGCGGTGGAGGCCTTCCTTAACGGCGGAATCCGGTTTGGAGAAATAGCGGAGATTATTCGCGCCACGATGGAATCTCACACCCGTCGTGAGTTAGAGTGTTTGGAGAACGCGCTGGAGGCGGATCGCTGGGCCAGAGAGAAGGCCCTGTCGCTCGTCACGGCGCTTGCGCGATAAGAGAGAACCGGGACGGACGAAGACAAGAGGAACCGAAACGATGCTGTCGGCATTCACATGGTCGCCGGATGCGCTGTGGGTCCTCATGCAGAAGGCCTGGTGGTTTTTGGTGGTCCTGGGCGTACTGGTGGCCTTCCACGAATTGGGACATTTCCTGGCCGCCCGGTGGGTCGGGGTCAAGGTTCTGAAGTTCTCCCTCGGCTTCGGTCCGAAATTGCTCAGCCGGCAAGTCGGCGAGACCGAGTATCTGTTGTCGGCCATTCCCTTGGGCGGATACGTCAAGCTGTTCGGAGAAGAGGAAAGCGAAGCCCTGACCCACGACGACCGCCAACGGTCGTTCGCGCACCAGGCTCTCTGGAAGCGGATGGTGATCGTGGCGGCCGGCCCCGGCTTCAACTTCATCCTCGCCTACTTGATCTTTGCCGGGTGGCTCTCCACCGGCTCGCCCCTCTTCGTCCCGACGTTCCAGGATTTGAGCCCCGACGTGGAAGCCGTGTTGCCGGACTCGCCTGCCGGCCAGGCCGGTATTCAGGTCGGCGACCGCATCATCCGCGTGAACGACCGCGATATTTCGACCCGCAACGAGCTGTTCGACGCGGTCGCCAAGAGCAACGGCAAGTCGCTGACCCTGGATCTCCGCCGCAAGGGACAGGTCAAGACCGTGGTGCTCACGCCCGAGCCGGTGCCGGGCCAGGAGCCGGGCGGCGACGAACCGGCGTTCCGGATCGGCGTCGAGGATCCGGCTCCGGTGGTTACCGGCGTCATGGCCGGTTCCCCTGCGACCGCGGCGGGGTTTCAACCGGGCGACCGCATTCT
The DNA here is from genome assembly GCF_947241125.1 of Nitrospira tepida. Classification (NCBI taxonomy): domain Bacteria; kingdom Pseudomonadati; phylum Nitrospirota; class Nitrospiria; order Nitrospirales; family Nitrospiraceae; genus Nitrospira; species Nitrospira tepida. The sequence continues at coordinate 1,859,546 of NZ_OX365700.1, read as the reverse complement.
TCGCATCGACGGACAACCGATTTATTCGTGGGTCCAGATGACCGGGATTGTCAAAGAAAGTCCGGATAAATCCCTTCGCGTCGATATCGATCGGGACGGCGCGCCGGTCACGTTGACGGTGACGCCCGCGCCGGAGAAAACGACGGTCGGCGGCAAAGAGACGGTGATCGGCAAGATCGGAGTGTCCGGACCGGGGCGGTCGTTAATGCGCGCCTCCAACCCTCTGCAGGCGGTCCTCTACGGCGTGCAGGCGACGTGGGGCTGGACGGAACTGACCACCGTCGGCATCTATAAAATGATCGTCGGCGAAATATCGAGCAAAAACATCGGCGGTCCCTTGACCATCGCTAACATCTCGGGTGAAGCCGCCACGCAGGGCGCCTCCAGCGTCGTATTTCTGATCGCGATCCTGAGCATCAACCTGGGCGTGTTGAACCTGTTGCCGATCCCGATTCTCGACGGCGGCCACCTCTTCTTCTTCATGCTCGAAGGCATTCTCCGCAAGCCGCTCGGGGAGCGGCAACGCGAGATCGCCCAGCAAGTGGGGCTGGTCCTCCTGGTCGGCATCATGGTGTTTGCTTTTTGGAATGACCTCGAACGGCTGTTCCTGCGTTAGGTGTGCATGCGCGTCTCCCGTGCCCTGATCCCCACCCTTCGCGAAGATCCCGGAGAAGCCGAAACGGTCAGCCATCGGCTGATGTTGCGGGCCGGGCTGATTCGCAAAGTCGCCGCCGGCATCTATACCTATCTGCCGCTCGGACTCCGCATCATCCGGAATATCGAGGCGATCGTCCGCGAGGAAATGAACCGGGCCGGCGCCCAGGAAATTTTGATGCCGATCGCTTCCCCGGCGGAATTATGGAAGGAAACCGGCCGCTGGGATTTTTATGGCAAGGAACTGCTCCGGTTCAAGGACCGCCACGAACGCGATTTCTGCCTCGGCCCGACGCATGAGGAAGTGGTGACGGACCTCTTCCGCCGCGAAGTCCGCTCGTACCGGCAACTGCCCGTGAACTTTTACCAGATCCAGACCAAGTTCCGGGACGAGATCCGGCCCCGCTTCGGCCTGATGCGGGGGCGCGAGTTCATCATGAAGGACGCCTATTCCTTCGACCGCGATGAAGCCGGCGCCAGGCTCAGTTACCAGAAGATGTACGACGCCTACACGCGCATCTTTACGCGATGCGGCTTGACCTTCCGCGCGGTCGAGGCGGACACCGGCCTGATCGGCGGCACCTCCTCCCACGAGTTCATGGTGCTGGCCGACACCGGCGAAGAAACCATCGTCTACACCGAGGGAGGCACCTATGCGGCCAACGTGGAACGGGCCGAGCTGTTGCCGGAGCCGGAGGCGCCGCCTGAGCCCCAGCAGCCGCTGCAAGCGGTTCCGACGCCGCAGGCTTCCACGGTCGAGCAGGTCACGGCGTTGCTCAGGATTTCACCCCGGCAGTTGGTGAAGACGTTGCTGTATTCAGCCGGGCATGAAACCGTGGCCGTGCTGGTCCGCGGCGACCACGAGGTCAATCCGATCAAGCTCGCCCGCCTGTTGGGTGTGGTGGAAACCACGATGGCGGCCCCGGACATCGTCACCTCCGTCACCGGCGCGCCCGTCGGGTTCGCCGGTCCGATCGGGTTACGGAATATCCGGATCTTCGCCGATTACGCCGTCAAGAATGTCCGGAACATGGTCGTCGGGGCCAACAAGGCGGAGACGCACTACCTCAACGCCAACTGGGACCGCGACTTCACGGTGACCGAGTTCGCCGACCTGCGCAACGCCCAAGCCGGCGATCCCTCTCCGCGCGGCGACGGCCCTCTGCGAGTCGTCAAGGGCATCGAGGTGGGGCATGTCTTCATGCTGGGAACCAAATACAGCCAGGCCATGAACGCCAGGTACCTGGACCAACAAGGGCAGGAGCAGTTGGCGGTCATGGGCTGTTACGGGATCGGGATCGGGCGGACCGCCGCTTCCGCCGTCGAGCAAAACCACGACGCGAAAGGCATCATCTGGCCGCTGCCGATCGCCCCGTTCCACGTGCTTCTCCTGCCGCTGAGCCCGTCCGAGGCCGTGACCAAGAAGGCCGAGGAGCTGTATCAGCAACTCACCGAGGCCGGGGTCGAAGTCCTGTGGGACGATCGGGATGAACGGGCCGGCGTCAAATTCAACGACGCCGACCTGATCGGCGTGCCCTTCCAATTGCTCATCGGCGACAAGAACCTGGCGCAAGGCCTCGTCGAGTGGAAGGAACGCAAGACCGGCCAGGTACAGAAGCTCGCGCCCGAGCAGGTCCTGGCGCTCGCCTCCGGCCTCGCCGCACGATAATCTCCGCGCGAATGGTCGCGAGAACGCATTCTACTTGCCTTCGGACCCGATTCCGCTAGACTGACCTCTACGCGCACATGAGCGCGCCCATCAGGTCGCTCTGTCCGTCGCATGCTCGACGCCCCAGGACCTGACCACCGCCACCGCAGGGTACGACGGCACGTAACGGTCACGCATGACGATCCCGTCCAAGGCCACTTCGAGCGCCCCGGGCGAGCTTCAGAAATCCGGCCAGGGAGACCTGGTCAAGCGCATCGCCGCGAAGATTTCAGCCGCTCCGGACCTCGACGAAATCCTGCTCGATCTGCACAAAGAAATCCTGACGCTGTTCGAAGCCGAGGACCTCACCCTCTACGCCGTCGATACGGACAAGAAGGAGATCTATTCCAAGACGCCGAACCTTCAAGCCGAAGAGATCCTCCGGCTGCCCATCAACGAACAGAGCCTCCCCGGCTTCACCGCCAAGTATCTCCGCCCGGTCAACATCGTCGATGCGTACAATCCTATCGAGCTCAGCAGCATCCACGCCTCGCTGTCCTTCGACCCGACCATGGACAAGAAGACCGGGTTCCGGACCAAGCAGGTGCTGACCTACCCCATCGTCGCCGAGAATAAGTATCTGATGGGCGTCATCCAACTGCTCAACAAACGAACCGGCTCAAAGTTCACCAGAAAGGACGAAGAGTACGCGGGAGAGATCGCCAAGGCGCTCGGAGCCTCGCTCCACAGCCATCGCACCCGTTCCAAGAAGCCGCCCGCCAAGTTCGATTATCTGTTGACCACGGCCCGCATCGCGCAGAACGATCTCGACAACGCCCTGGCCGAAGCCAAGAAAGGCCACCAGGATCTCGAGTCGATCCTGATCGAGAAATACAAAGTGCCGCGCGCCGACCTGGGAAAGTCGCTCAGCCAGTACTATAAGTGCCCCTACATCGAGTACAGCGAACGGACGATCGTGGACGTCGAGCTGCTGAAGAACCTCAACGTCGACTACCTCAAAAATCATCACTGGATGCCGTTGAAGCGCGACCGGCTGTCGATCGAAATCCTCACGGACGATCCCAGCGATCTCGACCGGGTGCAGGACATCAAGCGCACCTTCCCCGGCTTGAACATCCGGTTTGCCGTCAGCCTCCGGCGGGACATCGCGCAATTTCTGTCGAGCACCACCGGCCAGAGCGAGGCGGCCAAGCCCGCGTTCGCCGAGGGCAACATTTCCGACATTCTGGGCGAGCTGGTCAGCGAAGCCCAGGAGGAGGCCGCCCAGGAGAGCGGCGGGGGCGGGCTGGATGAGAACGACAGCGCAATCGTACGCCTGGCCAATCAAATCATCTTTGAGGCGTATAAGGCCGGCACCTCGGACATTCACATCGAGCCGTACGGAGAGAAGCGCGACACGGTCGTCCGCTTCCGCGTGGACGGCAGTTGCTTCGAGTACATGAAGATTCCGCCGAGTTACCGCCGCGCCATCGTGTCCCGCCTGAAGATCATGGCCAGCCTGGACATCGCCGAGCGCCGCAAGCCGCAGGACGGCAAGATCAAGTTCAAGATGGGAGCCGACAAGGAGATCGAACTGCGTGTCGCCACGATTCCGACAGCCGGCTACAACGAAGACGTGGTCATGCGCATCCTGGCCGCGAGCGAACCGTTGCCGCTCGAAAAGATGGGCTTTTCGGAGCGGAATCTGCGCGAGCTGAAGGACATCGCCGAGAAACCCTACGGCATCGTGCTCTGCGTCGGCCCGACCGGCTCCGGAAAAACCACCACGCTCCACTCGGTGCTCGGCTACATCAACACGCCCGACATCAAGATCTGGACGGCGGAAGACCCGGTCGAAATCACCCAGATCGGGTTGCGCCAGGTTCAAGTGCAGCCGAAGATCGGCTTTACGTTCGCGGCCGCCATGCGCGCCTTCTTGCGCGCTGATCCCGACGTCATCATGGTGGGCGAAATGCGCGATAAAGAAACGGCGGACATCGGCATCGAAGCCTCCTTGACCGGGCACCTCGTGCTCAGCACGCTGCACACGAACAGCTCGGTCGAAACCGTCACCCGGCTGCTCGACATGGGCTGCGATTCCTTCAGCTTCGCCGATGCGATGTTGGGCGTACTGGCCCAACGGTTGACGAGACGCATCTGCAAAGAATGCAAGGAAAGCTATCGCCCCGACGAGGCCGAATACGCCGAACTGCGGGAATGTTACGGCACGGCGCTGTTCGACAAGAATGTGGGCGTGAAGTATGACGCGGGTTTCAAACTTTGGCGGGGGAAGGGGTGCGACGCCTGCAATCGGAGCGGCTTCAAGGGTCGGATCGCCTTGCACGAACTCCTCCTCGGGACCGACCGGATGAAGCGGCTGGTCCAGGCCAAAGCCAAGACGGAGGACCTGCTTAAGGCCGCCATCGAAGACGGCATGACCACGCTCGTGCAGGACGGTATCGAAAAGGTCCTGCAGGGGCAGACGACGTTCAAAGAAGTGAAGGCCGTGGCCATCAAATAGTTCGCCTCTCTATTCCTCCACCGCCGATTCGATTCGGACAAGCACTCCCACAGACCTGCTCGGCACGGACCATCCCCGGGTCCTTGGATGCTCCTGCCCATAGAGCGTCTCACGCACCGAATCAAGACCGGCAGAGGGCCAGCCAGCGGAATCGGATTCCCTGTTCCCGGGAGGATCGATATAATGCGCGGCATTCACTCGTGAGGTTTCATGGCATCGGCCTTTGCACATGCGGCAGCAGCCTCGGCGTTGGGGGTCGCCGCGGGAATTCCGTTTCAAGCCCGGCGTGTCTGGATACTGGGCATCGTCTGCTCCATCCTGCCGGATCTCGATTCTTTGGGATTCTTACTGGGGCTTCCCTATGAACACGTGCTGGGCCATCGAGGCGTGACCCATTCGCTCCCCTTTGCCGCGGTGCTGGCATGGATGGTTGTGCGAGGGCTGTTTCCGCAGGCGGCCGGTTCCTTCCGACTCCGGCTCTACCTCTACTTTTTTCTCTGCACCGCATCGCACGGCCTCCTGGACGCCATGACCGACGGGGGCCTGGGCGTCGCCTTCTTTGCGCCGTTTCATAATGACCGTTATTTTGCTCCCTTCCGCCCGATTGTCGTGTCTCCGCTGGAACCGCACAAATTCTTTTCCCGACGGGCCCTGGGTATCCTGCGCAGTGAGTTCATCTGGGTCGGTCTTCCCTCGCTCGGTCTTGCCGTCCTCGCGCAGATATGGCGCTTGGCGATGGACCGTTCGCGATCACGGAGCTGATTCGTAAAGGTTGAGGTCCAGGCTGAGGTTAAGAAACGGACGGGAGGAAAAGGACACGTGCGATCGAATGGTGCCGTCTGAAGGCCGGGACACTAGCCCGCATTATTCATGAACGCTTCTGCTGTTTAGGCCCATTGCAACAGAAGAGCAATGGGCACCCCGATTCGCCGCTGCGACAGAGCCTAAAGGCGGGCATGCTCGCCGCTCAGTCCCTCGACGTACTGTTTCAAGTACGCCTTGGTCCTTCGCGGCTGTGCTTGCCCGTCTCGCTTGGCGACTGCGCGATTTCGCCACGAATCGTCATGAATAATGCGGGCTACACAGGTCCATACAACATCTGCGTCGAACGGGAGGAGCGGCCAAGAACGGACCGCGGCGGTCTCCCTTCATCCGTCAATCAATAATCTCGACTTTTTTCCCCAATGCCTTGGCGCGCTTGAGACAATCCGCATCGATGGCGGCGCAGCGCAGCGCATCCAGCTCGGCTTCATCCACGATTTCGACCTTTTTCCCCTGTTGCTTGGCTGACTTTAAACAGGCGGTATCCGTGGCGACGCACTTTACGGAATCGGCAGGCTGGGGGGCATCCACCATGACGACCTTTTTCCCCTGCTCCTGAGCGCGCGTAAGGCACTCGCGGTCCGTCGCGACACATTGGACCGTCTCTTCGGTCTTGTTGATCGCCTTGTCAATCGCTTGATCCACCCGCTGATTCATGCGATTTTCCGCCTTCTGCTTGGCGCTGTCGGTCGCGCGGTCCAACAGCCCGTCCAGGAGGCTTCCCGCCTGTCCCTCGGCAGTGCCCATCAGGCACAACAACAAGACCGTGTAGCTGATTTTCCGGTACCACATGGCTTCTCCTTTCTACTCTGTCCGCTCCTCCCTGATCCGCCTGTGCTCGACCATGGTCCTTGTACCATAGTCTTGTGGATTGAATCAGCATCCCTCCCGACACGACCACGTCCCCGTCCTCATCGTCCTATAAGGCCTTCGGCTGGGCTCGCTTGCCTTTCCGGACGATCCCGTGCAAGCTCTCCCCGTTTGTGTTTCCGCGTTTCCCTCTTTCAAACGGGCGAGTGGACCGATGGGGCGTGCCGTCAAGCTGTTCCTGCTGGCCAACCTGTTCTCACTGGTCATCGCCGGTCCGGCAAGCGCAGCGGGCGACCAGGCCGACCTGTTTCATCGCATCGAGGCCATGTGGCAGGACACCGATCCGGTCCCCCACGAGCATTGCCTCTCGTTCATCGTCAAGGCCTGGGCGGATCAATTGCTCCGCGGCCGCATTTCTCCTCACGATTGCGTCGCGTTCGCGGTTCGCGAGTATCGGAAAGGGGACCATGAACAGGCCCTGGGCTGGCTCCAAGCCGGCCTTTGCCCGAATCGAGAAGCTCAACAACAGCTCGTGCGCCAGGCACCGGCCGTGTTTCAGTTTCTCCTGACCACTTATGGCACACAGGTGCCCTAGCCTGTACGCCCGGGACCAGCGGCAATACGAAGGAACATGGAACCCGATTGATCGTTAGACGGCTTTTACTTGGCAGGCTGAGAGTTCAGGGCAAGGTATTTTCTGAGGCGAACTTCCGTCGCGCGAGACACCGACAGAAACTCCACCCCGAAGGTCTGGCCGTTCGCCCAGCGCACCGTCGCCATGTCCACCGTCGCGGGGGAGGCCTGTTTCGGCAGGTTGAGCCGCAGCGCCACCCGGTCTCCCGGCTTGATCGGCGTTTCCGTCATCACCTTGGCCCCTCCGATCGATACGTCGAACACGACACCCAATCCATCGCGGTCCTGCGAAAACCACCGCGCCAGCCCGCGGCGTGACAGGGCGCAGGCAAACGGCGCCGGCACACGAACCCGGCGATGGCGGCGGGCATCCACGACGGTCCCTTCAATCTCCAACTCAAAGGCAGGCTCCATGCGTCTCCTCCTGGTTCAACAGACTCTATCCCAGAAGGGGCGCGCCGTGAATCAATTTTCGCTTCGTCACACCTCCTCCAGACACAGGCATCGGCGATCTGTCCGCCGGATACGGAGCCAGCGTGCCAAGCCTCATCACCCCATCGCCTGAAGCAACGCCCGCATGTCCGGCACCAGATCACCGCCGCCGTTGGACCGGCCGGAGAGGGCCGCATCGATTCCCGCTCGCAGGACAGGCTTGGCCTCTTCCCTCCGGCCCAGCGCGATCAACGCCTTGCCCAACGCCAGGTGAGAGGCCACATGCACCGGGTCCAGTCTGACCGCCACCTGCAGATGTTCGACCGCTTCTTCGAGATTTCCCTCTTGCAACAGCTTATTGCCCAGTCCGTATCGCCCGAGAAACCCATTGGGCTGTTTCGCGACCATTTGCCGAAAGGCATCCATATCCATGGCATCTCCTTCATATATCTCGACGTTGCCCGTGCATCGCCGCTTGTCGCGAACCAACGAGTGGAAGATTGTATCACCGCCGAGGAAACGCACTCCAGGATGAACCCCGCGGCCGATTCCCGGGACGCCCCCTGTTTGACTCTGCCCTCCCCACATGATAGCGTTACTCACTGGATACGCCTCGATGAGTGCCCTACGTCTCACGCTTCCTGTCGGCGACTCGACGTGCTCGCGTGACTGATCGTCTCGTGCTCGTTCGCTGCGGCCTATCTGATCCATCTGATCCCGGCATATGTCCTCTCACATAGATGGCTCTACGACCCCACTGGACCCTGTGTGCGGGTGCGCCTACGGTGCAGGCTCCAAGACGATCATATCGGCCGGCCAGGCAAGGGCCCTATTCACCTCGAACGGGCTAACCAAAGGAGCGCAAAGCGTATGCCGATGATGAACGTGGAGCCGGTCGCGACGCTATCGGATGGCTCGGAACTGCTGATCAGCACGGAATTCGGACGAGACCGCCGGTTTACCTGCGCGTTGTATGTGTCGAACCCGTCCGAGTCGGGAGTACGCGGCATGCGAATGGTGTCCAGCTATCACGAAGCTGCTACCTGCTTGGAAGCCCAACACCATGCCTACGGGCAGGCTCAGCGGCTGTATCCCCATCTGGCTGAGGCCATGCGAAAGCCCCCTTACTTGATCTGGAGAGGTCCTCACCTTGTCTCGTAACCACCAATTGAGTCCAGGCATGCCGCATGCCCAACGACCTGTCCACAGAGGAGGGACGAGCCATGCCTTTGCAGTCTTGGCGCAGAAATCCAGCACGTAATGCCCGAATCCATCGGCCGGCCGTCAAGATCAGTTGGCCTCAGGTCGGACTTCCCGATCCTCCGGAACGCCAGCCCCCCTCGATCGAGGAAATTCGGCGGCAATGTCTGGCGCTCTCGACGCATGGACTCACCTGCACGACGGCTTCGGAACCGGTCCAGAAATCGCCCGCAGGGCCCACACGGCCTGCCGGCATCGAACCAGCAACCGGACGCCGCAAACACGCAGCCTGAACCGCGTCAGGAAGGTCCCTGGGCCGTCGGCATTCCGGATGGAGACTCTGAGAATTTCCCGTCCAACCACACCGCGTCAGCAGTATGAGCTTTCATTTCGCCAACCAGAGAGGAGCATCATGGGAACGAAGATTTATGTCGGCGGGCTACCGTACTCCACGACCGAAGCGCAATTGAACGACCTGTTTGCCGCGCACGGCACGGTCCAATCGGCGCGCATCATCACGGACAAATTTACGGGCCAATCGCGCGGGTTCGGGTTCGTGGAAATGGGCTCCGCGGAAGAAGCCAAGAAGGCCATCACCGCGCTGAACGGCACCCAATTCGAAGGCCGGACCCTGACCGTCAATGAAGCCAAGCCGCAGGAACCTCGATCAGGTGGCGGAGGCGGGCGCGGCGGTGACCGCGGAGGACGCGGCGGGCGCTGGTAACAGATCCCTCACAGGATCCATCGCCGTCACGGCTCCGCCGTTCGACGGACGCAAGGCTCTACAATGAGCCTGAATGTTGACCCCCATCAACCTCGGGACCCGAGAAGGAGGCCATCATCGCACGAGCCGGAAAAACAACCCTCGCGAAGCGCGATCGGGAGAAAGCCAGACAGGTCAAGCAGCGTGAAAAGGAGGCCAAGCGGGCGCAGCGAAAGGCCGAGAAGGCGGCCCGTCCATCGCCCGGGGAGAATGGAGAAGATCCGGATCTGGCCGGCCTGACCTGGGGTCCGCAAGCGCCTCAGTTCTAATTCGAACCGACGCCGAAGATCGCCGGGTCAGACGGCGTCATATCAGGAAGTGGATTTGACAAACCGCTCTGCCGCAAAGGCAGCCCGCAGTTGTGTGCTGATGTACGAGCGGTACGGCACCTTCTCTCGCAGCATCAACACCAATCCATCCTGATCCGTGAGGATGAGGAGGTCGTCGTCAATCGCGAGGAGCCGTTCCCCTTCGCCGGTATTGATGCGATATTGGGTCCGTCCGTCCGGATTCCGGCCGGGCCCGATGCCAAGCTCAGTCAGCCCGTCGATATACCCCTGCGGTCCTCCATCACGGTGTCGCACCATGGTTCCGTTAGGGATCCGTACCCAGGGCTTTTGCGTCGTCGTATCCGTTCGGTTCAGGGCCATGGTGAGGCTCTCTCCTTCTTTCTCCGTCGCGACAACCGTCGCAGGTTCTGGGTGGTCGGGAACGACGACTGAGCATCAATCACGCACGCGGAGCGCGCACGAGGGATTGGGCAGTCAGCGTTGTCCGGCAAGGGCTCTTCTCAACAGCCTATAGTACTCGAACCACGGTCGAAGGTCAAAGCCGAATCCGGATGCGCGGGGAGTTGCCGCCCCAACGGTTTCGCACAAGCTCCACATCCGTTGCATAGGCCTTTTGGTCGTCGCTGTGCACGCGGGCGGGACCAGCCTAGCCTGATCTTTCTCGTCAGACCAACCCGCAGCGCTCGACAATCCTCTCTCCTACATGTTGCTTCGTAGGTTCTATGGCCTGTTGAAAAGGCTGCGCCTCCTCCGGCATCCTTACGCCCCGATCACGCACTATCCACAGGGAGGCGCCCGTGACCAAGAATGAGCAGGCCACTCGACAGATCGACGTCCTGGCTATCGGATTGTTCGGACTCGCCGTCGCCGCGTTGACTCTTGGCGTCGCGCAACTCGGCGGCATTCCGGACCGGGATCAGATCGGCACGCTGGTGATCGCTCTGGCCTTCGGAGGAATCGTTCAGATCCTCGCCGGGATTACCGACATTCGATATCACGAACAGCTCGGCGGCACCGCATTGACCATGTACGGCTTTTTCTGGACGACGATCTGCACGGCCAAATTGGTCGGTGAGAGCACCTCGTTTCATTTCGACCAGGTGTTATATGCGCCGATCAACATGGTCTACGCGGTCTTCTCCGTAGTCATGGTTTATCTCACCGCCTATCGCAATGTCACCTTGAGCCTTCTGCACGCCATCATCGCCGCCACCTTTGTCGTCACCTCGCTGGAACGGCTCGACATGATCAGTGAAACCTTGCCGGGAGTCGGCCACGTCCTGGTCGGATTCCTCGCGTTCTACTATGCCGTCGCCAGCCTCACCCAGGCCTTCACCGGCGAACCCCTCCTCCCGCTCGGACCGCCGCTCCTCTCCAAACCAGTAGACCTCGAGGTGAACCCGGCGAGTGCCGTGTGACCCCCGACGTGCAATCGCATTCGACCTGTTCACGGTGACGGGGGCTCAATGGGAATGTTCCCTCCACGAGGATGTCGAGGTGTCCTTCGACCCTTAAGACGTCCACGTTGATGGCCTGCTCCGGCCCACGCCGAAAACGCAGCTCTACTTCCGCACCGCCAACTTTCAGCTCACGGACTTCAAGCTCATCCAAAAAACCCGGCAAGACAGGCCGCACGATTCGCAGCCGATGATCGAGACCGTCCGGAATGAGGCCGAGCATGATTTCGAACAGGTACGGAATCGCACCGGCGGCCCAGGCTTGAGGCGGATTGGCGGCTGGGTACCACATAGGATCGTGGTGATTCACTCGATCGACGCCGGCAAACAGCTCGGGCAGCCGATAGCCGTTGAAATGTCTCGCCGCATCGAAGAGGCCGGTCATAATATCCAGGCCTGCCTGGTCAAACCCATATCGCCGACAGCCCGCGGCAATCAGCGAATTATCGTGAGGCCACACGGTCCCCACATGATACCCGAGAGGATCGTATGCCCGCTCTCGTTCTGACAGCGTTCGCACGCCCCAGCCGCTGAACATGTCAGGGGCCATGAGCCGGTCAACCGTGCGTCCGGCTTTGTTTCCGCTGACAATCCCGCCCCAGAGCGCTTGACCGGGATTTGAGCTGACGACGGAACAGGGCGTCCCGTCGCCTTGCAACGCCAAGGCATAGATGCCCTTATCCGGAAGCCAGAAATCCCGGTTGAAGCGCGTCCGCAACTCCTCCGCCTCGCGCTTCAATCGACCGGCCCGCATCGTTTCGCCGACGCGCTCATAGAGCCCCGCGATCTGCCGTTTGGCGCGATAGACATAACCCTGTACCTCTGCCAGTGCGATCGGAGGGACGGCCAGGCTTCCATCAGCATGGACAATTGCGTCGCCCGAATCCTTCCATCCCTGGTTCGCGAGTGGAGCCGGAGACCGACTTTGATAGGTCACATAGCCGTGGCCATGTCTTTCTTGATTCGTCTCGATCCACGCGATGGCCCGTTCAACGGATTCACGCAATTCTTCGAACAGATTGAGCGTGCCGGTCCAGGCGGCATGCTGAGCGAGCAGAATCAGGAACAGCGGCGTCGCATCGACTGTGCCGTAGTATGGCGTGTGCGGAACAAGTCCGAGTCGGGCAAGCTCCCCCGTCCTCAACTCGTGCAAGATCTTGCCGGGCTCCTCGTCTCTCCAATCGTCATAGCGCTGCCCTTGATACTTGGCCAGCAACCGAAGGGTTTGTTCGGCCACGCTCGAATCGAACGCGAGAGTCTGCAGGGCTGCGATGACGCTATCGCGCCCAAACAATGTGACGAACCACGGTGCACCTGCCGCATAGAAGGTGAGATCATCGATCTTTGTCTGCAAGAGACGAAGGTCCAGCAAGGCACGCGTGAGCACATGATCCACGACGGCATTGTCGCTGACGATGCGCGTGATGGAGCCCATCCAGGTCTCCGAGGTGTGGGCTAGGTCCGAGGCCACACGGCTGAAATCGACGGGCTCACTGACCGGTTTTCTCGCGTCCGGTCGCTCGGAGGAGAAGGTCACAAACTGCGACAGGCGTAGTTCCTTCGTCTCCTGAGACGCCAGTTTGATATTGAAGGAAGCATTGGTCGTATCGGTCGCATCGGGCATGGGATCGAAATGGATCGCAAGGCCTCTGTAAAGCCGGTCTTTCCCTTCATACACGATGTATAGCGGTCCGCCTTCCCAAACCGGAGCGAACAGGTTCCCCAGATGTTGGGGGAACCCTCTCACGGCCATGATGTCCTCGAAGGAGGGGCGGAAGCTGAGTGAGACGGTAAATTCGGCGTGGTGCCCGGCAAGGTTTTGAAACAACAGCCGCTCGCGGATGGCCGGAGGATTGTCTTGAACAAGCCGATGAGATCGGATCGCTAACACTTGCCTTGGAATGAGACGACCGTCCCGCCCCTGAATTCTCGGGTTCGTGAAGGTCAACTCCGCCATGGTCCCTGTCGGGGCCTTCGACGAAACGATCAGGGGTGGAGAGCCCGAGAGTCGTATTTCGAACCCGTTCAGGACCCGGCAATCCTGATAGTAGAGCCCAAACCCGTGTTTCTCCTTGAGGGGTATGGCGCCATTCGCGTCCGTGACTAAGAAGAGATTGCCATTCTTGAGCACGATCGCATTCTCAAACCTCGCGGCGCTCACGGATCCGGCATCCGGAGACCGGCTGAACACCTGCTGCCTATAGAAGCCGGACGCCCGTGCTTTGGAATTTGACGACGGCAGCCCGTGAGGGACGGACGCGAGAGAAAGGACAAGGGCAAGGCACTGCCTGCGGGACAGGATACATCCTCCCTGCAGCGGTCGAAAGAAGGTCCTACGTCGCCCCTGACTTATACCATCTCGTGTGGCAGAATTTTGATCTGCGAGGCGAGAAAGGACCTGCCCAGGAGAGGGGCCAATGATTCGGAACCAGTCCATACGACGCACGTCCGATCGATCATATCCATCCTATCCTTATTTAAAGGCTAGCAACCTCCGAAAGACCATCAAGCTAGGGATTTCCCCAGCCTTCTTGCTTCCCTTCATCGGTCCCCACAGGGAATCATCTCTGCGAAACCGCCTTGCAGTCATGGACTTCAGAGGTTCATGCACACTCACTGTGAGGCTTCAGGGTAATCCCACGGCTGATCGCCCCCTCTCGGTGTCCGCCGAGGGTAACGACCGGCATGAAGTGATATGGGGCTCAATTGCCCCATTCGTCGGTTTGCAAGGACACCCGCATGGCCGATAGTGGCCTCGAGCTCGTGGGTAGCGAACGACGTGCGCCGGCCAGTTCGGCAGGCCACATAGCGTCTGTTGAGTGATCCGGGGGGAGAGCGGGTTTGCGGGACCAGGAGTACCATGGGCCATATCCTGATCACCGGTCGGCCAGGCGTGGGGAAAACCACCCTGATTCGAACCATCGCACATCAGTTGCAGGACTATCAGCCGGCCGGATTCTACACAGAGGAGATTCGGGTCGGAGGAGTCCGGAAAGGATTCCGTCTTATCGCACTCAATGGCCGGCAACAGGTCCTCTCCCATGTCGAGTTCCAGAGCTCTGATCGAGTGTCACGCTATGGAGTGGATGTCATCGGGTTTGAGCGACTGCTGGAGCAACTTGACCTGCGCCATGTTCCCTCGCCGGTCCTCGTCATTGACGAGATCGGGAAAATGGAATGTTGCTCAACACGCTTCAAGGATGCAGTGACCGCGCTTCTTGACTCGCCAAGGATCGTCATCGCGACCATCGCCCTCAAGGGCGATGGGTTTATCGAGGGGATCAAGCAACGGCATGACTGCCGGCTGGTGACGGTGACCGAGCTGAACAGAAACCAGCTCGCGGGGTCGCTCGCCGCGGAGGTCCTTCATCGGCTGAAGGAGAAGCAGAGAGCTTGCGGGTCATGAGAGGGTCATGCTGCACTGGGTGTATCTGACATTGCGCGTTGCTCGACTGGTTTAATCCGGCTGCCTCGCCGGAAGGCTCCTATTTCCGCTTGGCCGGAGCGGCCTTCGCCGAATGGACCGGAAACGGACAGAGCTGGTTGATGGAACAGGCCGGGCAATCCGGTTTGCGAGCCAGGCAGACAGCCCGACCGTGAGCCTGAAGGAGATGGCAGAACCGAATCTTGAGCGGATCCGGCACGATGGGATTCAGATCGAACTCGATCTTGTCGGGATTGGTCTGTGTGGTCAGCCCGAGCCGTTGCGCCAATCGGCCGACGTGCGTGTCCACCCCGATCGCCGGTTGACCGAACGCGTTGCCCAGCACGATGTTCGCGGTTTTCCTCCCCACCCCCGGCAGGCTCACAAGGTCCTCCAGCCGGTTCGGCACCGAGCCCTGGAATCGCTCAATAAGCGCATCGCAACACTCCTGGATGGCTTTGGCCTTGTTCCGGTAGAAGCCGGTCGTCCGGATCTCCGCCTCGAGCGTCGCACGCGGAATCCTGGCCCAGTCCTCTGCGCGGCGGTACTTCGAAAACAGCGTCGCCGTCACCTGGTTGACCCGTTCATCGGTGCATTGCGCCGCCAGGATCAACGCGATCAACAACTCAAGCGGCGTCGTGAAGTTCAGCGCCAGCTTGCTGTCTGGGTAGGTTCGGTCAAGGATGCGCACGATCTTCTGGACCCGGAGCCTCCGTTCCCTTGGCGTTTCCTTCGCCGCTGTCTTGGGTGTGAGCTGCGTCATGGCTTCACCTCATCCTCTGGATCGCAGGCATCATGCTCTATTCACTCGATGGCCGTTAGATCGTGCACTAGGCTCACTCCGGCGAGAGAGACGCCTCACGCTTCTGCACCTCGCCGAGCCGTGATCCTGCTCACCATCTCAAATGTCCACCCCGGGACTGACAAATCGGCCGATGCCCTTGATCTTCAGAAGACAATTCTCGACCCGCACCTCCGCCCCCAGGAACGTGTTCGCCAGCCAAGCGTTGGTCTGCACATGATCTGTCTCAGCGGGGATGCGAAACCGGCTTTCCCCCTCCGCGAGCGCCGCGAAGGGGATGATCTGGTCGGCTGCGTACCGATCGAGCGTGGCGCCGGTCTTGACATCCTGCAGAAGCTGCCGGGTCACGAATTTGCCGATAGCCTCCGCAGACCGGCGCAACGCGCCGGCCTGGTCCGCGCCGAGACGGACACCCTCGCCGCAATCCGCAAACAGCGCCAACGCGGCGCCTGCCTGAAGTGAACTGGTGTCGCTTCGCTCCTCGATCTCAGGGTGAAACCCGGCTTCGCCAAGCGCCTGCCTGGCGGACTCGGCCATGCGCCGGCTCACGCGCCGCTCGTCCAAGTGCGAGGATAAGGAAATGCCCCAGATGCGCTTCACCGGCCCCGCTTCCTCGAGACTCAGACTGCGCAAGGGGCGGTTGACCAGCTTCACCGTCAAGGAGAGAATCCCGTGACCTGCCGGCACGTAGCCAGGTCGCTCCATGTGGGCTTCGGCCTCCAGCCCCATGCGCTGCAACAACGGCAACATGACATACTGCAGGTGAAACAACGACGGCGCAAAGTCCTGAAATAGACCCCCGATCAGCTCGACCGACGCCTTTGAGCCACCGAACGCCAGCACCGGCAGGACCGCCAGCGCAAGCATGGTCGTCGAGCCCGCTGAGCCGATGTCCCAGACGTAGTGCCGGCTGGTCTGGAGCGGGCCGGGCTCGAAGGTCACGCCCATCGACCCGATCTCGACGCCTTCCATTTTGGCGTTGACCACCTCGCCGATTGCTTTGACAACCTGAACGTGCTGGGCACGAAGACCAGGATTCGGCCGTTTGATGCGTGCGTTAGTGATATGAACGGGCGTCCCTGTCAACGCGGAGAACATCACCGATTGCCGGACGATCGTGCCGGAGCCGGAATATTGGGAGCCGTCGATCTCGATCATGGAAGGGCCGCCGGCGGGTCACCCACGATAGCATAAACTGCCCGCGTGCCATAGCTCGCTTCGGCGGTACGTGAAATGGCTGGCTCATTGCCGATAACACAACATCGGAGTCAATGGCGCACGGCCTATGCGAGAGGCCGGCGAATATCATCAATTTTCATACAATATCCAATACCCTAGTCAGTGAATGTGTATTCACGGCATCATAGGCTGACAGAAGACTTACAAGTGAAGCCTGCCTATCTCACTCGCCACGACCGCCTGTCCTTCTTACCCATATTTGTTGCTGTTTGCCTCGTGTTCGGCTGCGCGAGTCCGGTGGCCGGGCTGTGGCCACCTCAAAACGAAACGCCCGTCCACACGATCACCGTCTCGCTCGATTCCTGGCATGCCATGATCGCGCTTCCACATGAAAATAGGTCTGCGGACTCGGGACTGAGGACTGAGAGGAACCCCTCTGATTCGGAACCTCAGTCCTCAGCACTCGCTCCTCAGCACCTATTTGAGGAGTGGGGTTACGCCGAGCAGGCCTGGTATCTCGAGGGACGGACCGAGGTCACCGGAATCATCCGGGCCCTGTTCTGGCCGACGCCGGGCGTGATCGAAGTCGGCGTCCACGATCGTGTCTGGGCGGACCGCACGCCGCAACCACCGGCCGAACGGTTCTTCTTTCAGGTCAGCGCCGAGGGCTATGCGCGCCTGCTGCATTATCTGCAATCCTCGATCGCAGACTCCAAGCCGGTCCTGACGGCTGGGTCAAGCCGGTTCTACCAGGCGACGAGGTTCTATCATCTGTTTCACCACTGCCACCAGTACGCCGCCCTGGCGCTCCGCGAAGCCGGCCTTCCCCTCTCCCCCTCATGGGCCCTCACCCGCAACCTCTTTGCCATGCAGCTCCGTCGCGCTGAACAGCTCGCCAAGAAAGCCGCGGCCCCGGAGGCGCCGTAATTCGTTGTTTTCCTCAAAGATGAGAACTGCTGTGAGAGAATACAGACACGAGCCATAGGACATTTGCTCCGCTTTCTCCATGGACCTCAACGTCCTCATCGTCGGCGGCGGGATTCACGGCGTGGGGCTCCTTCACGACCTGGCGACCCGCGGGGTCCACGCGGTTCACCTGGTCGAACAATCCAAACTCGCCTCCGGCACGTCCAGTCGAACCACCAAGCTGATTCACGGCGGCTTGCGCTATCTGGAGCATCTCGGACAATGGGGACTCGTCCGCGAGGGCCCTGAGAGAACGCGCATTGCTCCTACGGCTGCTACCGGGCATCGTGCGCCCACTTCCCTTTCTCCTGCCGGTCTTCAAACAAGGCAGGCCGGCTTGGCTCATCCAAGTAGGGCTCACGCTCTATGATCGGTTCGCCGGAAGTGATGGCTTGCCCGGCGTCCGCTGGCTGGACCGGTCCGAAATCGCTCACCACGCGCCGTACATGCGGAGTGAGAGGGTCGAACGGGATTTGCGCGCGGCCTTTCTCTATGCTGATGCGCAGATGCTCGACGACGTGATCGTCCGGGTTGCCGCTCGAGCAGCAACACGCCTGGGGGTCAGCTATGCGGAACAGACAAGGGTGGATGACATCACGCCTCTCGGCGGAGGGTATCGCATCCGCATGACCTCAGCGAACGGCGTGCAAGAGGTCACCAGCCGCCTGGTCGTGAACGCGAACCTACTGCGGTGGAACGTGCTGCCGCGCACGGTCTGCTTGCTCAACGTTGGTACCCACCTCGTCTTTTCGCCCGAGGTCCTGTCCGCCAAACCCAAAGACTGTGCCGCGACCCTCATGCAACACGAGGATGGACGGGTGGTCTTCTTCATCCCGTGGGAGGACAAATGGCTCCTCGGCAGGACCGAGCGCGGGCTCGAAGGGACACCCGACCGCATGGACTGTCCCCCGGCCGACGAGACTTACCCGATGGCGTTCGCAACGCAACATCCCGACCTTCGCGAGCCGGAGCACAATGTCATGGAAGTCTTCTGCGGGGCCAGAACGATTCCACTCCGTCAACGCGCGCCGGATGTCGGCATCGGGCGGGTCCGGAGCGCCTGGATCCAGGTCCCGTTCGACTCGCCCTTCTATCGGCGTACGTTCGACGGCGATGCCTCTGCGCTGTCTCGCGAGGCCGTCACTGAGGAATCTGCGCCCGGATTGTTCACGATCTACGGCGGCAAGTTCACCACCTACCGAGCCCTGAGCGAATGCGTTGGCGACCGGATCGCGCCGCGTCTCGGCTGCGTCACTCCCTGCGGATGCGCCAACATCGTGAAGTGCGGGTGATCCATCGCCATCAAAATCCGTTCGGTCTGTTTTTGCTGCGAGAGCTGGAAATGATCGTGCACTGCGCCGACGACGAGATCGAGCTTGCCGAGCACGTCGTCCGGCATGTCCAGGCTGCCGCCCTCC
Source organism: Nitrospira tepida (assembly GCF_947241125.1). Taxonomy (NCBI): domain Bacteria; kingdom Pseudomonadati; phylum Nitrospirota; class Nitrospiria; order Nitrospirales; family Nitrospiraceae; genus Nitrospira; species Nitrospira tepida. The sequence goes on along the minus strand of NZ_OX365700.1, from coordinate 1,840,527 downwards.
AGGATATCCACCTCGAGCCCCTTGAGCAACGTGATCCCGTCCGGCTCATCGTTCAGCTTGTCGATCTGCTCCAGATGCGCCAGCAGCCGCGTGACGTCGAGCCCCTTGGCGACGCCGAGATGCTGAGAGTGATCGGTGATCGCGAGGTACTCCACCCCCCGCTTCTTCGCCCCAAGCGCCATCCTTGAGAGTATTGCAGATACATCAGCTCAGTTACCCCCCCTGGGGATTCCCTTCCGGTACTCCTCCAGGATGGCTTCGGACCCATGCTGGACGATCTCCTGGATCTTGCCGGCCAGATCCTTGCCGATACCGGGCAGAGCGGCCAGATTCTCATATGTCTCAACCATGGCGCTCATCTCCCGGCCGAGGTCGCGGAGCGTGCGGGCGGCGTTACGGTAGGCTCGGACGCGAAAGACATTCGCGCCCTGGATCTCCAACAGATCCGCGATCTCATCGAAGACCAAGGCGATGTCCGCGGTATGGATGGGCATGGTCGTGCACGACGGACGAAGCCCGGCACGGTGGGTCAACGTTAACCGAAATCCTTGGTCTGGCTGGAAACGCCTTCAACCGCCCCTGCACACCCCAGCCGAGAAGCATCAGTACGAGCTTCGGGCGAGAGAGAGGCCTCGAAGGGATGTCGAAGTTGGTTGATACCCTCCCGGCAATAACCCAACGGCAACCACCGGCAAGCGCCGCAGATGGCAGGCAGGTCGTCGCCGCTGATCGAATTCCGAATCCGCTCGAGCAGGTCCACCCAGCGCAATCGGTCCCCCACCTTCAACCCGAGCCTTTGAATGACCACCAGATCCTGCTCGACCATTTCCGCTTCCGATCGTTCGCCATTGAGCCTGCACCCTGAAGATTGTAGGTGGGGACAGGCCGCGCAGATCTCATCCGGAGAGGCGATCACCTCGATCTGACGGTCGGGAGCCTGGGTCAGGGCCTGGTGGATGGCCGCCATATTGGAAATGAATTCGGGACTGTAGCCTTCCCCGCGAAACCCTTGCAGGCACAAGAGCGTATGCCCTCGGAGCCGGATCGGAGGGACCGGATCGTGAGACATGTGAAGATCGGCCATGGCGAGACCAGAAGGTTGAACTCTGTCACTGCGCGCCGGGCAAGTCAACCGCCCCGACCGCCGTCTCTACGGAGCCTCACCCGGTTGCACGGATTTCCGCCGGCGCTTGTTGGAACGGGTGGACTTAGGGTAGGGTCGGAGCTGCGCCATGCCCGCGATTCATCCAGACTTCCCTTGGTGGCAGCGAGCCGTCGTGTACCAGATCTATCCCTGGTCGTTCCAGGATTCCAACGGGGACGGGGTCGGCGACCTGCCGGGCATCATCAGCCGGCTCGATTATCTCAAAGGAACGCCCGACTCACTCGATGTGGATGCTATCTGGCTGTCACCGCTCTATCCCTCCCCCATGCACGACTTCGGCTACGATGTCATGGACTACCGCAACATCGATCCGCGGTTCGGGACCCTGGCGGACTTCGACCGTCTCGTGACGGAAGCCCATCGCCGCGGCATTCGCGTCGTCATGGACCTGGTGCTCAACCACACGTCCGAGCAACATCCGTGGTTCATCGAATCCCGGTCGTCCCGCGCGTCTTCGAAGCGCAACTGGTATTACTGGGCTGACGGCAAGGCAGGGGGTCGCCCACCCAACAACTGGGCCGCGCGCTTCGGAGGATCGGCCTGGACCAGGGACCCGCACACAGGCCAGTGCTATCTGCATTCGTTTCTGCCGGAGCAGCCGGACCTGAACTGGACTAATCCGGCCGTGCGCGACGTGCTCTTCGACGTCGTCCGTTTCTGGCTGGACCGCGGCGTGGACGGGTTCCGGCTCGACGCCATCAACTGGCTCGGGAAAGACACCCGCTGGCCGGACAATCCTCGCCGGCTGGCCTGGCGGAGCTACTATCGCCAGGTGCACCGCTACGACCGCGACCAGCCTCAAGCTCACGAGGTTCTACGGGCCCTCCGCGCGGCGGTCAAAGATCGACCCGAAACGGTGCTCGTCGGCGAGGCGTCATCTGACACCCCCGGCGGGCCCGCGGCATTCTATGGAACCGGCACGGACGAGTTGCATGAGGTATTCGACTTCCGCCTGCTCCGGTCGCCGTGGCAAGCGGACATGTTTCGACGGCTGATTCCGGAGAGCGACCGGGCCGTGCCTCGTGGCGGCTGGCCTACGGTCGTCTTCAGCAACCACGACCAGTCCCGGCACATCGACCGCTACGGCAAGGGGGGAGACCCTGGCCGGCGCGGGAGAGCTGCCGCCTTGCTGCTCTTCACGCTTCGCGGTACGCCGTTTCTCTATTATGGAGAGGAATTGGGGTTGCGCGATGGGAGGCTCCACCGGTCGGAGCTACGCGATCCTTATACGATCCGCTACTGGCCTTGGAAGAAAGGACGAGACCCGGCCAGGACGCCGATGCCCTGGGACGATTCCCCACAGGGCGGCTTCACGACCGGCAGGCCCTGGCTCCCTCTGTCACCAGGGTGGCGGCAGACCAACGTCGCCTGTGAACAGCAGGACGCCGGCTCGATGCTGTCGCTGTACAAGCGGCTCATCAGTTTGAAGAAGAGCTCGCGGGCACTCACCGCCGGGACGTACGAACCGGTCGACGCTGGGCCAAACGAGTGTTTGCTGTACCAGCGGGTGTTCCAGGCAGAAGCTCACGCCGAAGCCATGCTGATCGCCGTCAACTTCAGCGCGCGAGCGCTGACCGTGACGCTCCCGCCGACGATTCCGATGTTTGCGCGCACCGGAACCTTGATCCTCTCCACCGATCCGCAACGGGGTGAGGAACGGTGGACTGCCGACCGATTCCAGCTCGGCCCGGACGAAGGCATCGTGGTTCGGATGGATTAGCCAGCCTTTGAGAAACGACTCCCCACCTGTTTCTGTTTCCCCGACTTGGGCACCCATTGCTGTTGAGCTGCAACGGGTGTGAACGGCGAGGGGATGGGCTGGTACAACTTGATGTGATGGCTTATGCTGAATGTATGGGCAACAAGGTATACCAGACCGTGGCCGAGGCGGTCCGTGCTCTGGAGGAGCGGGGATTCACCGCCAACTTTGAGCTGATCGGCAAGACGTTTCGGGCGATGGAAAGCGGGAAGACTTTCAATCCAGACGACCTGACCATCGTGGAGCACCACCGGTTTGAAGGATCAAGCGATCCCGAGGAGATGGCGGTGGTGTACGCCATTGAGGCCGATGACGGAACGCGCGGGGTCTTGGTTGATGCTTATGGAGCCTATGCCAATCCTGATCTTTCCGCTTTCCTGAAGGATGTACGAATAGACGAAACGTAACTGAGGGGCCACAAAAGGATTCGGCCACTTCTTTGCGCTGCATGCTGACGGCTTGGCGATGCGTGTGACCTGGCCGGCGATCGCCTGCCAGCGATCACCCCGTTTCACCAATACATCCGCAAAGCGGTACTCGCCGCTTACGTCCTGGTCTTTCACTTTCCCCTTGAAGATGCTCTTCCCGGTGATCACCGCGGCGTCGCGCTTGACGTACGCGTCCACCCACTCCTGCTCTAACTTCTTGACCACCTCCGCAGCCTTGGCGTCCTGAACCGCCCCCTTACCTGCTTCTTGGGCCGAAGCTACTGCCCCGGCGGCGAGAGCCAGAACGGTGATGGCGCTCATGTGCATACGCTTCATGATTCGGCCTCCTGGGCCTGAAAAAGACTCCCCCTATTGTTCACGCTCACCAGAACCGTCGGAACTCTGCAGGGCCAAGAGTGCCTCCGCAAGCTCTCGCCGACGAGAGCGGCTGTCCAGACCTTGCGTATGTGTGGCTGGATTGACGACAATTGATGCTCTTGTTGTGAGAAGTCGCCATGCCTGCCAAGCGAATTCCAGTGATCGACATACAGCCGCTCGGCGGCCGGACCCGCCCGCACGACGAGACGATCACGGCGATCGGCGCAGCCTGTCGCGAGTACGGCTTTTTCCACATCATCGGACACCGAATTCCGGCGGACCTGATCGAGCGCGTCTGGCGTGAGACCAAGCGGTTTTTTGCACTCCCGTTGGACGCGAAGCGAGTCGTGTCTCGGTCGAAGGAGAACGCCCGAGGATGGTACAACCGCGAACTGACCAAGAACGCCCGAGACATGAAAGAGGTGTTCGACTTCGGGCATACCCCTCGCCCGGAACTCCTCGACGAGGATCCGGCCAACTGGACACAGGATGGTTTCAACCGTTGGCCCGACGCCCGTCTGTGCCCCGATTTCAGACCCACCATGCAGGAGTACTTCCGCGCGTGCGAGCGGGTCGCGTTCACGCTGCTCGAGGCGATCGCAGAGAGTCTCGGCGTCCCACCCGACACGCTCACCCACGATTTCGTTGGTCGGCACACAAGCTTCGTCAGGCTGAACTATTATCCCTGCCACGATCCGTTGTGCCTGGAGCGGCCTGCCTCCGCAACGGGTCATCTGGGCATCCATCCTCACACCGATGCCGGGGCACTCACCGTGCTTCTCCATGACGACGTGAGCGCCCTCGAGATCAACCTAGACGGCCAATGGATTCTGGTGGAGCCGGTGACGGGCGCCTTGGTGGTCAATATCGGCGACATCGTTCAGGTCTGGAGCAACGATCGTTATCCGGCGCCGGTCCATCGTGTTCGCGCGAGCACGAATCGCGAGCGCTACAGCCTGCCTTTCTTCTTTAACCCGGTCTACGAGGCCATCTATGCGCCGCTTGCGGCCGTCACGAACGAGCAGTCATTGCCCAGATATCGGCCCATCACCTGGGGGGACTTCCGGTGGAAGAGACAGCAAGGCGATTACGCTGACTACGGTCCGGAAAATCAGATCTCAGATTACCGCATTCCCGGTGTCGACGGCGCCTGAGCGAGGAATCTTGTCTTGCCCTTACCCGGAACGGAGCATTCTGCGCCACTTATCCAAAGAAGTATTCTCAAGCCGTCAATCATCACGCGCGAACGGCGGACTTTCGTCTGCCGCAGCCAGACTCATTGGGACCTCTGATCGGCCTGCGGAGTCGCTCAGACGTAGACCGTGTGGAGCTCTCGAAACCGGCCACTAAGTCGCCTGAGGCGACCCTCTCGTATGCCATGAAGACTCCTTCTAGCGCGGGATTCGTCGATGCGTACCGATTGCATCACCCGGAACCCGGGCGGTACACACGGTGGGACTACCGCGCCGGCAATTTTCATAAAAACTTCGGCATGCCCATCGATCACCTGCTCATGACGGCGCCATTAAGACACCGCGTTGTCTGGGCGGAGATCGATCGCGAGGCGCGGAAAGGCAAGCCCGTACCCTCGGATCACGCCCCGGTCGTCATCGACCTCGACCGCCCCGGCTATCCCTTTGACGCCGGCTGGTCTTCGGCCGCTCCGCGAATCGCGGCACGCCTGAAGAAGCAGCGCTGAGCCACAGCTCGGGCTGGACCCTACGGGCGTGACCCTATATGGTTCCTGACACTGTCCCCGATGCTTTTTGTTCTCTCCTGTCGTATTTCTGTCGTGGAAGAAAGACGTGCTATAGCGTAGGATGTCGATAAAAAGGAGGGCGGCCCATGCACCCTAAAGTGATCGGAGAGAACGTCCGTCGGCACAGAGACAAATGCCACTGGACTCAGGAAGAGTTGGCTATCGCAGCGGATATTGATGCACGGACTGTACAGAGGGCCGAGAGCGGACAGATGGTCGCTTTTGATACGCTCAAAGCCTTCGCCAGCGCATTCGACACCACCGTTGACGAGCTAGCCAAAGATCACAAACACCCTGATCCAATTACCATTACATGGCGTTGTCCAGAGTTGGGCGCTATCTGGAGCAAACATATGTCAGACGTGCGCTTGTTAGAGAACGCGCATCTGCCGTGGTACCCCGACCACTGTCGTGAGCACTCAAAATTACATTCGGACTGGCTCTCATCTCATAACACGCATGTCCGGACCTGTCCTACCTGCAGGGACAACAAGGAAAGCCTGCACATTGAGTGGCGTGGCTTCGATGACTGCAAAGAAACAATCGAGGAGTGGGTAGTTGACTCCCGTGTGATCAGTCTAAAAGACGCGTTACACAATGAGGAGACGATCTCACTGGAAGGCGTCCTGACAGAACAACAAATTCTAGCCATCAACGCCCGTTTCCTAGAGGCGGAACACCAATGGGCTTCCGCAGATCTTGAAGCCATAGCGGGGCTTTGGGAGGTTTTGGATCGTGATCTCATAAATATTCTCGAACGAAATTCTCAGACGCACGGAGCATCAAAGCCAGCAGCCCCATACCAAGAGGCGGGGCCTTGTTAGAACCAGAAATTCGGTAACAAGGGGATAGAATTTCGCGTGCGGGGCTGGATGGCTCTAAGAGATTAGCCTGTCCTCTTTTTCTCTTCCCGTGCTGTCCGAGAGAGAACAAAATGGATTTCTGACACTTTCTCCGGCGGTGGGAGTGGCGGCGGCGGCGGCTCTACTGGGCCATCACGCTAACTTCGCGGCTTCCTGATACAGCCTCTTAAGATGATCGTCAGACATATCAACGATCGGCTCATACATAAACGCGTTGACGTGGATGTTTTCCGGGGTCATCAGCGCAACCTGATCCAGCACACGGATGGAGGCCGCGTCGTTTGAAAACTGCGTCTTGAACCTGTCGATTAATACTTGCGTTTGGTTAGCAGTAATTCCCGCAACAAATTTGGCGTCAGCGATCTTCGTCACCATGAACTTTTCCGCGATCATGCGAATGGCAATCGCCAACACGATTTTGTTCTCAAGATTAAGACCGGCCGCAATGCCGAGACACGCGTTGGCCTGCTCGACAATAAGGTCGTAAATCACTTTCGCCGGATCAGCTGAGGTTCCAGAAGTGCCGCATATAGTATTGTAGACTTCGTCAAGCTTCGCGATGTTCATCGTGGGCGTGTCGGACTTCCAATGGAGCATAGAGGTAAGCTGGCAATAACGCGGATCACTTTCGCCGGTTGTCATTTCAATAAGATTCCGAAGGAATGGAATCGACGCGATCTTTTTCTTGGGATCGTCAAAGAAATGAGTTTTCCAGTCATTCGCGAAAATGTTTCGGATGCCAGTAGCCTTCGCCAGCGTTATGCCGTTCGGATTCTTTGAGGCCATAAGGCAGTACGGATAGCGGACGAACCGCCCTTCCAACGTGCGGAAGAAATCGAAGTTGTGCGTCATGATTATGAGTTTGAACAGACCGTTCTCGCTAATCTCCTTGAGGTAGTGGATGATCGCGTACTTATTCTGGTAATCAAAGGAATCGGCAATGTCGTCCACGAGAAGGAGGGTTTCGAGACCGTCCTTCCGCCTGCGTTCGACCTCAAAAATCACGTTCAGGATATAGAGCGCCTTGCGCTCGCCGGTGCTCAGAACCTGAAGCAGTTTCGGCTTTTCGACTGGCGCATTGTCTTTGCCATCCCAATAGGTGAAGCCAAGGTCCACAATCGGCTCGTAGCCGAGCATCACCGCAGTTCGGTTCCGCGCTTCCAACTTGAACGGAACGACAAACCTGTCGTTAAAGATCGCGATTACATGTTCCCATTGTGTTCGCTGCTTCTGCGCTTCGGCTTCGATCTCCTTTATGCGTTTTTCCGCAGACTCGTACGTCTTCATCATTTCCAGATATAGCGGCTCGTTGGCCTTGATGTAGGATTTGAGAACGTCTTCCTTGAACTGGTCCAGGTTGTTCATCCGGGATAGCAGAGGCTCGTTGAATTGCAGGTAGCGGCAAAAATCCCTGACGGCGGCGTTCTTCTCAAGCTGCTTGGCCACGGCGTCGAACTTCTTGCGCAAGTCTTTGTCGGCCATCATTGCCGCCTTTTCCTGCGCGATAATGTCTTCAAGTTCCTTCTGGGTATTAATCTCCTGTGACTTGCCAGTTGCCTTCAGGGTGACAGTGTGCTTCGCCTCAAAGAAGCCGTTATCGGCAAGGTGTTTCGCGATCTGAGCCGCATTGTAGTAGTCGAACGTTCCCTTCTTGAAGAACGTGGACGCATCAAGTAGTTCGTTGTAACGCCGTACATAATCTTCGACAGCACCCTTTATATCCTTGTTACCCAGCGCGGTCATGACCTGGTCATTGAAAATCACGTCGTATTCCACATTCGCAAAAGGTGTTTCCTTCTGGTTCTGGACCTCCTTCTTGATGCGCGCGACGGCATCGTCAAATTTGTTGGCGCTCGCGGTGAATGCGGACGAAATTTTCTCCTCGAAATTTAACCGGGAATTAGCCTGCTTCCGGATGGCCTTAAGGAACGCTTCCTTGGTTTCGTCGATTGCGACGTGAAGCGCGTCGTATTCTTTCTTGAGTTTTGCATCCACCAAGAGCGTGGCGGTCTTCTCAGTTGGACCGAATTGCTCATCGTATGGCCCGACAACGAGAACGCGCTCCCCATCGATCTCCTTGTCAGCCTCGTCGGCAATTTTCCGGTACGTCTTCCGCGTTGGGAAAATACGATCCTCGGAACTCTTACCATTGGCAGCGTCTTTGAAGGTCTGAGCCAACGAAGATTTCATGACCCCGTTGGGGGCATAAATTGCATAGACAGGGGTGTTCCGGAAGTCCAAGGTGATGCGTAATGCTTTGATTCCGTAACAGTTTTGAAGGTCTATGGTGACTTGATCCATGAGATGCCTCTGCTGTAGAACGCCTAGAATTATGGCACCCTACTCCTTGCGGTAGGCGTATTCAAGGGTGACGTTCCCTTCTCCAGGTGGTGGCCCAGAACAGCACCGCCCAGGCGAGAACGCCGACGGACTGCCACGATCTACTCCCTAACGCGCTCCTCTACGCGCGAATGCCGCCGCCTCCAACCACTCTAAGGACGGTATGCATAGAGAATTAGCGGCTGTTGGAGCAGTTGTGTGCGCCGAAAGGGTGCGGCCTGCACCCCAGATGCCGAGAACTGTCTGAGCCGTATCTGAGCGAAATGCGATTAATGATGCGAAACCACCATCAGGGCGCTGCGATCCACAAGCGATTGCAGCGCTCCACTTCGTCTCGTTTAGCTGAAGGGTGCTGTCGAGCGGGATGGTGGACCTCGCGTCGCGAATTGCGGAGGTTCGGGCACCCGTGCTTGCGGAACAGGTGCGGTCCGCGCCAGCAGGCGCCGAAGACTATCGGAACAGAAACCGGTTCCTGATACCGTTTCTGCTTCCCCACTTTTCGGCCGGCCCACCGAAAAATGTTCTCCCGGAACCCAGAATCCTGAATAGATCCGGCGTCGGCATCACGCTGGCGCCTTGATGGGAACGTCCTTGATCCGTCGTGCCAGTTGCCTGGTACGGGTGAGGTCACTTCCGCTGAAACCCTGGGGCATAGCTAGCAACTGCTCTTTTATCTCATGCTTCTTTTGGTTTCCCGGACCAGTAGAGACCGGGTAACGACCCGCCCATTTAACTGCAGCCTCCAGTGTCTTTAAGAGTTCTTTTTCACCATTATCGACAGCCAGCCCTACACCCCTTGTGACCAAGTCCTCTAAGTCGTGGGTATTCAATCTATTGGGAAGCCTTCCACTTTTGAGACGCAATCGGTCATCCTTGCTCAGCTTGGTCACGACATGGGCCTTGCAGAGATTTTCAATGGCAAAGCCATAGAGCATCATGAAGATGTTCTGGTATTGGCTTCCAACCAAGTCTGACAAAGAAAAAGTAGCCTCTTCGTCCAACTCATCCAGTTTTTTCCAGAACTGCTCGATGTCTGGCGCAAGGCGCTCCGCTGCCGACATGAGATGATTGGCTGTCGCAATCCAACGATTTGGATCAAGAACATGTTGAGCGAAATAAGTGCTCAGATCATCCTGCAGCCTGGCCATGGGCACCCCCCCCAAAACTCCCGACTCAGCCCTTTAATTTCCAGGTGAGTTTTGACCCATCACTCGAACCCGAAAAAGTAGCAAGAGTATGACCACACTGACACTCAACCTCCCCATTTACCGAATCCTGCAATGGACCAGTTGAGGACAATCGAACTTTCAAGCTTCCTGTATGACAAGGGCTGATGTCCGGGTCATCTTCGATGTCCTTACGAATTGCTGATTTTAGACCGTCAAGAAACTCTGCAGACATCGGAGTACACCATCCATATTCAATTTCCATAGGTGCTGCCCTCCATAAAAGGAGAAAATGGAGCGGGGGTCATTCCTTTAACACCGTTGGAGGCTACAGCTGTTCATGCAGCACCTTCTTAATACAACAGTTAGGGCCCTGATTAAGTGAGCCACGCTTTCCACCGCGTGTTTCCGTCCTTACAAGCAGAACGAATCTAGATTGGCTTGTCTCCAGATTTCATCTACGAAATCACCGATCTTGATGGCTTGAGTACCGAATGTCATAAATCCTGCATCTTCCGAAAATGCCACTGGTCTAAACAATTGAATGACGCGACGATTCGACACCCGATCATTGGATGCAGTTTCTGAATCTTGTATTGTCCCACTATCAGGTAAGGGCTCTTTAATATATCGCGGCTGTCGCATTTCCGGAGGAGCACCTCCTCGATA